>CAYMUR010000011.1:76171-91926 GCA_964393615.1 uncultured Pirellulaceae bacterium
GTCGCCCCTGAATTGCCGTCGCCCCTGAATTGCCGTCGTCCCTGAATTGCCTGCGAGCCGCCCGTATTCTCCTGTTATTTTGGATTGGAAAATGATTTTTGCGCAATGTCCGTGCGGACTTTTCCAAAGCGAAAGCAATTCCCACTTGCAAGGCTTATCAGAGTGATCTGTGCTGGACTGAACAGGTTGGGATCGATGCGGTAAAAATCGTGCTCGTAACGCTCAAATATTTTGACAAATGGTTCCCCAAAATCTTGGGAAGCGCAGCTTGGAATGGTGGGACCCAGGGATTGAATGGCCTCGTCCGAGGCATGCAGCCAGAGGGTCACCTGGCTGGCATATAGGACGGCATCGTTGGTCCTGCCGATGCCAGTCATGTCATCCGCTGCCAGTGGCGGTAACGGACACGTCCCCATGGCATTGGAGATTTGGCGAATGTCGAAACCGAGTTCGTGCATCTTGTGCAATGCGGTTTCAACGCTGCGGGCAACAATTTGTAGGTTACCGGCGTGGCTTGCTGTGCGTGCTACCAACAAAGTGAGCTGATCGGGAGGTACCTGGCAGGCAGCTGCGACGTCGACACAAAGTTCGGCAGGAGGCAGCTTTGCTGTTTCTAGAACACCTACCGCATGGGTGACGTTCTTCTCACGCATGCCGATAGTTTCAAATAATTTTTCACGACCCGTCGCCGCACGAAATGGTCCGGATCCCATGGCGAAATAGTTATCGCTTTTCAATTGCCAGCCTGCGTATTGAGAGGCCATGCAAGCGGCGACGGGATGATCACTTGTAACCGTCACGTTGGGCCAGGAACCGGCAGCGGAACCATAGTGAAGATGGACATGCCCAAGACCCCCGAGGCAAATTTCGGCCAGCCGTCGGCCTGCTTCCAAGCCTCCGCGAGCCTGCGTTCCACAATCAATAATGCGTGTCCCAGCCTCGTTGTGGGTGACCTGGATTTTCAGCAATTCGGCGTCGTTTGCGAGCGTCTGGCAGAGGTCGGCTGCTTTCTGATTCATTCCATC
The DNA here is from genome assembly GCA_964393615.1 of uncultured Pirellulaceae bacterium. GTDB lineage: Bacteria > Planctomycetota > Planctomycetia > Pirellulales > Pirellulaceae > CAYMUR01. The sequence continues at coordinate 77,197 of CAYMUR010000011.1, forward strand.
CATGACGACTATCATGTGGCTTGCACTGCATCCTGGCAAGGGTACCAGCAGTTGGCGGCGACCCCTTACTGGATCTCGTTGATTTTTACGGGGCGATTTTCAAGATGGGAGCGTCGGGCTGCAAGGGCGATTGCCACTGAGGCACGGGCGTCTATTCCCGTCACGGGGGATACCGTGTCGTTGATGATGCAATCCACGAAGGCATTGATTTCGCTAATATACGCGGCCTTGTACCGTTCCAGAAAAAAATAATGTGGCTTTTCGCGCAGGATACCAGCGGCAGAAGAGTAGGTGTGGCTATTGGGTCGGTTGTTCTCGATGTCAACCATTCCTGCCGAGCCAAAGGCTTCGATACGCTGGTCGTATCCATACACAGCTTGCCGGCTGTTGTCGATAACACCAAAAGCACCACAAGAAAATTTGAGGCTGGTCAGTGCGGTGTCGATGTCGCCAGCCTCTTGGAGGGCCGGATCCACCAGCACGCCCCCAGCCACATAGACTTCGGCCACTTCACCGAATAAGAATTGCGCCATGTCAAAGTCATGGATAGTCATGTCTAAAAAAATACCACCCGAGACTTGAATGTAGGAAAGGGGGGGTGGGCTAGGGTCGCGACTGGTGATGCGGAGAATATGAGGTTCACCGATGTGACCGTCCTCAAGCATTTGCTTTACTTTCGAAAAATTGGCATCGAATCTTCGATGAAATCCGACCATCAGCTTGACGCCAGCTTGTTGGACTGCGGCGAGAACCGTATCGATTCGCTCCAGGCTGAAATCCAGGGGTTTTTCGCAAAAGACATGTTTGCCCGCCTGGGCGGCAGCGATTGTCAATGTTGCATGCGTATCAGTCGATGAGCAGATGAGGACCGCGTCGATACTGGGGTCAGCGATGATGGTCTGTGGATCATCACTGGCAATCAGCCCAAATGCTTTGCCTAACGTCTCAGCGGCTGGTGCATGGATGTCGGCAACGGCAACCAGCTTGGCAGCAGGTGTCTGGGTAACGAGCGAGGTGGCGTGAATTTTTCCAATACGACCGGCCCCCAGAAGACCGATGCGAATTTGGTGATTCTTCATTACTTTTTCCTGACAGGTTGGCGGTAACAGCCAAGACCAGTAGTGGGACGTTAATGTCCCGACCTTCGTATCCTAACTATGTCTCTGGCACATGCTAGCGGGCTTGGTCAAAGGGTTGTAAAAATGGGGGCACCCTTTGACCTAACGCAGGCAAACCGTAAGATGGAGGTGGTACTGGGTGAGAGTGGCCCTCGTTAGGGGGAGCCGTGAACCGGGTCAGGCCTTAACCGGAGCAGCCCTAAGCGGGGTACCTTTGTTCGAGGGCCTCTCCTGTCCAGTCGAGTTGGCAGTTTTACGTGTATCCATCCACAGTCAGTTAAAACCACCGACTGTCTGGCAAGGCGAGAAGAAGACGCATAGGGTATAGCACAAGAGTCTCAAGGTAACTGAAAAGGGTGGTGGCGGTTGATGTGCTGGCACAGGATTGACCGGTGACACAGGACGTGTCATCCACCCTATTTGCAAAATTTTTGTTTCCAGGTACCTCTCTACCTCTCGGCATAAATTCGGCATGAATTCGGCATGAATACAGTTGATAATACAGTGGACAAAAAACTGACTGCCCCTGATTCTCCTTCGACCGGTGAATACGTCGTCGTTGCGAGACGGTATCGTCCTCAGCATTTTGAGGAATTGGTGGGGCAGGACCAGGTCTCACAGGCATTGCAGAACGCCATTAACACCAACCGTGTGGGGCATGCCTACCTGTTTACGGGATCACGCGGCGTGGGTAAGACATCCGCGGCGCGAATTCTGGCAAAAGCCTTGGTGTGTAAACAGGGGCCCACGCCTACACCTTGTAATGTTTGTGACATTTGTCTTGGTGTAGCAGTTGGCGACGATGTTGATGTGCACGAAATTGACGGTGCCAGCAATCGTGGAATCGATGAGATTCGCCAATTACGCAGTAATGTCAATGTGCGTCCCAGTCGTGCACATTTCAAGATTTATATCATTGACGAAGTGCACATGTTAACGTCACCAGCTTTTAATGCCTTGCTTAAAACGTTGGAAGAGCCGCCCGAGCACGTTAAGTTTATTTTTTGTACCACCGATCCCGAAAGGATTCCGACCACCGTCCTGTCGCGCTGCCAGCGATTTGATTTTGCGGGAATCCGACCGGATGCCATCGTACAACGTTTACAACAGATCGTCGAAGCGGAAGGCGTGGAAATCGAACCAGCTGCATTGCAGTTGTTGGCCAGGCGCGCCGCAGGTTCCATGCGCGACAGTCAGTCGTTGCTGGAGCAGTTGCTTGCTTTTGGAAGTGACAGAATTAATGTGAACGACGTGCACCAGATGCTGGGGACAGCCGGGGCGACACGGCTATTCAATTTAGTCACTTGTATGTTGAAGAAAGATGCAGGTGCTGCAATCCGCGAGTTAGATTTGGCCATTCAAGAAGGAGTCGATCCGGGGCCTCTACTGGACCAATTGCTTGGTTATTTTCGGGATATGATGTCGCTGGCGGTCGGCTGTGATCAGGATCTGTTGTTGCATTGCAGTGCGGCGGAAAGCGGCGATCTGGAAGCGGTGGCCGAGCAATTTGGATTGGAAACGATTCTGGCCGCTATTCAGATACTGGATCAAACCGCCGTTCGGTTGCGGCAGAGCACGCATGGTCGAATTTTGCTGGAAATGGCGACCGTTCGCATCGCGAAATTGGCAGATCTTGTCAGTCTTGGTCAGGTCATTCATGACCTGCAGCAAGGGAATTCCGCTGGGGTTTCCCAGGGTGAGTTGGCCAGCAAAAAAAAAACCGGTAAAACATCGGTCGGCGGAATCGCGGAGCGGGTGAAACCGCCCAGTTTGACACCTGTCAAACGAAATTTGTTGTCAAAGGCTGAAATTCAGAGTATTTCCAGCGAGTCTGCTGTCGCCGTGCTGGTGAGGGAAGAAGCGGAGAGTGTGCCTGTGGTGAAGGGTGCGACCGCGCCCTCTGAGGGTCTGATGGCGACTCCGTCAGCGAGCCTTAAGTTGAATGATAGCAATGCGTTAACTGTCTGGAAATCTGCCGTGTCGCAGCTGGATGGGTTGGTAGTCGATCAGGCATTAAAGGCGGAAACCGTTGCAATTTCTGCGCCAAATCAGTTAGCGGTTGGGTTTCCCAGGCGGTACAATTCTTGTAAAACTTTCTGTGAGTCAGCGGACCGACTGGCCGAATTGGAGCAGGTGCTCCTCCAGGTCACCGGCCAGTCGCTTCGACTTCGGTTTAACCTGTTGGATGACGAAAAGACACCTCAAGTGGCAGCGCCTCCAGTTGTCAGCCGTCGCCAACAGATGCGGGAGCTTGCCTCTCACCCGACCGTCCGTCACGCGATCGAAATTTTCGATGCAGAATTAGTGCGGATTGATCATCCGCGTGACGGTTAACACCTGACCGACATTTCACGAGATCATCGTGGACTTAACGTTTCCAGCAGCTGCCAGGTCTTGGCGAAACCAAGCGTTGTAGTACGGCGGCTAAGAATCTGAAAGATAAACGGTGTTGTAGTTACCGATAATGTTCCCATTTAATTTCATCACGGCGCAGCGTGTTGGCAGAATGTATGTCAGGCGCCGTGAAGCAAAATATTTCCAAGTACGACGAAATGAAATTCTGTAAACGGTGTTTTGTGTGCGGTACGTTTGTTGGCAGGATATCCAAGATGATCGGAAAAGATGTAATTTGCCATACGGTCGGCAAAAATGATATCGAGAGAACGAAACCCAAATAAGCTGGTGGAGGATCGACAGTTGTTCAAAGGAATAGGTGATCTGGCATCTGCCATGAAACAGGCACAGCAAATGGGAACGATGATGCAGGACCTGTCTCAGCGTTTAAAAACGCAGCGTGTGGTAGGTAATGCGGGGGGAGGCATGGTTGAGGTAGAAGTCAATGGAGTGGGTGAATTGTTGCGTGTCTCCATTGAGCCGACTCTGGTGGAAACGGGAGACCGCGAAATGATCGAAGATTTGATTCCGGCTGCGGTCAATCAGGCGCTTGCCAAGGCAAAACAGTTGCACAGCGATGCCATGAAGGATATGGCAGGAGGTCTCAATATACCTGGGTTAACGGAGGCACTGGGGGATTTAACGGGTGACGGGAAATAGTTTGTCATCTCCAATGGATAGATGGCTGAAAGTGACGTTGCTGTTGGTCGGAGCACTGGGAATGTGCGACGCCGTGGGGTGCTGGCGCGGGGGGGTGCACGATGGCGTTGCGGGTGTGGAAACATGGAGCATGCGGTAAGCCGCTGAAAGTACACGTATTTGATACAACGACTACAAACGGAAGTTTAGGGTGTAGACATCCATCGAAAAATTGCGACGGCTAAGGATGTGGACGCAAAAGGTGCCGTGATTGCTGCAAAAAAGATTTCAACAAATTCGGAAACTTTGTATTTTTAAGGTAAATTAGATTTAGTGAGTTGGGTGTCGACGGAGTGACGAAATATTGTTTTTTTCATCAGAAGGTTGACTTCTAATGCGTCTCTCGATTGGACAAGAACAGCGATTGGTTCAGAAGCAGGTCCTGGCACCTCGCATGATCCAATCGATGGAAATCTTACAACTCCCGATCATTGAGTTACAAGAACGCATCGAACAGGAATTAAACGAGAATCCTTTACTGGAACAGCGCGAGCAGGATCCTGATTTGCCCGATGAACCGGAATCCGTTGAGAATCCGGAGTCTTCGGCGGCGGAAGAAAAGGAACTGGTCGTCGAAGAAAATACAAACAACGAGGAAGACTTTGAGCGTCTTATGCAATTGCAACAAGACGTTCCCGATCATTTTGATGAGACCCCGCGCCGCTCAGCCAATCGTATCGAAGAAGAAGGCGATCGCAAGCTTGATGTGATGGCGAATGTTACCACGCGACCAGATACGTTGCAGGATTATTTAGAACGGCAACTGCGGGAGTTTGAGCTGCCACAACGAGTACGCGTGATGGCAGAAATTATCATTTATAATCTTGACAGCCGTGGCTGGCTAACGGGTCGTCTGTCGGAGCTGTTGCCGCACGATGCGACGGAGGAACAAATTTCGCTGGCTCACGAGGGCTTGGCAGTCATTCAACAAATGGACCCACCTGGTGTCGGTGCCCGAGATCTTCGAGAGTGTCTGCTATTACAGTTGGTGCCGACGCTGCCTTTTTATGAGGAGATGAAGGCGCTCATTTCGGGACACCTTAGTGATCTGGCTGAAAATCGACTTCCGATGATTGAGCGAAAGACCGGTTTCTCGATCGAAACCATCAAGGAGGCGTGGGCCGAATTGCGGCGTCTCAATCCACATCCCGGGGCGGTGTTTCGTGAAGTGTTTGTACCTGCCATTACTCCGGATGTGATCGTTGACAAGGATGAAACTGGTAGATATTTGGTGCGACTCGAGGATGGCCGTACACCAAGTCTTCGGATTAGTGAGGTTTATCGTCGGCGTTGGATGAGTGGAGACCTTTCGTCCGAGGAAAAAGAATTTATAAAACGCAAAGTCAACTCTGCACAGTGGCTTATTGATTCGATAAACCAGCGTAGAAATACGCTAACCCGTGTGTCTCAGGCGATTGTCGATCATCAGATACGGTTCCTCGACGAAGGACCAGAGGCCATTGAGCCCCTGAAGATGCAACAGATTGCGGAAAAGGTAGGTGTGCACGTGACGACGGTCAGTCGTGCCGTGGATGATAAGTGGGTCCAGACACCACGCGGAATTTATCCACTGAAACGATTCTTTGTCGGAGGTACCGTTAGCACGGCGGGAGAAGAGATTACTTGGGACGCGATCCGGATTAAATTGCAGGAACTCGTGGATAACGAGGATAAAAGTAAGCCTTATAGTGATGACGAGTTAGTCAAAGAACTTCATCGTCATGGACAACAAGTTGCGCGACGGACGGTGACGAAATACCGTCAAAAAATGGGGATACCGAGCTCACGGCAGCGACGTGATTGGAGTATGCGAGCTGGTAAAAATGGTTCGAGTGAGTGAGTTCCGTCGTGACGGTCCCCTGGCAGGTAGCAATGGTGTTCCTGACGTGGTGTTCCTGACGTGGTGTTCCTGACGTGGTGTTCCTGACGTGGTGACCAACGATCGGTGCCTGGCACGATTTCTTTGGTGTCCCTTTCTTTGGTGTCCCTTTCTTTGGTGTCCCTTTCTTTGGTGTCACTGTGGGCCAGTTACGTCGCTCAAATAGTCTTGTGGATTCGATGGCTTGATCCGAAGAGGGCTTCCTGCTTCAGGGTGGATCGCGGCGCGGATTGTAGGGCTGTCCCGGTTCGGTGCCAAAGAACGGCTCCTGCATTATTCTGATTGAGTCAATTCGGAGAGGTCTCACTTGCCAGGAATTGCTGGGTTAATAAAACCACAGAACGATAAAAATCAGTCGTCGTCTTTTGGGAAACGGCAGCAAACAACTTCGTTGCCCACGTCAAATGTGTTTGGTAATACGTCTCGGCAAATTCGAGCAAATCAGGTTGTGATTCGTCCTGATGCGTAGATTGGGAAAGCAGGTCAAGGATGTGCCCCATCACATCCAACTGGATTCCGAGATGATCCTTCATGATTCTGCCACCTAGCAGGCTGGTGTCGTAAGCTATCGCTGCGCAGAAATCCTCCATGGATCCGATCATGCTGCCCTGGAATTGTCCTTCTTGCCAAACAGACTGGCAAGGCGGCAGATGGCCCGTTGGTCCGACAAACAGGCGACAATACTCAATGGCCAGCTGCTCGACCGATTCACTGACGTTCTGGCTGGTCGGTAAAATACCCCCTGCTTTCGTAAAAGACTCGCAGAGCGGAGGAGTTAGTAGATGGCCTAAAAGTGTTTCGTCGACCTCACGAATCCAAAGTCGGGACAGCAAATGATACAGGCCACTTCGGGAAGCTATTGCTTCCGACGGTGTGCAAGGTGGTGTGAATTGGTTGGTTGTCATCCTACTTTTTTGACCCGCACCACGGTGTCGTGATAAGCCTGTTGGCCACTGACCGGATCGGGGGCTATGGGTATGAGGCGATTTTGATTCCAGCCATTTCCCGTATTAGGTTTCCATTGTTTGTTGTCTCCAGCGGAGGTGTCTTCCCACCACATGTTGCGTTCCCAATCGGCGTCACGGTAGGTCGTACCATCGGTACCGACGAGATGCCCAGTTTGGGGCGGTTTCTTCACCGCTTGGGCGACGCTGGTGTATTGCCAATGTCCACAGCTATTGCTCATGGCGATGGCACGGGGGTGAATTCCTTCCATGGTGACGATTGGTACCCGCATGCTGGCAATAACGCGACGCCCTTTTTCTGCAGCGAGGTCCAACCGCTGGAGATGCGGTGACTGTTTTTCCAGTTCGCGAGAATAAAAGGAAGTCAATTCAATCCAATCACCATCTTTCAGCCCGAATTGATCAGCAGTTTGTGGATTTAACCAGGCGGGGTTGGAATGAACGATCTCCGCCAGCCATTTCAAATTCATGGTGCGACCGTGATTATGCACATTCCATTTGAAACTAGTCATGATCAATTCGTCATCCGCCAGTTGTTGGTGTTCCTGCGGCTGAAACCAGGACGGCATGGGATCGACCTCCACGTCATGTCCCATGTGATTGGCGGGCCTGTTTTTTGTCTTGGTGACGCCACTCCGGGCGATGAGCTCCGAACAATCTTCGTTCTTTCCAATTTTCTGAATAAATAGACTGCGAACTTCAAATTTCCGGCTGGGCGTGGCAAATCCACGGACGGGTTTACCATCCTGCAGGATTCCAATGCCGATGCCGTCTTTCAGGATGATCCCTGAGTCTTCTTCGACCGTTGCACCGAGCATGTCTTCATCGGAAATGGCAAGGTTGTAAGGTTCATAGAAGGGGTCTCGCTCTTCTTCCCAGGCACCTTCTTCCAATAACCGGTCGAGGCCTTGTTTGCCTGTTTTTGGATTTTCAGGCACGTTGGATGCCCAGTGCTTCATGTATTCTTCGACAGATTCCTGGTACCACTGTTCCATGCCGTCGCCAATGCGTTTGGCAAGTTCGGGAAAAAAGTCGCGCACATCCTTGGACTCGCCGAGCGGCTCGATCATGGGTGTCCGTAATCCGACGTAGGGCCGAAGGTTGTAGGAGGCGCGGGCATCCAGGTCCCAGCGTTCCATGTAGGTGGCCCAGGGTAGTACGATGTCGGCGTAGTGGGCCGTTTCGTTGTAAAAGCAATTAATGCAAACATGGAATCCGATCAGGTCTTCGTCGCTGAGAACCTGTTGCGTTAAGCTTTCTTCCGGCCAGGTGAGTGGTGCGTCGAGATTGTAGGTCATATAGGCCTGAAGTTTGGCGCGGCCTTGCAGTAAATAAAGGTAAATGAGTTCACCCACGCGCATGCGCCGCCATACATTGGCCAGTGGGTATTCAGGGGGATCTTCCAGTACGCTCCATGTTTTTGCTCCGGGAGGCAGGGGAGGCGTTTTCACCTGGGGATCCAATCCGCCCCAGGGTGACCAGCACCAGCCCCCTTTTTTACCAACGCTGCCCACGATGGCGTTTAAAAGTTGGATAGCTCGGTCATTATAGAATCCGTTTAGGTGTGCGGAGCTACCACGGTTGCACATGGTGGTACAGGCAGGTGCAGCCTTGGCGAATTCGATAGCGATCCGACGAATGTCGCTAGCTGGCATGCCACTGATGTTTTCGGCCCACTGGGGAGTGTAAGGTCCGAGGTGTTCTCGCAATTCGTCGACCGTGACGTTCGTCCAGGTGTTGATAAAATCAACGTCGTGAAGATTTTCGCTAATAATCGTCTGGCACATGGCCAAAGCAATCGCGCCGTCTGTTCCAGGGAACGGTGCAAACCATTCGTCACTCGCACCGGCCGTGTTGGAAAGCCGCACGTCGAACGTCACCAGCTTGGCGCCGTTTTCAAAACGGCCGTTTTGAATCCGACTGGCAAAAGGAATGTGTCCCTGGTGGGCCTCGAACGCGTTGCTTCCAAAATTAAGAATATATTTCGAATTTTCAACGTCATTAAGATCCCAATCACTTTCCCAAAGATAAGTCAAATTTGCTGCCCGTCGGTTTCCAGAACAGAGTGCGCGGTGGCTGAGCTGTGTTTTGGTCCCGTAGGCATTGAGAAATCGCTTCAAAGCGTCCTTGCTGCGCTGCCGACCTTGATGAAAGGCGAACTCTTCGGGCCGGCCACTTCTCCTCACGGCTTGTAGTTTGGCTGCAATCTCATCGAGTGCTTTGTCCCAACTAATGCGTTTCCATTTTCCTTCACCACGTTTTCCGACTCGTTTCAGAGGGTAGAGCAGCCGTTCAGGATGGTACAAGTGGTTCAGTCCGGCATGCCCTCGTGCACAAAGGTGACCGCGGCTATTCGGGTCGTTTGGATTCCCTTCGATTTTGATCACTCGGCCGTTTTTGACGTAGCCCATGATCCCGCAAACACTGCTGCAGAGCTGGCACATCCCGGGTACTTTTTTCACACCCTTGTATTTATCACGGTCCGGCCAGTTCTTTTTGGACTGTGGGCCAGGTAACTGGCAGACACCGGGCAACGTTCCAAAATGCCCTAGCTCGTACGGTTCGTCTTTGATGCGGTTCCACCTTTCCAGATCAATTCCTGGGGAAAGCGGTTCCTGGGTGGCACGGTTTTCTGGCTGGCTAGAATTTGCAGAAGACTTGTGTTGTGGCTGACATCCAGTCATCCCCAGAGAAGCGACAGCGCCAGTCCCGGTGGCTGCTAACCCCAGTTGGAGGAACTTTCGCCGAGAATCACGGTCAGCATGCATTTCGATTTCCTTAGCGGTCTTTTCTCGTTTTTTTGCAGAACACTAAATTTAGGGCGTCAACCTTGATCCTGCGGTGGTTTCTTTTTCCAGTGATAGATGTTGTAGGCAGAAGGGTTATACGATTCGCCTTCGGCGGGAAGATCCTCTTCGACTTCAACGGGGGCGGGCCCCGTGAACCACATGCGTGGTTTCGTCTGCTTTTCGACGCGGAGCTGCGTCAATTCACCGGTGGCAGCCTTTGCTTCGGCCATTGCCTGGTTGATGTTGGAATCTGGATCATTCAAATCACCAAAGTGCAATGCTTTGGAGGGACAGGTGGGGACACAGGCTGGCTCCATTTCATGTTCGGTACGGTGGTAGCAGTTGTGACATTTAACGGCTTGCTTTGCCACGGGATCCATGTAAATTGCCCCGTAAGGGCAGACTTCGACGCAGGTGCCATGTCCGCAGCAAATGTTGTAGTCTACCGCCACCGTACCGCCTGATTGTTTGTGAAGCGCACCGCAAGGACAGGCTTTAATACAGGGAGCGTCTTCACAATGCTGGCAAGACATGGGCAAAAACATCCTTGCTACTTTGGGGTATTCCCCCACATCCTTGTAAAATGTTTGCCGAATAAAATTTCCCAGGGGCACGTCATTTTCGGATTTGCAACTCACTTCGCATGCATGGCAGCCGAAACAGCGACGCGTATCGACAAACCAACCTAACTTTTTGCCGTCGTCCGGTGCCTGAATCCGCTCACGCCAGGACGCTTCTGGCTGAAACTTGTCTTTCGCGACCACTTCGGCAGTACTGGTTTCTGTGGCCACCAAAGGCAGGATGGCCAGGCCAGTCGATTCCTTGACAAACTCGCGACGATCGCTTTTACGCTGTGGCATGGACGCTTTCTTGATTCCAAAATGGCGCGCCGCGTGATCTGTTCGAAAACGCAAGCCGGCCGGGTTATTTCCAGGTTTTAGGGGATAGGTTTTCTTTGGACGTCAACGTAGGAAAAGGCGGGGCTCATTTTTTCGCTTGGCCATGGTTTGCCATCTACTTCGACATACGGATAAACAAAATAATTCAAGGGGCCACCCTTTGGCTGGGGAACCAATTGGATGTCGCGCCCCACCGTAAACGTGACGCGGTCCTCGGTAAGGTTACCGAAAAAATATTCCTTTTTTTGTGGGTGTTTGTCTGCCTCCGAAATGTCCACGGGAATCCAGCCTTTTTCGTTATGGTAGAACAGGGCCCAGCAGTGGTAGCCATCGACGGAGCCTGCTCCACGTTCCGACGCGATAGCGAATCCTATTTCAAAACGGGCCGGTAGCCCTTTTGATCGAGCCCAGGAGATGAAGAGGCTATGAAAATCAGTGCAGTTTCCGAAACGACTGTCACAGACCCATAAGACATCGCCGTTTCCGTAACCAGGTTGAGACTTATCGTAACGAACATGTTCGTCGACGCGTTCATAAAGGGTGCGGGCCAGAACCAGTGGATCGCTAGAAAACGGAATGTCAGCCAGTAGGTCGAGTGGTCTTCCGTTTAGTGGTACTTTTGAATTTGCGGAAAGAAACAGGTTTCGCTGGTAATCGGTAAGTTGAATCTTGTTCTCTTTCGAATGCATTCCACAGACTTCGTGCCGCTGGACAAGGTAGGCCGTATTGAATAGCAGTCTACCGGAGGGGGGCGCTTGTGTCTCAAAATAAAGGATTTGGTTCCCATAGATGGGTTCGGTAAACACCTTACCAGGTACGGGTAATTCTGGCTCCATCGCCTGAATCGTCTGATGGTCGTTGGATGGTGGGAGGGGCAACCACACTCGCACCCGTGCTCCGACCGGTAATTGATTCAGTGTGGCACCATAATCAAGGCGAAAATTCCGCGAACGCGGAGCATTGCGATGGATGTTTTGCTGCGCGGAGGCATCCTGGTGGGGGGGGAATATCAAGCCCATCAACGAGAATACCACGAGTCTCGTGGCGGTAAGATGCGGCATCGAAGCGACTTTCTAGGGGTGCCAAATTAAGGTCAGCGACGTTCCATGCTGACCCTGACACAGGGGAGGCACCAATCGCTTTGAATTCAGCTGGACATAAGCAACGGTGATCATTGTATCGACCACGGTATGCCTTGGCTAGTTCATCGCGATAAAATAAACTAGCGATATAATTGAAAAATAGGCAGGAAATGGTATAAGTAAATCTTATGGAAATCCGCCTTTTGAAAACGTTTTGCATCGCGGCAGAGCGGGGGAACTTTACCCGCGCTGCGGAAGAGTTAGGGCTCACACAGGCTGCGGTGAGTCAACAGGTTTCACTACTTGAAAAGGAATTTCCTGTGAGGCTCTTTCAGCGTCAAGGTCGAGGGGTGCGGCTGACGCGACAGGGGCAACAGCTCTATCAATTTGCGCAGCAGATCCTCGATCTGGTGGCGAAGGCGACAGCGGCGTTAAAGGAGGTAGAGTCTCCACTCTCAGGGAAATTTCGTATTGCGGCCAGTACGGTTCCGGCGGAATGGTTTTTGCCAGAGATGTTAGCAGATTTTCGGACTCGGTGGCCCGACGTACGGGAGTCATTAACCGTGACGGACAGTCGGCTGGCTGCGGACACGGTGGAGGCGGGCGAGGCAGACCTGGGATTTGTTGGCGAGTTACCACATTCGACCAATTTGTCGTCCAAAGCAATTTCAGAAGACGAGTTGGTGTTGTTTGTTGCGACCGACCATGCTTTGGCTGAGAAGGGAAGCATGACGCTGAATCAATTGCAGGGCGAAACGTTGATTCTTCGCGAACCAGGGTCGGGCAGCCGTCACTGCCTCGAACTCGCGTTACAGGAACAGGGGCTATCGTTGAACGAATTCAACATTGCGCTGGAGGTCAACAGCAATGAGTCGATTCGTGTTGCGGTGGAGCGCGGAGTGGGAGTGGCATTTTTTTCCAAGCGAATTGGTCGTCATGAGCACGGATTGGTGCCGGTTAAGGTCCGCGGCTTACGCGCACGACGAAAGCTTTATGTAATCAGTGACGTTCGTCGAGAATTGTCGCTTCCAGCCAAAGAGTTTCTGGTGTTTGCTGAGCAGTGGCAGGCGGACAAAGTTTCTTAAAAAAAATCGAAAACACGATTGTGGAGTGATTGGAGCAGAGGAACAGGGAAGCGTTCCGAAGTGGAGGGACCTTCGGGATGTGGGCTGGCCGCTGTGCGGTTGACCTGAAAAATGTCACGCAAAAATGTCACGCTGTGCAACATGTGGCAGTCCATGCGGTGGGGTAGCGATAAAACGCCTGATGAATGATGATAAACGACTCGGTGACGAAAACTCCAGATACCGTTTGTTAGTTTTTCAGGTTGGTGATTGCGCTGTCTTCTTCCAAATTAAGTCGTCCGCTACTCGCTTTGCACCTGGCGCCCATGTTCCTGGTGGCTTGGACAAGGACCTTTGCCGTTGTCCTGCCTGGCGTGATTGAAACATTTGATTTGTCAGCGGGAGAAGCTGGTCGATTTGTATTCATGGTCGAGATGGGCAGTTTTCTTTCGTTGTTGCTATTGGGGTGTGTGATTGACCAGGTGGGGGCGTTTTGGGGGTTACGGGTAGGTCTTGTCATGCTAATGCTGGCGTTACTGGCGACGGCACAGGTGGGACAATTTTCTCTACTCCCGCTGGCTCTGTTGCTACTCGGTTCTGGGATTGCGTGGACGGCGACCTCCATCAATACATTGATGGCATCTACGGGAGAACGGCGTTCCTATTATCTTGGTCTGATGCATTCGTTCTATGGTTTTGCTGCGGTGCTGGCGCCGATAGTTGCCGGAGTCGTAATGGCTTGGGACACTTGGCAGAGTTATTATCGCTTGTTATCCGCCCTGACGTTGGGGATGTTCATTTTGGTTTGGAAGTTTGAAGTTGGCAGGGAATCGACAGGTAAGGGAACCAGTGAAGACGATACTTTTGCGGATGCGGATGACAAAGGGGCTGGGTGGACACGTGGTTTGTCAACGCTAAAACCAATTGCTGGCATCTGTCTGGGCGTGTTCGCATTAGCGGGTGTACAAAATGTGTTAAATACCTGGAGTTACCTTTACACGAGTCACACGTATAACGCAAATCATGGACAGGCAACCTTATCACCGACCGTCTACTGGATTGGTATTTTGTTGGGGCGAGTGGGACTCATATTTCTGAGTGAAAAATGTTCAGCGCGATGTTTGCTGATCGCGTTATCCCTGTTGCCGGCGGGGGCGCTATGGATCGACCACAGTGGTGGAACGTACTGGTTGGCGTTGCCGGCAATCTTTTTGGCAGGTGTTGGGGTAAGTGGAACGTTTCAATTGGGAACCACCTGGGCGAGCGAAAGGATGCCACAACGTATCGGGCTGGCGAGTACGGCAGTGATGGCGGTGTCTGGTTTGGGACTTGGTTTTGGCCCCTGGTTAGCTGGAATAGCGATCGAAGAAACGTCTTTTGCGGCATTAAAATGGGTTGTTTCGCTGGGGTGCATGATTGCCGGGCTGGCGTTTCTCGTCACGCCGGTTTCCACAGTCCAGGGGCGTTAGGGGTAGCGGGTGGTTGATTGAGGCTGTTTTCATTCGTTGAAAATGATCTGTGGCACCGTCGATGATGGTCGCAGGTTGTCGGACGGGGAAGACTATTTTAACCACGAAAGGTTCCGCGAACGAGCTTGTTGGTTGAGTCGCGAACCAGTGGTGCGTGTTGCCAAATATTGCGGCCCTTACGGGACCGGCAGAATCGGACCAGAGTGGTTGACAATCTCCTCAGATAGTAACACAATTCAAAGGCCCCAACGGTGAATCAACCGTACAGCGAAAAACGGTGAATTAACCGTACAGCGAAAACTGTTTTCGAGGCACAAACGCCCCCTTCGTCTAGTGGCCCAGGACATCGGATTCTCAGTCCGAAGACAGGGG
>CAYMUR010000012.1:0-12754 GCA_964393615.1 uncultured Pirellulaceae bacterium
CTCCTTTCTAAGGATAACCAGTGATTGGGTGGCGACACCCAACCACTAAACGTGGACACAGTTCTCATGCGGTAAAAGAAGTCATGTCAAAGCACCACAAGTGCGAAGACGCTGTCAATATCAAAAACACGAAAACCCGTTGGAGGCTAGCCAGTTCCGACGGGTTTTTTCGTGCGCACAACTCATGGGAAATCGAGCTTCAGCAATGTAACAGCAACGAAAGGTACTCCGAAAATGATGCTGCGGGGAGTTACAATGAAGAAGACACCGATGAGCTAGATATGACCAGGACGTCTATGAGGTTACAATAAGTACCGTTCCTGTGTGCTGCGTTCCAATGGGAAATCCCAGTGATTTTTGATCGAGGCCCTTGAAATGGTAGGTTTCATGGCAGCGCGTTTTTTTTTCGTTTGTGCGACCGTGCTTTTACCCGCATCCGTCCTAGCGGAAACCATGGGCTGGAATCTTGCCGAGGACTACCGCACTGGTACGCGCTGCGAGAACCCGAACACAGACCGGTATGGGGAACCGACCTGGCAATTCCTCCGTACTACGGGGACTACATCCGAGTTGCCCAATCGCCAGTGGTTGCGCGACGGCAAATACGTGCCCCTGGAACACCATGGTGATCGACTTTTCGATCGACCTGTCACTGCCTGGGTTAAACACCCGGCCGGCGACTATCGGCAGCCCGTGATCGGCCGATTCACACTGCAGCACGATCTGGACGTTCGCTTCGAAGTGGGCGACATCTTTTTTGCACCCGGTCATGACGATGCCTGCGTGCTCGGTTGGCGCAGTCCCGTGTCAGGTACGCTCGAAATCAAGGGCTCCTTCCAGCACGCCCAGAATAGCTCGACCGAAAACCAGGGGATCCAGTGGTACATCCAACGGGGGCCGGCCCCGGACCCCGATAAGGGGTTTACGCCGGTTGAACTGGCTGCCGGTACGAGCCGCTGCGGAGCCGAATCAGAGAACGCCACGTTTCATATCACGGGCCAGTTCGTTCAGCCAGGCGATTTCGTTTACTTCATCGTGGACGCGCGGGCTGACGGCACCGAGCACCCACAAGAAGGTGACTTTACTCGACTAAAACTCCAGTTGAACATCTCCGATGCTGTCACTCCACCAACACCACACTTTGAGCGCGATGTGCTGCCGATCCTGGCGAGATACTGTCATGACTGTCATGGTGCGGATCTCCAGGAAGGAGAACTTGACCTGAGATCTGTCGGCGACATGCTACGCAGTGGCGATCACGGTGCGGTCGTGGTCCGCGGTCGTCCCAACCGCAGCTACCTCATGCAGTTGGTCCAACGTGGCAAGATGCCGCCCGCAGGCGAACAGCGACCCTCGCTAGAAGAAATCTCCGTCCTCGCTCGCTGGATTCGACTCGGTATGCCCGCAGACGAGCAGGTGGCCACGATTCCTCGCCCGCAGCTGATCACTGACAGTCACCGCCGACACTGGGCTTTTTGTAAGTTAAGCCCGGTCGAGCCGCCGGGCCTTCCGTCGACCGAAAGAATTCGTACGCCAATCGACACATTCCTGCTAGCGCGGCTGCAAAAAGTAGGGTTAACCTATTCCCCCGAAGCGGAACGCGTGACACTCATCCGGCGGGCTTCCCTCGATCTGGTGGGACTCCCACCCTTGCCGGAAGAGGTGGATGAGTTTCTGACGGACAAAGCACCAGGTGCGTTTGAACGATTGATCGACCGCCTATTGGAATCGTCGCGGTTCGGCGAGCGATGGGCGCGACACTGGCTGGATGTGGTAGGATACGCTGATACCGTCGGTTTCGATCACGTTCCTGGTTTGATCATCACCACCAACGGCAAGTGGCGCTATCGCGACTACGTCATTGACGCCTTCAACGACGACAAACCGTACAACCAGTTTATCACCGAACAGATCGCCGGCGACGAAACGGTCGACTGGCGCGGAGCGGATCGCTACACGAACGAGATCCGCGAGCACCTGATCGCCACCGGGTATCTGCGCACCGCTCGCGACCAAACCCACGAACCGGAAAACAATATACCTCTTAGCTACTTCGATGTGCTTCACGACACCGTCGAAATCGTGGGTAGCAGCCTGCTCGGACTCACCCTGCAATGTGCCCGCTGCCATAGCCACAAAATCGATCCGATACCGCAGGAAGATTACTATCGCTTGATGTCCATCTTTACACCAGCCTACAACCCCGACCTCTGGAAACCGGTTCATCCCTACCACCCGTATATCGATGATCGTTCTCTGATCAATGTTTCCCATACGGAACGGACAGAGATCGATCGGCAAAATACCCAAATCGACCAGCACATCGCCAAATTGAAATCCAAGATCGACCAGTTTCATGAGGCGACCCGTCAGCGATTGGCTGACGAAAAACTAGCGGGCTTACCTGAATCGATTCGTGACGATGTGAAGACGGCGATCGAGACAGCCGAGGACCAGCGTAGCGAGGTGCAGCAAACTCTGGCAAAGCAATTTGGCGATGCGCTAACGGTCGTCGATGACGAAATCACTTCCGCACTGAGCGACGCCGATCAGTCTGCGATCGAGTCGCTGGAGCAGCAGAGCAAGCAACATGACGGGCAACGGCCGGCATGGGGCAGGATTCAGGCCTTGTTCGATGTGGGGCCGCCACCACCCACTTTCCTGCTGAAAAGAGGGGAATACTCGATGCCGGGTAGGGAGGTCGACCCTGGTTTCCTGCGGGTGCTTGCCGAATCGGACGCAGACGCTCTGGCCCGGATCGAGCCCGTGGGCACCAATAGCAGCGGACGACGCACCGCACTGGCCCGCTGGCTGACCGATCCCGATTCTCCGGCCGGTGCGCTGGTGGCAAGGGTAATGGTCAATCGTATCTGGCAACACCTGATGGGAGCGGGACTGGTGCGCACACCGGGAAACTTTGGCGTCGAAGGCGAGCCGCCCACGCACCCCGAGCTGTTGGAATGGCTGACCCAAAAGTTTGTGGAGGGTGGCTGGCAAGTCAAACCGATCATTCGTCTGATCATGCGATCGAATGTCTACCGCCAGGTGTCATTAACGGCCGAGGAAACAGGCAACCACGAAATTGCTGTCGGTGATAAGGATCCGTACTTGGTGGATCCGGAAAACCGCTTGTTATGGAGGATGAATCTGAGGCGGCTGGAGGCGGAGGCAGTACGGGATTCGATTCTGGCTGTGAGTGGTAAGCTGGACAGCACCATGGGTGGACCACCCGTGATGTTAAAGTTCCAATCCGATGGCAAGATTGTGATCGACCCGAACAAACTGCCGACGCCGACCGCGAAGTGGCGGCGCAGCATCTACCTGTTAGCACGCCGCGCGTACAACCTGTCCATGCTGTCCATTTTCGATCAGCCATTAATTTCGACCAGTTGCTCGCGCCGTGACACCTCGGCCGTACCGTTACAGTCACTGACGATGTTGAACGACGAGTTCGTAGCAGAGCATGCTGAGTATTTTGCTCAGCGTTTGCTCCAGCACACAGGCGACGACTCGGCAGAACTGATCAAGGCGGCGTTCCGCATCGCAGTAGCTCGCGTCCCTGATAAGCGCGAAGCTTTATTGTGTGCGGCGACGTTGGCGAGCCAGACGGACCGTTATCGTGAAATTGGGGAATCGGACAATGAGGCGAGCGCGCATGCCCTCATGGAGTTGTGCCACACACTGCTGAATACTAGTGAATTTTTATACGCCGAATAATTTATACGCCGAATAAACCGTATAGCGGATGGTTTTTGAATGGTAGTTTCCAATGCCAGCGGCCATTAGCCATTAGCCATTAGCCATTAGCCATACGCCATTAGCCATACGCCATTAGCCAAAAGGAATCCATCATGAGTATAGCGCTCACTCCTCCGAACTGGGCTCGTTCAGGCATGGCTAGCCTTCCTCGGCGCGACTTTCTACAGATGTCAAACCTGGGCATGGGGGGGTTGGCGCTGGCTCACCTGTTGCAGGCGGATGGCCTGTTGGCCGACGGAAACACTCATACTGCGGGACCAGGGGGAGCGGACATGCAACCGCGGCACGGTCATTTTCCAGCACAGGCCAAGTCAATGATCCTGTTATTCCAGACGGGTGGCCCCAGTCAGATGGATTTATTTGACCCGAAGCCCGAATTGCAAAAGCGCAGCGGGCAACAGCATACCGTGCAGTTTGAATTCTTCCAGCCGGGTAGTCAGGACAACACGTTATTAGGCAGCCCATTCAAATTCTCGCCTCGCGGTGAATGTGGGATGGAGATTTCGGATCTTTTGCCGAATATGGCCATGATGGCGGACGACCTGTGCCTGGTCCGCTCGATGTTTAACGAGAACAACAATCATCCGCCAGGCACGCAGTGTATGAACACGGGCAAGATCTTTCCTCACCGGCCCACGCTGGGCGCCTGGATCAGCTATGCTCTAGGTAGCGAGAATCAGAACCTCCCGGCCTTTGTAGTATTACGCGACCCTGAGGGCGGATACCCCAACGGTGGCACGAGGCTGTGGGATAATGGATGGTTACCCGCTTTGTTCCGCGGCACCGAGATCCAGTCGCGCGGAGCGGCTGTGTTGAACCTGCACCCTAGCCGAAAGACACCAGCGAGTGTCCAGCGTGCTAACCTCGACCTGCTGGCTGCATTGAACGAGCACCGTCGTCAACGCTACCCGACCGAAAGCGATTTGGAGGCCCGTATCCGCAATTACGAACTGGCGGCCCGCATGCAGGAGAATGCCGAGCAGGCATTGGATATCTCCGGGGAAACGGAAGCCACGCGCAGGCTGTATGGGATCGACCAGCCGACAACGGAAAACTACGGTACTCGTTGCCTGATGGCCCGTCGCATGGTCGAATCGGGCGTGCGTTTTGTCCAGGTGATGGTGCCAGTCAGCGGATCCGATATGCCCTGGGATCAGCACAGAAATCTAAAAGGCGGGTTAGAAAGTATTTGCAATCGAGTTGACAAGCCGTCAGCGGGCTTGATTCGGGATCTCAAGCAACGAGGCCTGTTAGACAGCACCATCGTCTTGTGGACTGGCGAGTTTGGACGCTTGCCGATTTCGCAACACGGCAATGGTCGTGACCACAATCGCCATGCGTTCAGCCTGTTGTTGGCGGGCGGTGGTTTCAAACCAGGGCATATTTACGGCGCGACCGACGAATTTGGTTATAGTTCTGTAGATCCACGGGTCAGCTGTCCCGACCTGCATGCCACGCTGCTACACCAGCTGGGACTGGACCACACGCTGCTTTACTACCGCCACGCCGGTCGTGAGGAACGCCTGACCGACCCCGAAGTGACCGGCGCCCATGTGGTCCGGGACATCGTGGGCAAGGGTCATGACGACTCGCTGGTTTGACGTTCCCAGCTTGTGTCGCCGCCAACGCCAGCAATACAATTCGGCCACACGTCTATGACAACGATACAACGGATTTTCGCTATGGGAGTCTGCCGAACGCGGAATTCGGGCAACGCTCACCGTCGCTAGTATATCCCTCAGCACTGTCAGAAGGTCGAAGGGGAAGTACACGCCATCCTATGACAAACGGTTGCTATTGGTAGTTTTTGCGTCGTGCAATTTCTGCATTACTCTTTCTGGTTAGACAAGAGACCAAACGACAGTAGACACTGGGATTTCATCAAGCTGTCACGATCCTGGCCGTGACTTGGAGCATGTTCGCTGTGGCGGTACTATTTTTGTGTGCCCATGGTGTGCCCATGGTGTGCCCAGCCCAGAAGCACACCAGCCTAGTGGGCAATCCTCATCAGGACGATGTTGGGTTGCTATCTCGTAGCGATAGTAGTCGGCACATCCCTCACTCGTAATCTAGTCTTGACTCAGGCTAAAATGCCTTCGATCGGCACGCCATTTTGGGCAATTGGCTGCGGTCGACCGCTTCTATCGACAAGAAAGCTGGAGGGGTCAATGCCCATTGCGGCGTAAATCGTAGCGACCAGTGCTTCGGGACTGACCGGGTCCCGGCTGGGATAGGCACCGATGCGATCCGAGGCACCATGCACGTGGCCCTGTTTGACTCCAGCACCGGTCAAGAGCACGTTATGGCAGAAGGACCAGTGATCGCGGCCTCCTTTATTATTAATTTGGGGAGAACGACCCATTTCTCCCATCACCACGATCAGCGTTTCATCCAACAGTCCCCGGGCTGCGAGGTCTTCACACAGGGCCGAGAACGTCTGATCGAGAACCGGCAGCCGATGTTCCCTCAGGATGGGGAAGTTTCGCTCGTGGGTGTCCCAACCATCAATATCAATTTTCAGGGTCTCGAATACTTCCCAGGTCACCGTCACGAATCGTACTCCAGCCTCGACCAGACGCCGCGCTGTGAGCATCGAGTTCCCATAGAGATGGCGACCGTATCGGTCCCGGAGACTCGGCTCTTCCTCATCGACTTGGAATGCCCGCCAAGGACTTTGCGGCGAGTTGGCACTGGTCAGCAGTTCGAAGGCTTGTTTTTTGTGTATCTCCAAATGCTCCTCGACACGAGATCGGTCGACGCGTCGAAGTTCGCTGTTGAACTGTTCTACCAAAGTGCGACGCTGATTCAGCCGATCAAGCGTGATTCCCGAGTTTAACTTCGTCTCGTCTAACACGATGTCTCCCAGGACAGGTTCCGGATAAGCGTACTTGGACTGCTTGTGACTGAATGGCTTACAAGACGTAAAGAACGGATCGTATTGTTCTCCCAGGAACCCCGCATAGGGACCGGGTCGCACGATGCTTTGCCCCCAACCGGTATAGCAGGGCATCCAGACCGACGCAGGCAACTTCTGTCTTTCATGACGCGCAAGATATTGAATCACTGAGTTCATGCTGGGGGCTTGAGACGACAAAACTGGCACGGCAGATTCCAATCGTGTTGCCCGCTTACCCGTCATGGTGTACAGCAACCCGGCACTGTGATCGCTGTGCGGATGGGAAGCCGAACGGATAAGTGTCGAGCGGTTCATCCACTGAGCCATCCGCGGCAATAATTCACAGAAATGCACGCCGGGCACATTCGTGGGTGTCGAACCGAATTCACCACGAATTTCCCGTGGGGCATTGGGCTTGGGATCGAAGGTGTCGTGCAGCGGCGGCCCACCAAAAAGGTAGATTAAGATCACCGACTTCGCCTTGCCGTTGGTTGGCAATCCAGAACCAACGGCTTCGGCGCATAGCAGGTCGGGAAGCGTCATGCCTAGCAGTGACAGACTTCCAGCCGTTAAGGCTTCGCGACGCGTTAATCCGTCGCAACCTTGCTTGGAATTTCCGAGTACGGTGATCATGAGAGTGGACTCCGAAGATATCACCTCTCACGACCTCCCTATCGTTGGGATGAGTCAAGGAGATGGCTCCACCTTGCGATTATACTTTTAGCCTGACAGGTTTCACAAGGGAGAAACTCCAATTCTCGGCAAAATGGTGCCGCCATAATTCCAGCCTTGTTCGACATGTATTACTTGACGGAAAGATTGCACGTTTTTGGCCCGGCGTTGGTTGCAGAGATGGCGTTGGTTGCAGCGATATCGCCGACACATATTCAGGCATACTCCAGCTGCGACTGGAACATCGTCTACCACGACACTGCGGGACCACGACTGGCCTCGATCGGTGGAGCATGCCACAACCAAGACCAAGGGATTCCACAACTTGACGAAGTTTGCCACATAGGTTTCCAGTTTCTCATGAAACATCCGCAGTATGACTCTCGTTTTTAGCTCGTCCAACGGATGGGGACCTGCGGCTGGATTATAGGCTCCCAACAGGTGTCCCTGCTATCGACACCACAGGCACGTATCGCCTGTTCATGGCCCACCATCAGGTTCAGGCTAAACCGACGCATTTGCCAGTGTCGTCCACCATCCGCTTGCCTGTAAGAGAATGGGAACAAAACCGTAATAGCCGGAGAACGTCGGCCAGTACCGCTGCGCCTTTATCTCGCTTACTACCTGGCGGTTGTGAAGAATCAAAATAGGTGCATCTGCCTCCGCCGGTATCGCGGGCATTTAGAGGAATATACCAAACACCCCATCAGCATGTGGCTTCTGCGTTGCGTCGGCCGCTATTTCGACCAATTGTACGAAAAACGTTCCCTCCTGGAGCGCACTGGGGACGTTGAAACCCTTGACATGAAGCACGCTCGAATCGGGCGAAAAACGCTCACAAAGCCTTGGAAACGTCTGCCTGGTTTTCTCTCTGCCATGTGCCGTCAGTTGACGTGGTGATTTGCGGTAACCAAAAACTTAAAAGACCAGCCAGCAGAGATGAAATGGCAAAAGCGACAAACAGGAGTTCCGGACGCGACCAGTGACTCATCTGACTGACCAATCCTGCTGAAATACAACCTCCAATTCCCCAACTGACTCCCATGGTCACGGAACTTACTAAGCGTTGTGCCTGAGGTACCGCCTGTTGCCCGTAGCTGATCATCACCGGCATCGCTATGCCAATCGTCAATGCAGATGCCCCCACACAGAATGTCATTTGCCAGTGGCTGGTAATCACAAGCAACAGCATGGGAACTACACCGATGACTGGCAACCAGAACAGCAACCGGCGTTCCTGCTGTTGTTGAAAAATGAGGGCAGAAACCAGTCCTCCTGCACCAATGCCTCCTAGAAACACCGACTGTTCCATGCCGATTCCGAGCGGACCTACGCCCTGAGCATCTAAAATAAATGCCAGACTCAAGGGAATACCTGTCGCTCCGATTACGCGCAAAGTTTGAATAACAAGAATCTGAAACAATGTCCGCCAGGGTAGGGGAGTACCAGCATGCTCGAAGCTTACATCAGGTAGTGAAACATTTCGTGTCTTGCCCCAACACTTGCTAAATACAAATGCCAAGACAATTGCAACAAGACCACCCCACAAAGCCCCCAACGACAACCCACGCATTCCAAAATGTTGTACCACCCAACCACCATAGAGTGGCCCTAAGGTCTGTCCCACAAAGCCCCCAAAAACAAAAATAGAAACGGCCCGACTTCTTTGTGTGGGCATCGCCGCACCACACAGGGCAACCGCTTCCGGATGAAATCCGGCAATGGCCGTGCCGCTAACTGTGAGCAAGATACTCGCCAGCAAAATTGAATCGGTCAGACCTACCAGGCTCATCGAAAGAACTGCCACACCAGGCGCCAGCCAAATCAAATAATTCAACCGCAAACGATCACTTAAATAGCCAAAAACAACCTGCGCAAATGTTTGCGTGGACGTCCAAAGTATGATCACTCCATAGATACCATTGCTGTCCAATGCAAAGTAACGTTGCAGTTCAGGCCACAATGGTGCCATCTGGGATGCTACGGTATCCACAAGCGTGTGACTGAGAACAATAATCACGACCAAGCTGGGAACGATTTCATAAAAACGCAACGGTCTGACGGGATTGGTAAGGGGAGGTTTTATGAGACAAGATTTCATGTTGGCAATGGATACCCTATTACGTTGCGCAGTCAGAATTCATCGCTGCAGCGTTGTAGACAAGCTATTCTAAATGATCGGCCAAATTGGCTTGGCCCCTTCGACTCCTACCAGCTTTTCGTCCAGGCCACTGTAGAAATAAGTGGGGCTTTCGGAATCCATTCCCAACTGGTGTAAAATAGTCGCATGCAGGTTCCTGACATGACAGCTATCTTCGACAGCCGCAAACTCATCCGTTCTACCAATACTCACGCCACCTCGTATGCCTCCACCGGCCAGCCACACGGTAAAACCATGTGCATTGTGACCGCGTCCCGCCCCATCAGCGTACTCCGCCGTTGGCTGACGTCCAAACTCTCGCCTCCAAACAATGAGCGTTTCTTCAAACCACCCTCAAGGATAATAGTCAGGCTGTTGTGACCTGTTGATCCGGCGGCAGGACCAGAACTGGTCCTGCGGCTCATCAGGCACTACTAAATGCTCGTCATTCCCCAAAACTGAACCACGCTGCAACGTCCAGTAGAAGATGGCTCTCAGAGCAAGCAGCAATACGACCCCATCGGGTAAATTCAACTTGACCATATCCTCCATGATAAAATAAATAAAAAACCAAAACAATCTTAGCCCGCGCACACCATGGAAACAGTAGATCTATCGTCAAACATCACCTCACGTATCGTTACATTCGCTGGGATTCCAACCCTGCAAAGCCCCACACCACCTGCATTACGAAGAGTGTTTCTACCGGTTCCGAAAGGTATTTCACGACGGAATTTCCCGGGCTTCTTTACCCATCCCCCCGCGCAAAAACCTTATTGCTCACCTATACTATAACGTGAACTTATATTAGATGGTCTCCATGAAAAACCCGCACAGAAATCAACAATACCTTTTAGCATGAATCACGCCGTGAAACCTCCTATTGGCAGATCCGTGAAAAACAAAACCACAGCCTTGAGCCTTCGCCCCCAATCATTCTTTGTCGCGCTCGTATTGGTGATCCTCGCAAGCGTGTGGTTGCCGGCAGACGAAATCGATTTCCAACGTGACATTCGTCCGATCCTTTCCGATGCATGTTTCCAATGTCATGGTCCGGACGAAGAACAGCGGGAAGCCGATTTTCGGTTGGATACCCGCGAAGGTTTGTTTGCCGATGGAGGAGACGGACCTCGCGTTACCGCCGGCAAACCAAAAGAGAGCTCGCTGTATCTCCGCTTGACACACGACGATCCGGATCAACGCATGCCGCCGGCCGATGAACCAAGACAGCTGACAGACATGGAAACAGAATTGATCCGCCGTTGGATTGAATCAGGTGCGACGTGGAACCAATTGTGGTCCTTCGTCCTACCTCAGCGTCCCACACTACCTGCTGTTTCCAGGAAGGAGTGGCTGCGCGACCCTCTCGACACATTCGTGCTGGCCAAGCTGGATGACGCGAAACTGAAACCGACAGAAGAAGCAACTCCAGAGACCCTGTTACGACGCGTGGCACTCGACCTGACTGGTTTGCCACCCCAACTCGAACAGTTGGATACTTTCCTCGCTGACACGTCCCCGGCAGCCTACGAACGTGCAGTGGACCGATTATTGGCATCCCCCAGGCATGGAGAACGGATGTCCATCGAGTGGCTTAATGCCGCACGTTACGCGGACACTAGCGGCTACCAGATGGATGGTCCTCGTCAAATGTGGCGTTGGCGGGATTGGGTCATTGATGCCTTCAACGCGGGAATGCCTTTTGACCAGTTCACCATTGAACAATGTGCCGGTGACCTGTTATCGAATCCAACGCTAGAGCAGCTCATTGCTACTGCCTTTAACCGCAATCACCGCGGTAATGCCGAAGGTGGAATCATTTCCGAAGAATATCGCGTGGAGTATGTCGTCGACCGAGTCGAAACAACTTCCACCGTCTGGCTTGGCCTGACTTTGGGTTGTGCCAGGTGCCATGACCACAAATACGACCCCATCACACAAGAAGACTTCTATCAGTTTTTTGCTTTTTTTAATAATGTTCCGGAGCGTGGTAAAGCCCGCAAGTGGGGAAATGCCAGACCCAACATCAAAGCGCCCACACCAATCCAACGTCAAATGCTGGGCCAACTTGATGACCAAATCAGTCAGACAAAAGAAGAATTGCAAGCCCTTGAAACGACGATTCAGAAGGGCCAGGAAATTTGGGAAAAACAATCGCTGGAGACTTTTTCTGTGGAAAACTCCTTCCCCGAGAAACCAGCGATCGCAGAGACACTGGTCCCCAACCCACTGGTCCATTTCACACTGGACAACCCCTATTTGCTAAAGGAACACAACCGTTCTGACCAGGTTGCCAGGTGGGAAGGAGAACCAGAATTCGGACCCGGTCGAATTGAACTGGCAGGCCAATTCGACGGCAACCGCTACGTCGAGGTAGGTGACCTGGCAGCATTCGATTACGAGGATCCATTTTCCATCAGCGCCTGGGTATTTCCCGAAGGCGATCAAGGAGGAGCAATCGTCTCCCGAATGCAATCAGATACGGATGAGCGCAAAGGTTACTCTCTGGAGTTAACCAACGGCCGGTTTCACATCAACCTTGTTCGTCGCTGGCTCGATGACTGTCTGCGTGTGCGTTCTGTCGCACACTTTACGCCTGGACAATGGTATCACGTGGTAGCAACCTATGACGGGTCAAAAGTGTTCACCGGCGCTCAGCTTTATTTGGATGGAAAACCACACGAGTTAGAGATTATTGTTGACGATTTACAGCAACCTTTTGCAATTCCTGATCCTTTACGTATAGGGTCACGCGGTACCCATCTTCGATTTCATGGAAGGATCGACGATGTACAGTTGTTTGATCTGCCCTTGTCGGAACAAGATGTAAGAACGCTCTCTGTTCCGGAACCGATCTTAGAGTTATTAGCCATTCCTCGTCCCGAGCGATCGGACCGACAACGCTGGAAATTACGGCAATTCTATCTGAAATTCCACGCCACCCCTACTGTTCGTTACGCACTAACTCATTTATCCGAACTACAAGCCCAACGTAAACAGCTTTACGATCAGGTCAGCACAGTGATGGTCATGCAGGAAATGGAAAAACCTCGTGATACATTCATTTTGCAACGTGGACGGTACGATCAGCCAAGTAAACGCGTCCATGCGGATGTGCCGGACAGTTTGCCGCCACTTCCCGAAAACATCAATCGTAATCGACTGAACCTGGCTCATTGGCTACTTGACCCAGCCAATCCATTAACAACAAGAGTAGCCGTCAACCGCATATGGCAGGCAATTTTTGGCCAGGGCCTGGTGCGAACCCCCGAAGACTTCGGCTCCCA
>CAYMUR010000012.1:12764-78499 GCA_964393615.1 uncultured Pirellulaceae bacterium
AAAAACCAAGCCATCCCGCATTGTTGGACTGGCTGGCTACCGAGTTTCGACGCACCAACTGGGATAGAAAAGGAATGGTCCGGGCGCTAACCGCCAGCGCAACCTATCGACAATCGTCAACCGTCACAGCCGACAGTCTCCAAGCAGATCCGGAAAACCGACTATTGGCCCGGGGTAGCCGCTACCGTCTCCCAGCAGAAATGATTCGCGATCTGGCACTCGCAACGAGTGGCTTGCTGGTCGAACAGATAGGGGGACCGTCCGTCAAACCTTACCAGCCAGCAGGCTTGTGGGTCGAACTGACGCTGGAAAAGTCGCGTTATGTTCAGGACACCGGTTCCGAACTGTATCGGCGGAGTCTCTACACCTATTGGAAGCGAACCGTGGCGCCACCAGGCATGCTGGTGATGGATGCTCCACAACGAGAAACCTGTTCGGTACGTGTCTCCCGCACGAACACCCCCCTACAGGCCTTAAACCTAATGAATGACATAACTTACGTCGAGTCCGCCCGCGCGTTGGCAGAACGCATATTGAAATCAGTGCCAGGCGATGATGCGGATCGCTTGCAGCATGCTTTTCGCTTAGTCACATCACGCAGGCCACGTGCCGAGGAACTGAAAGTTCTCAAAACATCGCTCACATTTCACCGTGATTATTACAAAACACGACTCGAACTCGGTGAGGAACTGGTTGGCTTTGGTGACTCGGAACCGGACCACTCGCTCGCAACGTTGGAAGTTGCGGCGTATACCGTTGTTATGAACTTGCTCCTCAATCTAGACGAAACGATTACCCGAGAATAACCATGACACTTCTCAACCATCCATTCGTTCCTATTGAAATACAACGCCGCCAGTTTCTGGGAAGCACCTCGATGGGAATCGGGGCTGCCGCCTTGCACTCTTTATTGGCTCGAGACCAGGTTGCCCAGGGTGCAACGAACAGTGAGTCACCGCTGCCAGGACTACCTCATTTTAAACCGACAGCCCAACGAGTCATCTATCTGTTCCAGTCCGGTGCTCCATCCCAACCCGATTTGTTCGATTACAAACCCAAATTGGAAGACATGCGAGGAAAAGACTTACCAGAATCGGTAAGAGCCGGCCAACGTTTGACAACAATGACTGCGTCGCAATCTTCTTTTCCAATCGCACCCAGTATTTTCCGTTTTGCCCAGCATGGCAACTCGGGATCCTGGCTCAGCGAATTAATGCCACATACTGCCGGTGTGGCCGACCAGCTATGTTTTGTCAAGTCAATGCACACGGAAGCTATCAATCACGATCCGGCAATCACTTTCTTTCAAACCGGTGCCGAATTGGCAGGCCGTCCCAGCATGGGCTCCTGGGTAACCTATGGACTCGGCAGTGACAATGACAATTTGCCGGCTTTCGTAGCCATGGTTTCACAAGGATCGGGTACCGTGGGCCAACCGTTATACGATCGTCTGTGGGGCAGTGGCTTTCTTCCCACCAAGTACCAAGGTGTGAAATTTCGTTCCGTGGGCGATCCCGTCTTGTACCTCTCCAACCCTCCGGGAATCGAAGCCGAAACACGGCGCAAAATGCTGGACGATCTGGCACAATTAAACCAAATGAAATTTACAGAACGAGGTGATCCAGAAATTGCGACGCGAATTTCTCAATACGAACTCGCTTTTCGCATGCAAACTTCGGTACCCGACCTGATCGACGTTTCACAGGAACCAGAGCATACCTTTCAACTCTATGGACCCCATGCACGCAAACCGGGAACATTTGCCGCGAACTGCCTCCTGGCACGGCGGCTTGTCGAACGTGGTGTCCGTTTCGTACAGTTATTTCATCGGGGTTGGGACCAGCACGGGAAGTTACCTGAACAGATTCGCAAACAGGCAGATGACACGGACCAGGCATCTGCAGCTCTTATTCTGGATCTAGCCCAACGTGGAATGTTACAAGACACACTCGTGGTGTGGGGCGGTGAATTTGGTAGAACCGTCTATTGCCAGGGTCGGATGACACACGATAACTACGGACGTGATCATCACCCTCGCTGTTTCACCACTTGGCTGGCTGGCGGCGGAGTTCGCCCTGGAATCACTTATGGTGAAACAGACGAATTCTCCTACAATATCACACGAGATCCCGTTCATGTACACGATTTACAGGCGACCCTGCTGCACTGCCTGGGTATCGATCACAAGCGGTTGACTTATAAGTTTCAGGGCCGACGCCACCGACTCACCGATGTAGCAGGCAATCTTGTGCAGGGGATTTTGACTTGAATGACTTATGGCCAAATTGATTGTCAGTCCCGATGCCGCCGAACTCGGACTGGTCGCCACCTACTATGTCGTACAAGATTTGCGCAACCAGAAGTCTGATCCAGAGTTTGAGAAGTTCAAGAGTTCGCTTTGTGGACAGCTGTTAACAACATACACCAACGAATTTATTGAACGTGATAGCACCATCCAGGGATATCGAAATCTACGCCGACTGGTCGGGCGCTCTCCACGCAAATTCCCTTGTTCGATCGAAAGCTTGATCGGTTTCCTGCACCGCCAAGGGACTTTGCCCAACATCAGCCTGGCGGTCGATTGCTACAACGCTGTTTCCCTGGAAACTCGCTTGACGCTCGGCGCACATGACCTGGACAAGGTTGTCGGCAACATTACACTACGGCGAGTTCTGGGAGATGAATACTTCGTCCCGCTTGGCAATGTGGAACGTGAGGACGTCAAGGCAGGCGAATACTGTTACATGGATGACAGCAACGAAATACTGTGTCGGCTGGACTACAAGCAGTGTGATAAAAGTAAAATCGAGATATCAACAACTCGTTGCTTGTTCATTATCCAGGGACACGCCGGTACCTCGATGGATGCGTTGGACCAGGGACGAGAAAAACTTGCCGCACTGCTAAATCGTTTTTGCCGCACCCCCTAGTTTAAACACAGTAGCCAAGTCCGTTTTGGAGCCAAAGAAACTTGTGTTGAACGAACCCCGTATTTTTTAATCCGTGGAGTCAACCGCATGAGATTGCAGGTCTTCCAAGTCAACGTATTGGAGCGCGGCCGCATGCGTTGCGGCCAGGACAACCTGAGGAGCAGCGTCGGCTTCTAAAGCTTCTTGCCAACGTGGTGCACAAAGACACCAGCGATCACCAGGTTGCAGTCCAGGAAATCCATACTGTGGCATTGGCGTGCTAAGATCATTACCAGCAGCCTTGGAAAACGCAAGAAATTCTGTCGTCACCAGGCAGCAAACAGTATGCGACCCAACGTCGTCTGGTCCAGTATTGCAACAGCCGTCACGAAAGAAACCGGTGATCGGCTGGCGCGAACAAACTTCGAGTTTGCCACCTAATACATTGCGTGCCTGTATCTTGGAATGCTTATCGTTCTCGGGTAATGCTATCATGACCGTTCGGCTCTCAGAGGATTTCTCAAAATACAGTTCCTGCATGATCACAGGTCTGGTCACTGACAAAACCAGCTTCCCTCACCGTTGCAAGGAATTCTGCCCACCAGGGAACTCCCAATATTACCAATCCGCCGGCTCCTAAACTAGGCGTCAGCCACAGCAACTTGGTAAAACTCCCCGACCATCCAGTGCAGGCTAAAGCAAGATCGTGGCCCATCACGCCCGCTGAAATAGTCAGATTCGCGGTCTCACCTATCCAGGTGGCCAAGCCAGGGACCTGCCGCCTAATAAATGCAAGTGTAAATGGTCCACCGTCTGCCCTCCGTCCGGCCCACAGTTGATCACAACACGATAGCCGCTTTCCAGCCCTTCTGCTGCCGCAATCTTGTGGAGAACTAGCAGCAAATGCCCCAACAAGGTCTCGTCATCCGAACGAATGTGTTGCAGCGAGGCGATTTCCTGTTTTGGAATGACTAAAATATGTGTCGGAGCTTGGGGCGTAATATCGCGAAAAGCCAGACATTGTTCGTCCTCATAGACCACGTCTGCCGGTATCTCACCATCGATGATCTTCTTGAAAATAGTCTTTTCGTTGTCGTTCGGCATCATTTTTCTCCCATCGATGAGCCCGTAACCAAACTGCGCAACATAACATCTTCCTCATCGATCACAATCCATCAGGCTGGCGGCTGGAACCACATAACCAACTGATTTTTCCTCCGTCAATAGCCCCCTTTCCGACCTTCTTGCCATTCATTCCACCCGCAAAGAAGACCTATTTTAGGTAAACCTTTCCGTTTTTTCAGGTGGGACCGACATCTCTTCCAAGACCGAGTGGTTTGGATAGACTCCACGGGTCCAATACGTCCACACTGGGAAGTCTTGGTAAGATGCTTTTGTTACCCCATCTTTATCCACCATGCGGTCCGGAGAATTTCAAGAGGAGTATTCTGTTGCAAAATGAATCTTCAAAGACGACCTGTCTTCACATCCGATGAGCAACCTGTATTACCACAAAGCTTCGTCAAAACATCCACGCAAGGAGTGCTACGATGTTCAAGGCCCCCATCGTCCTACTCGCTATTCTTTTTACGGTAGGGACCCCGTTTTTTATGACGGACAGGGTCACGGCAGGGGATTCCAGCCAGCACCAGAAACTGCTGGGACATGAAAATGTTCCACCCCCAGTTCGTACTCCTGTGGCCGCAACACATATGGAAACACCAGAGTCGACCGTTACCCGGCCGCCATTGGAAACCCCGCTCTACGAATCGCGTCAAAGGATCCTGGTACCCATTACCGAGTACCACTGGCAACCTCGGTGGCATACCCCGCTAAACCCATTTCGACCGCCGACGGTCAGCTATCATCTTGTGCCTCAAACCCGCTGGGAAATCAGAACACAAACATCACAGACACCTGTCCCACACATCCGGTGGGTTCGAAAAAACAGTCCCTCCAATCTTCATTAAGCACTCCGCCGAAAAACATTAAACATTTCACCTTCAACGGTCATGAAGATTCCCACCCCCGGCTTGGGAAAACGTTGACGAATCACGCCCTCAAGTCCTGTCCACCGGAAATACTTTCGAATTTCGTTGCCAAGTGCGCTACGGTGTAGCGAGTTGTAATGCAATGATGTTTTGTCAGCCACGCTTACTCGATATCGAGCGGGTCCCGGTCATCAGGACTGAGCAGCTTTAGCCACACCTGGTCATCCATTCCGACATCAAAACCACGTGTACTTCCATCCGCCAAGGCGCCGACCCAAATCTGAGAATGGGGAGTCGAGGCGCGGAAATACCATGTCTCGGGAGGATCTGGGCTGTCAGCATTCGTTGGCGGAAGCAAAGCGTATTGGGTCATGTTAATCCAATGCTGATTGTAGAACGAAGTCGGTAGCACAAATCCGAACAATGCGGAATAAAGTGACCCTGAGTTGATCTGTGCCAATGCGGGCATACTCCAATTTACCTCGAAAGGGTCACGAGCAATCTCGCCAAATATAAGTGTGTGAGACGTACCGTGTGGAATCGTTCCAATTTTATATTTACTTCGCCAACTTTTATTTCGCGGACAATTCATCGTGGGCGAAAAACATCCGTCGGCCAAGGCCGGGCGTTCCCGGCCTAAAAGCAAATAGTCGGCTCCGTAACTGGAATAATCGTGCCCCACATCTTGACGCCCAGAAAGTTCGGTAATTCTAAAGTCAGAGGGGCAACGATATTGGGGTACCGCTCCGTATTTATCCCAAAAGACCTGGCCAGCTTTGACGGGATAACCAGGGACGTTACTAATTTCCCAAATCGGCTTGTTCGTATCAACCGCATGGTTGTATGCCACTTCAAACAAGTCGACTTGCTCCATGTACGGCAGAAGAAGCATCAGAACTGGCAGCGTCATTTCCGGAGTTGTCTGCACCAGGTCCGGTAACTTTCCATTAAAAGTACTGGCGTGGTTTTGGGCCGTGAGAGCCAATTGTTTCAACCGGTTGGTGCACTGTATGCGTCGGGCGGCCTCACGTGCCGCCTGGACTGCTGGTAACAGTAATGCAATCAAAATAGCAATAATTGCAACCACTACCAACAACTCAACGAGTGTAAAACCGCTTCTTCGAGGTGGACCCATCTTAAAATCTTGAATTCGCAACAGCCCCTTCGCTTGTACAAAATAATTTAAATCAGCCAACAGCATAGATTTTTAATCCCTGGATTCATCATGACACACATTCGTTAAAGTGTCCAGTTATCCATATAACGGGTCGCCATTTTTCAAAGTCAACCGTTCGTTCGGACGGCCCCTTCGCTAAACAACAAAATCCTGGGACTACTTGAGGATCGCGAAAAACATCCACCAGCACACTGCCTCGTCTTCTACTCCCATCGGCGGGTTTCTTGGAATCAAACCATTGGATTGTCTCCACCGCTCTCGCTGGCGGTTTACCTTACTGCAAAAACTTAATGATTTTCGTCGCAACACCTTGCGATCCTTTGCAACGACTCCTGAAACCGGTTCCTTTACAGTGACTCCAATCGGTAAAGATCGTACTAAAAAAATCCAGAGACTGCGGGACGGCAAGATAATACCATGCACTGAACGTCGCCCCATATCAGCCACTTTGAAATGATTTCGCATATCATGAATACGGAGACTGTAGCGGTGCTGTAAAACGGTGGATTGTGAAACAAGTCGGTCAAGGCTAGTGCCGGTAGTTGTCTATCAAAACCATGCCGTGAGAAAGCCCCGCTTCAAACAGTGAGCACCAGCGACATCCGGCTTACAATGGAAATCCGTGTTGATCCCGCGGGATAGACAGTCGTACCATACCAGACACAAAAAGTATTGGACGATATACTTAGTACTCCCCATACTTGATACTTAGTACTCCCCATACTTGGTACTCCCCATTTTTGCCTGTCGTTGAAAATGCATATCCTCTGTCCAGGTTACATGATCGTGCTGGCAAAATTCCTTTGTAGTTGAATTGAATTGCTGCTATGGACCAGGTTCTGGTAACCGGTGCGTCTGGAATGTTGGGCGCCAATCTCTGTCGACGGTTGGTCCAGAAAGGGCTATCGGTACGTGCTTTGGCCCGTACGCCTCTCCAGCATCCCAGCTTGAGTGGTTTGCCGATCGAAGAAATTTCGGGCGACATTTTGGACAGACATTCTCTCGCAGCAGCGACTCGCGGCTGTCAAGGAATTTTCCATGCCGCGGGTTTCATTTCATATCGAAATCTGGACCGAAAAAAAATGTTTGACATCCATTCCACCGGTACGCGGAACGTACTGGAAGTGGGATCACGACAGGGAGTGCAACGGACGGTGTTGACCAGTTCCAGTGCCGCAGTAGGTGTCAGCACTAGTGACGAACCTCTCGACGAACAGGCACCTTTTTTGGCCAGCTACCAACGCAATCCTTACATGGCGTCTAAACGCGAAGGAGAAGACTTCGCCTTAAATTTCCCCGACATGGAAGTGGTGTCAGTCAACCCGTCAACCATTTTTGGCGCGGGGGATGTCAAGGGAAATACAGGCCACCTCTTTCAACGCTTGCAGGCAGGGCGTCTGCGGTGGATTCCACCTGGAGGAACGGCCATGGTATCCGTGGAGGATTGTGTAGACGGCCATTGGGCTGCCTGGACCCGGGGCAAGCCTCGACAGCGGTACATTCTGTCAACGGCCAACTACTCTTATCGTGAACTGTTTACGGCAATAGCCGCTGCCATGGACGTTCAACCACCCCGACATTGTTTGCCGTCCTGGCTATTTCCTCCACTACAGGTGGTCATGGCCCTTCACGATCGACTGGGGGAACCGCTGGGTATTTCACAACACATTGTGAGCATTGGATTTCGCAACCGATTTTTTTCTGCACAACGCGCCAGACAAGAACTAAACTGGAAACCACGACAGCCTTTGGCAGAGACTTTGCAACAGGCGGTCCATTTCTATCGCCAAACAGGTTTGCTGAAACCGTGAGTTGCCTGACGGAAATCAGAAAAACGGTCCGAACAGCGGCAAAAGATGCGACGCTGCCAGTTTCACTTCGCCAAGAACGAAGAAAAGTTGTTAAAAGATTCCTACTCTTACCTCCGAAGACATCGGGTCGCTCCCTATTTGGTTTGACAAATTGATGTTTGCCCGCAATGGTCATTCGATCCATTGCAGTCTATTATAAAGTGTCATTTCTGGCATTCTGCTTTCAGGTTACAAGATTCTCTTTTCATCATGGTCAGTATTCCAAGCAGGATAGTCAGGGCATGGGTTTTTCTCTTGGTCCTGTCGCTATCGTCGTTCACTTTCAGCGACGAACTACCAATCACTTCACCCAAACATCGTTCTTTTAAACTGTCAATCGAGCATCTGGCAGCATTAAATCGACCTCGCCGAATCGTGGTCAATCACCAAGCTGATGGCTTACTGAAATGTGTTCAACAGGGCATGACGATCGACCAGATCATGCAGTATGAGTTTGGATTTGCCGATGAACCCAATACACACATCGATGGCCAGTGGTGGTCACTCGACAACACTTTTCCCATGAAGATCAGGCCATTGATCGATGAGACGAGTCCTTCGGTTCCAAGTTACGTGAGCAAGGAAGGGATAAAGGTTTTCAAGAAATGGGCAAGTGAGGGTACAAACCTTCTGGAGATCTACGTCGCGGAAACCAAGAAGCGTGACCAGGAATGCTTCTATTCATATCGAATCAATGAGGACCCTTATACGGAGCATAGAGAACTGGCAGCATCCCACCCGGACTGGCTGATCGAAGGTGAATGGAATCAACCTCTCTGGAACTTTGCCGTGCCTGGGGTGCGTCAGTTCAAAACAAGTTTGCTCCGCGAACTGGCCGAAGAATATGAACTCGATGGAATTGAAGTCGATTTTGCTCGTGGACCTGTCCTCGTTTCTCCAGGGCACCAGTGGACACAAAGAGACCATATCACCTCGTTCCTGCGCATGGTCCGACGAGAGACGCTAAAGGCAGAGACACGACGCGGTCAATCAGTATTACTGGCTGCACGCATCCCGGATACTCTCAGCGGGTGTCACTTCGATGGCCTGGACATACGAACATGGATCCAGGAAAACCTTGTCGATATCCTAGTATTGGGGGTTCGTTCCTACGAACTCGATTTCACTAAATTCCAAGCGCTCGTGGACGACAAACCTATTAAGCTCTATGGCACGCTTGACGACCATCACTGCACCGATGGCTATTGCTGGCCACCCATTGAAGTGTGGCGAGGTGTGGTAGCCAACTGGTGGGCCCAGGGAATGACAAGCTTACAGACGTTTAATTGGGGTGTCGCGTCCCCCGAAATTGCCGCCAGGTACAACCTTCGCTTCTTTGGTGCCTACCACGAGGGTGGGCCCCGAATCCCTGTCTATCAACAAGCCTATCACGAACTGGGAGACCCTGACGCACTAATTTTTCTCGACAAACACTTCGTCGTACAACGGCGAGGCAGCGGTGGTTCGGGTGGTGCTGCCGTCGAAAACTGGACGACTCCCCGGGTTACCTATCAGAACACGAACATGCTCAGCCAATTACCAGCAACGTTGGACAGTGCAGGCAAATCCGACGTGCTGATTCGGATGTACGTGGCTGACGATCTGGCCAAGTACGCTTCACGCATTGACTCACTCAGCCTTCGAGTCTTGCTATCTGATCCAGCAACAAAAGGAGTACCGGACGATCAAAAGGTTAGGCCTGCACCGATCAACCCTTTCTGGAACCAAGTGAAAGCGTTCACTTCACCTCCTCGGAAAGACCTTGTCCATCGTTTGCAATTACGAGTCAACAATATCTTGCTACCAACCAGCACTACGGACCACGGCTGGTTTGTTTTCCAGGCCCATCCCCATCAGTTTTCCCCTAGTGAAAACCTGGTCGGGCTGTTGATAACTGGCCGTGAACTACAAACAGCTCCCATCACGGTCGAAAAAATCGAGTTACATGTGGATTACGGTGACCCGTAGTATTTTTTCCTTGCTTGACGACACAAAAGATGGTTCCGTATTAATGACTGCTGCTGCCTGCATCTTTTGAAAACGAACACGCTGGACGGATAACTTCGATCTTGTTGCGACGTTCATCGAAAAAATCAACGCCCCCGGAAACTGCCACTGGGGTAACTCAGGTTTAAAGACGACTCTGCAAACTTTATGTTATGCTACGAGTAGCAGGAACCGTTCCATTTATCCTGGTTCGTACCACACCGCAGCCAACGGGTTCCAATGGTCTGTACCGGTGACGGAGCCGGCTCCACCAAAGAATCTTATTGGCGACAATCACCGTTTCTTTCTATTTTGACACCCCAAGAAAAGAATACAGCTGGGAACATAATGATGGTTAACCGGCAATATAAATTTTCACCCTGGCTGGCAATGGCAACCTTGCTGCTGGTCATTGGCGATGGCTACGTCCTACGAGGCGCCAATCCCACCTTGGAACGAATGACGATCGACGTGAAGCCAACAGGCCCCGTCATTGCCCCGGAATTATTCAGCGTCAACCTGGAACATACACGGTATGCCATGTGGAAAGGACTCTGTGCCGAACTCCTGGCGAACCGCAAGTTTGCAGGGGGAAATGTAGCCGACGACTGGAAAGGTACCACTTGGCGCCGCGGCATACCTGGCCCGGACGGTGTTGTTGCACGTTGGCATGCGGTAGGTGACTCGGCGACACATTTTTCTCCTGATCTCAATGAGTTTTTTGCCGGAAAACAGTCACAGCGTATTCAGATTGCCAATTCCGGATCCAAAGGCGGTATCGGGCAGGACAAGATTCCCCTCCAGGCCAACACAACTTACACGGCTCGTTTTCAGGTCAAAGCGCAGAGCCCCCTGACAGTCACCGTCCAGTTGACAGACGCTACCGGCAGTCACACCTATGTGACCCGCAAACTGTACACGCAGCAGCATGGATGGCAAGAATGGTCCTTTACCTTTACCGCCCCCGTAACGGATCTAAAAAGCCGGTTGGAAATTGGTTTTCAGGGCCCCGGAACGCTTTGGCTCGGTTCTGCATCGCTGCTGCCAGTCGATCATTTCCACGGAATGCGACATGATGTTATTGAGTGCCTGAAGCAAATTGCCCCGCCAATGGTCCGGTGGCCAGGAGGAAATTTCACACGCACCTACCGGTGGAAAGAGGGATTACTTGAGATTGATCGACGGCCACCGATCCAATCCGCCTGGGGGGCCGTACTCGCCTTGACCGATCACTACGATTTTCACGAAGTCGGCATTGACGAGTACATGGCACTCTGCCGCGAACTCGATTGTGAACCTTGTATTACCCTTTGGATGGGACCAGGGGGCGTTCAAGAAGCAGCTGACTGGGTAGAGTATTGCAACGGAAACGCAAACACCAAGTGGGGAGCAATTCGCGCTCAGCGGGGCCAACACGATCCCTACCGGGTGAAGTATTGGATGATCGGCAACGAAATCTATGGAGAATGGATGTCGCGCACGCCCTTTCAAGCGTCCGATTATGCCGCCGCAGTTCGCGAATATTCGGCGGCCATCAAAGCCGTGGATTCGACACTCATCGTGATTGCCGTCGGCTTGGACGTCCCCTGGAATCAGACCGTGATCAGCGATGCTGGCGATTCATTCGACATACTTGGCCTGCCTCACTATTCTCCTATCACAAAGGCCTTGACTGGCACAGACGGGGCCTCAGAGTTCACGCGACAGGCCCTCCAGGCCCGTCAATCTATTCTTCCATGGCTTGAAGGCGAACGACAAGGCATGGATGAGCTGGGAACCGTCGGTCAACGTATCCAGCTGATGCTGGCCGAGTGGAACATCAAACATGATTGGTTCAATTATCCCTTCGTCAATCAGTGGCACGTCAGTCCCATCGACGCGGCCTTTGCCGCGTCACAGCTCAACATGCTCTGTCGTTCCGCCAATTCTCTAAACATGAAATTGGCGGCAATGTTCCAGCCAGTCAACGAAGGCGCCATTGCCGTGAAACCGTTCTCAGCAGAATTAACCGCCATGGGACAGGTCTTGGCGCTTTATCGTGCACACCGTGGAGGACGTTTACTGGAAATCGACTCGTCCCATGACAACCAACAGGACAAAACCCCAGGAAGTTCCGACCCTACCTCGACCATTGATGGCTGTTCGTCGATCTCCGCGAATGGCAAACAATTGTTCGTCACCCTGGTGAATACAGCTGCCACCCCAGATCAACCAGTGGAAATCGTACTGCGAGGTGCGCAACCAGGTCGAGCCACGGCCAATATCCTCACCGTAGGTCAACTTCGGCCCGATGTGGCAATGGACGAAGTTACCAAAACGATTGCCGTTGACGACGGGCAAAAGTTAAATCTGTCCGTCCCTCGGTTTGGCATTGTTTTACTTCAGATTGATTTGCAGGACTGATTTTCGACTACAGGTGGCGAGAAAGATCAACGACATACCTGCCCTACTGCATCGTGGGTTCCAGCGGTCGAACAAACGCTATGGGTCCAGCAGCAGGATGGTCCACCGAACCTCGCTACTGCTTTTCGACAGGTCAACGAGTGCCACGAAAACCTTTTGCCCGCGGAAACTCCGAGCTTGGGCTCCCCAAGCCAACCGATTCTTACATGCCACTTGCAGGGTATTTGCAGAATTCACACCGATGTCGATCACTCATCCTAGCTTACCAAGTGCTTTGTAGCACTTCGTCTGCGGCGG
Source organism: uncultured Pirellulaceae bacterium (assembly GCA_964393615.1). Classification (GTDB taxonomy): domain Bacteria; phylum Planctomycetota; class Planctomycetia; order Pirellulales; family Pirellulaceae; genus CAYMUR01. The sequence continues at coordinate 25,378 of CAYMUR010000012.1, forward strand.
CGAGTACTACGTGGAGTTGTTGCCGCACTCCATTCCTTGGTCAACGACTCGAACACATCGGGCGCTTCATATCGGACAATATCCTTCCCTTCCGGCATTGGACCTACCAGGCCTCGAAACACTGGCAAACCACGTAGTGAAAGGTCAGTACTGCAGTCATCGACACCGATCTGCCGGTGTAATTTCTGCAGTGATTGCTCGTCCGAATAATCCTTGATACGAAGTTCTCCATTTTCCAGCCGGGTTACTACACGAAATGATTTTTTGGGGGAAGCCATGCTCTGCTCCGATTTTTGCGGTGCTCATTAATGACCTCCTGTCGAAATCGTTCCACGATCTTCCTTTATAACCCGCCGATCCATTCAGCGACCAAACCTTGCTAACTCAGTTCTAGCGACGGCTCTGAGGTAAGTAATCGGCAGACCAGTCCACAAAGCGCAGAGATTTTTCGATAACAAGCAAACGGAGAGTATGCGCAAGAACCCCGATATTACGTGCCATACAACGACGTGGCACGTCCTACCGGACCGGTCTACCAAAGAATCCGGGTCCTACCGGTTACATCTACCGTACCTGTAGGATCGTACAGGCTGGCGCGACCGCATCACGACCTCGGAATTTGCGGAAAATGAAGTATACTCGTTTTTCAGCCAATTTGCATTTTGAAAGAGGGTTTTTCTCCAGGTTGGAGCCGGACGTGGCGTTTCAGCCACTCACAAACGAGCTCCCCCTGGTCTCGTTCCATGGCCAGCCTGTAACCGTTAAGACCCGCAGGGCCATGTGCTGTTGGACCCAATCAGCCATTCCGACATCACCTTTTTCTAGGCCGCTTGGACCAAATCCAGTCGTTGCCTGCGGCATTGAGAGGCCCGCTGGAGGCAACATGGTATTACCATCAGAGCTCCAACGGTGGGCAGCCAAAACCCGGGGTTCAGCTTATATAGGGTTTTAGAACGGATTCAACTCACTACAATATTGCTTTTTACTCAAATTTATTCTCTCCGCCCGCAAAACCAGTTCGCATCCAATTTTTTGTACCGTTGACCTCACCGGGTTGCTGTGCCAAGCAACCTGGAGTTGGTACTCAACGCCACCCGTAATTAACACCACAAGCTGAATCCTGAGCAGCGATACCCAACAAAGACAAGGAACGAATATGTCAATCAACGCTTCCACAACAACTGTTTCCCCAGAAAAACTCCATGCGTTTTGTATGACGGTGATGAAAAAATCGGGCGTATCTGAGAGTCATGCCCGGACGACAGCAGACGTACTGGTTATGACAGACACGTGGGGTGTTTTTACGCATGGCAGCAAGTTACTGCACGGTTATGAACGTCGTCTGCGAGCCGGCGGATTACGGACAGATGTAGAGCCAAAGATTGTCCACTCCAATGCCGCCAGTGCGGTGGTTGACGGCCAATCCGTGTTAGGCCAGGTGACTTCGACATTTGCCATGCAACAGGCCATTTCCATGGCGAAGGAATCTGGCGTTGGCTTTGTCGCCGTACACAACAGCTGCCACTTCGGTGCTGCCGGATATTACGCGTCACTCGCAGCTGCTGAAAACATGGTCGGCATGTCCATGGCGAATGACGTACCCATTGTGGCCGCCCCAGGTTCTCGGACTGCAGTCCTTGGAAGCAATCCGATTGCATATGCCGTTCCAGCTCGTAATGGTCAGGCCATCATGCTGGATGTGGCGACCAGCATTGTTGCTGCTGGGAAGATTTTCGCCGCAGTACAATCAGGAAAATCGATTCCACCAGGCTGGCTCATCGGAGCTGACGGATTGCCCACTACGGACGGGACAAAATTCCCACAAGAAGGAGCACTTCAACCGATGAGCGGCCACAAAGGGTACGGCATCGCTTTGCTCGTCGAATCCCTGGCTGGCCTATTGACCGGTGCTGCTGTCACGCACACTATCGGTAGCTGGCTATTCGATGATCCGGCAGTTCCGACTAACCATGGTGGCGCATTTCTCGCGATCAGTGTCGAATCTTTGATGCCGCTCGAACAATTCCATACACGAGTGGAACAACTGGTTCATGAAATCCATGACACCCCCAAAGCAGAAGGATCGGACCGGATCTACATGCCAGGAGAAATGGAATGGGAAAAACGTGAGCATGCGCTGACCCATGGTATTTCCCTGCCAGAAGATGTCGTCGAAAAATTACGCGAGTTGGCGGAGACAGTCGGTATTGATCCACTGATTTGACAACCTGAAACACTTTCCCAGACCGGGTAGAAACTGCATTCAGTCTACAGGTTGAAGACAACCCACGTCGCACCGAAATTCGCTGAGAAACCCTCTATCCACCTAACTGTCCAACTAAAAACTGTCCAGTCGCCATGAAACTACCTACCATCTCTTACTTGACAGACATCCATTTGGGCGCGGGAGTGGTACAGAACCTTGCCGAATTCCTGCAGGCTTCTGGAATACATCGCCCTCTCGTCGTGACGGATACCGTGTTGCTTGAACTGGGGATGGTAGAACGCCTGGGAATTCCATCTCCCGTAGTATTTTCCGATGTACGTACCAACCCGCATGAGGCGGATGTGCTGGCTGGTCTGGCAGTTTATCGCGGTGAACGTTGTGACGGAATTGTTGCCTTGGGGGGAGGCTCTCCGATCGACTGTGCAAAGTGTGTCTCGTTATTAGCAACCCATTCAGGGTCCTTGGAAGAGTACGCCTTAATCCGAAATGGCGTCACGCGGATCACGGCGAACAAACCACCCGTGATCGCGGTTCCAACAACTGCCGGTACTGGTAGTGAAGTGGGAAGGGCAGCATTGGTCACCACTGCCAGCGGCCGTAAACTTGGATTCATCAGTCCACATATGATTCCAACGTCCGCCTGGTGCGATCCGGAACTGACACTCGACCTACCAGCAACCCTGACGGCGGCAACAGGCATGGACGCCATCTCGCATTGTGTAGAAACGTTTTGCAGCCCTAAATACAATCCTGTGGCCGATGCCATCGCCTTGGATGGCCTGGCACGTGCCTGGACCAACTTGCCCCAGGCAGTTCACCAGCCACGACAAATTGAATTCCGCCATGAAATGATGGTCGCAGCCTTTCAGGGAGCCCTCGCCTTTCAAAAAGGACTGGGCCTAATCCACAGCCTAAGCCACCCTTTGGGAGCCTTGGACAAGCAATTGCATCACGGAACTCTGAATGCCGTCTTTCTACCCCATGTCATACGGCACAATCACTCGTTTTGCAGTGACCGCATTCAGCAAATGGGCAAGGCGATCGGGACAGGTAGAACGAGCGAGGATGTGGCAAACGCTTTCAGTCACCTAAATCACCAGTTAAACCTACCGGCTACATTGAGTGACATGGGGGTGACCAAAGACGATCTGAAGGGTATCGCCGAGGCTGCAGTCGAGGACCATTCTTCTCCCACAAATCCTGGCCCGGTGACCCTCGAAGTCTGTCAGGAGTTACTGGCGGCGGCACTTTGATTGGAAATGCACCGATCCACCACAACTGTTCGTATTCGGCAGCGTCCTGTGGATCAGCTTTCTGGCAAGCAACTGTTCAAGGCAATCATTCGCAAAAGGTGTTAAACACCAAAGTTCGTATCCATTCCATTCCAGTATACGAAACCCTCGATGGCTTCGTACTCGGCAAGTCCCAATGAGTCGTAGAGTCGAGCCGTTTTCGCGTTTCGCGACTCTGCTCGTTGCCAAAATTCCCGCATATCAGGGCCGGGGAACAGTGCTCGATCTTTTTGCGATTCATGTTTGAAGATCGCATTACGTTTGCGCATCACTTCCTGAGGGCTCAAAGGGACAGCCATATCAATCTGGTAAGGTTCCCACTCCTGCCAGGCACCACGGTACAGTAAGACATCGCAGTCTTCATACCACGTCTCATGTTTCACTTTGCGACATGCTTGAAAAATTGCCGACAGACAAGTGCGGTGGGTCCCATGCGGATCGGTCAGGTCACCAGCAACATAAATTTGATGTGGCTGAAATCCCCTTAGCAAATCAAGAATCATATTCACATCTTCGGCAGACAGCGGTTTCTTCTTGACGCGCCCCGTTTCATAAAATGGCATGTCGAGAAAATGTAGATTCTCAGCCGGCACACCACAACAAACTGCAGCTGCACGAGCTTCACAGCGTCGAATCAGCGTCTTGATCCTTTGCACTTCGTCACTATCCACTTGCCCTGCACGTTTATTCGCTAAAGAATCGCCAATCATTTTCCCTAACCGCTCCGTGTATTCACAATCGAGATCGAATTCACGGCTCAAATCGGTTACAAACTGGATATAGCGTTCTGCATCGTCATCAAAAACAGCAATATTACCGGACGTCTGGTAAGCCACCCTCACACTGTGTCCCTGGCCGACAAGTCGCGTTAACGTTCCCCCCATAGAAATAACGTCGTCATCAGGATGTGGCGAAAAGATCAGAATACGTTTGGGAAATATTGCGTCGTGTACCCTCGATCGATCCCCAGGCTGCTTGGCATGATCTGGCTTTCCTCCTGGCCAACCAGTAATCGTCCCTTGCAGATGCCGAAAAACGGTAATGTTGATGTCATACGCCGATCCATGTTGGGTCAGCAGGTCTTGTAAACCTGTCTCGTTGTAATCCTGATCCGTGAGTTTCAGTATCGGTTTGTCCAATTTCCTGGCCAACCAAATGACTGCCCGTCGAACAAGCGTTTCATCCCAATCTACCAAATCCAACAGCCAAGGAGAGCGTGTTTGGGTCAAATCCGCTGCCGCCGATTGATCAAGAAATACTTCCGCTTTTTTGTGTTCCTGCAGAAAACTAGCCGCGACCGAGGGAGTGACTTGACCTTCGACGGCCCGCGCGATAATTTGTGACTTGTGTTCTCCAAATGCCAGTAAAATGATCTTCTTCGCATTAAGAATCGTGCCGACTCCCATGGTCAGCGCCTGTCGTGGCACGTTCTCTTCGCCAAAAAAATCACTGGATGCATCGGTGCGGGTAACACTATCGAGTGTGATGAGTCGAGTTCGGCTGTCTGCACCGGACCCAGGTTCATTAAACCCAATGTGGCCGGTCCGACCAATTCCCAAAATTTGGATATCAATTCCCCCCGCATCAGCAATCTTATTTTCGTAGTCGCGGCAAAAATCTACTATTTCCGACCGTGCCAGAGTGCCGTCGGGAACGTGTATGTTTTCCGGTTTGATATCGACATGGTCAAATAAGTGTTCGCGCATGAACCGCACATAACTCTGCAGTTCAAAGGGTTGCATGGGATAGTATTCATCCAGGTTAAAGGTAATCACGTTCGCCAGTGAAAGACCTTCATCATGATGTAAACGGGCTAATTCCGCATAGATTCCGAGCGGGGTCGAACCAGTCGCCAAACCTAACACACAATGCTCACCCGCTGCCTTTCTCGTTTGTGCCAATTCAGCAATTTGGTGAGCCACGGTCCGTGCTGCATTCTGTGCGTGCGGAAAAATCTGGCACGCAATACGTTGTCGATTGTCATTGTAAACGTCATTTTCCATCATAAAACTGTCATTACCCTCCAAAAACCGTAAAGCAGACAGTAACCGCGTATTTGCAGTAACGTAAGGTATGACTGTCTCGACGCGGACAGCACAGACTTACCTTGGCAAACATTTTTACCCGTACATCTGCCACTGATTGAATGCAACTCCGTAGTGTTTCCACACATCCTGGTTTACAGACTAGCCTACTGTTCCCCTGAGCGGAAATACCCTGTGACCTCATCATAGCACTGGCAGTAAATAGTGGCTACCGCGCAGCTTTTGCTAACTTGAGCCATCCTTGGGAAGCTCGTGAAACCGGTAACACACCAAATACGTCGGTTTTCATTACCTTGGTACCGACTGTCTAGCTGTGCTACTTCATGACCTTTCTGTCATTGGCTGTGTCATTTGCGAACTCACCACCAACGCAGCCTATTTGGGCCCGACCTCGGTCTATCGGCGACTGGAAAACAGGCCACGCAGACTCACCAAAACTCAGGGCCGGCAAACATTCTACTTCGTACATGCCGGGAGCACTATGACAACAGGACCTCTGTGTAACACGTCAAGTAAGCTAAGGGGAAATAAGCAGGTAAAAACGAAACCTCCGTTAGGGTAAACCTGAAGGGCTCGGAACAGGAACTTCGCAGGAAATCGCTAAACAACGCCCCCAAACTGGATGAAATCGTCCCTGTGGGCCCTCGCGAAGCCACGCTCTGACTGTTAAAGTTTAAAGTTCGTTTCCAAGGTACGTTTCTACGAACAAAAGTGGTAAATCTCTGGATTAACACACTAACATTGACTGCTGGTAAAGGGTTTCAGAACACCTTCTAACGCTATGTGTGGAATTGTTGGGCTTTTGGCAAAAACAGAACATGGGCAACAAGATCTCGGCCGTTGGCTGACGCCCATGTTTACCTGTATGGCTGCGCGGGGTCCGGACTCTGGTGGCCTGGCTGTGTTTCATGATCCTGTCGATGCCCCGTGGAAACGGTATAGCGTTCACACGAACGACCGCCAATACAATTGGGATTCGCTCGAAACATCGCTTCACGAAGACTGGAACGGTTCCGGAGATGATGGAGGACAGGTCCGATCACTGGAGAACCACGCCGTCATTACCACTACGCTGGATCGTGAACAATTCGTAAACTGGCTGAGGCAAATCGATCCGACACTGCACTTGCTTTCGGCAGGTCGTTCGATGGACGTTTACAAAGATACAGGAGAACCAAAGGATATTGCCCGTCGCTACAAGTTTACATCCATTTCCGGATCCCATTGTGTTGGTCATACGAGAATGGCTACGGAGTCAGCAGTGACGCCTGTCCATTCACATCCATTTACTGCAGGCGAAGATTTTTGTCTAGTACACAATGGGTCACTCTCGAATCCTTATATGCTCCGGCGCATGCTGGAACGCCATGGACTGCACTTCGATACGGACAACGACACCGAAGCGGCTTGCCGTTACATCGAATGGCGTCTTCGGTCCGGAGTCGATCTGGATGAAGCCTTGAAACTTGCTTTCCATGATCTGGACGGTTTTTACACACTGCTCATGGCGACCACTCAACAGCTGACGCTTGTCCGCGATGCATTTGCCTGTAAACCCGCCGTCGTGGCGGAAACAGACCATTACGTTGCCGTCGGATCAGAATTCCGTGCGTTAGCGCACCTTCCTGGCATTGATGATGCTCAAATGTTTGAGCCAGCACCAGAGGAAATTTACTCATGGCAACTGTAGATGCTAATTTGCATGAGGATGCCGTGGTATTTGACCTGGCAACACAATCACTACGCCAAGTAAACGCCTTTTTACATGGCGATAAGGATCAACTGGCCGGTAGACAGCTAGTAATACAGAATCCGGCAGGTCATCACAGCATCGCTGTCGGTATGAGTGCAGCTGGCCATGTTGAAATACAAGGGCATGCTGGCTACTACGCCGCCGGAATGAATCGTGAGGCTGAAATTACAATTCATGGCAATGCAAGTTGTGGCGTTGCCGAAAACATGATGTCTGGCTCAGTCCGGGTACTTGGAAATGCTTCCACCTGTGCTGGTGCATCCGCGCACGGAGGGCTGCTTTTCATCTCAGGAAATGCATCCAGCCGTTGCGGTATCTCATTAAAAGGTGGTGAGATTGTGGTGGGTGGAAGTGTGGGACACATGTCGGGGTTCATGGCCCAAGCTGGACGTATCGTGGTCTGCGGTGATGCAGGCAATGGCTTGGGCGATTCGCTGTATGAGGCTGTTATCTATGTACGAGGTCAAATCAACGACCTCGGCGCTGATGCGCAACAAGAACCCATGACCGATGACGATCATCAGGCACTTGCTAATTTACTCAGCCGAGCCCAGTTGAAACATAATCCTCAAGAATTCAAACGCATTGCGTCGGCACGCAAACTGTATCACTGGAACGCAGACGCCGCACAAGACTATTAAACGATTAGCATAAATGATTAACAGACGGAATGGACGGGGCACCATTTTTTGTCCAAATCCAAACTCTCTACTCCACTGACCACTAACCACAGACGCCTTTCTCATGGTAAACAACCGGCCCCATCTCGAGGAAAGCAGTTCCTACGATCGCTCGGTCATTTCCTATATCCAGCTAGCCGCAGAACGAGGAGTCTACGATATCCGAGGACTGGGAGCCAAACGTCAGTTGCCAACATTCGATGACTTGGTTTTCCTAACGGCGTCGGCATCTCGCTACCCACTTGAAGGATACCGAGAAAAATGTGAAACGCGAACCGTCTTGGGTAAAAACCGCGCATCACGCCCCGTTGAACTGGACATTCCCATCACGATTGCCGGCATGAGTTTCGGATCCCTGTCGGCTCCTACCAAGGAATCCATCGGCCGCGCAGCCAGCCAGATGGGAATCAGCACAACCACCGGTGATGGTGGTATGACGCCCGAAGAACGCCTGTCGTCAAAAACACTCGTCTATCAATGCTTGCCTTCTCGTTATGGCTTCAATCCAGAGCATGTCGCCCAGGCTGACGCCATTGAAATCGTTATCGGTCAAGGAGCCAAACCTGGTGGCGGTGGCATGCTGCTAGGTCAAAAAATCAGTCCCCGCGTTGCCAGCATGCGAACTTTGCCGGAAGGCATCGACCAGCGCTCGGCCTGTCGGCATCCAGACTGGACAGGACCAGACGATCTGGCTATCAAAATTGAGGAGCTGCGCGAGATTACCGACTGGCAGATCCCCATTTATGTCAAACTGGGCGCGACCCGGGTCAAGGAAGACGTCAAGCTGGCTGTCAAAGCTGGCGCCGACGTCGTCGTGGTCGATGGCATGCAAGGAGGAACAGCAGCGACACAACAAGTTTTCATTGAACACTCAGGAATCCCCACGCTACCCGCAGTACGACTAGCAGTCGAAGCGTTGGACGAAATGGGTGTTTCCGAACAGGTACAACTGATCATTTCCGGTGGAGTGCGTAGCGGAGCGGATGTTGCCAAAGCACTGGCGTTGGGCGCAGATGCCGTCTCAATCGGTCAGGGAGCTTTAATGGCACTGGGCTGCAACAGTGACTCCTGGGTTCGCGACGGTGAAAATATCGATGCGACGGCTGACTACGAGACACTGGGGGTACAACCCGGATATTGCCATCACTGCCAATCTGGACTTTGTCCCGTAGGAATTACGACCCAAGACAAAGAACTGGAAAAACGGCTCGATCCACAATGGGGAGCACAGCGGCTGAAAAACTATTTACAAGTCATGACCATGGAGCTAACCACCCTGGCCAGGGCGTGCGGCAAATCCAACGTACACCACCTGGAGCCCGAAGACCTGGTAGCCTTGACGGTGGAGGCAGCGGCGATGGCAAAACTACCATTGGCGGGAACCAATTGGATTCCGGGAGAACCAACGCGTGGAGAATGAACTCAATGCCCTGACGGTCATCTTTACGGAATTTTATTACTGGGTTACCGTCGTCATGATGTTTCTGGTCCATGTCGGCTTCTGCCTGTACGAAGTCGGCATGGCACGGGAAAAAAACAAGATCAATACGCTCATGAAAAATGCGATGTTGATCCCTGTGATCACCATTGGTTTTTATCTTTTCGGTTGGTGGATCTACTTCGGAATACAAGGCGGCCCTGGTATTACAGGCGAGTTGGCTCCAGCACGATGGGCGTTACCGTGGAGTGAACTCATGGGAACGCACATGGGCGGCAATCCCACGCAGGCAGAAATCACATCAGAGGATACGGCCACTTGGGCGAGATTAAATGGTGTTTTCTGGGCCGCTTTTTTATTATTTTCTTGGACAGCCGGGTCCATTCTCTCGGGTGCTGTGATTGAACGCATCCGGTCCGCAGCTTTCTGGGTTCTGGCCCTATTCGTAGGCAGCGTGACTTGGATCATTGATGCGGCCTGGGGCTGGTCTGAACACGGATGGATGGTAAAGATTTTAGGCTATCACGACGCCTACGCTTCCGGAGTCATCCACGGCGTCGCAGGAGGTTCGGCGTTGGCAATTTTAATTCATCTCGGACCGCGAATCGGTCGTTTTCGTCCAGATGGATCTCCGCGCATTATTCCCGCACACAATATGTGGCTCGTGGCAATCGGAATGTTTCTGATCTACACCGGGTTTTGGGGATTTTACGCAGCGTGCAATATCCCTATTTGGAATATTGCTCCCCAGGGCGAAACGTTTTATTCTGCCACTACCATCTACCTCACACCTACAACGTTGAGCGCTATTACGTTTAACTTCCTTCTTTCACTTTCAGGGGGGTTAATCATGGGATATTGGGTGTCGCATGGTGACGCTTTTTGGACATTTCAAGGTGGCTTGGGGGGCATTATCACGGCATCGGCGGGGAATGACTTGTATCATCCAGTTCAGGCCTTTCTGATTGCCATGCTAGGGGTCTATTGTGGCTACCGCCTCCATTACCTAGTCGAAAAGAAATTCAAAATTGACGATGCAGTAGGCGCCGTTGCCATCCATGGATACTGCGGTACAATCGGCGTCATCGTGGCAGGATTTCTGTTATGGGGATATCCCAGTTCACCCCATGAAGGTTTTGCGCCTATCACACCCTGGGGCCAGTTGGCCGGCGCAGTGATCATGTTTTTATTGCTCGGTTTTATTCCCTGTTATCTCCTCACCTGGATCATCAAACGTTGTGGAGTTTTGCGCATCCCACCAGAAATCGAACTAGCTGGTCTGGATCACGAACTGGTCGAATTAGAAAATCAGCAGGTCGCTGAAATCGAATCCGTCCAAAAGGCAGGAACGAATTTTTTAACCTGAAAGTATTTGCATTTTTCAGAAAAGCATTTATTTTCCATGCATCTTTCCATTGAACCAGGCAATCACTACCTTCAGTCTAGAAACAGGAAACAATATGATTAAAACAGGACTGGTTGAAACATGGTCTACCAATCCGCTAAACCTTGGCCCGCTTTACCCGCTTGTCGGCTGGGAGGGGGCCATGGCATCTATTTGCCTGGTAGTATTCGCCACGTTCATCGTGTGGAAGTTCAAATCAGAAAACGACAACTATGCATCCCAGACTAAGCGATTCAATGACTCCAGCCAATAAAATCGAGGTAAATGGGGGCATGGTGGCACAGGCAGACCGATCATTTCCAGGCTCACCGCAGTGTCATAAAAAGCGTTCCGCCCAACCATAAAAAGCGTTCCGCCCAACCATAAAAAGCGTTCCGCCCAGCCATAAAAAGCGTTCCGCCCAGCCATAAAAAGCGTTCCGCCCAACAATGATTAACATGCTTCCCACGCCCCTGAATCGATTTTCGTTTGCCTAAATAGAAACAACAAGGAGTGTGTCAATAATGGCTGACCGAGTACAAGTCCGTCAACAGTTAGAAAACGACGGCATCGAATTTTTGCTGGTCCAGTTTGTGGATTTACATGGAGCAGCCAAAGTTAAAATGGTACCAGTAGACAGTTTTGACGGTGTCATCGACGAAGGTGCTGGTTTTGCCGGAGCCGCCGTGTGGGGAGCGGGGCAAGGCCCTCATTCACACGACATGATGGCAAGAATTGATTTGAACAGTTATACACCGTTGCCCTGGTTACCGAATTCTGCTCGTTTCGCTTCGGATTTATTCGTGGATAACAAGTCCCACCCCTATTGTCCACGGACGATCTTGAAACGTGTACTGTCTGATATTCGTGACCGCGACTATGTCTTCAATGTCGGCATGGAACCAGAACATTTCCTGGTGACGCGCAACGAAGATGGCTCGATTCAACCCTGGGACCCGGACGGTGTCGACCACCTTGCCAAACCATGTTACGACTACCGCTCTATGGCACCAGCCATGTCTTACTTGCAAGAATTGACCACTTCTCTGAATCAGCTTGGCTGGGGAGTATACCAGACCGATCACGAAGATGGTAATGGACAGTATGAAATCAATTTCGAATACGCTGATGCTTTGACCACCGCCGATCGGATCACTTTTTTTAAAATGGCGACGTCGCAAACCGCGAAAAAATTCGGGGCCATTGCAACACACATGCCAAAACCGTTCAGCGACCGTACCGGCAGCGGCCTCCATGTTCACTTTCACTTGGCCGACGCGAACACGGGCCAGGGACTGTTTGAATCAACGTCCGACAGTCGAGGGCTGGGATGTTCTGAATTAGCGTACCATTTTATTGGAGGAGTGTTACATCACGCTCGCGCCCTGTGCGCAGTGACCAGCCCTACAGTAAACTGCTACAAGCGGTTACAACTGGGCTCAGGCTTATACTCCAGCCGATCTGGCTTCACCTGGACACCGGCATTTGTAAGCTATGGGGACAACAACCGTACACAGATGATTCGTACGGCAGGCCCCGGCCATTTCGAAGACCGAACTGTCTCTGCTGGCTGTAACCCTTATCTGGCTCTAGCGGCTTATGTCGCGGCCGGAATGGATGGAATCGATAAAAAAATAGATCCGGGCCAACCCAACCTCGGTAACCTCTATGAAAAGCCATTAGGCGAAATTCTCCAATCAGGCATTCAAATTTTACCACAATCACTGTGGGAGGCCGTACAACAATTGCAAAAAGACGACGTGATCAAAAGTGCGCTCGGCCCTGTGGCTGACGAGTTCATTGAATTAAAGACCCGGGAATGGGAAACTTACGACCGCCAGGTCACCCGTTGGGAAATTGAAGAGTATTTGACATTCTTCTAAATGGAAAGGATTCCATGGAATGACAAGTTACGCTTCAACAAATTGTCAGAAAACAGCCCCGCATCCAACAATACAAACTACCTGCCAATCAGTAATAACCCACCCACTCTCGGCGCGACTTACCGCAAGGGACCACAGCGCAAGAAAATAGTTTTCCTACCAGTGTCAGCCCCTGCGAACTCCACTTTTGACAACACGTATTGATAAAGTCCGGCCCACATGGCCCGGAACACATACCGCTGCCCCGCCCTGGACAATGCCACGACACAGAATGCCACCACACAGAATAACACCCCTAACATGCCTTACCGCCTACTCCGATTTGCCCTTGGAAAGAAATATCCCGAAAAACGGATGTTTCGCGCGCCCGAAAATCTCAAAGATGAATATGACGTTGTCATTATCGGTGGTGGCGGACATGGCCTGGCCGCAGCCTATTACCTGGCAACTAACCATGGCATTACTAATATCGCCGTGTTGGAAAAAGGCTACCTGGGAGGAGGTGGCACCGGTCGAAACACGGCGATTGTCCGTTCCAACTACCTGACCCCGGAGGGGGTTAGATTTTATCAACGTAGTGTCGAACTGTTTCAAGATCTATCACGACAATTGAAATTCAATTTATTTTACTCGGAACGAGGCCATTTCACTCTCGCGCACTCTCCCTCGTCTCTCAACACGATGCGCTGGAGGGCAGAAGTCAACAAGCATTTAGGAGTTGACAGTCGTGTCGTTGATCGTCACTTCATCAAGGATCGGTTACCGGAAATAGATTTGGAATGTGGTGGCCACCAGCCACCAGTCCATGGAGCCTTGTTCCATCCTCCCGGTGCCATAGCACGCCACGACGCAGTCGCTTGGGCCTACGCTCGAGGTGCCGACGAACTTGGTGTCGAGATACACCAACAGACAGAAGTAACTGACATTGAAGTCCGTGACGGGCATGTCGCTGGTGTCCATACCGACCACGGTTTTGTAAAAACTCGTCGGGTACTCAGTGCCGTCGCGGGATGGACGACTCACATCACCCAAATGACCGGACTCAGGACACCACTGGTTATTCATCCACTGCAGGCAATGGTCACGGAGCCACTCAAGCCTTGGCTCAATCACATCGTTGTCTCGGCAAGCCTACATTTATACGTCAGCCAATCGTCGCGCGGAGAACTTGTTGCCGGCGCATCGCTTGATCCAGGCGAACTGGTCTCCATGCGGTCTACTCTCGATTTTGCCGAATCTCTCAGCGGCCATTTGGCAGACATGTTTCCGTTAATTGGCCAGATTAACGTGCTGCGCCAGTGGGCCGGATTGTGTGACATGACCCCTGATTTCTCACCCATCATGGGCAAGACTCCTATTGGTGGCTTTTACATTGATGCAGGCTGGGGAACATGGGGTTTCAAAGCGACTCCCGTCAGTGGTGAGACCATGGCAGCCACAATCGCTCGGGACGAACAACATCCATTGATCACATCGTTTGCACTCGACCGATTTCGCAACTTCGAACTAGTCGGTGAAAAAGGTGCCGCAGCAGTCGGCCACTGAAAACAGGTTTCCCAATGAAAATAATCCATTGCCCGATTAACGGTCCGCGCCCCGCACAAGAGTTCCATTTTGGCGGTGAATTCCGCGAAACACCAGATCCAGATCAAGTCGACAACGAAACCTGGGCTGGTTATGTTTTCCATCGTAATGGTCATCCTGGAATCAAACGAGAATGGTGGTACCACTTGCCCAGCGGTACTTGGTTTATCGCAGAACGTGACAATCAGACCGATGTTTTTCTGGGAACCTATCTGTATGGAGCACCCTCTCCGTGATGAATAGCCGACTAGCTCCACGACCTGGCGAATGGATCGACCGCCAGCAAACACTCTCGTTCCAATTCGAAGGCGAGACCTACAAAGGATATGCGGGGGATGTATTGGCAACCGCTCTGTGGGCAAATGGCGTTCGCTTGATGGCTCGTAGCTTCAAGTACCACCGCCCACGAAGCATCTACAGCCTGGCAAACCACGATGCAAACTTTTTAGTCGAAGATGCACAGAGAACTAACCTTCGTGGTGATATGCTACCGATTGAAGAAGGTTTGGACGTACGAACCGTTAATACACGAGGCAGTCTCAAACGTGATTGGTTACAAGTCACCGAGTATTTCGCCAAGTTTTTGCCTGTTGGATTTTATTACAAAGCTTTCCATACACCACGACTACTATTTCCTTTCTACGAGAACCAGATGCGCCAGGTTGCAGGATTGGGACGTGTCCTGAAGGGCTGGACAGCTCGGCGCACCCCAAAAGATTATGCATTCTGTGATGTGCTTGTTATTGGTGCAGGTCCTACTGGCTTATCCGCCGCGCTGACTGCGGCAGAGGCAGGTGCGGACGTACTCGTTGTGGACGAGATGCCACACCCTGGTGGCAGCTTGGCTTGGCAATGGGCAGGTGATTCCAACGCCCAAGCCGAACTAAAGACGTTAGTCAACCGCGCTCGTCAACACGAACGCGTGAAGTTGCGAATGTCAACCCAGGCAGCGGGATGTTATGCTGATCATTGGGTCGCGCTCGTCGACACAAAGCGTCTCACCAAGTTACGCGCCAAGTCCCTCATTATTGCCAGTGGCTGTTACGAACAGCCTGCGGTTTTTCAAAATAACGATTTGCCCGGCGTGATGCTGGGTTCCGCTGCACAACGACTTCTGCACCTCTACGCTGTCCGACCTTTTGAATCCGCGGTCGTCCTAACAGCCAACAGCGAAGGGTACACCGTTGCCCGTGACCTGTTGGAGGCCGGCGTGAAGATAAAAGCGGTTGTGGATTTACGATCAGAGTGCCACGATACACTCGAACCTGAGGCAGCTGCTAATATCCCGGTTTACCGTGGAGAGGCAATTGCCGAAGCGATGGCCGTGAAGTCCAACGGAGAAACACGTGTTGGCAAAGTAAAAGTCGTGCCTCTCAACCCTACAGGACAATTAACATCGGCGGACAGCAAGCTTATTGAATGCGATGGAATTGCAGTCAGTGTTGGTTGGACGCCGTGTGCGGACATCCTTTACCAATCCGGTGCCAGATTTGGCTATAACTCGGACCTCCAGCAATTGGTACCGACTTCACTACCAAACGGAGTATTTACCGCCGGGCGTTTACGTGGTGTTTTTCATTGGTCAGAACAGATCGAAGATGGTCGTCAGGCTGGCTTGGCTACCGCGGCCTACCTCGGTCTCGCTGCGGCCACACCATCGGCTGCTGTCGCGCCAACCGACATAGCCCACAGCCATCCCTATCCTGTGTTTGAACATCCAGGCAAGAAAAACTTTGTCGATTTCGACGAAGATCTTCATCTGGCCGACTTTGTGCATTCGCACCAGGAAGGTTATGACAATATCGAATTGCTCAAACGCTACTCCACGGTAGGAATGGGACCAAGCCAAGGCAAACTTTCCAACATGAACGCCGTACGTATTCTGGCAAAACTTAATGAAGCATCCATTGAAAATACAGGCACCACCACTTCACGACCTTTTCACCAACCTGTCCCCCTTGAATTGCTGGCCGGACGTCGATTCCACCCAGAACGTCGTACCCCAATGCACGATTGGCACCTCACTCACAACGCTCGGTTGGTCCACGTCGCTGGTGGCTGGTTGCGACCTGAATTTTATCACGACGGTACGCAGTCGCGTGAACAATGCATCTTGAACGAAGCGTTCGCCGTCCGAAACAGTGTCGGCCTGATCGACCTGGGAACCTTGGCCAAGATCCATATCGGCGGAACCGATGCTGTAGATTTCCTCAACCGAACTTACATCGGATCGTTCACGAAACAGAAAACCGGAACACTGCGCTACGGGGTTGCCTGTGATGAGACAGGCGTGATTATTGATGATGGCATTGTAGCACGCTTGTCCGACCGTCGATTTTATCTCACTGCAACGACTTCGGGAGGTGGCAATTTTTTTCGTGAAATGCAACGTTGGGCGCTTCTATGGCAGTCCCAGGTTGACTTAATAAACCTGACAGGACAGTACACCGCGATGAACATCGCAGGCCCTCGATGCCGAAAAGTGTTGGCCGCGGTCACAAACATTGACCTTTCTAACGAAGCATTTCCGTTTTCCGGTATACGCCATGCCCAGATAGCCGAGGTCCCCGCCTTGCTGCTACGAGTTGGTTTCATTGGTGAATTAGGATATGAAATTCACGTACCGGCATCACAAGGCCGTCACGTCTGGGACGCCCTGATGACAGCGGGCCAATCAGCAAGTATTCGTCCATTCGGTGTAGAAGCACAGCGATTGTTACGTCTTGAAAAAGGCCACATCATCGTCGGACAAGATACCGACGCCTTGACCACACCACGAGAAGCTAACCTGCAGCCCTTGATTTACCGCAAGAAACCATTTTTCCTGGGAAAACGCAGCTTGGAAATCAGCACCAACAAAACCTTGACCCGGCAATTGGTCGGGTTTCAATTTCCGACGAATTATCGTGGACCTCTACCCAAGGAATGCCACCTGGTAATTGACCGAAGTGAAATTGCGGGCCGGGTTACCAGCATCGCACATCAGTCAACACTTGGTGTGCCCCTTGGGCTCGCATTTGTCCCACCGCATCTCAGTACCCCCGGTACGCCACTCCATATTCGCACTGACAACGGAAGCATGGCTACCTGCCATGTGACAGAACTGCCTTTTTATGATCCACAAGGTAAAAGACAGCAGTTGGACGAACATTAGATGAACAGGTTAGACCAGCGCGGTACGATATAAAAGTTTTCCCACAGGCAAAGATTCGTTAGACGGCACCAATCACTCAGACTGGCAACCGCTGAACGCTCCCCTGTCAGTATTACGAAATGACTCTCCCACCATGACTGAACTAACAAGCCACAGTCCGATTCACGCCGATCTCAAACAACTAGGGGCTACCTGGAAAACTGTCTCCGGACATTTGTTCGCGGTTCGTCTCACCCAGGGAGCGCAAGAGGACACGGTCCTCGACAAATTGGCAATCTGCGATATCAGCGGACTGCCAACCTGGACCGTAAAAGGCGCCGGCGCCGAAAAATGGCTCCGGCAACACCAGGCCAACATCCCCGTGGCAATATTTGCCACAACGTATGACTTAGCCAATGGACAACGCGTCGTTCGAACTGGAAACGACGAATTCCTCGTCGAGCTTGCGCCAAACCAGTCGACGCCAGCATGGGTCCTACCACTCGAGAACCAAAGTGACGAATTTCTACTGTTCGAGCGTCAGGACGCCATTTTCCTTGTTACTGGCTCAAAATCCTACAGTCTGTTGGCTCAAACATGCGGTATCAACTGGGATACCATTCCCCCTGACACGTTAGTGATGACACGTGTTGCCGGAGTGACTTGTGGTATCACAAGATTATCCCAGTATGAAGTGCCGCGGTTTCAAGTCCGCTGTGATTCGAGTTATGCAACTTACTTATGGGGCCAACTCATCACCATTTGTAACGAACTCGGTGGACAGCCAGCTGGCGCAGAACTAATGTTCCCAGAATGGTTTAGCATTTGAATTTGCTAAGTGATTTGAAACGAAATCGGCCTTGGACCTCTCTCCCAGCGTTTTGCTCGCGCCATGACTCCTGTCGCAAGGTCGCCAGTGAAAAGGCACCAGATCGTTGCGATCCATCCGTATTGACATCGCAAATCGCCATCTGATTTCAATTGGTTTCCCTGGGTAAAAACTCATTCGTGAATATTTTTTCGGTGTCATGTTCAACGGTTTCGACCAACCCGATTTCGATAAGCTGGTCTACAAGGGTCTGCCAGCGATCACCAGTCATTGCCCCAAAGGTCGCTGAAGGAGAATCTTGTGGTCGGCACAATTTGGCAATTTGCTGAACTCCATAGTCGAGGACGTCTGGAGTCATGTCCGGGTTGAGTGCCTGGATCAAACGATTCGTCTCCGCCGGTTCATGTAAATAATGCTTCCAACCTCGCACGACTGCCCTTACGAAACGCCTCATTAAATCAGGCTGTTCTTCCACAAAAGCACGTCTCGCAACAAGCAAGCTGGAATACGGATTATAACCGAGCTCCGACACCATCAGGGCAAGAGGGTCAGCTCCCTGCTGTTGAGCCAGATAGGGTTCACTAAAAACATAAGCTTGTTGCGCTAACCGAGGATTTTTTAAAAAGAGTGCAATGCTACCAGGGTAAGCAACTGTCTCCACATTTTCCAAAGGCAAATGGTGCGCCATGTACTTGTAAAATGCCGGCCCGCTACTCACCGCCAAAGTCACATCACGCAATGCTTCCAGGCAGGTTATTCCTGACTCTCGATGCACCATGATACACCGTGGACTATTTTGCATGGGGGCCATTAATGCAACCATTTCCACGCCAGCGTCTTGTGCAAACACAACCCGGTCACCGTTGGTTACGGCAAAATCAACACGGCCAGTATCAAGCGTCTGAACGACCGGCACATTAGGTCCTCCAGGCAAGATTTCGACAGACAATCCTTCTTGGTCAAAATATCCATGTACCTGGGCGGCGTAGAACCCGCCGTGCTCCACTTCGGGAAACCAATTTAGTTGCAATGACAATGACAACGATGATGACGACGACGGTTCATCACGATCAGGTTGGCAGCCCAACATGGCGAGTGACAACAATCCATAAAACAATAGTGGTGGAGTTCTACGGTGGAACATAGGCATAGACCATGGAACTAAAAAGTACTAACCATTCGTTGACAACCCGCAAATCGAATTGGTGATGCCATTCGGTTTTTTCCAATTCAACTTTTCAACGTTGACCATCAACCAATCCTGTCCAACATACATTAGCCGAAATGCACAGTATTTTGAAACATCAACACAGGCACAAATCCAAGAAACAGGAATAACCTCAATCACGCTGTGGCGTGAAATTAAATATCGTCGTTAATGCACCGGCAGCAACATTGATACCCGAATCTCTCCTGTCATGAACGCGCACGGCACCAACGGGCAAGTAATGTCACCCGAAGTAGACTGACCAAACAAAAAAGAACCATGCCAAGCAACGTCGCCGCCAGCACCGCTGCAAACGCCTCGTCTGTCTTGAGCCAGTGGATCCGCTGTGGAATCATGAACCCCAAGCCATGATGCCGTGTTGAGTTTCCTGCAAAAAACTCTCCCACAATCGCACCGATTACTGCCAAACCGGCAGAGGTACGTGCGCCAGTCACTAAATTCGGAATCGCGTGCGGTACCTGCAGCTTCATCGCTGTTTTTAGTCGGCTTGTTCGATATAGCCGAAATAATTCCAAGAGACCTTGATCCACTGATGTTAATCCTGCAGTCACATTGGCAATAATCGGAAAAGCACTGACAATAAACGCAATCGAGGCCACACTACCAAATCCAGGGCCTTGCCAATTAATCATCAAAGGTGCAATGGCAACAATCGGTACCGTCTGAAGTAATACCGCATAGGGAAAACAACCATACCGAACCCAAGACAACTGAGCAAAAATCAATGCCACCAATGAACCGATCACGATACTGAAACAAAATCCACAGAAAGCCGCGCGCAACGTCAACACAATCGCCACCGCTAGTTCGCCACGAATACGTATCGCCGCTAAGAATACTTCGCCCGGAGATGGTAAAAAATACGACTTGATCTCCAGCAAGGAAACCGCCAACTGCCACGTCAACAATAACAACAGTAGCACCACCGCTGGTGGAAAAACAAATCGGTACAGGCTAAGTATCCATTGCATTTTCATTTCGCAGCAAACTTTCCAATAGTGCGACAAACCAGCTCAAGATCTGATCAAACAAGACCCGACGGAAAAACCAACTCTGCAGTGACCAGCTCTACGAGTGACTCGTTCCACCTACGAACGGTCTTAATCCAACCAGCGTGTGGAACCTGCCTTTTCTTGAGGCTAGTGGCAACAAGTTCTGTAACCTTCCACCAAGTTTTCGAAACTTCACACCTCGACAAAATAAAGGAATCGACAAGACTACATTGGCCTTGAACTTCGCAACATCCTGCTCAGTTCGCCGGTCAGGCTGGCAAATTCACTAGAACTGCGAAGTTCCGGAGTACGTGGATAACCAAACGGAATTGGTACTGTCGCTTGAATCGAACCAGGTCGTGGGCTCATCACCAACACTTCTTGACTGAGATAAACGGCCTCACTCACATTGTGGGTCACAAACAACACCGTCCATTGCTCATCCTGCCAAAGTTGTAACAAATCTTCATTTAATCGCTGACGCAATAAATCGTCGAGTGCTGCAAACGGTTCGTCAAACAAAAGAAGGCCAGGACGGTTCACTAAGGCTCGTGCCAACGAGACTCGCATCCGCATACCACCTGACAGCATATGAGGATACTTGGCACGGTCTTCGTCTCGTAGCCCAACCATTCGCAGGACTCGATCTACAACATCAGGGGATAAGTCTAAGGGAACATCGGCCAATTCCAGAGGCAGACGTACATTCCCAACCACATCACGCCAAGGTAACAAATGCGGATCCTGGAAAACAAACGACCGACGCGGAATGCCATCGTCACTGCCGTCGGCAACAGACAATTTTCCAATCGTTGGAATTTCCAAACCGGCGACCATTCTCAACAACGATGTCTTACCACAACCCGACGGGCCAACGATACCGAGAAATCGACCCGGTGGTATGTCTAAAGTCATGTCGCGTAAGACCCATTCACTGCCGAAGGACAAGCCAAGGGTTTCAGCCATTATGGCTGGGCGACAAGGTACAGAATTGACAAATGATTCGTTGTTCACATTGTTGTTTTATGTATTGCAGCTTGCCAATACCAGGGGAGACACTCAAAATCAGTTCATGAAACAGAGGGACAGGCGCTGGATCGCTGACACCCCAGACCAGCAACTACCCGACATCACTCAGATCGAGCGCACGGCCATACCGGGCCAGCACCATCCGGCGTAATCTGGCATGCTGGGCTTCCGCTAAATCGCTATCCGCGTCCATCAGCTGTTGTGCATCGCGACGCGCCTCATCGAGTACCCCTTGGTCGCGAATCAAATCGGCTACCCTTAATGGCGGCAATCCATGTTGCCGACTACTAAACAGGTCCCCTGGTCCGCGCAAACGAAAATCGGTCTCTGCCAACTCAAAACCGTCCTGGCTGGCCACAAACGCTTCTAAGCGATGTCGAGCTTCGTCTCTGCTGGGGTCAGCGAACACGCAAAGATACCCTGGATAGGTACCACGACTAACCCTGCCACGCAACTGATGCAGTTGGGCCAATCCAAAACAGTCGCCGTCCTCAATGGTCATGACCGTAGCGTTAGGAACATCAACACCGACTTCGACTACCGAAGTCGCGACAAGAACTTGAGTTTTCCCACGCCGAAATTCTGACATCGCGGTTACTTTTTCCTGGCTACTTAAACGACCGTGTACAAGGTTGACCCGAAATGCTTCCAATTCTCCATTCGCTAATTCCTCAAAAGCCTCATCAATGCTTTTTGTCACTGACGACTCTGCAGTCTCGACTCGGGGTACAATAACATACCCCTGACGTCCTTCGCGTAGTTTACGTCGAAAAAATTCCCACCATTTGGAGCGTTGCCCAGGTTGTCCCCAATAAGTTTGTACCGGCAGTCTTCCTGGGGGACTGTCACGCAGTGATGTCACGTCCAAATCTCCAAATAAGGTCATCGAGATGGTTCGCGGAATAGGAGTCGCCGTCATCACTAAATAATGTGGAGCCAAACCTGTTCTTCGTAATCCGGCTCGCTGCTGCACACCGAACTTGTGCTGCTCATCAATGACGACCAACCCCAAGTCAGGAAATTCAATCCCTCCGTGCAGCAAAGCCTGAGTGCCAACCACTACGTCTAACTCACCAGCAATGGCCCGTTGTTTCAGATGATCACGATCTTTTTCAGCAAGAGATCCGGTCAACAATTCCAATCTGACGCGACTATTCTGCAACAAACGCTTTAATGTCTGATAATGCTGCTGCGCCAAAACTTCCGTTGGCGCCATGAGAATGGCTTGCTGGCCGTGAGATGCCGCCACTAGCATGGCGTAGACAGCAACCACCGTTTTGCCACTCCCAACATCTCCCTGCAAAAGCCGGTTCATTGGAACGGACTGGGCCATATCCGCAGCAATCTCTTGAATGGCCTCGTTCTGCGATGCAGTCAGCTCAAACGGCAATAAACGGCGAATACGCGCATCAACACGCGCCGTAACGGGAAGTTCGGCAGCCTGATTTTGAGTTTTTAAACGGTAACGCCGCAACGTCAAGGCCAGCTGCAAGATGAAAAGCTCCTGATAGACAAACCGCCGCCTGGCTCGTTCTAGACTTTCTCGATCGGCTGGAAAATGAATCTGCGGCAATGCTTCTCGTAACGGCTGAATTAAATGACTCGTTAAATATTGCCGTGGAAACACCTCCTCTATTTCCTCCAAGCAAGTCGCAAGGAGATGCTCAATGATCCGACGGATCTGGTACTGGGAAAGGCCTTCGGTGGTAGGATAAATCGGCAGGATCCGGCCTGCGGTAACTTCCTGGTTCTCTGCCAACACTTCTACATTTGGATGTGTTAGTTCCCATTGTCCTCCCTTGAAACGACCCTTCCCCGACAAAATCACCCTCTGGCCACGCGAAAATCGCTCTTTCATAAAAGGCTGGTTAAACCAGATGGCACGCAGGTAGTGTTGATCTTGACGGATAAGCACACACAATACGGACCGAGCGGGACCCATACTGCGCAATTCGATTTCTTCCACGTAGCCACAAACGCTAGCTGGACTGTTTTCTTCCAATTGGTCGACCGTACACAACTCACTCATGTCCTGGTAGTCACGTGGAAAATGAAATAGCACGTCCCTTGCCACTCGCAGTCCCATGCGATGAAGCATTGCTGCGCGCTGAGGGCCGACA
Organism: uncultured Pirellulaceae bacterium; assembly: GCA_964393615.1. GTDB lineage: Bacteria > Planctomycetota > Planctomycetia > Pirellulales > Pirellulaceae > CAYMUR01. The sequence continues at coordinate 48,995 of CAYMUR010000012.1, forward strand.
CCTTGCAAGAACTGCACTGGCTTGGTTAGCTCTTCGTTGGAAGTATTTGCCTCGGAAAACGTAGACATATTTGCATGGTATCGTACCCGGTAGAGAGCCGCGAGAGGGGGGACGCCCCACAGACAGTACCGAGTCAGGCCACAGCGTTGTATGGAAAATTTAGGCCGCCAAAAAACTGTTGGAGTATTGGCCTCCCATAGATTACCCCGCAGACCACACCTTTTGCTGTCGCTGCAGTGATAGCATGCTCCGCCCTAATCTTGACCCACTATTCCCTGATATCTATACTTTGCCACCCATCATCTACAGATTCTCATTTAGTGGAGTAACCGTCATGGACCGTAAGGACGCGACAACACAAAAACCACGTAAAACATTGTGGAAAACTCGCATGAGTTTTGTCGTGGTGATAATCATTACGATTTCCACTTGTGTTGCCATTCGCCTGCTCGATGGCCTACAAACGGCCGATGCACAACGCCAGGAAAGTCAATCGGTAAAAGCAAGCTCTGCCACCGCGTCTTCTGAAACAACGGCGCCCACTCAAAATGTCGTGGCAGTCATCAATGGAAAGCCAATCTATCGTAAAGACTTGGCCCATGAATGCCTGAAACGCTTTGGTGAAGATACTCTCGAGAGCTTGGTTAACAAAACCCTGTTGCTAGATGAGTGCAAAAAACAAAAAGTGAGCGTCAGCAGGGAAGAAGTCGAAAAAGAGATCGAATCGATGGCAACTCGATTTGGATTACCAAAAGCACGATGGCTCGAAATGCTCAAGCAGGAACGAGACATTTCACCGGCCCAATATCGGTCCGATATTATTTGGCCCACACTCGCCCTACAAAAACTCGGAGCACAATCACTCCAGATCAGCGAACATGAAATTCACGAGGCTTATGAGTCGCAATACGGGGCTAAAGTAAGCGTTCGTTTGATTGCCGTTACGCAACGCGAAAAAGCGGAACAAATCCATCAGATTGCCAGTGGTGATCCGGAGAAGTTCGCCAGTCTGGCCATGGATCATTCCGAGGACACGAACAGTGCCGCCTACGGTGGCATTGTGCCCCCCATACGCCGCTACATGGGTAACCGGGAACTGGAAACTGCTGCTTTTGCGTTAAAAGAAGGAGAAATTTCCTCCATTATTTCCATTGCTAATCAGTTCATTATCCTCAAATGCCAAAAACACCTACCACCTGCCAGTGTCTCGCGCCAAGACATGAAAATGGTGCGTACCAAGCTGGAAGAACGTATTGCCCGTCAGAAAGAGCGCGAAGTCGCCGCGGAAACATTCGAACGGATCCAACAGGCGGCCAGCCCCCAGTTGATTTTGAACGACCCGGCACGGCGGCAACGAATGCCCGGAGTCGCCGCCATTATTGGCGGAAAACAAATTACCGTTAGACATCTCGCAGAAGCTTGTGTCGAACGTCATGGCGTCGAAGCGCTCGAAAGCGAAATCAACCGCCGGCTATTAAAACAGGAACTCCAGCACAAGCAGGCTACTATCGAAAAAAGTGATATCAATCAAGAAATCGAACGTGCAGCACGTGCATTCGGCATTACAACGAGTGATGGTTCGGCAGACGTTGACCGCTGGCTTAAAATGGTGACCGAAAAAGAAGGAGTTACTCCAGAAATCTATATCACCGATGTGGTTTGGCCTACTGTGGCGTTAAAAAAACTGTTGGATGACGGTATCGTTGTCACCAAAGAAGACCTGCGAAAAGGTTTCGAATCCAATTACGGTACACGCATCGAATGCCTCGCCATCGTATTGAGCGACCAGCGACGAGCGGCCAAAGTCCACCGAGAGGCTTTAGAGACAAATAGTGACAATCACTTTGGCCAGCTGGCATCCGTCTATTCGATCGAACCTGTTTCCAGGAACAACAACGGCAAGATCCCACCGATCGCACGTTATTCCGGTCAGCCACATGTCGAGAAACAAGCATTTCAATTGCAGCCAGGTGAGATCTCTCCCGTTATCGTCAGCCATGATCGTTTTATCATCCTGCGTTGTATCGGCCGTACCAAGCCGGTGACCAAAGACTTTGCTGCAGTCCAAGATTTGCTGCATGAGGAGTTATTGGAAAAGAAATTACGCGTTGAAATGGCCACTCGGTTCGACCAAATCAAAGAACAGGCTCAAATCGACAATTTTCTGGCCAAAACCAGCCAATCTGGAAAACAACGGGAGTTGGCTGCTGCGGCCACCGCAAAGTCTCCTCAAAATGGGCAGCCCCAGGCACGTCTTCCGGTGACGCCAAACCGTCCCAAGCCGGACAACACCAATGCCACAGCAGTCCGTACTCCGACAAAACGTCGGTAGAAGTTGTCATCGTCGAAGACAAAGACTTTGCAAACCATTTTGGCTTAGTTTTTCCGGTTCCAGCCATCGACGTTGTCCGTCCAAGCCGGTCCACAATCGTAGTGCCTGGATCGGTTTTCAAGAAGTAAAAAATAGACGTCAAAATATCTACCGGTGATACGGGTGTAGAAAAAACCGCTCGGCCTCCAAAATCGTTTTCACTGGCGTTTTTCCCCTTGCGATAAACAGCAAAATCGATCAGGACGACACACTGGATTCCACTGCCGGAAGCAACGCGCCGCGCCCATAAGAAGCAGGCCCAGTGCACCCCGTTCGGGACCTTCGCCACCCTAACCACGGGGGCTAAAATGGTGGGCTAAGCCGTTGAAGTCCGTGCTGTCGATCACCTCGCCATCGGCGTTACAATCCACCGCCACCCAATGCTTGGAGGCCCACTGCAAGCAAGATAACTGTCACACCGAACACGCCGGCGCCCGTCGCAACAGAAATCCCGAGCCAAGACATACCCCTCGACTCTCGTTACATATCCATGACTGCCTCGATGTCGGGATCGATACGCCGCTGTGGCATACAAAAAGAAATCCCAAAGAACAGCAACAGTGATACCAGCAGCGACAATGCTCCCACCTGCAAGCCATGCGGAAGAGTGATTCCACAGAATCGGATAACAAAGTTTAGGAGCAGGCTCGACAAAATTGCGACGACCGCAGCGGTGGCGTTGGCCCGTTTCCAATTAAATCCAATGGCCACTGTCGGCACAAGTGCTCCAGCAAATGTCCCCCAGCCAAAAGCGCCCAGGATGGCTACCAGATCGTCCAAATACAAAGCAAACACTGATGCTACGATCGCCAAAGCCATCGTAACCACTCGCGCCCAGAATAATTCGTGATGCAATGACCGTCCGATGAGTGCACGAGGAATATCGTGTACCACGGCGGCAGCACCAATATTTAAAAATCCGTCAGCCGTCGACATAATTGCTGAAAACAACCCAGCGAATACAATTCCAGCCAGAACCGGATGTGCGAACGCCTGCAGAAACTGCGACGCCGCCTCATCGCTGGCGCCCAGAGCCGGGTGAGAATCAGCCAACACGTGCGCTCGCATCACCAGTCCGATGCTGATCCATAAAAGTGCAGAAATCCCGTAACCAACCACCGAAAACAAGAGAATATAACGAGTGTCAGGAATTCGTTTATTCATCATCAGCTTGGTAACCACATGCGGCTGCCCTACGTTACCTACTGCAAACATAAAAAACCACGACAAGCTGCCTACCATTCCCAACGTGCCCCACGGTGAAATCGCTTCTGGGTTATCCGTTTGAATCGTCTGCACGATGCTACCAACACCTCCAGAGAATGAATGGACCGCCGTGAAAAACACCAGGACGGCTGCGATCACCATGATCAGCCCTTGTATCAAATCAGTATAGACCGACGCGATAATTCCGCCGGTGACACAGTAGAACACGAGTACCGCACAGGCAAACCCCATACAAAACTCAAGCGAAACATTTCCGATGGCAGGATGGCTGGAAATCACATCACGTAATACAGTAGCCATTGCCAGGACCTGTGCGCCTAAATAACCCATGACGCCCAGGACAATAGAAAGCGCTGTCAACAGACGACATGCTTCACTGTTGTAACGGGCTGCAACAACGTCGGGTAGCGATACGGAGTCGCAAAGTTCCCCCATCAGGCGAAGCCGTTTCCCCAGCAAGAAAAAAGTAAGACAGTATCCTATGGGTGCAGCCACTACCATCCAGACACTACTCATTCCCAAGCCGTAGACAAGACTGGGCCCACCAACAAAACCAAATCCACTCATGGTACTTGAGAATACGGCGACCCCAGTCACAACGACCCCCAAGTCACGCCCTGCCATGAAAAAATCACGCGTTGACCTGGTACGCCGCATGGCCCACAAGCCAACCGTTAGACACATCAGCATGTAGAAGCCGACACAGACTAATATGATGGTGGCTCGATCCATAAGCTTTACTCGGTCCGTTCCATTTCAGCGCTGACGTTCTCGCCGGCGAGCCACGATGTCGTTAAATATTTCCTCGTCCTGCGGAAGCAAAACCCACTGTGAAAACATAACCATATATAATACCGCCAGAAATATCGGTAATGGTCCCAAGATCAGCAGCATCCAAGCCGTTGCTACGGGAAAACCAAACAGTTCCTGCGAAGAGTCATGTAGTGTCTGCCAGTACAACATGACGACCATCAAAAAGATTGCCCCGTAAACGGCTCCGGCGATTATTAACAGCCGCGCCCCCGGACCATCCCTGTGATTCGTATTCAGCCCCAGCCCACAACATACCACCGCAAACATTGATGTTAGTGCACCAAAGCAACCTGCAGCAATCACTACCGACTGATGCCTTTCCATTCCATCCGGCGCTTGTTGAATCGTTCCTTCTGGAAAATCAGGATGATTAAACCCCTGGCCGAAAGGAACCTCTTGTGCCACAACGGTCATGACGATCGCAGCGCCCATCAAAACGAGCAGTCCAAATAAAAGGTGCGTTGTCTTCATCATAGGTAAACACAACCTGAAAATTGCGTCATTGGTCTTTACCTGGATTTTGCCACACCCATGGCCACCAAACTACGTTGGTAGCCTCCTGTCGGCGAATTTCACCCAGGCCCAGCTGACACAGTCTCACAGTGACCAATGTGGCTGCAGCAACGTGCCAACGTAACATCAAAACCCGCCACCCGCCACAGCCTTATTCGCGTTCTTCCGCAATACTTTGCTGGTAAGCCTTGACCTGATCCAGGTATTCTGCGGGAGGACGGGTACGATTTGCCGCATCACTCAGACCACCACGACTATCTTGTCCCGTGGGATCGACACGCGTACGTCGCAGTGGTGGTTGGAGGCCGAGACTTTCCAGTCGCTCCTGTAACTCCGTATGTGACGCCGCATCCTGTTGAGACTTGCGTTTTAATTGTTCCCAACGTTCCAGAAAACGTCGAAGTTCACCATCGCTCCAACCTAATTCATCCAACAAAGCACGATCAGGGTTGTCCTGTTGGTCTTTCAAGTAGCGCAACGCCATGTCCGTCGCTTCCTCACTGTATTCTGAATTCGGAGCATCTGCGTCCTGCACCGGGGCAACCGGCGAGTGAGTTTGCTGCTGACCAGGTCCACCTCCTGTTGTCGACAATGGTCCAGTAGATGGCGACCCTGGTAACCGCGCGTCACCAACAGGTGGTATGTCGCTTTCCGACTGTCGAGCGTTTTGCTCCAAAGATGTTGAGCGATCAGATGACGTATCGGACGAAGGGGATTGGTCCGGCACTTCACTGGTACTCTGGCTCTCTCCCGTCTTGCCATTTTTTCCAGCGGCCTGTGCAACGTTGCCACCCTGAGACGAAGTCTCTCTACCGTTCGCTGACGGTGTGTCATCTGCCACATCATCAGCAACCTTACTTGTTTTGGAACGATCCTTGTCGGCCTGTGAGCCGCCCTGCTCATGATCTGGTTTGTCACGCTCACCGAGATCCCCTGCGCCTTCTCCTGTAGAAGATGCCTGTGGTTGACCTGCACCTGACAATTTTTGTTCCTCAGAAGGAGCCTCCGTTTTCCCGTCATGCGATGGTAACTGGCTCGCAGTCCGGCGATGTGCTTGCTGCGCACCAGCGGTACCTTGATCATCCTTTGTTTCCCCCACTTCGGATTCTAGTCGCTGCTGATCATCCCCGGACTGGGTGTTGCCAGACAAGTCTTTGTCTCCTCCAGTTACATCTTCCGGCGACTGTCCACCTCCCGTTACAGCGTCTGCCGCATCGCCTTCACGCGGGTCACCCTTAATCGGTTCTTCGCCCGCAGAAAGGTTTTGCCCACGGTCGCCATGAGACAGGGTTGGATTCGACTCGTTAACGGGTGTTGTATCGTCCTCCCCCTTTGTTTTTTCCAGTTGCCTTGTTCCATTTTGAGAACCGGTCTCGGCCTCCGAATCTGCCGGCAATTTGCCAGTCGGCTTTGAGGATTCACCCGTATCTTGCGATTTTCGCATGTGTTCGAGAATTTCTTCAAAAATATCCCCATCATCACTGCCGTCGGTCGCACGGCGACTCGCACCGGGCCCGCTGGACTCTGACTCTGCGGAGGAATCTGAATCGGACGGTCCATCATCCGTTGATCCCATTCCTGTACCAGACTGATCAGCGGTATCACTTGTTTCACCTTCCACAGCACTCGAGTTCTGCTGGCCAGTACTTTCCGGCTGGGAACCATTGGCTGAATCCTGTTCAGAGGTATCGTCGGCTGCAGCTGATTCTTGTTCACGTTGTGACCCTGCAACCTCACTGCCTGACTTTTCGTTCGACACCGTCGAAGAATCCGAAGCACTGCGTTCCTCTGCGACTGACTCGGTAGATTCCTGCCCGTTCGCCCGTTCCTGTAGACCATCGTCACCAGTTTTTCCCGGGGATTCCTGGGGAAAGTCCGCCGCCGCATCCGGGCGTTTAGATTCGACAATGACGAAACGATATTTGGACGTAAACACCATGTTGGAAGCAGAACCATCCGCCACCGCATCTCCGTAGTTGTCGCGTGCCGTTGCCCAATAAGTTACTTGGTGCCCTGGCCGCAGTCCATATTTTCGGGGAACAAAATGAAAACGCCGATTCGCGTTTCCTCTCCAACCGCCAGGGTCGTCAAGAAGTGTTTTTGTCAGAATCGTTTCGCCACCAGCTACCATTTGCAACTGAATTTGGATTAACCCGAAATCAGGATCGCGCGCCAACAGTTCAATGACTTGTTCACGATCGACTGGCAATTCGATTTCTTGCTGCATCGGCGCGAGGATCTCGATCTCTGGCGCAAGATCAGGAATAATTTCGAGAAGATGCTGTACGGGCTGGTTGTCCTGTTTACCACGGTGATTGGTAAAATGCACTTCATAACTACGACGCAACAAGCTACGGTGCCCGGCAGGCAGAGACAGCGAAAAATTGGCGGTAGCCAATTTTCCGTTCGGCAATAACTGGACGTAATTTGGCGTCTTCGGCACCTTGGCCTGTGTCTGATTGGTTTCGTCAATCTCTTTGAACTGGATAGAGGCCGACTCAATTTCCTGATTCGCCTTGACAGTCATCGTAATACGTGTGCCTTCAACACTACGGATGTCCCCACGGTCCCGTATCACCTTTGGTTCCAACTGTGTGTAAGCTGGATAGTCATAAGTAACGGAACTGACCCTGATACAAGGTACCCTGGACACCCCAAGTACATAGTCTCCGGTCACCGCATCGCCTGCTTCAATGTGAAACACAATGTCTTGTTGCAACCCCTTGGCGTCTGCTGGCAAAATAACTTCATAGGTGGAGTCAGCAGTTACTGCATGCATCTCGAGCGGTTGATTCACTATCTGTTCATCAGCTGTAGAATAATACAACACGACCACTTCGTCGTGTTTCACACCACGAGCAACAGCCGAAACATCAACCATTTGGCCCAATAAAACAGGAACTGACTCTCCTACCTTAGAGACAACATCATCAACAGCAACCTCCGAGATCTCTACTCGAGAAGGGCGGGAAATGTTCGCCCATGGGGTCACAACACGCCGTATTGTTTTTAAAGGGCTCTTGGGAGACAAGAAACTGTAGAGACCACTGAGGGCAACGATGGTAGCGAACACGTATCCCATTCGTAACAAGCGCGAATTGTCAACCGTTGTTTTGACATTGACCTGGCCCAAGTCTTTGGCCGCCTGCTGCCCCACCGCATCATAGACAATTGGTGGAACCTGGAGTGACTGGGACCGTAAAAGAAAAAAATTGGTCAAACTGTTCCTCAACCCAGGCACCGCTTGCTCAATAGTACGCGCTGCATACACCGGATTGATCTGTCGCAAAAGAAGTGGTGCAAACTGCGTCACCCCGGCATAAATCCAAATGGCCAACAGCAACAACAGGGATACCACACGACCCCATGTCGCCAACGGTGACACCCAATGATCCCACACTGCCAGCGCGAGGAATAATGCCACCGTTAACGTCGAGCATTGCACGAAAGATATGGCCAAGTCCCGCAATTTTACATAATAACGCGTGCGGCTAATTTGCCGTTGAATATAGATTTCATGCTGTCCCGTTTCCTGCACAACGTTATCGCTGTGGGTGCGTGAATCATTCGAACTGGCCGCTCCGGTGGCCATAGTTAACGCTTTCTCGCGAAATGTTCTATTCGGGGCCAGTACACTGGATTTAGGAACCGCTATAGTCAGCTATCACCACTTTCATTATAGACGAAAATCCAGCAAAAGCTTCCACCCAGCAGTCATAAAACGCTTGTGAGGCAGCCCCACCACAGGTGGTCCATCGATGAAAGCGTTGACCGCTGAGGATGGCTGTGATAACTTCGCCTGTTTAATGGAAATGGGCTTTTCCAAGAAATAATTCGTGCCTGTCCACCCAGGAGTCTGACTACCTCTGGCAATCCTGTACTCGCATCAATCCTGTACTCGCATCAATCCTGTACTCGCATATTGCCCCTTGCGAGAACTTCACCAACCGTTATTCCGCTAGCATTGCTCGTAGAAGTTTCCAAACCTTAGCAATCCACTACACTTCCAAGGCCTCACAAAGACGATACCTTCCTTAAGGATACATCGGCAACAATTGGCAGGGACAACACTTATCCAGGATAACGGCAAGCCAACTGAATGGGCCAAGTTAATTATTTAAATCGCAGCGTTTTGGATTGAAACGCCTTCAGCAACGGTAATTCTGAAAAATTCCCCGAGGCTCGCTATTGTCAACTAAGACAATTTTCTCTCAGAGTAGATTGCAGTCCGACAAAAAGGTCGAGAATACCAAACAGGATGCTTCGTCAATCAGACCGGTGTGGTTTCATTCTCTGATTAACAACGAGCAGCGTGGCTTTGGTGCGACATTGGTGCGTTCCATGTTGGCGGCAATCGAAAAGCCATATTCGATGGTAGTGCGTTGCCGAAACTACTGCTTTAATACAGGACTGTTTCCGGCACATCCAATCGACGTTCCTGTACTCAGTGTCGGCAATCTCACTCTGGGTGGGACCGGAAAGACTCCCATGGTAGCCTGGTTAGCCGGTTGGCTGGAAAACCACGCCGTACGAACAGCGATTGTCAGTCGAGGTTATGGTGGAAATGACGGCCACTGGAACGATGAAGCCCTGGAGTTGCACCAGCGATTACCCAGCATCCCTCACATTCAAAACCGTAACCGCGTCCTAGGCGCGAAACAAGCCATCGCCCAACACCAAACCGAGGTGATCGTACTGGACGATGCATTCCAACACAGACGGATCGCTCGAAACCTGGATATCGTGTTAATCGATGCCTTGGCACCGTTCGGGTACGAACGCGAATTTCCCCGCGGACTTTTGCGTGAACCACTCCAGGGTCTATCACGTGCTCATGTGGTTGCATTGTCCCGGGCAGACGCCGTGGGCACGAGCGAACGAGCTGAAATTCAACAACGTGTCCAAGCTATTGCACCAGGTGCCATCTGGCTTGAAACGATACACGCACCACAACATTGGCAGTCCACCACAGGAAAAACCATAGACCTGTCTCAACTCGCAGGTGCCTCGGTCGCAATGTTTTGTGGAATTGGTAACCCCGAAGGATTTCGCCACACACTGAAAATGGCTCGCGTTCAAGTGGTCGGTGAACAAACGTTTCCGGACCATCATCAGTTTACTGATCAGAATATGCATACCTTGGACCGCTGGGTTCGCCAATTGGGTCCACTCGATGCGGTGGTATGCACCCACAAAGATTTGGTAAAACTGAGTGCCAGTCATATTGCTGGCTGCCCTTTGTATGCCTTGATGATTGGCTTGGAAATCACACAGGGTCAGAAAGCATTTGAGCAGGAACTTGAAAAAATCATCACTCTCGTTTCCAATAACAAGCCGCAATCGCATACAATGGTCTGATTCCCAATTCGCTCAGAAGCTGACATGACTCAGAAGTTCGACAATTCAACCTGTCGATCCTAAGCTAATGCGAAGGAATCGCCGCAGGTTGATGAAAATTGCCCTATTCATCCTTCCCAGGGAACCGCATCTGCTTTAAAGATCAAGGACCTTTTTCAGACCACTTGCAACAGCCTTTTATTCAACCAGCATAACATCATTCCTCTCTCTGACACAAAAACTGACCTTTGTGACGCTCTTACCGACCATGATTACTTTCGCAACACAACTCGGCGATTTGGTTTCTGCAATTTTTCGTGCCGCGGGATCGAAACCAGACGAAGCGGCCTGTATCAGTGACCATCTCGTAAAAGCCAATTTGTCAGGCCACGACTCCCATGGTGTCATTCGTGTAGCGGAATACATGAAATGGATACAAGAGGGAAAAGTACGGGCCAATCAACAGCTAGATTTTATCCTCAAAAGTGACACCCTCGTCGTGGCCGATGGCCAACTCGGCTATGGACAAGCACTGGGAGTGCAGGCCGTAAAATTGGGCATCGATATGTCAAAACAGTCAGGGACAACCGTTGTCGCACTCCGACACTGCGGACATCTCGGACGGATGGGACACTGGGCGGAAATGGCTGCGGATGCTGGACGAATCTCGCTTCACTTCGCGACGACAAATGGCTTTGGAACTCTCATGGCCCCCTTCGGTGGAATCGAACGTCGCTTGTCGGCAAATCCAGTTGCCATAGGAATACCACGTGGTGAAGCCGATCCAATCCTGTTGGACATCTCCACTTCTGCCATTGCAGAAGGCAAGCTAAAGGTAGCACGCAACAAGGGAACGCAGGTACCGGCAGGGTGCTTGTTAGACGCCCAGGGTAAACCAACAACCGATCCCAGACAATTTTATGCAGATCCTCCCGGTTCAATCCTACCTTTTGGAGCTCACAAAGGTTACGGGTTAAGCGTATTGGTCGAAATGTTAGCTGGTGCATTGACTGGAAACGGATGCAGTCATCATCGTGCTCCACAACTAGAACAGGGTATGTTGTCTATTTATTTGAATCCACAACAGTTTGAATCGCCGGACGGATTTTTGCAGGAAGTCAATCTTTTTGTTGACTATCTGAAAAGTTCAACATTCGATGCACAGTCAACAGAAATTCTTGTTCCAGGTGAAATTGAAGCCAAGTGCCGAGTGCAACGGATGGAACACGGCATCGAACTTGACCCGATCACTTGGGAGCAATTGTCAGCCGAAGCACGTCGTTTAGAAGTAAACGAAAACCTGATTCAGGCTGCCATGGCGTCCAACTAGACACTTCAGTGCCAGAACAATTATGGGCATGCTCGTCTTTTCACCCTGGCCAACATTATCGGATAGCATTTGTTCTGAAAACACTCGGAGATTCATTCCTTTCGTTTGATTTTCTGGAATGGATGAGGGCATTTTTCTTAACGCTGATGTGTGGGAATTACCAGTTGTTAACCGGCTCGCCACACACTGTTCTTCATTTATCCTAAAGCGTTCATCTCACTGGTAGTTTCGTCGCGTTGACCAGTCGGCCAATGCTGCTATGCTTTTTACAAACAAAACAGGGCTGCATACTAATGACGGACACTCCTCGTTGAAAATCGTGGTAGTGTCTGGAAAAAATATTTCCGCTGACAAAATACCGTCTTGCTAATAGCATTGAAAAAATAACGGTAACATCACTAGAGTCCTTAACATGCTCTAATCCTTGCCCACCCATGTCTGAAATTACATCCAACACTCACCATTCTTCGACGGCACCCTATCCGGGGTCTCACGACATCCCACGCTGGAATATTGGGGAATTACCCGAGCCACCAAGATTTACGTCGAAGAATTGGTTTGCACTATTAGGTCCCGGGTTACTGATGGGCGCGGGGGCAATCGGAGGCGGTGAATGGCTGATGGGCCCCATGGTGACTGCCAAGTTTGGTGGAGGTCTGTTGTATTTAGCTGCGCTCGCCATCTTTGCCCAAGTTATCTACAACATCGAAATCAGCCGCTACGCACTGTACTCGGGCGAACCAATCTTCACTGGAAAATTCCGCACACTACCTGGTCCGATTTTCTGGGTCTGGATCTATATCCTGCTGGACTTTGGAGTGTTTTTTCCTTACTTGGCATCGAACGCAGCCGTGCCAGTGGTCACCTTATGGCGGGGAGCGATTCCCGATCCCACCACTGATGAACTTCTATTACGCGGCGTCGGCATATCGATTTTCCTCCTGGCCATGGTCCCGCTCGTCATCGGCGGAAAGATCTACCACATCTTAAAAATCCTAAGTACTTTCAAGTTAGTCGTTGTGCTGGGATTCTTACTGCTTGTGGCATTGTTGTATTCCCATTCTGATACCTGGCGGGAAATCGGCCGAGGGTTTTTTCAACTCGGCAACATACCGGTGATTCGAGGCGAAGACCGTAACGACAATGGGATCCTTGACCCAGGTGAAGATTGGGACAAGGACGGTCACTTGGACGTCGTCGAAAAAGATCTCAACGACGATGGTCAGTTGAATCCTGGCGAGGACTTGGACCATGATGGTACACGCGATGGTTCGAGTCTAGACAACGCCTTTCTGGTGTTGTTAGAAGGACGCGCATGGCCTCGTGTCGACCTGTCCGTGATGGGTCTTCTGGCAGCCATGGTCGCCATTGCTGGAGGCGGGGGACTCGGAAACACTCCCATCAGTAACTACACGCGAGACCAAGGGTGGGGTATGGGCGCGCATGTGGGTGCGATTCCCAGTATCATCGGAGGTCGAAATATCAAGTTGTCACATGTAGGTACCGTTTTTTTAGTGACAGACGAAATATTACCTCGTTGGCGACGCTGGTATCGTCACGTCGTACGCGACCAATTAGCTGTTTGGCTTCCAGCCTGCTTATTAGGCGTGGCGTTGCCCAGCATGCTCTCCGTCGAGTTTTTAAAACGGGGATATGCCGTGGACAACGAATGGCTTGCCGCAGTCATGACAGCAGATGCACTGCGTGACCGTGTCGGAACGATGTGGGGCAAACCGTTTTGGTGGATGACCATCTTCTGTGGATTCCTGGTCCTGGGTCCCAGTTGTTCCTATGCAGCAGATGGTTCTATCCGACGCTGGGTCGATATCATTTGGACGACCGTTCGTCCGATCCGTCAACTCAATCCACACTCCATTCGCTATCTCTACTTCGCAATTTTAGCTTTCTATGTAGCATTTGGAGTCGTGATGCTTTCGCTGCGTCGCCCCGAGTCGTTACTACTGATGGCTGCCTTGTTCATGAATTTCGCCATGGGGTTTAGCATGTGGCACGCCTTGTGGGTCAACTGCACTATTCTCCCTCCCCAACTCCGTCCAGGGTGGTTCCTCCGCATTGCCCTGTTCCTGGCGGGTCTTTTCTACTGGATCATTGGCACAATATCAACCATTACACAATTGGGGGTATTTTAAACAAACAGAGTAAACATAAACCACGGAGGTTAATGACAATCTTATTTTCGATACCATTTCGTCTACTCATTATTCAGTCCTCCAAAAGAACATCAATTGCATCAATTCTCTTTTGTAATTTTTCTCGCTCTTGAAGAAGCAGCGTCCTTACATCCCGCCCCAGCCCGAGCGCAAACTTCTTACCAGCCGCCTTTTTTTTCCTTGAATCAAGAAAGCTGTAATCACATTTGTCGCATTGATTCTTTCTGGCATGCACTTTGGTGCCACATTTCGGGCACTTTTTCTGCGGACCCTTCCGTGTTGTTTTCTTTTTCACCATTTGTGACTCCTTTTCCAAAGGGTTAAAGATTTCTATTCCATTCTCTGGAGTTTCCGACATTTATCATCGCGGAACAAGAGATATTACTTATTACCCCCATTCATAACCGTTTCCATTTGTCATTGCCCGCAGACAATCGGTGTAAACTAATGCATTATTCTCATTTTATTACTCCTATTGCTGACGCGTTCATTTTATTTTATCCGCAATTTTATACTACCAACCCTGGGACCAACAATATCATTAACAATGAATACTTTTTATCATCGCATTTATTCAACTACAAGAACGCGTATTACGCCAGAACAACCTGCCAAATCGATTGGTTATTCCGCACGCAATACACTCCGTTAATAAACTTTCACCAATCGCTGGCATTCCTTTTTTTTGTACCGAGTTTGATAAACATGGTAGCACGGCAGTTAAAACGTTCCCGCTTTTAAATCACCATCATTTGGGAATTCCCTTTGTATTCACCTTTCACCACGCTCCAACTCCCTGGTCACCCTATGTTTATTGGAGATTTTTTTTGGGATACATGGCAAGCATTTATTGGAGTAAAACACAAACGGGCGGATTATATAGAAATGTATCTCCAACAAACATGTACAGCATAAAACCTCAATATTCAACAGAAGACCAATTCAAACAAAACCTAACGGCACTGCTTGGGACTACCATTTCCAACAACACCTTTAAAACTGAACACTCCCATTCCCCGCTGACGGAATATTCGAATCATGAAAAGAAGTCATCATCAACGCACCCTGATCATGGGTTGTGGCGACTGGCATCTCACGCGAGCTTAATGGCCACGTGACGTGAATTCCTGGCTGGCAAACAGAACCAGGTTTGCTGGGACCCATTCTCACGAAACACACACGAAGTCCCTCCTTTCGATACTCGCTGCAAAATCGCTGCGTGCAATCGCGCAAGTCGCACACACCGCGGACCTGACAGGTCCCGATTCAGTGCTCGATTATGACGACGGATCTGGTCATGGACTCCGGAAAAAGATGCCCACATTTTGATTTCCGGCGGCTATATCGTCATTCATGGCACGATTGTTCGGGACATAAACGCCTGGCAGGAAAAAACTCGCGTGCTTTCAAACATTTGACGGTAGTAGTAACTTTTCGGCATTGCCTCGCAAAATTCGGCGTTTGTCGGCTGCGGGAATATCCGCCTCCTCAATTCGCAGTCGCTGCATCCCCACGTGATACAAGGGAGTATCAGTACCAAACAACACGCGATCAGCGCCGATCTCACGCACGGCCCATTCGATCAAGTTTGGTATAATGCTCATCGCACTGGAAGTATCAGCGTAAACATTGCGATGTTGCGATCGCTGTACGGCGAGGACCTGGCGCGTCGGATCCTGGTCTTCGCTACACCCGATATGTGCCAAGATCAAGCGAACTTCGGGATACGCGTCTGCAAAGGGTAGAAAATCATTCGGAAGACTGTTTGCATGCCCACTGTGTGTCAGCACCACAGCCTGGTGCCGCGCAGCATACTGGAAAATTTGATCACCAAAATCGCGAATTGGATAGCAATGTTCTTCGGGATGAATCTTGATACCGACACACTTGGATCGGCTCAGTATTGCGTCGGCCTGACGATAAGTATCAGGCCGAGTAGGGTCAATGACAACCCATTGCAAAACTCCATCTGTCCGTTCGACCAATTGGGCCGCATGGTCGTTGCCCGCCAGCACGTCGCTGGCGCCACGACCCCGGGGAGCAATTGCCTGTAGTGGTGACACTACTGTCCACTCAATGTTGTTTCGGCGTGCGCGCTCCAATACAACCTCCGCGTCTGCGGAAACCAACTCACTCAAAAACGGTGCCGTCAGCAATTGTCGGTCACCATAATGCGCGTGAACATCGATGGCCGCCACCTTTTCGGTAAACAATGTCATTTCGCCCTCACTAGATTTCCACCATTGGAAAAGACTATGGTATCAAGTTATTCACCTTTCACCGTAAAGTGTAGTCAAAGCCAAGGACAAATTAAATAATACGGCCCGTCTGGTGTCTGCCCCAGCACCCCGGTCATTTCTGACACACCGAGTCCGCCTAATTCAAACACAGCCACCATGTTTTTGGGCGGCTCGATTTACCGCACGATTGCAAATAAAATGGCGCACCGACAGCTAGTACGGTCGTTTTTTGACCTACTCTTGGCTTAATGAACAAGAAAGTCATTTCCAGCGAATACATCCGTGGCGACAAAAACACTAAAAGATATTACCGCTGCACTGGAAGCAGAATACTGTGCGGCCACCCAACATTCCCAGGCGTGTTTTAACCGCAGCTGCGTGGTGATGCCCGGAGGGATAAAGGGTGGATATTCCTACAAACCGTATCCACTGACCATGTCGCGAGGCGAAGGTTGTTATCTGTACGACATCGAGGAGCAGCAATATGTTGACTTTGCCAACCATCACACGGCACAAATCCTGGGCCACAATCACCCCGCGGTGATAGAAGCAGTGCACAGCCAACTGGAACGCGGAATTGTATTAGGTGCACCGGTGGGTGTGGAAGTAGAACTGGCCGAAGAGCTGGTACAGCGGGTACCGTCGTTGGAACAAATTCGTTTTTGCAACTCGGGAACCGAGGCAACGCTCCATGCGATTCGTTTAGCCCGCGGTTTCACGAATCGGCCCAAAATTGCCAAATTCGAAGGTGGCTACCACGGCAGCCATGATGTCGTTGAAATCAGCGTCACGCCCTCCTTGGACCATGCCGGGCCAGGTTCAACACCGTACTCCGTCGCCACGACGGGTGGCATCTCGGTAAATGCAGCGGAAGAAGTGGTTGTGCTACCCTATGATGATGAAGCGGCTGTTGAGAAGATTCTCAGCCAACATCGACGTGAATTTGGCCTGTGTTATCTTCGAACCGAGAGCCGGCATTCTTTCACAACGAATAAATTTTATTCGGACGCTTCACGAGATAACACAAAGTCTTGACATTCTGCTCATCTTTGACGAAGTGGCTAGTTTCCGAGTGGGTGTCGCTGGTCTGCAGGGCCTTTGTAACATCAAGCCTGATTTGACCACCTTCGGAAAGATCATTGGTGGTGGCTTTCCGGTAGGTGCGTTCGGAGGACGAGCAGACATCATGAGTTTGTTAGATCATCGCCAGGGTCCAACAGGTTTTACCCAAAGTGGAACGTTTAGTGCACATCCCATCGCCATGGCGGCTGGCCTGGCTACTTTAAGGCAGTTGACTCCAAATGCCTTTGCACACTTAAACGCCATGGGAGACCGCCTACGCAATGGACTGCATGATTTGTTTGAACAAAACAAACAAATTCCAGCACGCGTGGTTGGTATCGGTTCGCTGTTCGGCATCCACTTTACGGACGAAGAGGTGGCCGATTATCGTGCCCTGGCAAGAACTGACAAGAATTTCATTCCAGCTGTTTTTCTTGCCTTACTAAAACAAGGCTATTTCCCCAGTCAGGTGTTGTGTATGAATGCCGTGGCACTCCCAATGGAAATCCACCACGTTGACGGATTCATCGCAGCGGTAGGACATGCCCTGGATCATATCAGAAGTCGCATTGCTATCAGCGTTCGTTCCTGAAGAGCCAGGATTCACACACCCTGGCCCGCAGGAAAGGCTTCCTTCATTCCCCATTGGCTCACGGCCTTCGGCAGCAAGAATTGCTGGTGCCCACAACGTCACTGTGGAATCCCAGTGCTCACATTCGCGTGGTATAGCTCGGCCAAATTATTGTTTCCTGCTTTTTCCAACGCAAACCTTTCGCCACGACAGCAATTACCTCGTCGAAACACTCACCGGCTTCTAGTGCCGTGTTAACGCGACCCTTTTTCCTACAAAACACCGTTACCAATCACTTCTTGTCGCAACACAAACGATCCAAAATTGGTGCTGAACATACCGGACACTGGTCCCAACCGTTCACTCACACCTCAAAGATTCCCATACCAGGCAATTGTCTCGCGAAGCCCCTCTCGAAGAGACGTCTGAGCTTGGAAGCCAAACTCACGCAAAGCGCGAGTGGTATCCAGGCAGCGCCGTGGCTGACCATCCGGTTTGTCTGAATCCCAACGAATCTCACCATGAAAATCACAAAGGTCACAAATCAGTGTTACCAAGTTACGAATCGTTATTTCTTCACCACTTCCCAGGTTGACTGGTTCTGAACGATCGTATTGGTCTGTGGCCAAAACAATTCCCCGCGCAGCGTCTCGCACGAAAAGAAATTCACGCGATGCAGTCCCTGTTCCCCAAACGTCGATCCATGAACGCCCCGCCTGTTTCGCCTGCTGAATTTTGTGAATCAAAGCGGGTATGACATGACTTGTCTGGGGATCAAAATTGTCCCCTGGCCCATAGAGATTTACCGGAAGCAGGTTGACGGCATTCATCCCGTACTGTTCTCGATATGCCTGTGCCTGCACAATGAGCATCTTTTTAGCCAGGCCGTACGGCGCATTGGTTTCCTCCGGGTAACCCAACCAAAGATCTGCCTCTTGAAACGGGACCGGTGTATGCTTGGGGTAGGAGCAGATGGTTCCTACGACTACAAACTTCTCTACATGCATCCGTCGCGACTGTTCTAATAACTCAATCCCCATGATGGCATTTTCGTAAAAATAACGGCCGGGATTCTCACGATTGGCCCCGATTCCTCCCACCACAGCGGCCAAATGAATTACAGTGTGTGGCTTCGTTTCCCTGAGAAGATGTTCAATCGCAGCTCGCTCTCGAAGATCACATTCGGTGCTACGTGGGACAATGATTTCCGCTGGGCAAAGTTTTTCCAACTCATGGCATACGGCTCGTCCCAAAAAACCAGCACCGCCCGTCACCACCACTCGACGTTCGGTAATCGCACTCATAGGACAATGGCTCCCGTCGTGATATTTTATTCAATCACCGTTAAATCAAAAAATTATTGACCGGTGAGATTCCTGGCAATTCGCAACGCGGGGAAATAATTCATGGTCCCAGTGCACTGATTTTAAACCATTTTCGCATCTACAAATGATTTCGCTCCAATCACGCTGATTTTCGCTGAGGCATACCGCTTTGCGTGTTGCACTGTCGCGGCTCCCCGAGTGGTGGCAACGCTTCGGTCCACGAAAGTAGGTCCTGAAATACCTGACGAACCGAATGTTTCTGTTGCCAAACTGAGGCAAATTGGACAGCCGTTTTCCGATAATGATCGTAATGATTCAACATTTCATCAATCAAAAGAGGGGTATCCCCTGGTTCGGCCGCAATAAGCCCTACCGCCCCCCATGGCGTGTTAGCACTACTAGTCGCATCTTTTCCCAAAAAACAAAATTGCACATCACAACAAACAATCCGCCCGTGATGATAAGCATTGGACCAACGCAACTGTATATGACGTGAGCCGGACGCCAAAGGAATCCAAACAGGCACACGCGCCCTATCAACACGATTTCCTACAATATTGGTAAGTCGCTGACTCTCCCTGGTGGATCCAGATACATGGCTGGTAATACGTACATACGTGCCGTCAGGCCAGGGAGACTGACAACGAAATCGCACCAAAATCCCTGTGGCATCAGAGGGAATCGGCAACTCTACCGTGGCCGGTCGGTCTGAACCTGACAATACCAACGAAGAACTCGCAGTGCGACCGATTAGTGATAACTGTTTTAACAGACCATCTTGATGTTCATAAATTGCCTCTGCAACTTGCTCGGCAAGCCAACAACCTGCTGGTACGATCACCGGCACTCCGGAAGCCAGCATTTCGACGAGAACACCACTGCATCGTGCAAAGTAACGACGATTGTCGTACAAAAACAAACCGATACCAGCTTGTCGGATATATTCGACATAGTCTTCAGGTGGAAGTGGATGGCGGACGGCCACAACCGGTTTCGAGCTCTTTTTGGGGTTGGCCCGGTTCGATGACACCTTGGACCGTAAAACTCGCAGCATGCTGAATGTTTCTATGCTCGACCTTGTATCATCAACTGCGCTCGCCCCACCGAAAGCGTATCCCTCCAGATATGTTTCAGCGTCGGACCTAGCAAATACCTACCTTTTTCTTGCCGAAAATGGCCTGCCAACACAATACTTACCGGCTGCTTGGACTGCACCGCAATACTTGTAGGACAAAAAGCAGAACTCACCGGATACGCCAGTTCATGAAACGTTGCCAATCCAAGTCGATTGTATTGATCCGCCATAGATTTTGTAGGACTCAGCAGAACGACACGGTGGTCCGCAAGTTCGCTAAATGCGTTGAGAAAAAATTCTCGCAAAGCCTGAAATTTCTGTTTTTGGTCCCGATACTCCGGCGTACGGCTCTGAAACAAATCAAAATGGAATTGTAGAAACCATACTGCTTTCCGCGATTGAGGACGGTTCCTCAAGTATTGCGCCAATCCCAATAGATCAAATTCTGACAATGTCGGTACAAAAACAATGTCACCCTCTACCAGTGACACCTGTCGAAATAGTTGATCACACGCATGCTCAAATTGGTTTAACAATTGTGTTCCACGGTAACAGCGCCATGCGTAATACAACCGTCGAGCAATACCATGCAAATTTGTAGGCAGCGCTGGACTCCAAAGCTGGCCGCTCTTATACAAACTGTATCTATTATTGAACGAATTAAATGGATACAGAGGATAGACCGGCCAGTTTTGTGGCACCTTTTCCTGCTCTCGGAAATGTCGGTGCACCGCTAGCACTACGTCGCGGCCAGACTTTTCTGCCGCCTGTCCGATGTGGACTGCATATTCATAATTGTGACCTCCCACTTTTTCCAGGGAATGGTCAATCAGGATGAATTTCTTTGCGCACATCACTCATAATTTTGGTAATAACGTGATCATGCTCGATAGGAATTCAAAGCACACCTGGTTCTTGCGGGCCACCGTTCTTGCGGGCCATGGCAACGTTCACGAAATATCCTGTTTCCTGGTTAAAGTCAAGCGGGAAAACCGTATAGCTGTTCGTTGCATCTTGAACAGCATGATATTTTACGGCTTCTGAAATACGTAAAAGGACGATACTGGAATTTACTCCACTGCAAACTCCCCATGCTAGCGGCTTTGAGTTACCTGATTTTTGATATCCAATTTTTATTACCAACGACCTTCGGTAATGCAAGAAATCGCAGCAAAAGTCATCCGAAAAACAGACGTTGCCATTGCCCAGGCAATCCCTGGTTTGGTATAGACTGCGCGCACCATATACCAAACCGGTATCCAGCCCAAGCGGATGATAGCAGATGGTAGTGAATCACCTCAGTACAAGCACTGCCGGAGGAGCTGCGGTCGCCGCACGACGCTTGCACCACGGACTGCAGCAAATCGGAGTGCAAAGCCGGTTCTGGCATCTCAACCCACGATCCAAAGTAGCAGGTGATGGTACCTATCACACCATGAAATGGCGTGATGAGACCGGTTCAACGTGGCGACGAATCGGTAGAGATCTGTTAGCTGCCTCGAAAAAACCTTTACAAAAACGAAAATTGCGGCAGGCGTTGTCGGGTCGGCCAGATGGTCTCGAGCTATTTACCTCTCCCTATCGTACCCGCTCCACAGCGTGTCCTGCCAATTACCTAACAGGAGAAGTGATTCATTTACATTGGATTTCCAATTTGATCGACTACCCGTCGTTTTTTGCGTCGATTCCCAATGAATATCCTGTCGTGTGGTCATTGCATGACATGAATCCACTGACTGGCGGGTGCCACTACAGTAGTGGTTGTGAACGCTATACCACCGGCTGCCAACACTGCCCACAACTTGGTTCTCCCACTGCCGACGATTTGTCACACCAGTTTTTCCAAGCCAAACGCCACGCATTGCAAAACAAGAACCTACATGTCGTGGCAAACAGCAAATGGATGGAACACCAGGTGCGTCGCAGCGAAATGCTGAAAACGGCACACAGTTTTCGTACGATTCATTATTGCCTCGATACAGAACTCTTTCGACCACAGGACAAGAGCGCAGCACGACGCCAGTTAGGACTTCATGATAGACAACCGATTATTGCATTTGGTGCAGAATCGTGGAAATATCGCCGCAAAGGTTTCCACGAACTGCTGGCTGCCATACCACTGGTCCAAGAAATCTTGCCAGCCACCTTGTTGACTTTTGGAAATCCGGCTCACCTTCCGACTGACGCTACGTCACTTCCAGATATCAAGGTATTAGGATTCGTGAATGACAGCCAGCGTCTATCACAGATCTATTCGGCTGCCGACCTGTTTGTGTTACCTTCCTTGGAAGAAGCTCTGGGACAGACCGGCATCGAAGCCATGTCATGCGGTACTCCTGTCGTGGCATTTCATACCGGTGGACTCCCCGACTACGTACAACCCTTGAAAACAGGTCTGTTGGCAGAATCTGGCAGTGCCTGCGATTTGGCACGCCAAATGATCTGGCTCCTGCAGAGACCCGCCCAGGCAAAACAAATGGGCCAACGTGCCAGACTACTAGTGCAAAATCAATTCGACATCACCACCCAGGCGACAAAATATCGACAACTCTACGAACAAGTCATGACAGCAAAACTACCCACTGCGAAATCACAATGAACTACTTCCTGCGGACGATCCGGTCCTCCTTGCGCCACTACTGGACATTACTCATCATCGCGGTGAGTTCACTTGGCGTGGCGTTATTCTGGGGGGTCAACATCGGTGCCGTTTACCCCTTTGTCGAAGGCGTCTTTCGTGACCGTTCGATGCATGAATGGATTGACGATCGCATCGACCAGTCCCAGGTCAAATGCCAGCAGCTCGAAGAACGTATCGAACAGTTCCGTCAACAAGAAGGGGTTGCCGCCAGTTCCTCTATCCATCGCCAACGCATGGTATGCGCGCAGCAACTGTCAGCCGAACAGAAATTCCTGGCATCGTATCGTTGGCTGGAACCGTACGTCAAACAATACTTGCCGGGCAATGCCCGTGACACAGTCATCGCGCTCGCAGGGTTCGTGTTTGTCGGCACCGTCGTGAAATCGTTTTTTCTCGTTGCCAATTTGTACTTTGTCAACAAATTAGCTGAGTGCATCGTGATGGAACTGCGCAACGAACTTTATGAACACGTATTGCATACCGAGTTGGCAGCGTTTCATCAGGAAAACAGTGGTGAGATGCTCAGCCATTTCAGTTCAGACGCCGGCCCCATCACACAAGGTTTGACAACTTTATTTGGTAAATCATTACGTGAACCTCTAAAAATGCTCGTTTGCCTGCTGGGAGCAGCTTGGATTAGCTGGAAACTGTTATTGATATCGTTAATCGTGTGCCCACTCCCAATGTTACTGATGTATTTCCTGGCCAAGTCAATCAAACGGGCCAGCCGCCGCGCCCTATTACAAAATGCCTACTTTTTCCAAAGACTGTCAGAATCTTTTCGCGCCATCCAAATCGTCAAGGCCTATACCACCGAAGCCTGGGAGCACAAGCGATTCGTACAAGCAACCCGTGACCTCTATCGCCGACTGCTACGGGTTTCTGTATATGGGGCCTTATCACGTGTCAATAATGAAATCCTGGGAATCGGTGTACTCTGTCTGGCACTGTTGGCCGGCAGCTTTATCGTCCTGGGAGAACCCGTCGCGATACTCGGCATTTCCACCGCTAATCTATCTCTCGATCTTGGTTCGTTAATGTTGTTTTATGGGTTCCTCATTGGCGCCTGCGATCCGATACGAAAACTTTCCGATGTCATACCGACGCTGCAGCGAGCCGAAGCGGGTGCTGAACGAATTTACCAAGTGCTGGATCGTCCACATAAGATCCATAGTCCCGCTTTCCCGCAACGATTACCACCACCACCTTACGGCATTACTTTTGAGCGTGTCTGCTTTCGCTATTGCGACAATGAACCGTTACTGGACAATTTCAACCTGGAAATTGGAGCCCACGAAACGCTGGCAATCGTCGGCCCTAATGGCTGTGGCAAAAGCACTGTGGCCAGCCTGATACCACGTTTCTACGATCCACTGGACGGGGCAATTTGTATTCAGGGAATCGACCTGCGCGAGTTAGCGTTAGACGAGTGGCGGCAAAAAATCGGCTGGGTATCACAACAGACCTTCTTGTTCGAAGATTCTGTCGCTGATAATATTCGTTACGGTTTATTTGATGCGACGCAGGAACAGATCGTTGCCGCAGCACGCCAGGCGTTTGCCCACGAATTTATTGAGGAAAAACTGGAACAAGGTTACGATACCTTGGTAGGTGAAGGTGGCTCCCGGTTATCAGGTGGCCAGCGACAACGCATTGCCCTAGCTCGGGCGTTTCTCCGAGATCCAGAATTGCTGGTCCTTGACGAAGCCACCAGTCAGATCGATCCGGAAAGCGAACGCTTGATTCACGAAGCCTTACGACAGTTTATTCGCCAAAGAACAACCATCCTGATCACTCACCGCACCTCGTCGCTCGCGCTGGCCGACCGAATCCTGGTCATGGATTCCGGTCAGATTCTCGACATCGGCACCCATGACGAATTAATCGGACGTTGCCATACGTATGGACGCCTCTTTCAGGGCGACCAAAAAATGTCAGCTTAGCAGCTGTTTGACTCGTTTTTCGAGACGGACCAGAATTTCGTAATCACTCGGGTGGGGCGACTCGAACGCGGGCCGCAAAGGGATGGGTACATCGTCCATGCGATATACCGTTCCTGGGACATTAATGCCATAAGTTGCCACCGTAAAGGCCACCGCCGCAGCCCGTGTGGTGGGAGTTTCTTTGGGATCAAAAGCCACATAGGGAATGCTCGCCAAATGGTCCCGTGCTGGCTGGCTAAAATTCGCCATCGGATCACTGGCAATAATCATCGCCGCATCCGCTTCGCCACGTGCCAAAACGTCAGCTGCCGTGTATTCCCCCGGATTAAACCGCGGGTAACCACGTGCCATGTTCACACCAAACGGATAACCGGTACGCCATGCCACAACATTGTCAGCACCAGTCACATTACCATGACCTCGATTCGGCTTGCACACGAACCTCGTATGGCTATTCATATCACGTGTCAATGCTAACACCGCTTCACTATTAGCATGCTTGCCACGTGTCATGGTCAGACCCATGCCGAAAAAAATCACTCCGAACTTGCACGCTTTCATGCGTTCCATCAGATCCTGCCAGAGTGTTAAGGAATTTCCGGTTTCTCGTTCTACTTCTTCTGGATCAAGTTCAATACCTTGGGCCAATGCCCGCAGTGTCCAGAGTGCCTCGAAATCTTTTCGGGGTTTAATTTGTATAAAAAGATCAGCCGCCTTGGCACTCTTGGTTTTACGAACATCCACGATTACGCAAAAACGGTCCTTACGACCGTTGGGCAGGAACATTCCCTTCGGCATCAAGCTGTACTTGGTAAAATGCCGTGGATGGCTTTCGGCTGGGTTACTGCCCCAGAAAATGATCATGTCGCCACGATTGCGAACCTCTCCCAAGGTACACGTTGCTTCTCCGACACCTTGAAACGCCATGCCCGAAGGTCCATGGCAAACGCTGGTGGTCGTGTCAACTAGTCCGCCAATCCAATCACTGATCCCAACTGCCACGCGCTGTGATTCCGAAGTGGTATCACTCAAGCCATAGGTCAATGGATACTTCGCATTCGACAAAATCTGAGCAGCCCGTTCGATTCCGTCTTCGACAGATGCCGGCTGTCCTTCAATGCGACAGGACGGGCCATCATCAATTCCATGGTTCAAGAACCAACTGTTACCTAGCACACACGCCCGCTTGGCATCTACAATCGTGTGGCCATCGACTGTCAAATCGATATCATCACAAACACAACCACAAAAAGTACAGGTAGCGTCTTTGACAACTTTCATTTCCTGGCTGTCCGCTGTTTCGCTAGATTTCACCATCAAAAAATGCCCTTCTATGAATTGGCTTGTCTACCTAGCACCACCGTTCAACTTCGGTGCCATGCCAGAAGTGTGACAAACGATAACTTTGTCTGCAAACACTACCTTTTGATTATTGTTTTTCTGTTTATTATGGCACCACAATGCTTCGCGAATGGTTTGCTCTATTTCCCGGACTACAAAATTCATCACCTTCCGACCTTTGCAATTCGGAACCTGGCCTAGTACTACCTGCCTGACCAACAGGAGACAACTCGCTCTGCCCCTAGACAGAAATCTCATTTTGCGAAGGCGGTCCTTCGAGAATTGTCAACTCGACGTCTAAACCCTTGCTGGTTGGCATTCCCGACCCGTGTGTATCTCCTGCCATCAATTGGCTCGAAAGGTTTCCATAGGCAATAAACAGTAAACCGGCGGGAAGTTCGTCACGCAACGCCGGGACCACCTGTACTTCCACTTTACCCGTTGGGCTCGTCAAACGCACCCAATCGCCTTCCGCCAAATCCAAACGACGCATGTCATCAGCAGCCATCTGCAGACGGTGAGTTTCGCTAAGGTAGTTTTCCTCAAACTTCCCTTCGCTGATACCTACACCCTGTCGACTTGTCCGCCCGGGAATCAAAATGAACGTTTCAGCCATGCAGCTATGATAACGGGCACCCATCTAGATTTAAAGCCATATCGGACCAGGTATCGAGACAATCAGAGCCATTTTCCCTGGGGACATACCACCGGTATGACCGTCGGAAGTGGCTAATTTGTCTATAGCATGGACATTGCCGGACGTCTGACACCAAAGCAAACAACAGGACTACACCCCAACTCTGCCAGCAGCATCTTATTTGCCAATACAATAAAGGCTGGAATTGGTACGGACAAATAAATTCCCATGCGCCACGACCACCGACGAGCGTACCGGATCATCACTAGGATCATCCATTGAAACCTGGTGAAGTATCTCACCGGTGCCCGCGTCAACAACAACGACGTCAGCAATGAAATTAATCAAATAGATCTTGCCGTCAGCCGCCAAGGGAGACGCTTCGTATTTCTTTAGACCGGGTGTTCTCAGCTGCCATTTAATCTTACCAGTCCGGGGATTCACCCGTGACAGGGTTTTACGCAGGTCGCTGAGCACAAAAAAATCACCCTCGTAGAACGCGGGCGTCGGAACGTCCGAAGTGAGGACTTTTGTCTCGGCGCTAGTCCAGGCCAATGCTGTGTCATCCAATTGCCCGTTCAAGCCGGCACGCACTGCATAAATCGGATCTTGTTTCGGCGCGCAAGCCAGAATCACACCCGCTCCGCTGATAGGAGAGGGCACAAGGCGCCAATGTCCAATGCGAGATGGATTCCATGTGCCCCAACGCCAAAGTTCCCTCCCCGTCTCAGGATCATGTCCCGTCAAGTCGTCTCCACCAACCAACAATAACTCGGTGCGACCTTGATACGTGAACGGTACTGGTGTCGAAAAAGCTTCACGAGATTCCATCTTTGCTTCACTAGGCCGTAATACACGCCACAACACGTTACCCGTCTGAGGCTCCATGGCGAGAAGATAAGATTCATTTTTACGATCCGTAAAGCCACGGCCATCAACGGGCACATCGCGTTGTAACACTTGCAAGTATAATTTATCGCGAAATAGCAAAGGACTACTACTGAAGCTCCAATTAAAGGCAAACGGGCCATGTTCTTCTTGGACATTTTTCGACCACAAGCGATTCCCCGAAAAATCGAAAGCGACCAACTCACCATTTCCATAAAAAAACAAGACCACATTGCCATCCGTGGCGGGAGATGGAGAAGCGTAATTACTGTAGGATTCCCGTCGTTGACCTCGTGCAATTTCTTTTTCCCAAAGGACTTTTCCTGTTTTTCGATCGACACATAACGCCAACAGCATGTCTTGCTCGGGGTCACTACTCGATATAAAAACGTGATCTCCAGAAACAATCGGGGTTGCCGCACTCGGTCCCGGAAGATCGATCCGCCAGGCAATATTGTCAGTTCGACTCCACTGCACCGGCAGGCCCGTTTCGGCAGAAGCCCCATTAAAGTCGGGGCCGCGCCATTGTGGCCAATCGGCACCAAAACAACTGGATCCCAAAAATGGCATACTGGCAAAGACAATGACTGGTACGACACAATAATACTTAATAAAAGCAGTCAATCGCTCGTGTCTATAGCGTCTCTGCGCGAGAGTAGAACACGATCGAATTTGGCAAGCCAAGTCGTATTTACCGCGTGGCAGCAACAGCATCATTTTTCTCCTCAGTATTTCTTTTCAATTTATTTTGCTTGATATGTTTCTCACGAAAGCTTGACAGGCCTTTGGCTATGTAAACTTTTGGTTTGTGCGTGGCAAATCAAGATGGCGTCTCGTGCCAAGTTACCCGTTAGAATCCCAGAAGATCGGCCAGTGCGGACAGACCGGGCAACCTCTTTCAATTGAGTCTGAAAAACAGCAAGCGGGTCGCCGTCACCAAGCTTGGGATGCGAGACTCTTCCCCCAGGCCCAAACAGCGTTGGTTTGCAAAGGTAACTCGCTTGGTTCTTGACCACCGCAAAATCGAAACACAATGTCGCTTTCTCTAAAAATATTTCGAACCCGTGGGTGAATGGCCGGCCCTGCTGACCGATGGTACCGCTGGTTGCACTAACAAATATTTTGGGATTGGCAAATCGAAAACTACTTTGCCAGTATTCGGCTGTCGCTCCCCGCAAACGACCATGCGTTGAAACGACTTTTGGCATGCCAAACAACAAGCGGATGAAATGCGCATCATGCACATGTAAATCCAGCATGGGTCCCCCGACCCGTTTGGGGTTCCAATAGTCTTTCAGCCAGGCAGGGTCCGAGATGACACGACGAAAGCTTCCGCCTAACGGTTTGCCATACTTGCCACTCTCGATCACACGGCGTGCCCAGGCATACTCTGGGAAAAATGGCAGTACATGACCAATCAATAGCTGTCGCTTAGCCTGGGATGCGGCACGTACCATGCGTTGCGATTCATCTGCCTGCAAGGAAATCGGTTTTTCGCAAAAAACATGCTTGCCCGCTTTCAATGCAGAGATCGCCGTATCAGCGTGCAAATAAGGTGGAAGCGTCACATCCACCAAGTCAATCTTCGGATCAGCAATCAAGTCCTCAAGCCGCCCATAGGTGCGCACGCCCGACAAATCCATTTTCTGACCAGCTGGACCAAAATTACCTTGGATTCCGCGCCAGTCCCCCGACCGTTTTTTTTTCGATCGGGAATAAATGGCTTCTACCCGCATACCGCGAGCACCCTGGTAGGCCAGGTAGTGAATCATACCCATGAACCCTATGCCGGCGATTCCCACTTTCAACATATTTTAAAACCTTATCAAATTCACCTTGTACGATTGAAACACTTTCCGTTTTCCGCGGCCACATTTCAGGAACCAGCCAAGGCTACCGACGATGCCAATTTCAGGCCAATGCCAGTAGTAATCGTAGAGCAGTTTTGTCTCCTCACGTCTCTGCCCCTCACGTCTCTGCCCCTCACGTCTCTGCCCCTCACGTCTCTGCCCCTCACGTC
>CAYMUR010000012.1:78599-85543 GCA_964393615.1 uncultured Pirellulaceae bacterium
CCCTCACGTCTCTGCCCCTCACGTCTCTGCCCCTCACGTCTCTGCCCCTCACGTCCCTGCCCCTCACGTCCCTCCTCTTTTGCTTGCCCATCGCACTCGGGCCGTGAAACGACTCTTTGACGCAATCTAGCGGGCCATATACAAGTGTTCAATCCCCCTCACGGTTCACCACGGCAGAAGACGCAGCAGATCAGCACGGCCCGCGGAGCGACAACAACGTCCGAATTGCCTCTTGTTTTCCAGGCTTGCTGCTTCCAGAAAAATCGCATTTTTTTACAAACTTTGTTCTCCCAGTGGGTAACCTTACAACTACCCTTTCAGACAGCCCGGCAGTGCTGAAAAAAGAACTTCTTCGCACAAACAACCTGCCACTTCACACGATGTTTCAGGTCCAAACCACCAAACACCAGTGAACCGTTTCGCGGCACAAACGGAAAGGATACCCAACAACTTCTTTCCTGCTTTGCCGATTCGGTGGCAAGAGGTTGGCTGCAACATCCTCGGAGACGTCGTTCTTATTCCACTGCCGCCAATTGCTTGACAGAACATGAACCGCAGCTTGCGTCTCCGGATCTTGGCATTTCGCTGTGCGGTCACAGAGTCAGCAATCGTTATAAAATCAGCCCACCAAGCTTGTGAGAGGTATCGCGGAGCATTAAAATTCTAATCGTCTAACGGGTAAACTCGCTGGCAGACTAAAGGAATCCCACAATGCACCTCACCATGAAAAAGACGTCCCTATTGTTTTTATTAAGTGGGATCGGTTTGCCGTTGGTACTCCAGGCAACTTCCCGCACGGCACAATGCGAAACCCTTCATTGGACAAAGTCCACCCCTCTACCAGAACCACGAGCGGGACATGCTACTGGAGTACTGCATGGAAAGTTAGTCATTGCGGGTGGAACCTATTGGAAAGGTAAGAAAGGCAACTGGACTGAGAAAGTTTTTTCTGCACGAACGCATGCCTTTGACCCCCTGACACAAACATGGGAGCAACTTCCTGACGCGCCAGTTCCATTCGGCTATGCAGCCTATACGGTCGTCGCCAATCGCCTTTTTGTGTTGGGAGGATACGATGGAAAACAAGAGAGCCAAAACATTCTCGTCTTGTCGCGACAAGGAAAGGAATATGCCTGGGAGATATTTGGCGAATTACCGACCACACGCCTTTTTGGCTGGGCCGGTACGGTTGGTTCCTCGATCTTTCTTTTAGGGGGCGTGACCAGATTCGAACCAACTGATGAGGCTGGCAGTTGCTGTACTTCCACCACCGCCACCAACCGCTTACAAATATTTGACACCAACGCCCCGGACCAAGGCTGGCGCGATTTGGCTCCGTACCCTGGTGGAAAACGATGGCTGTTTTCAGCAGAAACGGACGGCGACAATCTCTGGATGTTTGGTGGTATTTATACGGCCAACGGCGAGGATCCTTCCCAGAAGTTTAGCGAAGTTCTACGGTACAGTGTCAGCGAGAAAGCGTGGCACAAACTCTCTCCCTTGCCAGCGGACACCCTGAAGGAAACCCCTCTTTCGACCCTGTTCGTTGACGGTAAGATCCTGTTTATGAGCTTTTCAAAAACCGTGTGGCAGCTCGACCTGGCAACCCAGCGATATTCCAAGCTTCCACCATTGCCAGAAGAAGCCTTTGTGGACCGATACGTGTGGCTCAACAACCAAATCATCGGAACGGGTGGCGAAAACAAGATCGAAAGTCCACGACGGAGATCCGAGTCGACATTTATTGGAAGATTCAATCCCGAGTGACAAATTTTTGATTGCGATAACCCGTTGCGGAAATGGTTATCCCTGGTCTCCCCACACCTTGTTTCACGAGACGATACAAACG
Organism: uncultured Pirellulaceae bacterium; assembly: GCA_964393615.1. Classification (GTDB taxonomy): domain Bacteria; phylum Planctomycetota; class Planctomycetia; order Pirellulales; family Pirellulaceae; genus CAYMUR01. The sequence continues at coordinate 80,449 of CAYMUR010000012.1, forward strand.
CCAGGAGAATGGCGTCACGAGGATCTGGTCTCAACCGATCCTAATGATACTCGACATCGAGCTCCATTTTTTCAATCGTCATTTCCGCATTTTCCTCCGCTGTCTTGCCATTGATTCGAACACTGACAAGATTCTCTCCCATCGCAAATAAAACGGGATCAAGATTGCGATAGACGAGCCAACCGGCTTCGATGGCCGGTTTTCCGAGCAACACGTTATTGATCCGTAGCTCGATGCGATTTTCAATGCCTTTTTGTGGTGGACCATTGTAAACATGATTGATGTTCTTGAACAACAAAAGGAGCGCCCTCTCGATTCGGTTCCCATCCGGGGGAGCTGGCTTTTCTGAAGAACCAATCATTTCAACAAGCTCGCCTGCAGCCCTATCATGGAGAACCAGGCGCAGCGTGATATGTTCGACGTGTGGCGCACCGGTTACCAGGTCGTCACCTACCATCAGTTTGATGTGAGTGTCATCCCGACCGTCATTGTCCAAGCGTGCTGGAAGCTGCGCAAGCATATTCGTGTTCTGGAAAAATCGAGGGGTTTGCCAATTGATCGCTGACGGTGCTCCACTGCCACCACCACCACGACGTTGGACCACGAACGTTTTGTCCTTGCGTCGAAGCGACGCGACTTCACCAATCTCACGATACAGCTTGCGGTGAACGGGTGCCATTCTCGAATCATGAAGCAAGGCGCCGAGTTTGCTCGCATCTTGCGGTAAGGCATAGGTCCAATTGAAACAATAAATTCCATCCACTCCCTGTTGCCACCAATTCGTAAATACACCTCGCAACACCTCAATGGGCGGAGCGTCATATCCATCCGATGTATGATGCTCGTCCGACCCGCCGAGAATTTTAATGTGTGTGCCAGAAGTGAATTGTCGATAAGCTGCGACGTCTCCTTCAAATGAACGGCATCCCAGGACAACAATGTCCAACAAACGCTCGTCTGTCCAAGTCTCAATATCAATACCGTCAATGCGGCAGCCGGCCACCGATTCCGGCAGACGAGCGGCAAGCAGTAACGGGCGCCCACGTGCTTTCGCTACCTCCTGTGTCATCCGTCGTACCGCTCGCATAAAGTCGGTTAGATGGCGACGGTTTTTCCACTGCTGCCCCAACTTCAGAGTGATCGGACCTCGAGCAAAATCCATTTCGAGGCCATCGAGATCGTAATTCTCGGCGAGCTCACGAATCACGGCAACCTTTCGTTGACGAACCTGCGGAATAGCAAAGTTCCAAAAGACTTTCTTTGGGGGGTCCCAGGGAGCCGCCAGTAACCATTCGGGATGTTTCAGCTTCATGGGAATCGGGCGCGTCGGTCCCAGGTCATTGTCCGAGCCATTCACCCGAAACGAGTAGAACACTTCGAGCCCTCGTGCCCTGGTTGCTTCCACAAATATTTTCACGATATCCACACCATCAGCTATCCATTTGCGATAGCCAGGGTGGTCATAGAGGGGCAAAATCTTACTCGGATAGGGAGCTTGATGTCCTTCTCCCCAATTCCACCAGATGCTGTCTATGTGGCTTTCTGGATCGTCCGCAAAAGTCAGACTCAACTGCACCAAGTCCTTAGGGGCTATGTTCGTGAAATTCGGATCACCATGAATTGCATCGAAATTAACCACCACTCGTCTCTGTCGATTCACCGCTTCCAGGTGTTGTGGCGAAAACTCAATGACACCTGCCGTGCACAACAAGGTCTCACACGATGCAATTATTATTACTGAAAACAAATATTCTGGAGCGATCCTGCCCATTTTAGTAGTCTCGGCGGTGATGATTTTTTCATTGCCTAGTTCCTCACCCGAACAGGGTCAATGCCGTGTTCACCATTCCCGATTTTTCCCTAGCATGAGGTATTCATGGAGAGCAAATCAATGACGTTTGATTTCATCGGTCGCTGTACTTATGATCCCGTAGGTTTCGGGTCTGCGATCCCTAAACATCATATGCAACTTGCGGGCATATTCGAGATGGTCCCTCTCTAAGTCAATGATTAGGATTTCCTCTTGATCATAACTCGCCTCGGCAATTAATTTCCCGATTGGATCAAATGCAATGCTTTTCCCTCCCAAAGCATAGACAGGAATATCCGGAGCTGGAACCGTGCCAATGTTGTTTGCTGCGAGAAAATAGACCATGTTTTCGAAAGCACGCGTAGCGAGCAACTCTTTCCACAGCGTATCTTTGGTATCAGAAATCCCGAACGGCGCCATAATAACTTCTGCACCAGCTAATGCCAGGCAGCGGGCGGCTTCGGGAAAATAAGTATCGTAACAGAGAATGATTCCAACCTTCCACTCCCCTATACGAAACACCGGATAGCGAGAGCCCGTCCGAAAGTAGATCGATTCGATTCCCAGGTCAGTATCGAGCTTGCCATCAATGACGATATGCCTTTCGCCGCCGATATGGGTCTTACGATATTTCCCCATAATGTTTCCATCTGGATCTATCAACATGGCTGTATCATAAAAAAGATCCGACCCATCTTGCTCAAATATCGTAGCGATGATGTGAAGACGGTGTTCCCTCGCCTTCCTTTTCATGGCGGTGATGGCAGGCCCATCATCTGGTGCTGCAAGGCGGTAGCATTTGTAATCACGGGTCGCTGGAAAGAATGCAGTACTCCAGTATTCTGGAAGTAGGATAAATTCTGCCCCACGTTGACTGGCTGCATCAATAAGCCGTTCCGCGGTCGCTATGTTTTCATCAATTTCGGCAAACTTGCTGTCCATTTGAATGAGAGCAGTTTTCATTTGCGTTTCTCGTTGATCAAAGGGTTATCAAGCTGAGATTCAAATATTTGGTAATGTAACCCTTGTCGCCGTCGTTTACCATCGCCGCCGCGAACCCTGTCGGAAATCGGACACAACACGCGATACCTACAAATCGCGTTTTCTGTATTTGCCAGGCTCTCGTTGAGAATACGCCTTAAAATCCCCCAATCAAACCAATAATTCCTCCTCCACAGGCAACTCAATGCACTGCACAGTCAACGATGGGGACAATGTTATTTAAGCCAGGTGACACGCTGCATTTGACATACGTGCCAGGTCTCCCTATGCTCAGTTTCTGATGGACACAATCAGCAACCCGAAACAAAAAGAATTCCACGACTTATAGGAAAATCAACATGACACAGGTAATCCATGCTCACAGTGTCACGGCAATCGTGATGTTAATCAGTGTTTCTGGCAGCTCCGCATTAGGAGCAGAGCCGATTTTTGGGAACGTCACCGAAGCTGCTGGATTAGGTGGAGGTTCGTTTGTCGCCTGGGCGGATTACGATAACGACGGTCACATTGACGTGGTGACAGGTGGCAAATTATTTCACAACAACGGTGATGGTACCTTCGCGCCCGTCGAGAGCTTTCACGCCGGAAGCAACGGTGTCTGGGGAGACTTTGACAACGACGGCAAACTTGATTTTTATGGTACAGGTGGGGGCGGCACGCTGCTGCGTAACCAGGGAAACAACGAGTTTGACACCGTGCCGATCCCGGAAAACTCACACAAAATGTCACGCGCCGCCGCCTGGGGCGATGCAAACAACGACGGTTCGCTCGATCTGTTCGTCACCAATTACGAAGTTTGGCCAACACGAGCATTTCCCGACCTGATGTACATTAACAAGGGAAATGGCACGTTTGAAAATCCTGTCAAGTACCCGCCCGAAGCCGAATGGCGTGGACGGGGCATAAACTGGTCAGATTTCGATAATGATGGTGACCAGGACTTTTATATTTCCAACTATCGTCTCATGCCAAACCACTTGTGGGTAAACGATGGCGCGGGAAATTTTTCCGAAGAGGGTAAACAACGGGGCGTGGTAGGTACGGACGACGGAGCAGTGGAACCTGCGGGCGGTGCTACTCCCCAATACCGTTACAGCGGACATACGATTGGTTCCTGCTTCGGCGATGTAAACAACGACAGTCACATTGATTTGGTCGTGGTAAACTTTGCCCATGGACCAGCCTATCAAGACCGTACCATGGTATTGATAAACTCTGGACCGCCAAATTATACATTCGTCAACAGCAATGAGGGAAACCAGGCTGGCATTCACTACCAAGAGAGCTACGCCAAGGGGGCACTGGGAGATTATGACAACGACGGCGACTTGGACATCTACATTACAACGGTCTACAACCACAACGACGGAACCTTGTTTGAAAATGACGGAACCGGAAAGTTCACGGATGTCGGCGACAAGGCAGGCGTGCGAGGTAATGATGGGTACGGGGTTGCATGGGTCGACTACGACAACGACGGCGACTTGGATCTGAGTAACTCGGGTACGCTGATGCGAAACTCGGGTAACAACAACGCATGGGTCAAAGTGAAGGCCGTGGGCGATGGCCGTTCAAATAGTGCGGCGATCGGCGCAAGAATTACCGTCACTGCCGGCAACAAGCAATTGGTTCGAGAAGTACAGGCCGGGAACAGCGGAAACCAAAATCCGTTGGTTGCACACTTTGGATTAGGAGAACACGATGGTCCTGTCGAAGTGCAGGTCCGTTTCCCGTTGGGAAAAGTTGTGAAACAAACTGCCGATTCACGAACTACCATCGTGGTGAGGGAAAGCACGCCACAACCATAGAACTGGCCTCGTCAAGATCGCCGTCGGTGCCGGGTGGATGATCGTCGATCCAACACGTTGGGAAGACACGTACGAACCACAGCCCCAAGGAGGCTGGGGCGGCCAAGTTGCTGTTGCCACGGGCCTGAAACGCTATGTCGCGTGTCGGCTGACCAATCGTGGCGTCGAACAACAGTAGCCGTCGGTCGACGCGGCCGATTCCGACCAGGGCGCGCAGTGCGTGCATCCCGAATAACCGCGACTCCCGTGGGGTCAAAATATTGAATCGAGGCTCAAACTTTTTGATCGATTGGTTTAGAAGACTTTGATCGGGGACGTTTTCAGTGGGCGCAATCACACATACTGCCAGATTTTTGCCCACTCGGTTTTCGCGCAGACAAAAAGGACCGATGACAAGTCGCCACACGTCCTTTCATACCCAATAGCCGAGGAGGGACTCGAACCCTCACGTCCTTAAACGGACCCGGGATTTTAA
>CAYMUR010000013.1:0-77728 GCA_964393615.1 uncultured Pirellulaceae bacterium
TGAGAGGCAAATACATTGATTACTGCAGCGTCACTTCGAGAATATACCTACAAAGATCTAGCTCAACTGGCCAAAAAACAATCGATTCGTGGCTGGCATGCGATGCGTAAAGATGAGTTAGTCCGGGCTTTGACACGGGTAAGCAACAAAGAAACCAGGACTGGTAAGTCGCCCTCCGCTCCGGCAAATCGCCGGTCTAACGTTTCACGGCCTGACAGAAAAGACCAAGCCAACAGTGTCAAAAGAGGGGCCAAGTCCCGCCACAAGCGGATTCAGAAGCAGATTTGCGAAGACGAAAGATTGCGTGACCTGGCCCAACCACCCGCCAGCGTTCCACGCAACAAGAAATCCCAACAAGTGGATCAGGATCGCTTGGTGGTCCTTGTACGTGATCCATACTGGCTGCACATCTTTTGGCAGATTACGACAGCCAGTGTGCAACGAGCCCGAGCGGCATTGGCCGAGCATTGGCACGGCTCCCGCCCCTGCTTGCGTCTTCTGGCGGTGGAGAACACATCGTCAGCGAATTTGGCAGAAACGGTTCTGCGCGAAATCGAAATTCATAGTGGTGTCAACCATTGGTACCTCGATCTGCACGACCCACCCGGTACATATCGTGTCGATATCGGCTATCGGAGTTTGAATGGGCGTTTTTACACCATGGCACACAGTAACATCGTCAATACCCCTACACCGGGAGGTAGCGACGCCATGGACGAAAACTGGTCGGGAGTTGCGGAAGATTGTGAAAAGATTTTTGCCCGCAGTGGAGGCACTGACGCCGATGGCAAGGGACTCGAGGTACGCGAAATCCTCGAAGAACGCCTGCGCCGTCCCATGGGATCCCCCGTGGTCACTCGTTACGGAGCAGGTGCGGAACGTCTGTTGCGGAATGACCATGACTTCCACTTTGAAGTCGATTGCGAACTGATTGTCTTCGGTTCGGCCGATCCAGAGGCTTACGTTACGCTCAGTGGTGAACCCGTGACACTCCGGCCTGATGGGACTTTTACGGTACGCATGCAACTTCCAAACCGCCGCCAGGTCATTCCCGTCGCGGCCGACAGCTCGGATGGCTTGGAACAGAGAACGACTATCCTGGCTCTCGAACGTAACACCAAAACGATGGAGCCAGTGATTCGCAACCCCGAAGAATAGACAAAAACAATAAAAACTGCGTTGTTTCGGCAACAACGACGCTGAATTGGAGCTGCGAGTAGAAGACAATTGTCCATCTCGGGCAAAATCGCCAATGGTGCGAAGAACATGATTCGGGTAAAAGGATTTCAACTCCCAGCCAATTATCACTCTTGGATCAGCGAGCTGCTGGTCGGTCGGCTTAATGAAAAGTGGCAGGACTCTGTCAGGCAGGTGTTTGTGTTGCCGGCCGAAGCCGACATTCGTCACGTGTGTGGATACAATGTCACAAATGACGGTACCATTTGGTACAACACTATCAGCGTGATCGTGGTGCCGGAAGACTCTGCAGAGAACAGGAACTGTTCATGACTACGGACGGCCGCTAAGGCTCGTCACAGTTTCAACCTGTGTGTCTCGGTTTTTATACTGTTTTTCAAAAGACAGGATCTCCAGAATGCGCCAAAGGCCAACTAAGACACGACTTTCCGAAAGGACGTTTCGGATGCTTCAGAAGTCCTGTTTTTCACAGGCAGTCACCAGCTGTACCATCCTCTTGATGGTACTGGCTGGTGTCCCCTGCCACGGAAAAAAATTGCCTCCTTACCGGCAAATCTCACCCGAGGGAAAAACACGTTACATTTTTTCCGAACCCTATCACCGGCTCAGCAACGACTACGTGCCCCCCCACATTCCCTGGGCCAGGCCCTATGCAGGCGGGTCGGTGCGGGCACTGGTAATTGCACGCCGGTGGACGCAACGTGAAACGATAGAGCTTTCACAACGTTTAAGTCTCGATTACGAAACGATTATGGCCCTGGAAGATCCGGACCATTTCTATCCGACCAAGGAGCATGTCCGCGGGATCACAGGCTGTGGCCCGGAGGAATTTCGGGCTGAGTTCGAAAGAAAGCTGTCGGGCGAATATGACGTGATCCTGATGGGAAATTACAAGTGGAAAGTGCTGCCACCGGATATCGAGCAAACGATCGCCAGCAAAATCAAACAGGGAACCGGACTGGTGCTGGTGTTAGCCCCCGACTCTTCGAGCGAAAGGCTAAGGGAGATTTTGTCGCAGCCTCGCCAAGCGGCGGCCGAGCGGGCAATTCAAGACGCGGTACCGGTGGAGCACGTGCCAGGGCTATCCGAAGCGATTGGCGACCGCGAAGGTCCCTTGGTGCAGTGTGTGCGCTACGGTGCGGGCAACGTCGTGGTCGTGCGCTACGCCAAGAGCATGTATGTCGGTGATTATTCTAACTTCGGCATGACCCCGCGACCGACGGACAAAGTGGTCGTTCCCGCGTTGGCCTTCGATTACTACCAGTCGCTCGTGGCACGTGCGACAGTTTGGGCGGCCGGCAAACAAAGCCAGGTGCAAATCGGTGGAATCGGCATCAATACGACTCCGGTAGCGGCTGGCCAGTTTGCGGCCGATCCGCTGGAAATCCAAATCAACAACGCGTCCGATAAAAACATCTTCGCCACGGTCGAGGTGGTCGCCCGGCCCTGGAGTGGCGAGGAAGAACAGGCTGTTCGGCAGACGGTTGAAGTGACGCCTGGAGAGTCGCAATGGTCGCTTCTGTTGCCACGATTGCGAGGTGGTCCTCATTTCGTGGATGTCTGGATCCGCCAAAATGGCGAGGTGCTCGACTGGTTTACCGATTACGTTGAGATTGTGCCGCACGGCCAGGTCACCGGGATCGAGCTCAGCAGGCCCTCCTTTCCCATCGGCGGAACTGTGGATGGATCGGTAAGTGTCTCCGGCGCGCTCGATGGTGAAACGTAAATTGAAATCAAAATGGTCGACAGCTTCGAGAGGGTGATGGCACGGGATGGCACGATGCTGGCCGGCTCGCCGACGACCGTGACGTTTTCATTTCCCTTCACACAACCGGTTGCAGTCCAGCACCGAATTGTCGCCACGCTCACCGACGCCCAGGGCATGGTCGACCGTAAAGAACAATTATTCGCGCCTAAAAATCTCCCGCCATCCGATGATTTTACGATGCTGGCCTACAATGCCAGTGGCAACAATTCCTACCGAGCGAGGATGACCGCCGAGCGGTGCTACGAATTGGGAATGGACTCGACCCACCATCTCTACGATATTCGCCAAGGACAATATGCAGGTCACACCGACCATATCTCCACACAAATCGCACCTGGCGAGGCGCTCCTTTACTCGCTGTTGCCCTACCGGGTGGCTGGAGTTTCAGTGCGAGGTCCCGCGGGAGTCGCCCTTGGAGAGCAGGCGTCGTTTCGCGCAGCAGTTTCCATCGCCGCGCCCACCGAACGGAACCGGGAGAAAAACAACGGGACCCAGCTGCACTGCTTCCACGTCGAGGTCACTAACCCCGCAGGCGAACTCGCCAAGGAGTACACACAAAACGTGTTGGCTCCCGCCGGATCTGCCGGTTTCAGTGTGCCCTTTGCGCTGAGCGACGCCGAGGGCCTTTGGCGAGTGTCGGTCAACGACGTTGCGACTGGAGTCAACGGTGAGTTGGAGGTGAAACTGATGGCACCCTTGCCGCATTGAACAAGAGGTGATAGCCGGTGGTCGGTGGCCTGCCACTGGTCGCCTCGACCAATTACTGGCTCCATGGCCTGATGACGTCCAGAAAGATTCACCGGACGGAGCGGAAGTCATTGACACATGGCTGGCGAAAAACGGCTTCGTTTCGCTAAGAAAAGGGGGATTCTGAGCCAAGCCAAAAAGCGTTTTCGTGGGCCGAGGCACGAGCGCTCATCTTTTTGACATGGCGAATTACTTGTTGACAAAAAAGTCAAATGAGTTTTTTTTAAAAGATGGTGGAATTCTGTCAGCATTCAATTCTTCCCTGAAAGCACAACGCTCTTTCCTGAGAACACAACGCACCAAGCTCTCAGTTTCTCTATTTTAAAGATTTTAAAACATGAACGGAGGCCCGCGCGAGCCGTTGTTCTGTTTCTCAACAAGCCAACCGCTTTTCGTCCAGCCAACCCGCTGTTACGATGACGGGCTATGGCTACCTCGACCGCAACGACTCCCATGATGCAGCAATACTGCGATGCGAAGGCAGCGTGCGGTGACGCGCTGCTACTTTTTCGCATGGGTGATTTCTACGAATTATTTTTCGAGGACGCTCAAACCGCTGCAAAAGTCCTGGGCTTGACACTGACCAGTCGGGACAAGACCAACAATCCGATTCCGATGGCCGGGTTTCCCCACCATCAACTCGATAGCTACCTGGCAAAGGTTGTCCAAGCTGGCTTTCGGGCTGCCGTCTGTGAACAAGTCGAAGACCCGCGACAGGCCAAAGGCTTGGTCCGCCGAGAGGTTACGCGGGTCGTGACACCAGGCACCGTGACGGACGAGGCTTTACTGGACCCGCGAGAAAGCAATTACCTGGCAGCCATTTTCCCCTCTTCCACGTCGACCGACGTGGGACTCGCGTGGGTCGAACTGTCGACCGGCCGTTTCCATGCCAGCACGATCGACTTAACGCAACTTACCGATGAACTAGCTCGTATCCATCCGTCCGAGTGCCTGGTGCCCGAAGCCACCGACGACGCCTTGCGCCCTGCGGCAAAGTCCATCATGGTCACCGAGCGGCCGAAATGGGTATTTGCGCTGCCCACGGCAGAAAAAGCGCTGGCTCAGCAATTTGAAACCGTGAGCCTGGAAGGCATGGGCCTGGAGGCAAGTGACAGCCTGGCTATTCAAGCGGCTGGCTCCGTGATTGACTATCTGCAGGAAACACAAAAATCTTCGCTAGCCCACATTGACCGTCTCGTCCCTTACCGAACGGGGTCACAACTCGAAATCGACCAGGCCACTCGCCGTAGTCTCGAGTTGACTCGAACAATGCGTGAAGGAGCCCGAGAAGGGTCTTTGCTGTCTGTCCTCGATCGCACCGTCACCCCAATGGGGTCTCGGTTATTGGCAAACTGGCTCGGTAGCCCGCTCACCAACCGAGGTACGATCCACGAACGATTGGATGCTGTTGCCCTGTTGCATGACACCCCATCTCTGGGCGAGGAATTTTCAAAACATTTACGCGGTATTTATGACCTGGAACGACTCGTATCGCGTGTCACCACGGGTCGTGCCAGCCCGCGCGATCTGGCACATGTCGGCCGCACTCTTGGACAACTGCCGCAAATCCAAGACAAACTCGCCGGACACCCCAGCCAACTTCTACAGCAGCTCGAAACGGCACTGGACCTATGTCCCGAAATTCAAAAACAACTGGCAGCAGCTCTGGTGGAAGATTGTCCACTCGCTGTGCGCGAAGGTGGTATCATTCGTCCCGGATTCAATAGTGAACTGGATCATTTGCGGGAATTGGCAGCTGGTGGCAAGCAATGGATTCTGCGTTACCAGGCAGATCAAATCGCCACGGCAGGAATTCCCAACTTGAAAGTTGGGTATAACAAAGTTTTCGGTTACTACATTGAAGTCACCAATGCACACCGAGACAAAGTGCCGGAACACTACATTCGCAAGCAGACCCTCAAGAACGCCGAACGCTATGTCACCAGCGAGTTAAAGACCTACGAAGAAAAAGTGCTGGCTGCTGACGAACAGGCAATCAACCTTGAGTATGAATTATTCCTGGAACTACGTGACCTGGTCGCTGGGGCAGCACGTCGGTTACAAGCTACCGCATTGGTGCTGGCCACATTAGATTGCCTGGTCGGCCTGGCAGAACTAGCCAGATCTCGGAACTACTGTCGCCCGAAATTCGTCGATGCGCCCACTACACACATCGTGGATGGGAGGCACCCTGTCCTCGACATTCTGGAACCACAGGGAACCTTCGTACCCAACGATATTGTTCTGGAAGAGGGAGAAACGATCCAGATCATCACCGGTCCCAACATGGCCGGCAAAAGCACTTATATTCGACAAGCTGCACTACTGACCATTATGGCCCAAATGGGAAGTTTCGTGCCAGCCCATCAAGCAACCTTGGGAATCGCTGATCGCGTCTTTGCACGCGTCGGCGCTAGTGATGAATTGAGCCGAGGACAAAGCACTTTTATGGTCGAAATGACCGAAACCGCTCGCATCCTTAACACGGCGACAAATCATAGCCTGGTAGTCCTGGACGAGATTGGACGGGGAACGAGTACCTATGACGGCGTGTCACTGGCTTGGGCCATTATCGAATATATCCATGATCACATCGGTTGCCGTACACTGTTTGCCACACATTATCATGAACTGGCCAACCTGGAATGCTCCTTGCCATCGGTCAAAAACCTGAATGTGACGGTCAAAGAATGGGAAGATAAAATCGTCTTTTTACACAAAATCGTGGCTGGTGCAGCCGACAAAAGCTACGGTATCCACGTCGCCCGCCTGGCAGGAGTGCCACGTGAAATCAACGAGCGGGCAAAAGACATTCTGGCTCAGTTAGAAGCCGAACATTTGGATGACCAGGGCCGGCCACGAATCGCAAGGGACGAACCGCGTGGCAGCGGTGGCCTGCAACTCTCCCTGTTCGGTTTTGCAGATCATCCCATCCTTGACGAAATCAGCGAACAAGACCTGAACACCATGACTCCGCTCGCCGCACATCAGTTACTGCAAAACTGGCAACAACAACTTGCTGACCGTAAAAAAACATAAAACAGCGATTTCAGCCTGCCAGGGTTGTCCCGAACAATCGTTACGTCCGGAAGCAACCACTTGTGAAAACATATACCGTGAACAATTCTCTGCAGAATCCTTGACATATCAGCAGGTCATGCTATTTTGAATTTTAGGCTTTCATCGTGTTTGAACACCACGTGATCTCGTGAACACATTTTCATCTACAAGCAACTCATTTCCTTGCTTACAAGGAATCTTCAAGGACAGCTGCTGAAATTTCGCCAAAATCCTGTCAAAAGAACCATACTGTCACTTCCTGCCCAGGCGGATGATTGACAACGGTTTTTCTGACAGGTTTTTTTTTGCCACCCAACGACTAAATCGGCCGGCAATGGTTCACCGCGCACACTGGTTCACCGCACACAAAAGATTCCCGGCTGCTGCCACTATGGAACGTCCTCATGAAAAACACGATTCGACCCAACAAATTGTCATATCAGCTGCCATCGCTTGCTCGAATTGGAAAACAAGCTACTGGTACGCTACAAACGGCCTCTTTGAGAAATCACCCCTGCCTGACCGGGAAGCGCCTTGGCTGTAACGGCGACGATCGTGTTTTCTCAAATAGGCTTTTTCTGTCATCCAGGGAAAACGGGCTAGGAACACTTAGCCGCTGAGTTAATGTAAACATTTAAGCTGCGTGGACATCATTTAGGAGTTGCCAATGGGGATTGGCAACTGCTTTCATGGGGCCGTGATGCATGGAGACTTGTGGCCATCTGTTTGAGGGGTTTTCTGTATGCAACCTTTGGAACGCGTTATGTCAAAATTCGCGTTAGTGAAACGTTTTGCGTCATGCGCGCTAGTTTCCTTACTGGCAGCCGTGCCATTGGCATCCACAAAACCAGTCCGCGCCCAATCACCTCCCATCCTAGCGATCCGGGCCAGGCCCGGTGATACGACATTCCCAGGAGGTGGCATGCTCGATCACAAACCTTTAACCGGTGACGCAGGCATGGCTTTTGATATTAGGGTCGTTTTTGGGACAGGCCTCACGTCACAACAACAAACGTTCTTTAGCATCGCAGAATCTTTTTGGGAAAGTAAAATCACGGGCTACCAACCTGGAATCAACGTTTCGTCGGTTACCATTACCGTGTCCAGTACCGAAATCGACGGCCAAGGTTCGATCCTCGGTCAATCAGGCCCCACCTCTGTCACCAATCAAGGCGGCTATAGCCTGGCACGTCAGGGCGTTATGAAGTTCGATAGTGCAGACCTGGAAAATCTCGATACCAGCGGTTCCTTACTGGACGTCGTCACACATGAAATGGGGCATGTACTTGGAATCGGTACATTGTGGGATTTCGGTTTGAACAACGTTTACAAGAATGGTAGCGGCGAGTACACAGGTGCTGCCGGCCTAGCACGCTGGAAAACTGAATACAATCAACCAGACGCGACCTTTATTCCGATTGAATTAAATGGCGGCGAGGGAACCAAAGATGGCCATTGGAACGAACAAGACAACGGCAAAGATTTGACGGGTATCACGGACAGCCTGGGCCGTGATATGCGTAACGAACTCATGACCGGATGGCTCGATACTCCGACCCATCTGGCCGACTTTACCCTGCAGTCACTCGTGGACATCGGTTATCAAGTCGTACCAGAACCTGGTACCGGCAGCCTGTCGGGGATGGCAGTCTTGGCCCTCATCGCCTCCCGTTTTCGATGGCGACGGAGATCATGACAGCCGCTTTACGAACCTTGGCAAGCCAGGCAGTCCTGCGAAGCTATTTACACTAATTGCTATTCTTTCTTTGCGCATTCAGCCGACGAACATGCTGCCCGGCGGTTGGATGTTCCGGATTTAACTCGACCGACCGACGGAAGTGTCGCAAAGCACCATCGAGATCGTTCAATTGCTCCAGGGCAACTGCCAGATTGTTGTGTACCTCGGCCAAGCTGGGATCAAGCTTCAACACTTTTCGATATTGCTCAACCGCTTGGCTTGTTTGACCGGAACGTTGTAACATCAATGCCAGATTGTAGCGTGGGCTGGCCAACTTTGGCTGCAGCCCAATCGCTACACGATAGTGCTTTGCGGCTTTGTTGATTTTGTTTTTTACCGCAAAAATATTACCCAATTGATTATGGCTGTCCGCGTCATCCGGTTCGATGTTTAGAATACGCCGGTAAACCACGATGGCTTTGTCATAACTCTTTTGACGGCGCAACAAACTACCAAGATGTTTCAGGAGAGGTAACGAACCTGGTTGTCGCTTCAAAGCTTGGTTCACCATTTCAACGGCACGGAGTGGCTCGTCAGTAACTGCCAATAACTCAGACAAGTTTATATAGGCATCCCCCAGCTCCGGGTCTAACCGGATCGCTTGCTGATAGACCTGCATCGCTTCACGAAAATGACCTGCCTGATGCAAGCTTGTTCCGAGCAAATTGTGTAAACTAGCGTCAACAGGATACAACTGGGCAGCTCGACGGCAATGCATAATCGCCTCGTCATGTCGGTCCAACGTGCCCAATGCTATTCCTAGCTGACGGAACACTTCCTTGTTTTGCTCATTAATTCCCAATGACTTGCGAAAATAATCGACCGCGACATCGATCTGGCCGTTTGCAACAAGGACCAATCCCATATTTTTAAGTATCAAAGCGTCATTTTTTTGAATCGCTAGGGCCCGCTGAAATGCTTCGATTGATTCCGCATACTTGCGGGACGCATGCAATGCCACGCCGAGATTATTATGTGCCTCCATTGCATCAGGTACTATCTTAATGGCTTGATGAAAATGGCCGATCGCCGCGTCCAAGTCCCCTGTATCTTGCAATACCTTTCCCAGGTTTATATGAATCACCGAATTACCTTCGGTCACATCGAGGGCATGTGAAAACAGCGTCTTGCTGTCACGCCAATAGGAAACCTGACGAAATGTCAAAAACCAACAGGTAGCCAGTAATGACAAAGCCACTGCCAGCGAAGGCCATTTCAATTGGGGTCGGTGGTTAACCAGTTCTGCTATTCCCCAGGCCAGCATGATCAACAAACCGGTCATTGGCATATACAAGTAGCGATCAGCTATCGAGTGGCGACCGACCTGGACCAGTCCAATGACGGGAACAAGTGTCCCCAGAAACCACAACCACCCAACCGCCAGGTATCGTCTACGGCGCAGCCAAAAAACAATCACCGTAATTGCCAACAACACCGTGACTGCACAGGTCACGTGTAACGCCTGCCACATCCCAACCCGATAAGGGTACAAGACGGCCAGGTCCTGTGGCCAGAACGTTTTTCCCACATAACGCACATAGGCTACGGCAACATTGGCCACACGGTGCGTCAAAGCAGTCGCAGCAACTGCCCCACCTTTCTGCTGTGCAAAATATGTCACCGTGCAAGACAACAGAACCATTGCAAACATCGGCATTTTTTCGAAGACCAACTCCCGCCATGACCGTCCACCGGCCTCCCTCGGCTCATCTCGCCTCCCGACGCCAGACGATACAACTTCCGATTCCAAACGGTTTTCTAATCGGTGAACATTCTTTTTATCGCTGGCTGTGGACTGACCTGGCAACACAATACGGCGCAACGGCCAGTAATCAAGCAATAACAACAGAAAAGGTGTTGTCACCAACATTGGCTTGGACATTAAGCCCAGCACCAAACATCCAAACGAAATCCAGTACCACTGGCGTTGCGTCGTTACCTTGTTAGCGTTCTTCGTTCTTTCGTACCAACGTGCATATTTCAGATACGCCAGTATGCACAATAACCAAAAGAATGTACTGAGTACGTCTTTGCGTTCAGCGATCCAGGCGACTGACTCGACATGGACTGGATGTAACGCAAAGCACGCGGCGACAAATGCGGATAGCCCGGAAGAGCCAAGCATACAACGACACAAACAAAAAACAAGCAACGCGTTCACGACATGAACCACAACGTTCGTCATGTGATGAAAGCCAGCAGCACCCGAATGTGCACCAAACAACGAGCCGTCCAACATGTGCGACATCCACGTTACAGGATGCCAATTCGCATGGTCGGTCGAAGTCATGGCCCACGCCAGTCCCTCGAACGTCAATCCCTCCCGGACATGTGCGTTTTCATACACGTAGATATTGTCATCATAAATGACAAAGCCGTTTCTAGAGACACTCCAATACGCTGTGAAGGTTGCCACAACGATCAATCCACTTAAAAACGCATCTCGCTGCTTACGAGAGAAATCAACCATTGGAATCATGCCATTCCACAGGAGCGTAAAAAAACATCAAGACAGCTTAACGACTGTTCCCAAATCAAACCATGTCGACTTCTGCTGAACTACTACCGGCACACGTCATTCGAACATCCAACAAATACCAGCAAACCACGAACAGGCTCCTTGAAAATCCAAATCACTGTAAAAAACCAAACACCCTCGAAAATGAGTGAATACAATTTCGTCCATTCACTCACAGCGAACTCACAAAAAGACCGCCTGTCGGGTGACTGGCACAACGTACCGACAACCCACTGTTCAGCCAAACAAAACACGGTACCGTACCATTGTAGTGAAGTGATTCTCTGTCACCTGTTCAAGACGGTCCGAAACCGTTAACTCACCAGTGGCCTGGTTGTGACGAAAGATTGGAATCGTTGCCGCTTCTGCGATGCGTCAATATTTCTATTTCTTGCTCTGCCCATCTATCGTCATTGCAAAGTTTTATTCATAATAAAAAGGATACTGTTTGCATGAGGTGGTCTGTGAAAATACCAATATATTTTTCTTATTTGGCAACCATTTTGCTGATCGTTCCTGGCACACGTGGACCAGCGAACGACCAAATTGACTTCAATCGAGACATCCGCCCAATCCTTTCCGATCGTTGCTTTGGTTGCCACGGTCCTTCGGTAGAGGACCGGCAAGCCGAACTCAGGTTTGACATTTCAGAGGACAAAGAAGGTCCCTTTCGTGACCGCGGTGGTTACCAGGTACTTAAACCTCGTGACCTTCAAGGCAGCGCTATCTGGCAGCGGATCACTAGCCTTGATCCGGAAGTAGCGATGCCACCAGCAAGCTCCCACCAACAACCTCTTTCAGCTCCAGAAAAACTCCTGATAAAAAAATGGATTCTACAAGGTGCCAGTTACGCCGACTTTTGGGCTTTTGTACCACCTCGCTCACCAAGCCTCCCCGAAATCACCCGCCATCCTCGGAGCGCCAACCGTGTGGATCACTTTGTGATAGCACAATTAGACCAACGAGGTCTCCGTCCTCAAGCTCGAGCTGACAAGCGAACCTTAATTCGCCGTATCACGTTTGACCTAACGGGGCTCCCCCCAACGCGAACAGAGATTCACTCTTTTGTAACAGACCTTTCCAGCCAAGCCTATGAACGGCTGGTAGATCGCTTGCTTGCCAGGCCTCGTTATGGTGAACACATGGCAAAATACTGGTTAGATCTGGTCCACTTTGCGGACACGAATGGGATGCATCACGACCATTACCGTGAAATGACTCCCTACCGTGACTGGGTGATGCGGGCCTTTAACGATAACCTTCCCTTTCATCAATTTCTCACGTTTCAACTGGCCGGAGACTTGTACGAGAAACCAACCTTAGACCAACAAATTGCTTCGGGATTTCAAAGGCTGCACTTGGTAATCGACTCTGGCACGGCGCTTCCCAAAGAAAGTTTTCACCGGAACGTACTCGACCGAGTCGTCACATTTGGAACTGCCATCATGGGATTAACCGTTCAGTGTGCAGGTTGCCATGACCACAAGTTTGATCCGATCACTCAAAAGGACTTTTACCAACTTTACGCCTTTTTCAATAATATCGACGCATCTCCAGAAACACCTGGAGCCAAGACACATGCCCCCTTTATCCAATTTGCAACAGCCGAACAAAAAATGGAACTAGAGCGGCTACAGGCACAAATCACAGAGACACAAACGAAAATTAATGCCCTACAACAGTCGTTGCAACAACTACAAAAAGAAACCAACGAGTCCACCGATACACCATCTAAACTACAAGCGAAGTCAAACGCCAATCTGAAAACTGCAAAGGACCTGTTAAAGCGACTCATCCATGACCAAAACAAATTACAATCTATGATTCCTGTGACCTTGGTAATGAAGGAACGTGAGGAAGTACGCCCCACCCATATTCGAATCCGTGGAAATTATGATCAGCTTGGTGAATTAGTCCAGCGAAATACACCGGCTTTCTTACCTCCCATGTCACCTTCAACAGAGGTTAAAACACGAATGGACCTGGCGAAATGGGTGACGGATGCCAGCCATCCCTTGGTGGCTCGTGTAACAGTCAACCGGTTCTGGCAACAGCTCTTTGGTCAAGGCCTGGTGAAAACATCAGAAGATTTTGGCGGACAAGGCGAATGGCCAAGTCACCCGAAATTGCTGGACGATCTGGCCGTTGAGTTGGTCAATTCTAACTGGAACATCAAGCGGCTCATCCAATCACTCGTGACCTCGGAAACCTATCGCCAATCTTCTCGAATGAATCCAGAATCTTCGGCCGCCGATCCAGAAAACCGCTTGCTCGCACGTGGCCCCCGTTTTCGCCTCGATTCCGAAATGATTCGGGACCAGATTCTGGCCGTCAGTGGCCTGCTTGTCTCGAACATGTATGGCAAAAGTGTCAAGCCACCTCAACCAGCCAACCTGTGGAAAAGCGTATCCATGGTGTCATCGAGCACGTATGCGTTTACCCCTGATGTGGGAAACAACATTTACCGGCGTAGTGTGTACAGTTTCTGGAAACGTGCCATGCCACCACCACAAATGACTATTTTCGATGCACCTACCAGGGAAAGTTGTACCGCCAGGCGCGAACGCACCAATACACCGTTACAAGCTTTAGTGCTGATGAACGAAGATCAATACTTTAAGGCTGCTCGAAAATTCTCCCAGCAAATTTTAGCGCATGAACAAATGACGACATCTGAAAGAATTTCCTACGCCTATGAGTCCGTCACATCACACGTACCTGATGAATCTGAGGCGAGTGCACTGCTGGCAGGTCTGAAAGCGTTTCAAACAGCCTACCAACAGGACTTTCCAGCTGCCAAAGCATTGACACTCGACATCGAGACACTTGACGAACAGCAGCGCGTCGATGTCGCTGCCTACACGATGTTGGTCCATTCTCTCTTCAACCTTGATATCACGAAGACCAAGGAGTAGAGCATGCATCCACTGGTACTCCACTCCTGGCTACAGTCTCGCCGGCAATTCCTTAATCACTCCGGAATGGGACTTGGTGCAGCCGCCCTGGCCACCTTATTCCCCCGGCCTGGATCGGCTAGTTCTAGCCAATCCCCTCATTTTGGTCCCCAAGTCAAGCGGGTCATTTTCTTGTTCATGGCGGGTGCTCCCAGTCAGTTAGATTTGTTTGACTACAAGCCTGACCTCGCCAAAAAATACAAACAGCCCCTCCCTCCCGAAGTCCGCGATGGCCAGCGTCTAACGGCCATGACCCAAAACAAAAGCCACCTTATTCAACCCTCTATTTTCAAGTTTTCCCAACAAGGTGAAGGCGGCATCTGGTGGAATGAACTAATGCCGCATCTTGCTACAGTGGTAGACGACCTGTGCCTCATTAAATCCATGCACACGGATGCCATTAATCACGATCCCGGCAAAACTCTCATATGCACCGGTTCAGAAATCCCTGGCAAACCAAGCCTGGGCTCTTGGTTGAGCTACGGACTTGGGTCCCTCAACAAAAACCTGCCTGACTTCATCATTCTAAATTCTGCCTTCTGGTCAGGCGACCAACAAAATGTACAGGCCCTTTACAAGCGACTTTGGGGAACCGGTTTCTTGCCTTCACAACACCAGGGAGTCGTTTTCCAAGCGTCCGGAGACCCAGTTCTTTTCCTGTCAAATCCACCGGGAGTGAGTCACGACAGCCGCAAAAAGATGCTGGACCTGGTGACAAAGCTTAATCAAAAACATGCTGCTGAAATTGGAGATCCTGAGATCCAGACGACAATCGCCCAACAGGAAATGGCATTTCGCATGCAGGCCTCTGTGCCACAGCTGACAGACTTGAGTTCAGAACCACAGCCTATTTTGGACATGTATGGTCCCGAAGTGCACAAAAGTGGATCCTTTGCACGCAACTGCCTGCTCGCAAGGCGAATGGTTGAACGCGACGTACGCTTCGTTCAGCTTTACCACCGAGGTTGGGACCACCACGTATCACTGCCAAATAAAATGCGGCGGCAATGTTACGACATCGATCAGCCCACAGCGGCCCTGCTGAAAGATCTAAAACAGCGCGGATTGCTTAAGGATACGCTGGTTGTCTTCAGCGGTGAATTTGGACGCACTGTTTACTGCCAAGGAAAACAAGAAGAAGCAAATTACGGCCGTGACCACCACCCCCGCTGCTTTACCGCCTGGCTCGCTGGTGGTGGAATTCGTGGTGGCATCGTCCATGGCCAGACAGATGAATACAGTTACAACATCGTCGATAAAACCGGCCAGAAAACGACGCGTTTCGAAGATGACGCCGTTCATGTTCGAGACCTTAATGCTACCATTCTCCAGCAGCTAGGCGTCGATCACAACCAGCTGACATTTGCCTTCCAGGGCCTCGACCATAGGCCGACGGGTGTCAAGGAAGCTCATATCATCAAAAAGATCCTCCGCTAAGAAGAGGCCGTGATTGCGGCATCCAGGCTCATTCTTCTTTTGAGATCAAAGCAGGTAAAGCTTGTTTCCTGCCGCCCCCCCATCGTTTTCAGACTTTTCTACCCCCTTTTTTAACCGTTCCCAACACTCGTTCTCCACCCGGCAGGCATTGCAACAGTTAAAACGACCGCAATAAAGGCAACACGAATAAAACATATACGACCGCTAACACGATTTGCATGCAGGCAAATGGAAAAGCCATTTTGATGAATCCGGCAAACGAAAGGGACAACTGGTTTTTGTGAATCATCGTGACGGCAACAAGTGTTGAGGCGGACCCGATAGGAGTCAAATTGCCACCGAGATTCGCACCAAAGATTACTGACCACCACAACACTGAATCCGCAGAAGTCTGAAGTTGAGTGAGAATCTTGGCCAGCATGGCAGCCAGCGGAATATTATCAGTCACAGAACTAAATCCACCCGCGCATAACAAGAGAGCTGTCGTGCCACTGGTCTCTCCCCAACCAATCATCTGTTCGACGCCATGTCCAATGACCACCAACACATGTGCATACTCCATCACATAGATCACCACGAACAGTGACATGAAAAAACCAAGCAAGTCCCAGTCGATAGCGCGATAAAACTCATGGGCTTCGGATTTGTAGCGAAGCAACATTATGCAGGCAAAAGCAAGAGCCACATAACCCATATTAAGATTGCGGACCCAAGGTAAAACTGATGTCGTCGCAATGGTAACGACAAATAAACCTAACATGACTGCGCTAAACCAAAAGAACCTCCAACTCGTCACTCCATCGGTTTCATCAAATCCTTGTACCAGTTCCTGTGCGGCAATTCTCTGCTCCTCAGTCGCCAGACGCTCGATGGAAAACAAGCGGGCACCGAGCCATAGCGTGGCAGCCGTGGCCAGTAAAACATAGGGTGCGCTATTCACAAAAAACGCAACAAAACTAATTCCGGCTGTTGTACCGACGATGATATTGGGGACCGAACTGATCAACGTAAGCAACCCTCCAATATTGGTCAGTAAACCCTCCACTAATAAAAATCCCAACAATTTATTACGCTGACCAAGACTTTCCAGCGACACAACGGTCAAGGAACCGATGATGATCATCGCCGTGACATTATTCAACACCGCAGAAAACACGACCGTCATGACGCCATAGAAATAAAGCAACAACAACGGGTCACCCCGCGAGGCTTTGGTGACCTTGATGGCAATCCACGTAAAAAGCCCCGAACGACTTGTCACGTCGACAAAAAGGCTCGACCCTAGAATGATCGCAATCACTCCCCAATCGATTCCTGGAATATAAGTAGGCATCGAGATCCGGTGACCATCAACATGCAACGAGTGCGCCGGGCCGTCTGCCGAGGTTTCACCACTTGCCGCGGGAATCTTGACCGCTTCCTGCACATCCCCCGCATCAACATAAACCGCCTGAAACGCCGAATTCTCTGTTACGCGATGGCTACCCACCACAACATGGCCAAACGGTAAAAGTTGAAAGGCAGCACCCAACAACAGGCAAACAATGGCAAAAATACCGGCAATCACCGATTTCTTGGCATGCAGCTTTTCTTCCAGCGCCAGGCACGTAATCAAACCTGTCAGAATCGCTCCGAAAAGTATCGTAACCCACATCTGTGGTGGATCGCCACTGGCAAATAACAATTGATTACTCATGGCCCATGTTTCCCCGCAGCGACACTCCGACAAAATCTAAAAATACACACCGCCTGTTCGGACACCCCTAACAGATCAGTTCATCCGAATCAAACCCCCCCCATCAGGAACCCCTCTCGAACCATGCAATTGCACCGCCTGTCCCGCCAGCCTGGCATCTTCCGGCAGCCTGGCATCTCCCGGCAGGATCCAGACCTACCGGTTAACTCTCAAATCAACAGCAAAGGTGTATTCCGTAATTCAACCGCTAATGGATACGCTAAACCGTGCATCGCAAGTTGGTCTTCGTCATTTGTGTTCATCACCAACAAGGCCACATCGTGTTCGTCGACGAGTCGTTTATATTCGCTCAAATGGTGCCCCATGGTAATTTGTTCTTCAATCGTAATCGGTGTTTCGCAGGCCTGTAAAGTTTCACGACAGGATACAATATAGTCGTGCGGCTCTTTCAGTAATTGCCCGCTGATCGCATCTCGAGCGTTTCCCGTCTCAATCGCCGAAATCTTTTGAATGGCATGCATGTAGCGCTCAAACACTTGCTGATCCTCAATGTGTGATAACGTCAACTTCCCATTCAACAAGGTCAGCGCAACAGCCATGTTTACCAATCGTTGATCACCTGCCAGATGATCAGTAATGACCATGACATGTGAGGTACCATCCCAATGGTCCGCATCCTGAGGCTGGGCCTCCGCAAACGGGCGCGGCGTCAATAAAACCGGGGACGACATCACCTGTGTTAATACATCAACGTGGGTTCCTAAACTGTGTGGATGGTCGTGAACGGGTGTACGAAGATTTCGATAAGTAACAATCAGATCGGGTGCAAACGCTTCCACTTGGCAAAGCAAGTCAGCGACCCCATCAAATTGACCGTTGGTAATCAAACCATATTCAGGATCCTGGCCGTCTAACACGCGTAAAAAATGGCGCACCTGTGACTGATAAGATTCCGCTTTTTCGGAATCAAGATCCGACACCAACAAAATACGACGGATCACCAGTGGCTGATAAACAAAGGGAGTCTTAGCGGCTGCACGAAACATACTTTCAAAATGATCAATATGTGTCATCCGATAGCCCTCCATCAAAAGTAGACGGTGAGGATACAATAAAGAGCAAGCACGCCAGCCAACAACCACAAAATACAAAACGTGGCAACGAAGTGAAAGGCCACACACGGCACTAGTCCCCAAGACCAACGGACGGTCGAATCAAAAAGGATTGTCACTCCTACACATCAGAACAGCCCCTGACCAAAGCAAACAACCAGAAAATAGAATCTGGACAGATACTCGGCAACTTCACTGGCAACTTCTGTTAGCGGTTCAGGGAATTGCAACTATTCCACTAAATACTGACGGCCCACTGAATCAAGTCTCGGGTATAATCAGGTTGTACTGGATCAAATTCAAAAGTATGGGTTGCCTGTTCATAGTCATAGTGGACCAATGGTCCGCGCACCGCAGCTTGAATGAATGTTTTCACACGTGACGTGTCAATCATACGGTCTTGCCCCGCTAGCATGAGCAATGTAGGACATCTCAATTCAGGTGCAGAGGCAATCACCTCACGGGTTAATAATTGATCCGCCCATGCAAATCGTACCGTAACCCGCCGCAACACCATCGGATCACACCGAATATAACGCTGCCAATATGGTGATGACGTAAACAAGGCGGGGTCTGCCAGCGGAATCGTCAAGCGAAGCCTGTGAAGCGGTGTTCGCGAAACCATCCCTAGCAACAAACTCTGCCACTTGTTGGCACCTCGTAATGCAAATATGCCAGGAGAAACCAATCCCAAGCCATCCAGCAGATCCGGGTAACGGCTGGCAACCTCCAAAGCCAACTTCCCTCCCCAACTCATACCAATCAGTAGACACGGTATGTTACGGGGCAAACTTTCCATGTAGTGTACAATATCGCTGGTCCATGTACGAAAATCATTGACGTCTCCTCGGCCCCGCGGATTGAGACCCGAACCACGCCGGTCCAAAAAATGAACTTCAAAACCAGCTTTCAACAATGCAGTACAGGTTGGACCATACCAGCCACCGTGGCTGACAATTCCGTGTAAAAAGACAACCCGACCAATCGGATTGGAGGTACGCCAAACTCGTGAGGCAAACAAGTAACCGTCTACTGCAGCATGATGCACAATACAGGGAGATTGAGGCTCCCCGTTATACAAACGTGATTGATAATGAACCATGACAGTCACTGTAATAAGAAGTCATTGAATTTCGTACGTCCGACAGCGGTTGGCCATTTTCTCAAGCCTCTGGGGAACAACCGTTACTCCCAGTCCGCCCCGTTCAATGGCTGGCGCACGCCCACCATATGTAAACGTCATATCTTCGGTCGTCAAGGATTCACGAAGAATGTGGCGGTCATAGGAACCTTCCAGGTAAGCGATGTTGCCGACCGACGTCGCAAAATGTCTACCGGCGGCTGAAAGGATAGCCGACTCACCAGGATGACATCCTAATTGATATCCCAGACCGGCACGGTCTGCCCGTGCTGCCAGCCGTAGACAAGCAAGAAACCCGCCACATTTTGAAAGACGCAAATTAAAGAAGTCACAAGTTTTGGTGCGGATGGCAGAGTCAGCATCGTGTTCACTCGTTAATGATTCGTCCAGCATGATTCGAACGGGCAATGCTTTTCGGAGTTCAGACAACGCCAAGACTTCGGCATGCGGTACCGGTTGTTCGATCGAACTAGGCTCAAAGCGCAGGAGTGGTTCAACACGCGCTCGAACGTCGCTAGACCGCCAACCTTCGTTAACGTCGAGTCGCAAATCGATTCGGCTACCCAGCCAAAAGCGTAATCGTTCCATTCGCTGAATGTCGTCCACACCTGGCATTCCGATCTTGACCTTGCACTGTGAGAACCCATACAGCCTGATCTTGGCGGCCGATAATCTTTCTCGAACAGGAGTGTCCGCAGTAATGATCCCCGAGTACTGTACTTCAACACGCGTCTTTCGAATCAGGGAAGCTTCTCTATAATGCTGCGTTACCATACTAACCGGTTCTTCAAACAACTTGCCGAACGCATCAAGTACACTCAGTTCCACCGCACAACGCAACGCGTTACCATAGCACCCTCGCTTATCGTTTTCCGGCCGGGGAAGCTGTAACCCCTGGCACAACCTAATCACATCGTCCCAGTTATCACAGTCCGCCTGTAATTGCTCATCAATCGCAGCGTCAGCAAGCTGCTGAAGCGATCCGGGAACAGTTTCTCCCGTGACATATTCGCGTGGTACACCCTCTCCCCAGCCACGTGTTCCATCAACAAGGGTACACATCACCAAGATATTTTCACTGCTGGAGCGACAATACGACGCGTGGCGAATTTTTCGCTGCAGTGGCATCAACAAGCGATAAATCGTTAGCTCACGGATTCGCACGACGTTGAAATGGGCATTACACCCAAGCCCGAGTTTCACATGGTCAAGCAGCCTCACGCTGCATCGGCTGATTCGAAATTGTCGGTACAGTGAAAGTCTCTCGGATACCATCCTGAAAATCAAAACGAGGCTGGTAACCAAGCAACCGCTTTGCTTTGGCGATGGAAAAATCCAGATTAAGGGTCAAAAACTTCATACGAGCCTGTGTCAACAACGGCGATTCACTTGCACCGGCCAAACGTGCCGTCGCCTCCATGGACTTGGCAAGGACACGCGCCAGCCATTCAGGAATAGTACCGGGGCAAGGTTTCCCTATGTAGTCCGCAATGGTGCCAATAAACTCCACACGTGTCACAAGACGATCGTCACGCACATTGAATCTCTCACCAATAGCAATATCCTTTTCCATACTCAACA
Organism: uncultured Pirellulaceae bacterium; assembly: GCA_964393615.1. Taxonomy (GTDB): domain Bacteria; phylum Planctomycetota; class Planctomycetia; order Pirellulales; family Pirellulaceae; genus CAYMUR01. The sequence goes on from CAYMUR010000013.1 coordinate 20,950, forward strand.
AAACGGCATCGACGAGGTTACCGACATAGGTGTTATTTAACAGGCAGTGACCATCTCCAATCATTTTCATCTTACCCGTAGATATACATTCCAGGAGACGTGGCACAACATGTCGGTCACCAGGACCATAGATAAAACCGGGGCGCACTATGACGGCTGCTAATCCCTGCCGATCCATGTGCTGCTGCAATAACCATTCTGCTTCTACTTTAGTCTGTGTATATCCATCCAGACCCTCGATTTCGATGGCAACCGTTTCATCGGTCCCAAAATGGTGACGCGCTTGATAGACTCCCAACGAACTGATCTGGATCCAACGCCGAATTCGTCCCGCGCGTTCAGCGGCCGTCAACAGATGCTCTAATGCAAAAACATTAATGGCCCGATATTTTTCCGCCGGTCCCCAATCCCCTACATGTGCCGCCGCATGGACAACATAGTCAACACCCAACAACGGTGTTTGCAATGTCTCGGGACGAGTCAAATCACCTTCGACACGCCGTACTGCCAACCCCTCTAGCGACCGTGTGTCTGACGAGGGGCGCACCATAACACGAACTTGATATCCTATCTCAAGCAACCGGCGGACCATGTAATTGCCAACCATTCCCGTCGCACCAGTGACCAATACGACGGATTGGGGCATTTGCTTTCCTGACTGGTGAAATACGATCGTGACAGTCGCTAGCAAGGCAGGTGCTCTCACCAGCGTATATCTTTGCCAGGTCCACTCACGATCATTTAGCCGGCAATGCGTAAGCGAGGTTGTTGAGCAAAGGATTGAAATCGCCGTAAAACAGAGTGTTCAGATCGACTCTTGGCACCTCTGTGCGATTCCAGTTCATGGACGGAGGCTTGCACCAGCTGGTTATACGGTACGTCAAATCCTATGGAACTCGCCAATCGTACCAAGTGACCGTTGACCTCGTCCACCTCGGTCTTTTTTCCCCGCTGTAAATCCTGAGCCAGCGAAAAACTGATCCGCTTGCTACCATAGAATCTTTCGGAAAAAACTCTCACAATGCGTCCTAAAACCGGTTTATTTAACATGCGAAAAGCTTGTCGAACGTTACAAGTATCCGTACTCCCAGGAATGCGTGATAAGCGAATGCGAGCTCGTCGCAAGGTCTCGAGGGACTCTTCGAGCAGTGGACTTCCAATATAGTCGTGCCACAGCATGTGCCCGATGGTATCTTCCACAAAATTTGTTTCCGACAAACAAAAACTGACCCCTAACGCATTGACCACAAGCTGGTTGTAACGCACTCCCAAGACATTCGGATGTTCTATCACTTTCATACCTGTCAGACGCAGCAGCTTTCTGGCCTGACAACTGGCTAGATGGTTGACCCCATCGCGAGAAGGTCCGACGACGGTAAAACCGTTGCGTTGCAAGCCAACCGTACCTGGCTGGACAACAGCCATGCGACTAAGAGTCACTCCCATCACCAATTGCTCACGGGGGACAAACTGTTCAAAAATGTGATCATTCACCCCATTTTGAATCGAAATCACAAGCGCATCATCCAGGTAGGGCTTTGCCGCTGCCAGCGCCTGGTCGGTATCCTGTGCCTTGGTTGTTACGAAGACTACATCTGAACCCGCAATCGTATCTACCGACAGTGCAGCACGCAAACGAACGTCATGCATCCCCCACGGTCCGAGCAAACAAACGCCTTGCCTTTGGGTGACAACTTCGGCATGTTCACCACGGCCAACGAGCAACACGTCTAGTGATGGTTCATTATATTTAATCAAACCACCGATCATCGACCCAACGGCTCCAGCCCCTAACACCGTAACTTTCATATCACGACTCGTTTCATGTTTACATTCTCTAGTTTGTCAATCGTTAAACTGGCCTTAACTTCCCCAAGCAAAACTTCCCCAAGCAAAGTAGTGCCGTGACACCTGGAAAAATTGTCCAGGCCAACCCGAAAAATACCCCTGGGATCCTCAGTTCACGCCTGGGAAAACAGAATTACGACCCCAGGCATTCACCGATAAGTTGGGCAAGTCGGGAAGCATTATCCCCGGTCATCATGGTGAAGTGATCGCCCGGCACTTGATAGAATTTGAAGGGCACGGTGATAAATTGGTCCCACCCTAAATCATGGGCAATATGTTGCCCAGAAGCTTCCATCAACACCGACAATTCGGTCGGGCGAAAGATATGCACCTCCTGTGCTAGCTGCGGCGGCTGATAATTCATGATCGCCTGTGAATGTGCCCGGCAGACTTCAATTAAACGTCGAATATGGTCCGTCGAAACATCAGGCGGTACAACTTGATGTTTGATGGCTTCGTCCAATACGGTCTGAATTCTTTCGTCTGGATGTTGGGACCGTAGTTTTTCGTAAGATACCTTCATTTCGGTACCAGCAAAATAATTGGAAAAGTTTATCACATCGTAAAGAAATCGTGCATGATCTTCCAAGTCAACATCGTTGAAAATAGCAGGAGTAGGCGAATCAATAAAAACCAACTCACCAATTTCCTCGCCTTGTTCACGCAATTGGCGCACCATTTCATAAGCAAATATGCCACCCGTGGACCAACCCACCAAAAAATACGGCCCTTTGCTTTGAACGGTACGGATAGCTGCCAGATAGTCGGCCGCCATCTCTTCGACAGAATCATGCGGTGCCAATTGATGCTCGATGCCGCGGGCCCTTAAAACGTAAACAGGTAGATCGTCACCAAGCTGCCGGGCTACATCAAGATAACAACGCACGTCACCGCCCGCTGGATGGATACAAAAAAGTGGCGGTCGCGACCCGTTAGGTCGCAGCGGTAGTAACGGTGACCAGGCATCCATTTCAGAAGTCTTCGAGCCTTGTTGCTGGCTGGATGAATCGACATCCTCAACAAGCAACTCAGTGGCCACTTCTGCCAATCGATTAATGCTGGGACCTTCCAGAAAGCGTGCCATCGGTAAGTTTAATAACAGCTGGGATTCGATTTTGTTCTTGAGCTCCATTGCCATCAACGAATCCAGGCCCAACGTGTTAAGTGGCTGGTCCCGGTCCAGCTGTTCCACGTCCACACTCATAATGTTTGCCAGTTCATCGGCAAAATAAACCGTTAGCTTTTCTTTCCTCCCGTCGATGTCGTCAGCTAAAAGCTCCGCACGCAACCGGTGGTTCACAGTGACCAAATCAGATGCCACAGAGTCGTCGTCGATGTCAGCCATGACTTGGTGTAGAAATGACGGACGCTGGCCACGTAACAAACCCAGCATATCGGACCAATGGGCATCCATGACGGTGAAATTCACTACGTCGTCAGACAATGCAGAACCAAACACCTCCAACGCCTGTCCCGAGGCCAAAAGATCCATTCCCCGCGCTTTGATCTGCTCGCTCCGTCCGCCATCAATCGCCATTCCCGATTCCGACCAGGGCCCCCAGTTAATCGAAGTAGCCGGACGGCCCAATGACTGCCGATAAGCAGCAAAACTGTCAAGGAAAGCGTTCCCTGCCGCATAATTCCCCTGTCCCGGCGATCCCAGCAAGGCGGCCACAGAAGAAAACATGACAAAAAAATCAAGCGGCTCATCGATGGTAGCTCGATGTAAATTCCAAGCTCCATCCATTTTGACGTCCAACGCAGCGCGGAATTGCTCCCACTGCATGTCAAATAAAACGCCGTCCTGTAAGACGCCCGCCGCATGAATCACTCCACGTAAAGGTGGACACTGCTTCGGCCTCTGGGACAACGCCAGCGACAGCGAATCAAAATCAGTCACGTCCGCGGAAATCACGGTTACTTCGGTACCCGTGTTAACAATGGCTTCAAGTTGTTGCGCATGACTCTCCTGCGCACCGTGACGGGACATCAAGAGAAGGTGCCCTGCGCCCTGTTCCGCCAACCACTCAGCAACTTTTAATCCTAAAGCTCCCAGGCCACCGGTGATCAAATACGTGCCAGCCGCTGAAACGGTGTCAGGTTGTTCCGTCACCTCCTCGACTTCGGCTATTTCGCGGTCATCAATAGAAACAACCACTTTACCGATATTTTTGCGTTGAGCCATGTAGCGAAATGCGCCAACCGTATCGTCGACGGAAAATTGTGTGTGCGCTAACGGCTGATAGTCACCCAAGGCAAAATATTGCATCATTTCTAAAAACATCTGGCAGATGTAGTCAGGTCGCTGTCGTAACATGCGATCCAGGTCGATGGCAAAGTAGGATAAATTATCTTGAAACGGTAACAAACCAATCATGCGGTTCTGATAAATATCCGTCTTGCCAATTTCCAAAAATCGACCATAAGCTCGCAGCGATGCGAGACTCTTGGTAATCGCGTCTCCGGGTAACGAATTCAAGACAACGTCGACACCTTGTCTCCCGGTGATTTGCATGATCTCATCAGCGAAATCAAGTGTACGTGAATTCATCACATGCTCGACACCGAGTGACCTCAAATAATCACGCTTTTCGTCACTGCCAGCTGTGGCAAAAATTTCCGCGCCAACCTGCTGTGCAATCTGAACTGCGGCCAGTCCCACACCCCCAGCACCCGCGTGAATCAAAACCCGCTCGCCGGGAGCCAACTGCGCCAAACGCAACAACGCATAATAGGCCGTCAAAAACGTGATCGGAATGGTGCTCGCCTGCGCATGATCGATATCGCCCGGTTTATGCACCAAAGCAAACTCGGCACTAATGGCATGAGAAGCAAAACTGTACGGAGCTACTCCCATGACTTCGTCGCCCACTTGGAATCGTTCAACCCCCGGCCCCACCGCAGTCACAACCCCCGAACATTCAATGCCAAGCGGCACCACATCGTCTTGTAATCCTGGGTAAAGTCCCATCGCTTTCAACACATCACTAAAATTCAATCCCGCTGCATGGACTTCGAGTTCCACCTGACCTTTTTCCGGCTGGTGCCGAGACGTTGACTCAAACCACAAAAGGTCAAAGCTACCGGAATCACCCAAACGTAACCGGAATGGCGATTTGGCCGGAACGTTGGAAGATCTAACCCCGGATTTGAGAGCTAAAACATCGGGTGCTGATTCCAACCGGGCAACAAAACGCTGCTCACCTCGCAATGCCACCTGATCTTCTTGCACTGCACCCTGACCACTTAACATTTCTTGCGCAACTTGTTTTGCCATTCGGGATAGATCGGCTCGGGGATCCAGGTCGATGAGTCGACAACGTTGCTGATTGTGCTCCACCGACGCTACTCGGCCCAATCCCCATAACGGCGCCTGAAACGCTGAAACAACATCGACACCATCCACCGACTGAGCACCACACGTGACAACCGATAACCCGGGCACGTCCTGCCATCCGAAACGAGCCAGAGATTGGAACAATGGCAACACACTTCCTGGGCCTAAATCACGTGCCCTGTCCAAAACGGCGGCTCCCCCATGCCCCTCCACCAGAATATCGAGGCCCCAACAATAGACCACCCCCGCACAATCCTTCGATTTTTCGCTGTCGGGTGTGAATACTTCGTCCAGCAAACGCTGGATATCCTCGACGTGTCCTGGACGGATTCTGTATCCGCCCAGGTCACCATTCTGGGCGTCCAATCGGTGGAATTCCGAGTCAGCAGAGATCATCACCACTTGGCAACCGCGCTGTTCCAGTTCGTCAGCAAACAACCGCCCAAAACCCTGCTCATCGTTGAAAATCAACCAGATACCATTGTCTTGCTGCTGACTGGACTCGGACGGTGCCAGGGACTGTGGAAACCATTTCACCTGGTACAGCCAATCACGCGTTTGACTTCGACTCTCGTGCAGTGAACGTCCCAAACGCTGGACACACACACCTTGTAGTTCTACGATGACCTGCCCTTCTTCGTCCAACAACATCACGTTTCCGGTCACCGTTTCCGGGCTGGGATGATCCGCGTCAGACGTTCGAACAACGTAGGTCAGCATGGTTTCGGCTAATGGACGCATCACTCGCACTCGGCGAACACTCACCGGCATGTACGTGTACGGACTATGCGAACCGTCAGGTTCCAAGGGCACCACGCCAGCCATGGACTGAAAAAGCCCGTCCAATAGGGCGGGATGCAGGCAATATTGCTGAAGTTGTTCCTGTACTGTGTCCGAGAGCAACACCTCTGCCAGGGCTTCCTGCTGCGTCCGCTGTAACTTGTTCAGGACCTGAAACGAGGGGCCGTATGCCAAGCCCCGCTGATTCATTTGTGTATAAAACTCTTCCCGTGAACTGCTCGATACAACGCAAGAACGGACTGCAGACAAATCAACCGACGGAACGTCGGCTTCAAGTCCCTCACCCGTTGTCTGGGCCGGAACCATTGCGCCCACTGCATGTAATGCCCAAGTCGCCTCGTCTTCACATTCTGTCGCATCCGCCAGCGTGCTGAAAACTTCAAAGGTACGCCGACCTGCTGATTCCGGCGCCAAAACGAGTTGTACCAGTCGACTCGTTCCTTCCGTAAGAAACATCGCCTTTTGAATCGAAAGGTCTTCCAGCACGGGCCTATCGTTCCCATACATTTGGTCGGCCGCCGCCAACACCTGATCGATATAAGCCGCAGCCGGGGCAACAGGAGAACCTTGTACCTGATGATCCACCAAATATTTTGGTGATTGGTTACTCCATTGATGTTGGTAGATTGTCTTGTCGAGGGGAGAGGTGACATGGTACCCGAGAAGTGGGTGAAGAACGTCGGAACGTTGACCGATCATCGCGGTCTGACGTTTTTCACCACCAGGATACCAATACCGTGAACGGTCAAACGGGTAATTCGGCAATCTCAACCGTCGTCGTTGCCAAGGCTTGTCAAATTCGGGCCACGCCACGTTGACTCCCAAAACATAGAGGCTGGCCAAGCTATTCAACATAACCTGCCAGGCATCTTGCCCACGGCGCAAAGACGGCAGCCAGGAAACGTCGAGATTCGGACAACAGCGTTTTCCCATGCCTAACAAACTCGCCGTCGGTCCGACTTCAAGAACGGCATCCAAATCCTGTTCGGCGAGCTGCTGCATACCATCTGCAAAACGGACTGTTTGGCGCACGTGATCGCGCCAATATCTTGCATTCGGCGGTTCACTATCCAAGATTTGTCCGGTCAAATTAGAAGCAATCGGTATGCGAGGCCGTTCCATGGGAACCACTCGTGCCAACTGTTCAAACTCGTCAAGCATCGGGTCCATCAGCGACGAGTGAAAAGCATGAGAAACCATCAACCGTTGGGACTCGATTCCGCTTGCGGCAAACTGTTGCAACAACTCCTCAACAACACCCGTTTCTCCTGAAATTACGGTGTTCATCGGCCCGTTCGCGGCAGCAATGTCGACCACGTCTCGATATTCCACCAACGCGTCCGTAACCACATCGGCTCCCGCAAATACGACCGCCATGTTCCCAATCTGGGGTAACTGTTGCATCAACCTTGCACGGTGAGCAATTAGTTTCAAACCATCTTCGGGACTAAACACGCCGGCAACACAACAAGCCACGTATTCGCCCACACTATGCCCCATGACGATTGCAGGCTCGATACCCCAAGATCGCCACAACTGGGCCAGCGCGTATTCGATCGCGAACAAAGCGGGTTGCGTGTAGACCGTTTGATCTAGCAACGATTCATGCTCCGACTCTGGATACAACACCGACAGAAGCGACTTGCTGACCGCATCAGAAAATGTGTGATCCAGCCGTTCGATCGTTTCACGAAAATGGGAGTGAGTTTCAAACAAATCACGACCCATGCCGATGTATTGAGATCCCTGCCCGGTAAACACCATGGCAATCCTGGGACGCGTAGCAATCTGAACTTTTCCGCGTTGCACACCCGCGACCGCCTTATCGCTGGCAACATTTCTGAGGCGGCTGGAAAGTTGTTCGCGATCAGCCGCAGTAATCACTAGCCGGTGATTAAAATGCGTCCGCCCCGTATTCGCCGTGTGACAAACATCGGCTGCTGTAACATCTTCGTTGGCTGCGAGGAACTCCCCGTATTTCAGGGCAATATTGCCTAAAGCCGTCTCGGTCTTGGCTGAGATGGCCAACAGGTGTAAGGGACGGTCCGACTCCGGCGGTTCCAACGGCCGACTGGAAGCTTCTTCAAGAATGACATGTGCATTTGCTCCGCCAAAACCGAAAGAACTGACACCGGCGATGCGCGACTGTCCATCCGAGGGCCAAGCCACTGACTCACTAGGAATCTCGAGTCGTGTACCCGCCAACTGAATATTAGAATTAAGTTTGCTTAAATGTAATTGGGCCGGTATTATCCGATGCTGCAACATCAATACAACTTTTAGCAATCCAGCAATTCCGGAAGCCGTTTCCGTATGACCAATGTTCGCTTTCACCGAAGTAACTCGAACGGGCGCCTGTTCGGGAGAGGTACGACGGAATACTTCCCCCAGTGCCTGGACTTCCATAGGATCGCCAAGTGGAGTACCGGTACCGTGCGCTTCTACGTAGCTGACACGACCAGCTGACAAACCCGCCTGCCCCAACGCAGCATGAATGACTCGCTGCTGAGATAACGCATTCGGAGCCGTGATCCCCGAGGTACGGCCATCCTGGTTGATGGCACTGGCCCGAACGACAGCAAAAATTTCATCACCGTCTTTTTCAGCATCCGTTAATCGTTTTAAAACTAAAATACCGCAACCTTCGCCACGAACATACCCATTCGCACCGGAATCAAACGGCCGACAACAACCATCTGCCGACAGCATGCGCGCATTGGAAAACGCAATCGTAGTTTCTGGCGTCAGAATCATATTCACACCACCGGCCAACGCCGCATCGCATTCACGGTTCCGCAACGATTGCACGGCCAGGTGTAAACCAATTAAGCCGGATGAACAGGCAGTATCGACTGACATGCTCGGACCATGAAAGTCAAAAACATACGAGAGCCGATTGGCGGCGATGCTCAATGCATTTCCGGTACCTGAGTGGGCACCAATCTGTTCGAAATAGTCATCGAACTGGGCTGGAACTTTTGAATAGTCAGTTCCGCCAATGCCAATGAAAACACCCGTTGCCGACCCACTCATTCTCTCCGTAGGAAGGCCCGCGTGTTCCAGTGCTTCCCAGGCAACTTCCAGCAACAACCGCTGTTGCGGGTCCATCTGAGACGCTTCACGTGGCGAGATACCAAAAAACAACGGGTCGAACTGGTCATGATCCTCAAGCATGCCAGCCCAACGAGTTGACATTTTCCCTTTCTGCTCACCCGTGGGATCATAAAGTTCATCGATATCCCAACGCGTCTTGGGAATCTCTTTCGTGGCGTCAATTCCATCAGCGATCAATTGCCAGTAGGCATCCAAACTGGCTGCCATGGGAAAACGGCAAGCCATGCCAACAATCGCAATGGACTCGGCAACGTTCGCCTGCTTCTGCAATCGTTGCTCGAGTAATCGCCGTTTGGCCGGTGACAAATTCGAAAGACGTTGGGACAACTCAACCATGGAACGTTGTTTGCATAAATCTAACCGTCAGCCACCCGACGATCCAGGATATTATTTAGCGCAGCTGCAACAATAAACATTTCTCTATTCTATTCACTACGCAAAACAAAGAGTGACGAAATACCCCCAACCAACATATGCCAAAACTTCATCGAAGAATCAACGCATCGCGACGACTCTTACAAAAATCAGTCCCGACATGTTGGCATCGGAAAGTTTACATGATGGTAATTTTGGATTTTAATCCGGCTAAATCACCAATGATCGACAAAAAAGGGTGCTTAACACTCCGGTCAATTCAGCACCCTCTATCATAATGCTCCGCTCATTCGCCATGGGGTATTTTTTTTAATTATCATTGGATGCCTGTTCCGCCAACAAGCGTTCCACTTCATCGTCACTCAAGCTTTCAATTTCCTGCAGCATTTGTTCAAGATCGTTAGCATTCTCTTGCTGCGCCACCTGGCTGGCGGCTCCTGTATCTTCCGCCACACCAGCCACTTGGCGAGCCAAATAACGTGCCATCGACATGCTAGTTGGATAATTCCATGCCACTGTCGCAGTGACCTGAACGCCTAACCAATCTTCGATATCCCGGCTCATTTCCACGGCGGTCAATGAATCAAGGCCATAGTCCGCAAATGGCTTGTCACGATGGATTTCGTTTTGCGGAACATTGGCACGACGAGTCAGCCAATTCGTCAACCAGATTTCGACCCTTTCCGTAAGGCGATCGATCTCGTCAGCAGTCATTGCACGTTCAGCAGGCACAACCGGCCTGGGAGTGGACTGTTCCGGAAGCGACGATTCCACGGGTCCTGGCCGTGTCTCACCCTCCCCATAATCAAGCCCACCAGTTCCATTGCTAACCGCAGGTTTAGTTCCATTGCCAACCGCAGGTTTAGTTCCATTGCCAACCGTAGGTTTATCGACCAAGTCATCATGGTCAGTCAATAACCCAGCACTTTGAATTGGTCCTGAAACATTCGCCGGACTGGCCTGCTTCAGGCCTCCGAATTGCGCAGCCACTGAGACCGAATGACCAGGTTGTCCTAGCTGGACCATCGACGAAGCAGGGAAGTCAGCACTCAGCCTATCGCCCCTCTTGCGTAATATCGCCTGTTCGTTCACCCATTCATAAAGCACTTTCAGCTTGCCTTCGTGATACAGTGTTTTGCAGCGAGACCGCTGCACCTTACCACTCGTAGTCATCGGCAAACTCACCTGCCGAATCAGTAGAATCGCATAGGGGTCAACTTCATGTTCTTCGATCACCACACGGCGCACGCTACGGGCAATGTCGGCGAGATCATCGTTGCGAAAACTGCGGTCCACTTCGTGGACAATGCCCAGCTGTTCTTCGCCGTCCACTTCCAACGAAAAAGCTGCGCCTGCGTCCAATCGTAAACCGGGATGCGACTGAGCGACCGACCGTTCGATATCTTGTGGGTAAATATTTCTGCCACGGATGATAATCACATCTTTCACCCGTCCGGTAACATACAATTCACCCTTGCTCAAAAAGCCTAGGTCCCCGGTACGTAGATACGTTGTCTCGTCGTTGTCACGCAGTCTGGCTAGGAACGTTTCTGCCGTTTCCAAAGGTCGATTCCAATAACCAGCCGCTACACTCGGCCCACGAAGCCAAATTTCACCAACGCTGTCAGGTCCGCATTCGGTACAGGCTTCCGGGTCTACGATCTTGATCTTCTGACTCAACCGCGGACGCCCACAACTCACCAACTCCTGGACATCACTACCGCCATGCCCATTGGCATCCTGCACTTCATGTCGCGATAACGCTGTTCGCAAGCAACGCTTGAATACTGGCCTCGCAGGTCCATCTCCACCCGCCGCCAACAACGTTGATTCCGCCAGACCATAACAGGGATAAAACGACTCAGGTTGGAAGCCACATGGTTCAAAAATTTCGGTAAACCGCTCTAATGTTTCCGGGCGGATTGGTTCCGCACCACAAAATCCGACACGCCAACTACTCAAGTCAAGTTCGGCCCGCTGCTCTGCAGTGGTCTTCTCCGCACATAACTCATAGGCAAAATTGGGAGCGCCGCTGATGTTTGCACCATATTCAGTAATTGCCTGCAGCCAGCGGATCGGACGACGCAAAAAGTCCGTGGGACACATAAGAATGCTTTCGCCACCCACGTAGAGCGATGTCAAGATGCCACCGATTAGCCCCATGTCATGGTAAGCCGGCAACCAGAACACTCCCTTACCCATGTTTTCAGAAGCCGGCTCCTGGAAGCCCAACTGAAATCCTTCTCGGATCACTTCCAGGTTGTGAACCAAATTTCCATGGGTAACCATGACGCCTTTGGGATCACTCGTGGAACCGGAAGTATATTGCAAAAATACAACGTCATCTGCCGTGATATTAGAACGGTCCCAGTGACCCGCTTGCTCATCAGGAACTTCATCGACTGCACACCAATCAACATCAGACCAGTCCAAATTCTGTTTCGAGACAGACACCAAGCCTAACGACTTGGAATTGGTGAGCACGGTTGACGCGCGGGCATCCCGACCAATCGCCGACAAACGTGGCATAGGCCGTTTCGGCTTGGGATAACAAGTCGGTACCGCGAGAACCTTCGCATACACACACCCAAAAAATGCGGTGATGAAGTCAAGTCCAGCCGGGTAAAGCAACAAGGCTCGATCGCCTGGTTGCATCGTCTGCCTTAAACGAGCCGCGATTGCTTGAGCTCTTGTTTCGAGTTGACCATAGGTGATGGTTGCAACCGGGGCCGATTCAGAAACGAATCGGTATGCCACTTGATCGCGCTGAGTCTTCGCGCGCCAACGCAGGATTTCCTCTAATGTCGTTGCATTACTTATATTTTCAGACAGAAAATCTATCATATTGACCGTCAAATTGTTACTCGTGGCGTTTTTTGGGCGGGAGCCGAACAATCTGTTCAGCTTGGCAGGCGTGCGTTCCCGCTGGCTGGTAGCAGCCAAGCAGGCGTGTAACTTTCAAAGCGATCACAGACCGCTTTTGTTACAATTGTGGGCCACGATTTTTGGGTTGGCTGAACAGATATCAAAAATTTTCAGTGTCCGTTGGACTCGCCTCGCCGAACCAAAGGACGGCAGTCGAATGCCCCGCTCACAACGAATCCTGAAATTCCAACACCTGCTCAAACTCGCTCCGAATTAAAATTTCAAAAGGGGCGGTTTTCCATCGGCTTGGTAGGAAGTTCCCATTATATCCATTCCGCAAATTAATCCAACTAGATAAGGTACCTCTAGAACCAAATATTTGCAACCACGCCCTTTCAAAAACACGTTAAAATAGAAGGGCCGTCTCAACGGTCACGGCAACCGATTGTCTGCTGAGACAAGACCGCGATTTTACCCGATATAAATCCGTAAGATGCTACTGCCATTCAACTTACACCATAAACAATCAACAATGCCCCCTGGTCAAATCAAGTCAAAACTTTCCCTGGGCAGAAATTTTCGGGACGTATTTTCATCGGCCTGCTTGACGAATACCTCGCTGATTCGATAGGACGGAGTAAAATTTGTGGCCAGATCACTGTTGATGCAAGTCAACTGAATACTCGTAGGACACTTGTGATTCATTACTCGATCCCCTCCTTTCCCAATCCCACCAATCTCCCCCGGGGCAATTGTACCTCGTCCCCAGCCACGCTTCTTCTTTTTCTTTATGAAATCTGAACCTCCCTGGCTTCTGCCAAAAGATGGTCCGTTGACGGCTGAACCAAACACGGCCCATGTTTGGTGCGTTCGCCTCGATATTGGACCGCGCAGTATCGATGACTACTGGGAGGAACTGTCCACCGACGAACGTCAACGTGGCGAACGCTTTCATTTTGATGTGCACCGCGAACGGTTTGTCGTCTGCCGGGCGCAGCTGAGACGTATTCTGTCCCGGTATCTGACGATTGACTCCGCCGAAATCCGCTTCGAGTATGAACCACTTGGCAAACCGAAACTATGTACAAAACAGACAACCCAACCACTCCATTTTAATGTTTCCAAGTCCGATGAAATCGCGATAATCGGCATCACACCAGATCGCAATATCGGTATTGATGTTGAACGAATTCGGCCTGTAGCAGATGCTGAGCAGCTCGCTGAACGATATTTTTCACCCGCAGAATACGACACGTTATGTCGACTTGCCGACGAACAACGCAACCACGGATTTTTAAGTCTCTGGACGTATAAGGAAGCGTTCTTGAAAGCAACGGGTCGTGGCTTGGCATTCCCCTTAGACCAAATCACCATTGCACTAGATGGCGAGGCACAACCTCGCATTGAAGCCATTAAAGGAAGCCTACAAGAAAATGACTGGCAGATTGCTAGATTGATACCTGCGAACGGGTATGTGGGAGCGTTGGCAACTCCAGGTGCCCCCCCTACCATCGCACGTTGGTATTGCCCACATTAAAAAGACCAAGGAGGATACACTACAAGATCCTCTGGCCAAAAACCGGGACAAATTGGGCAAAAAATCAAAAAACTACAAGAGGTTCTGCTAGGGAAGCCGGCCTAAATTTCACCAAGTCAACAGCCGGTGCAAACTACAAAAATATGACACCTAACTTAAGCCGTGTGCCTTTGTCACTTCAAAACGTTTCAGTCACGCCACTCCCTGTCCAGTGAACATCACTGCACGACCGATAATTTTTTTTAGCTTATGAAAGACCACCATTATTTCGGCAGGTCGCTCGTCGTACTGCTCCTCATGGGCGTGTTGGCACCGTTACTCGTCTGGGCCACATTCCAGGGAACGCAGTCCATGCGGAACTCGCCGATTCAATGGATCCCTAAATCGTACGAACAGCGTCAAAGTTTCGAGTGGTTTGTCGAACATTTTCAGACACCCGAATACATCATCATTAGCTGGGAAGGCTGCACGGTAGACGACCAGCGGCTTGAGACACTTGCAGCGTTATTGGAGAACCCCGACGATCCACTGCTAAAGACGCTGATATACGATGTCACAACAGGTTACTCCGCGCTTCGAAAGCTGAGATCATCTCCGGTTCAATTGAGTCGTGAAAGCGCGATCAAACGACTACAAGGAACTTTGGTCGGCAAAGACGGGTTGACCAGCTGTGCCGTGGTAGCGTTAACGGAAGAAGGCGCAGACCGTGGCGAAGAATCCCGTAAGTTGATTCTAAAAATCGCCCAGGATCAATTGCAGGTTTCCCCAGATGACTGTTTCCTTGCTGGCTCACCGATCGATGGAGCCGCCATTGACAGTGCAAGTTCCGAAGCTATCAGTACGTTCATGATACCGTCAACCCTTGTGGTGCTGTTGCTCAGCCGTTGGTGCCTCCGCAGCTGGGCCCTCACACTTTCCGTCATTTTAACAGCGTTATTTGGTCAGGCGCTTGTCCTCGGAATGATCTACTTGACGGGAGTGACCATGAACGCGGTCCTCACTGTCACCGCCCCCCTGGTCTACGTGTTAACTGTCTCCGCGGGAGTTCACCTGGTCAACTATTACCATGACGAAGTACGGCTACTCGGCCCAGACGGTGCCGCACGACGAGCACTGAAAACAGGATGGGCACCTTGTGTATTGGCCGCCGTCACGACCGCAGCTGGTCTCTGTTCGTTGGTCGTGAGTGATATTATTCCCGCGGTGCATTTCGGTATTTTCGCCAGCCTGGCACTCCTGACAACGACAGGTTTATTGTTCGCAGTGCTTCCCGGCCCCATGGTTCGCTGGCCCGTGGCGACACATCATCCTTGGAAAGCCCTTGCTTTACCATCGTCTTCCAAAAAAAATGATCAACCATTGATGGCAGATCGTTGCTCCGCGTTCGTCCATCGTTTTTCCCTCATCATTAGTATTGTCTGCATCGGCTGGATGGTTTACTCGATCGGAGGCCTGATACGCCTGGACAGCTCTGTCAAAGTCCTCAACATGTTAGTCCCTCAAAGCCGAACCGTGCGAGATTACCGGTGGCTCGAAACAAATGTTGGCCCAATGGTCCCGATTGAAATTGTTTTGAAATTCAACCCCGAGTGTCGGCTGAACATGCTGAAACGACTACAAATCGTTGACTGGGCACAAGACAAACTGGGAGAAAGTGAACAGATCGATGGTACTTTGTCAGCAGCTTCGTTCTTTCCGTCCATTCCACGTGGCGGAGGTGTTCGCAAAACTGCCGCTCGCCGAGTACTGAGACGGCAATTGGAACAACAACGCGAAAGTCTGGAAAACGCCCACTACCTCCAAGGTGACCTGGGCGAGGAACAAGCGTGGCGGATTAGTGCTCGCGCTCCAGCACTTGGCAATCTGGACTATGGCTTGTATCTCGACGAATTACGTCAACAAATCGATCCGGTGTTGTCAGAATACAATCAACGGGAACAAGACAAAAAGGGCAAAGGAATAATCTCTGCAACGTATACCGGTGTGATGCCATTGGTCTACAACGTTCAACGTTCGATGCTTAAAGATTTAATTTCAAGTTATCTTACGGCATTAATTCTCGTGGGAATTATTATGATTGCCGTGCTACGGAGTGTCGGAGCAGGCCTGGTGGCAATGTTGCCTAACATGTTTCCTACTTTTATCCTGTTCGGTGGGATGGGGTGGTTCGGAATCCCTCTCGATATTGGCTCCATGATGACCGCTGGTGTCGCATTAGGTATTGCCGTTGACGGCACGCTTCATTTTTTAAATTGGTTTCGTCGCGAACTAGACGCCGGGCATTCGCGCCAAGAGGCTGTCAGCCACACATTTCGCCATTGCGCACGGGCGATTGCGCAAACCGCCTTTATCTGTGGATTAGGGTTATTGGTATATGCCTTCAGTGATTTCGTCCCCACTCGCCGTTTTGCTTTCCTGATGTTTGCGTTGTTGTTGGCAGCGTGTGTAGGAGACTTGCTGTTCTTGCCTGCCCTTCTCGTCGGCCCATTGGGCCGCTTGTTTGTACGCCGCCGACCAACAGACTCCCCCTCCGCCTCTGAGCCTAGTCTTAGTGATAGTGGAACCGGCACAACGTTTTCGGCTCCCTAACTGAGCCCTCTGTTCCCTGGCCCAGTCGTCAAGCCTACGGCGTTTGAAATCCCTGTCAAAACCAGCATTTCAGAAGAATGCGAATTCGATACCGTTAGAATTCGGTAAATATTACCTTATTTAAAATTTTCCGCCCCAAATTCGCAATCTTTTCGCAAACCGTGGTAGATTGGAAGGTGGCCCCAGACGGAACAATTCTCCAACCGAACTTTACACTGTCCGGAACTCATTTTCTATCCTTTCTAGAACGAATTGTGCCAGGTCCCAGGCCTAACAAAATGGATGATCCGGCCCCTGCAACCACCTCACTATTTTTTCCTTTTTGCGACAGCGGACGCAGAAAGTTATCTCATGTCAACGCGACAACGGACAATCGCTGACCGACGAAGACCGTGGAATCCGACATTTTTCGGTGTCAAATGTCTGCGCGATAAGAGTGCCTGGTTACGGAACACTTTAATCACGCTTGTCTTCATCACGCCCATGACAACGAAGTCTCCTGCTTTTGACTCTCCACTGGGGGGGTTCCTTCCGCTGGTTGGAATCGGGCTGACGGATGAATTCAAAAATTCGAATAGTGGTGATGTGTTATTTTTTATGGCTGACCCCAGCAATACACCCGGCGGATCATTTTTAAGTGGAAACGCATCAACATTTTTTGACATTGCGTTACTTGATACTGGCGCAGCAACCCATATCCTCAATTCGACAGCCGATGGGCCCTCGGGTTTCGATATTGCCGGAAACGGATTTGATGGCAATCAGATTCAGCCAATCGGCGGTGCGACAGGGACCGTTGACCTGATCATCAACGATCCTCACGGAATCTATGTTGCGGGACTCAGTGCACGCAACTCCACCAGTTCTACCTTAACAATGGACCCCTTGGCATTGCGCGGTCAGACAAATTTCGCGACACTCTCAGCCCCTGTCGAATGGACGCTTCCAAACATCATCGGATTACCGATGGCAGCACAGCACGCAATTAAAATCAAAAATGATTCACCACAAATTTTCGAATTGGGAGGGCGCACGATAAGGACACCTGACGTTGAGCTCATCGAGTTGGGTAGTGGTATGGCACAGGGAATCCAGCGACGTCTGCCATTAGAACTACGACCCGGACTCGGTTTTGTGCAGGGTCCTGTCTACGTCCTGAATACGGGCGGAATTCTCCTGGGAGAGCCACTCCATGAAAACCCGCAATCCCCTACTATCTTGGAAAACGGCGCACTATTTGTTGATGTTGATTTAGTCAACGGAACAAAGTCACTCGAAGATACCGGTATGTTGTTCGATACGGGAGCAGACCTTACCGTGGTTTCTGAACTAACCGCCGTGCGCCTTGGATTTGACCCCATTCTCGACACCGCTGATTTTGTACTACAAGTCGAAGGATCCGGTGGAGTCACCGACGGCGTTCCAGGATTCTTTGTCGATCAACTCAGTTTCGACTCAATCGGTGGCAGCTTTTCCATGTCGAATGTCCCGATTGCCGTTCTCGACGTTACCAATCCTAGCGACCCGGGCAACATCATCCCCGGTATCATCGGCATGCACTTATTCAACGGGCGAAACCTGGTGATTGATACCAATCCGTCGGTGGGACAAGGTGGTACCGGTCCCAGCGTTTACATTAGCGATCCAGTCACCACAGACTACCAATGGTCGACAAACGCTGCCAGCGGACAATGGACGGCACCCGAAAACTGGAACACTGATGCCACCCCCGATCCGCTGGGGGTCATGCGTCTGGCCAACTTTTCCGGGACGCCCCAACGAGCGATGCTTGACAGCCATTCAACCGTTTTTCGAACCGTGGTGTCTGGAGAACCATTTGCCGAAATGGCCGTCGACATTCTATCCGGCAATGTACTCACTGTGTTTGCTGACTTGACCCTCCAGGACAATGGTCACCTTCATCTTGCCAACGGAACACTTGACGCTCAATTCGTACAAATCGACGGAGGTCTCTTTTCCGGTAGCGGATATATTTTTGTCGGCAGTGGGCCAATCCATACCGCAGTGCGCAACGGTGGTGGTGTCATCGCTCCAGGGGATGCCGATGGAAACTCGATTGGCCTACTAGAAATCAACGGAGATTTTGCCCAGACAACTCCAGGTACCTTGCAGATCGAATTGGCAGGCACCGGGACAGGCGGCACTGATTACGACCAAATTACTGCCAGTCGATACGGATTTTTGGGTGGAACCCTGGAAGTCTCACTCGTCGATGCGTTCACTCCCCAGGTTGGCAGCTCTTTTGAAATCTTGTCCGTATCCGAACAACTCAGTGGCGTGTTTGAAGACCTGGTACTTCCCAACGGCTACCAATGGAACGTCCGGTACGACACGTCCCTGCAGCACCAACGAGTTTTATTAGAAGTCCTTGGACTCGGCCTGTTGGGAGACTTCAACGCATCAGGCCAATACGATTCGCAAGATATCGACACCCTTTTTACACACCTCTCCAGCAGTGTACCCCCGACCGACGCGAGTTTCGATCTCATCAGCGACGGCGTTATCAACCAGGCTGACGTGGACCAACTCGTACAGAACTTAATGAACCGGCAGTATGGTGACACCGACTTGGACCAGGATGTCGACATCACCGATTTTGGCCGCCTGGCAAACCATTTTTCCCCACAAGGCAATGGACTCGTTTGGGCTCAAGGCAATTTTGACGGTGATGGTGATGTGGACGTTACGGATTTTAATATATTGGCCGTGAATTTCGCCCCCACCGGTTATGGGTTATCTACGGTTCCCGAACCTAGCGGACAAATATTACTGATCGCGGGAATATTGGCAGTACTAGTGCATGGTACGTGTCAAGTAAAATACAGCTCGTAAGACAGTTTACCATTGTGGATAACTAAAAGGCCCGCATGGCCGGCCAAGATTCTCAAATCCAGGTGCTTGGCCGATGGTTAAAAAAGCGCCTTGACGTTTTCTGGCGGCCGCCCCAACACTGCCCGATTACCACTAATCACAATCGGCCGCTCGATCAGAACAGGATGGGTGACCATCAGTTCAATTGCCTCACGGCGTGACAACTCGCGTTCTGCCAGACCCAACTCCTTGTAAATAGCCTCACCGCGCCTCATCAGTTTTGAGGGTTCAAGTCCCAACTTGTCGAGAATATCATCCAATTCGCCAGCGGTGGGAACGGATTGAAGATACAAGACCACCTCTGGCTCAATTCCGGCCTGCTCGATCAGTGCCAGAGTCTGCCGACTCTTACTACAGCGGGGATTGTGCAGGATTTTCATGCGTTACTCCTTGCGCAGGTCCATCGCGTGATGCTGATATCATCTGTGCTCCAAAACCATCTAATAAATACTCTTTTCAAAAATACGTCAAGCACTTTACGCCCATGCATCCTGCTTAAATTTCGCGTTGTGGGAAAGTCCCTGCCATGGCTCTGACAACTGGAACTATGCAACAAGGCCTCCGGAGTGTTAAAATTTCTCGCCTGGGCCGTTGTGCATTCCTCCAAGAAATCTGAATCATGCATCCTTTCGACTGGGCCATCGTCATTCTTTTAAACGGCATCGTCGTCGTTTACGGCTTGATTCGTAGCCGGCATACGCAGAGCTCCTCCGATTGGTTTCTCGCAGGTCGCAGCCTGCCGTGGTGGATCGTCGGCATGTCTCTGTGGGCCACGGCTATCGACTCCAGTGACCTGGTCGCTGATTCAGGCTTCACCTACGAAACCGGGATAACGTACTTCACTTGCAACTGGGTGGGAGGAGTCGCTGGCTGGGTGGTCGCAGCAAATTTCATTTTCTTGCCGATGTACCGCGCCGGAATGTACACCAACGCCGAATACCTGGAAGCAAGGTTCGGCCCAACAGCCCGTGTGATCAGTGTTTTCGTTCAAGTCCAATACCGCACACTGGTCCTGGGAATTATCGCTAACAGCATGTATCTCGTCTTCGCCGTCGTCTGTGACTGGAACGATGTGTCAGCGTGGTCATGCGTGGTGGGAATTGCGATTTTAGCGAGCGTCTACACCGCACTGGGCGGCCTGAAATCCGTAGCGATCACCGATGCAATGCAAACAATCATTATGGTCGTCGGCGCACTAGTATTCTTTTTTCTGCTATGGGACAGGGTCGGAGGCTGGAGTGGACTCGAGACAAAATTAGATGCTCACTCTCCAGGACTCGCCAACGAGATACTGCACATCGGAACTCCTACTGAAAAGATTCCTAATATTGCCTGGGGAAGTTTCTCGTTTTTCATCATTGGATTCATGTACGCCATCGTGAACCATACCCAATCCATGCGACTTTTCGGATCACGCAGTGAATGGGATCTGAGAATGGCTGTCGTGCCTGCCGCAGCAATCCTTCTTTTGACAACATTCACCAATCTCATGGTTGGTGTGATGGGACGAGGTTTGTATCCTGAAATATCCGCCCTCCCAGTCAACGAATCACTACAAAAGGGGGACTCTATTTACCCCTTATTGATCACCGAAGTCGCTACCGTCGGTTTAAAAGGGATCATCGTAGCAGGAATTGTCGCCTCCATTTTTTCGACATTTGATTCGATCGGATCTACCCTATCTTCATTGTTGGTACGGGACGTGTACGCACGCCATATCTACAAAAATGGCAATGACCAACACTATCTACGCGTGGGAAGGTATTTGACGCCAGTGATTATCTTCGGATCGTTCGGCTACGTGCCATTCATGGGCGAAGGGATGCTGGCCTACTACCTCGAACTGGTGGGAGCGTTCGTCGTTCCCCTGTTAACGATGTACCTGATGGGTACGTTCACTCGTGTCCATCGAAACTCAGGGTCCATGGGGCTTATTTTAGGAGTCATCTACGGCGTTGGGCGGCTCGTGTGTCCCGACCTGTATTTCGGCATCCTTGCGGACAAATACGCGGCCTATTTATTTACTATCCTGGCTACGGCCGGACCGATGGTCATCACCTCTTGCATCGTGGGTTGGCAGCCACCCAAAGAGCTTCTACATGAAGAAAAATCCGGCTGGCTGCGGCAAAGCCAAATCGAAGTACGCCAGCTTAAGACATCCGAAGAGAAATTCCGAAACAGCGCAGTACCAATCGGGCTCGGTGTCCTCTTGATCGGGATCGCCCTGGGCTTGGTTGTCTTGTTTTGGTAAGCAAACTGACAATGGCAGGTTTCCCGGAAGTTTTGCTATCTGCAGCGGCAACCATTCTGCACGCGCAAGGCCCGGACCACACCCAACTTACTTACCGGCATCAAGGACGTGACTACCGTCTGACCGATGTGTCTGGTACTGTCAAGAATCAATTGTTCGAATAATATTCGGAGCAACAACAAATCCGAAAGACTCAATCACTAATGGTAAAAACGGCAAAGCACGTCTTCTGCCAAACCACGGGTTCGGGGAACGTTCAGAGAACACCGTTCAACTAACGAACCACTGTCTCATCAAGACAAAGCTCGTCTCACGCGGCAAAGCACGAACGCATCTTTACCCACACCGTAGTTTTACCCACACCGTCGTGCCATTCGTTTTTGACAGTGGCTCCGACTGGTCAACCCTTGCAAAAGCAGACGGCAGTCAGTGCATAGACTAGTGCCACACGTTCTAGTTCGCTCACTGGGACAATTTCATCCACCGCATGCGCTCCCTGACCATTGGGCCCATGCGTAATCACTGGTACTCCTGCCAGGCCGCTGAAAGTATTACCATCATCGCCAAAGGGTTTCGATCCTAGTGGTAAAGCCTGCCCAGTAGCAGCTTGGTAGGCAGATTGAAATTTATCCAAAAGCGAACAACCCGGATCCAACTCAAAAGCATCACACAGGAAATTAAACTTTCCATTCACGGCAATGCCTTGACGCAGCCCAACCGCATCCAGCACCTCCTGAAACTGCTGTTTCACCAAAGCAACATCCGCCCCCGGTAACCAGCGACGTGTTCCGGAAAGCGTGAATTCAGTCGGAGATTGGTTATAAATTTCTCCGGAAGAGACTTGCCCAATGAACACGCTTTCGCGATCACCCAAGTGATGAGTAAGCTGCGATAGCTGCTGGTCAAGTTCTTCGAACCTTCCTATCAGCTCTGCTCCAGCGGTAATGACTCTGGGTTCCTCAAGACCTCCTATCACCTCGTGCACGGGCACACCATCTCGTGTGATCCGCACCTCTAAAATGGCCATACCCCTCCCCATCACCGGCAGGCGATCTGCAAGGTATTCTGGTATCAGCACACCATCACCAACATAGCCAGCCTCTATCAGTGCCCTGAGTTGTCGCGCATCTCCCCAGGGAGCTTCATGTAAATCAGCCGCAGTTAACAGCACCTCACCACCGCCCAACATTTCAGTGTCGCGCAACACTCGCATCGCTTCGATGGCAGCAGCCAGACCTCCCTTCATATCCGAAGCACCACTGCCATAAAGTTTGCCGCCACTGACACGCGGCGGAACAAACGGAAGATGTACCGTGTCCAAATGCCCGTTGAATTGAAGAGTTTTCCCGGCCTGTCCTGACCGCAGACGGGCGACGACTGCAGGAGATTGCGGCCAATTTGCTTCCGGCCGTTCTACATCAAATCCATCCTCTCGCAGTATTTTCGCCAACCGATCAGCCACCTCTCTTGCACTCCGCGTTGGGCTAGGCACCTCGATTAATTGAACCGCCGTGTCAACCAGACGCTCGCTCTGGATGGCAGATTGTATGCGGTCAACAAGTTGTGTGGAAAATTTCATCGTTTGCCAAATCAGCTGAAATATTTTAACTCGATCGCACCTCGCCTTTCACCCGGCAAATCGACAAGTCGTAAAACTGTTCGAGGTGCATGCCCCATTATCCATACTACCGCATCCATACTACCGTCCGCGGGCGTGATGGACGCAAAACAATTCCTGGCACCGTCGTTCTGTTTGCACTGGCAAGGATTTTATAAACCGGTTACTCCCCACCTTCCCCCCCCAGTTTCTCGAGCAGTTGTCGGGCCCGATCTCGTTTCGCTTCATTCAAATCTCGTGAAATAATACGTTCCAGCACACCACGTGCGTTACGATCACCCGCCTGAGCCATTTCAAACGCCATGTCATCTCGCTTCTGGACATAGGTCATATCATAGTCCTTCATTTCCAAGTCCCACTGGTGCCAATAGTATTTAAAGGGATGGTCCTCTGGCCAGTTCTCGTAAAGCTGCTCCCATGTGATTAACCCACCGTGTGGCTTGAGCGAGTTAGGTGCCACGGTATCCGATACCCGCTGATAACGTGCGTCGATCGACATACGTAAGCGATCGGTGGAATTTGGCATTCCCTTGTGGACAGTCAGACTATGAAAAATAACGACGTCGCCTTGGTGGGTTGGACTGTAAACCCACTTCGATTCATCCAGCCCATCGACAATCTCCATGGCACCGGCTCCCATCGCTGGTTTGAAATTGTAAATACCACCGCGGTGTGAACCTGCATTGAGTTGCAACCCACCAAGTTCGGCAGGAACATCCGATACAGGAATCCAGCAGGTATACGTTTCCTCACAGCCTTGGATCGAGATCCAGTCCTGATGCGCGGGTGTGGTGAATTCGGTACGTTGTGGAAAAATCGTACGTCCAATGACGTTTGGCAACGTCAACACCTGGTCGCCAAATAGGCGTTCGAACAAATCAATCACATTCGGATGAAGCGGAATGGTCCAAAACTCAGGTAGTTTGTAAACCTGGTGCATGACATCCATATAGACTTCTTGTGGTTCCGCACAAAAGGCTGACAAATTTGCCACTTCATTGCCAAATGGAGTCTTCCCACTCACCCAACCCGCATCGTGAGCAAATTGTAACCATCGAAGTCTGAGCGTTTCTATTATCTCAGTTGGCAACAAGCCACTCAGATAAAGGTAACCTTCGCGGTCTAACCGTTGTTTGAGCTGGTCCGTTTTGTGACCGATGTCAGTGGAATCAAGAAATGCTTTCATTGTGAATGCTCACGCAGATCAGAACAGGAGAAATTACCATTCGTTTGCTAGCCCGCAGACCGCAAGCTTGGGAACCTAATCAATCATACTCTTCCTGTGTCGATTCGTCTAATCACATAGGATTCGGCACCACAGCAAACAAGCCCGTTTGCCAGCTTCACGCGTAATCGCTACAGAGACACGCCCATTGGTCTCCCCCCGACAACTTGCCAGGGGCTGCAACCTTCTCCCAGGGGCGTAACTGCCTGGTCCCAACGCTCTACCAGCATTCACTGCAAGCATGCATGTCCCTCCCAATCGCTCTTTCTCTTGAGTCCAAAGGAGGGTAGACTTTTGCCGCGCCGTGGGTGCCCCAGCAACCCGTTCCCAAGAGTCACTCGTTGGATTGGGTCCATGAATATGTCTCGTGAAATTTCTGCATCGCCACTTCCCATGCTGACTGTCGCCATGATCGTGAGGGACGCCGCGAAAACGTTGCCGTTGACGTTGGAAAGCATCCGTTCCCTGACGGACTCGATTGTCGTCACTGACACCGGGTCCTCGGACGCCACCCTGGAAGTCGCAAGACGATACACACCAGATGTTTTTTCCGTACCCTGGCAGCATGACTTTGCCACCGCGCGCAACCAATGTCTCGAAAAGGTGCGCGGCCAATGGGTACTGTGGATGGACGCAGGTGAACACATGGACCAAGACGAATTACGTCGGTTACGTGATTTTGTCGATAACGACGCCGAATCAAACACTGCCTACAGGATGATGGTACGGGTGTCCCGTTCGCCACATGCCATTGCTGCTGAACAAGTAGCCCGTATTCGCCTCCTACCAAACCGTCCTGGCATTCAGTTCGTAGGCCGAGTCCGCGAAGACGTCGCGCCTGCACTCGCAAAACTTTCGTTGACTGTCGAAAACCTCCCCTGGTGTATTTCCCGAACTGCTGATCATCACGATCAGTCCACGATGGCTCAGAAGGCCCAGCGTGATTTAGAATTAGCCAACTTGGAAATCGACCAAACCGAAAATCCAGTGCGTGGTCTCAATTGCCTGGGCGAGGCCTTACAGACATTAGGAGAAAAAAACCGCGCTGGCGATTGTTTCAGGCGAGCAATCCAAAATGCCAACCGCGGGTCTATCGAAATGCTCGAAGGCTACTACGGGCTTCTGACGACATTGGACGGAGAGCCAAAAAGTCTCGAAGCCCAATTGGCAGTATGCCTTGAGGCACTTGACGTGTTTCCACTCGACATGCAGTTACTCTGTGCCATGGGCGGTTATCTCCAGGGACAAAACCGCCTTGATCTGGCAGCACGCTCTTACGAAACGGCTTACCGTTTCGGACAGCTGGCCCGTGAAACATGGCACCTCGAGGAAATCCGCGAAATTGCCGCCGTCTGTTGCTCTCTGGCAAAACAAAACGAAGGTCAAGACGACGATGCAATCGCATTTCTAGAAGAAGTTTTGCAAGAAAATCCAGAATCGACTCGGCTGCGTATTCTGGCTGTTGAGATATATTCCAAACGCCAGAAACGTGATGATGCATTACGCCACGCAGAATTGCTGCCCAGAAATACACCTCATCGTGATTCGTTTCCCACCATGATCGACGGTGTCTGTCTCGCGGTGGACCGCCAGTGGAAACCAGCGCTGGCATTACTGGAATCGGCCTACCAAACAGGGAACCGGGAAACTCTCTGCCTCAGATGGTTAGTAACTTCTCTCATCGGAAGAGATGCTCACCGACGTGCTGAACAAATATTGTCCGAATGGAAAAAACTCGAACCCGCCAACCAGGAACCCAACAGGTTTCAGGAACAAATCGACCATCAACGAAAGTCTTTCGTCAATTTGGAAACTTCCCAAACTGCGTCTTCGAAGGATTCTACCGAACAGGCTCACTTGGAGCCCCCCCGACCCAACCCATCACCGATACCGGCTAATTCGTCTTCGGTCGGAACGATTCCTTCTCCACCCACGTCTCGAAACGTCAATCAGGTACGAATCGACTCGGCTGACTCCGCTGACCCTCCTGCTCCGACCGTAACGCCCAATTTTGCCCGCCGAAGCGAATGATGGTGGGCCGGGGCTACGACGAACCCACCGAATTGGCAGCGCGCAAAATGCCCTCCTGGCAACCTTCGAAGCAAAGGATAAACACGTAGAAACCAGATCACCCGAATGGAACAGGTATCCGTAGTTCCCCAAAATAGGGCAGGGCCACGAAATAGACGCGACCCTGCCCCGCACGGGGGTGAGAAAGCCAAGATGTGAAGAGAAACCGGTGAACCGGTCACTCTAAACCAAGCTTATTTCCAGGCCGAAGACTGTCAATTTAAACTACAACAAATATCTAGAAGGCATAGCCATTTTCGGTAATTTACGGCCAGCTTTACCGGTTATTCTGATTATTTCCCCACGACCAACGCGAAGCCTAGGCCGAACTCCACACCGCCTCGCAAATCCTATTCGCCCAGCACCAAGAAACCACAAAAAAGGATTACCACCTACAAGTCACGAATCAAACCGCCATCCCCAGAGAAACGGCATCCCCCAGAACGGCACGCTGCCTACGTAACCCCAAACAGGTTCAAAGGATAGGAGATGTTAATGTCTTTTCGTTCTCTCCCCTTCCCGATCAAGATTAGCGACCTGTTTTATTTGACTTTATCTCTGATAAGGCTGTTGCCCGCACATCGTGGAAGCACTATTCCTACCACCGCGTCAGGCGGTCAAAGAACCTCTTCACTCAACGATATGGAGCCCATCTTCCTTGCATCCACGGGGCCCGGTACACCCCTGATAGGACCGGTATCGCTGGCAGCTGAAGCCCATCCAATCCGGATGATACGGTATAGCCCCTCTACTACACGCTTGACAAATTCGATCCTCTTGACTAGTTAAAGCTGTTTACAACACGTTCGAGTGGGCTTTGCTTTAGAATATTCTAGGAGTCGTGTGATGTTCATCGAATCTGATGCCGGTGATTCTGCCGAAAAACCAGAGGGTACCGAAGAGCTTGTAAATCGTCCCAAATTAAATGAATCGCCACCAGCCAGCCCTCCTGGTGACGATCCGCTGGACAAATTCGACGAAAATGACTTCGACGAAGACTTCGACGACGATTTTGAAGAAGAAGTCGACGAGGAATTGGTTGAAAACGAATTCGATGCCGAAGTGGACGACGAGAATGAAGACTGACCTCAATGTTTAACCCTGTACCCGGCCAAGTTCGATTTCCGGAACTCGAAGAGAATATTCTTTCTTTTTGGAAAGAACATCGCATCTACGACAAATCACTCCAGCAGCGTGCTGGTGCTCCGGAATTTGTATTCTATGAAGGACCTCCCACGGCAAACGGCATGCCACATCCGGGGCACTGTCTGACGCGCGCTATGAAGGATCTCTTTCCGCGTTACCGTACAATGCGGGGATACCTTTGTGAGCGGAAAGCAGGATGGGACACACACGGTCTGCCGGTAGAGGTTGAAGTCTGCAAGGAACTCGGCATACACGCTAAGGAGGAAATTGAAGCCTACGGAGTTGAGCCGTTCATCCACAAATGTCAACAGAGTGTATGGCGCTATATGCAAGAGTGGGAACGGCTCACGGAACGAATTGGCTTTTGGATTCGGCTGGACGAGGCGTATGTCACGTACCACCGCAGCTACGTGGAAAGTGTTTGGTGGTCACTCAAAAATCTTTTTGACCGTGGACTACTTTACCAGGGCCACAAAATCGTCTGGTGGTGGGCTCAAGGTGGAACGGCACTCAGTGCGGGAGAAGTCGGCCAAGGATATCGCGAAGTGGACGATCCCAGCGTTTACGTGATATGCCCTCTGGTTGACCGACCAGACACCGCTCTCCTGGTCTGGACAACAACTCCGTGGACATTGCCCTGTAACCAGTTCGTGGCAGTGCACCCCGACCTGGAATATGCAACTGTTTTCGATGCCGAATTAAATCAAAAATTAATTATCGCTTCTGCTTTGGTCGAAGCTATTTCTGCCAAGGTGAAACGACCTTTACAAGTAGTGGATCAGTGTACAGGCCGCCAGCTTCTCGGGCTACGGTATCGGCCTCCGTTTAACTATTACTACGATGATCAGGGGGAGATAACGGGAAGACTGCGGGACGGTGGTGAGCAATATCTAGGCTGGCGCATATTGAATGCCAATTTTGTCACGACTGATAGCGGTACGGGCCTGGTTCACCAGGCACCGGCTTTTGGTGAAGTCGACTATGAAGTGCTTGTGACGGAACAGGGGAGATTTTGCGACGGTGACGAGCCAGGACTCATCTGCGCTATCGGCCCCGACGGCAAGTTTACGGCAGAGGTACCCGATTATCAGGGACGTTGGGTCAAAGAAGCCGATAAGGATCTCGCGCGGGATTTGCGAAAACGGGGCTTACTTTATCATCTTGAACAATATCGTCACGACTACCCCTTTTGCTGGCGCGCTGACGAAGATCCGTTGATTCAATATCCGCGAAAAAGCTGGTTTATCCGAACCACATCCTTCAAAGATCAGATGCTTGCCAACAACAAGCAAATCCAATGGCTGCCACAACACATTCGCGACGGCCGTTTTGGAAATTTTCTTGAGACCAATGTCGATTGGGCGCTTTCCCGCGAACGTTACTGGGGCACACCCTTACCGGTTTGGGTTTGTAACGAAACTGGAAAGCAGGAAGCGATCGCCAGTTACGACGAATTGCTACAGAAACCGGGCATTACAGGTACGGACGTCTGGAACAAGGCCAAGGCTGCCAATCCGGAACTCCCTGACGACCTGTGCGTCCACAAACCATACATCGATGCCGTCACGTACGATTCTCCCTTTTCTGACGGCGCTAAGATGCAACGAGTCACCGAAGTCATCGATTGCTGGTATGACTCGGGGGCCATGCCTTTCGCGCAATGGGGCTATCCAACCCACAATGCCGAACGGTTTGAGAGACAATTCCCGGCGGACTTTATCAGCGAAGCGATCGATCAGACCCGCGGTTGGTTCTACAGCTTGTTAGCGATCAGCACGATGCTTTTCAACGACAAAAAATCTCAGCAGCAACCTGATCACGCCGAATCATTTCCCCACCCGTATCGCAACTGCATCGTGCTGGGGTTAATGCTAGGTGAAGACGGCGCTAAAATGTCCAAAAGCAAGAGAAACTACCGGGAACCATTTGAAATTTTCGATAAGTATGGAGCCGATGCCCTGCGATGGTATTTTTTCGCCAACCAAGCGCCATGGACTTCGGTCCGTTATAGCGAACGAGCCATCAAAGAAAGCATTCCCGAATTCCTCCTGCGACTCTGGAATATCTACAGTTTTTTTGCCATCTACGCTAACATCGATGAATTTGAACCAGACAAAGCACTCGTTGGTGATGTTGGCCAGTTAACCTCTTCGGACTTGTCGCGGGCCGAAGGATTTCGACCCATCTCAGAACGCGGTGAATTGGAC
The DNA here is from genome assembly GCA_964393615.1 of uncultured Pirellulaceae bacterium. GTDB lineage: Bacteria > Planctomycetota > Planctomycetia > Pirellulales > Pirellulaceae > CAYMUR01. The sequence continues at coordinate 50,825 of CAYMUR010000013.1, forward strand.
CGTTGGATTCTCAGTGAACTCAACCGCACGCTTACCACAGTCGTTGAGCGAATGGATGCCTATGACAATTTTGCAGCATGCTCTGCGATGAATCAGTTTATTGACGCTTTGAGCAATTGGTATGTACGACGTAGCCGAGATCGGTTCTGGAGTCATGACAAGCAATCGTCAGAAAAACTTGACGCCTATTGGACACTGTATGACTGCCTGCTCACCACTGCCCGTTTAGTCGCTCCGTTCGTCCCTTTTATGGCGGAACACATCTGGCAAAACCTGGCAGGAGTCTTCGGTGACCGCGTCTTCCAAAGCGTTCACCTCTGTGACTATCCCGTCGGAGACAAGGGGGCTGTCGATGAACAGCTTTCCCGCCGCATGCAACTCGTACGCGACATCGCGTCACTTGGCCGCAGCGCCCGGATGGGGGAAAAACTTAAAGTCCGCCAACCCTTGGCGAGCGTGAAAGTCATTTTGGCGGACACTACCGATCAGGCATGGCTCGAAGATCACGATGCACTGATTCAACAGGAACTCAATGTCAAACAGATTGAATACACAAACGAGGCAGAACAATACATCAGTTACCACGTCCAACCCAACTTCAAACGATTGGGACCGCGCATCGGAAAACTCATGCCAGCCCTAAAAAAATATCTGACAGAAGCGGACTCCGTAAAAATCCTCGGTGACCTGGAACACTCCGGCAGCTTCGAGGTCGATTTAGCGTCAGGTGACAAAATACGCCTGGACAATGAGGATATCCAAGTCAGTTTGCAAGCCAAAGAAGGCTGGGCAGCAGCACATAATCGCTCATGTGTTGTTGTCTTGGCCACGGAACTAACGGCGGAACTGGTCCGCGAAGGCTTGGCAAGAGACGTTGTGAGATTAGTCCAGGAAAACCGCAAAGAACTGCAATGCAACTACACCGACCGCATCACTGTCACGATTGACACCGCGGCAAACGAAATCCAGCAAGCGGTCAACGAAAACCTGAACTACATCATGCAAGAAACCTTGGCCACTGAAGTAAACCTGTGTGACCTTTCCGAAGATACCGCCGTAGAACACAAACTGGCAGGACAAGAAATCAAATTAATGGTAGCTGTGGAATCATGACGACTTCCCACTCCGTTCGTACGTCACCGCTTCGAGTCGCCGTCCTGATTTCTGGCGGCGGCACAACGCTTTGGAACCTAATCAAGCAGTCTGCCAATGGCCAACTCGACCTTGAATTCCGTCTGGTCGTATCGAGCCATCCTCATGCACCTGGTTTAGAATACGCCCGTGAGGCAGGCATCACTGCAAAAGTACTGGAACAGGATTCTTTTTCTTCTTCACAAACCTATGGTGATGCGGTATTCAATCTATGCCGCACAGCAGATGTTGAGCTGGTCATCATGGCTGGATTCCTTAAACACATCCTGGTTCCCGCTGACTTCCAATTACGCGTCATCAACATCCACCCATCGTTAATTCCTGCATTTTGCGGTCCCGGATTTTATGGCCGGCACGTTCATGAAGCAGTACTGGCCAAAGGTGTCAAGATTAGCGGCTGCACGGTACACTTTGTCGACAATGAATACGATCATGGACCGATCATTCTGCAGCGATCCGTACCCGTGGCAGAAGACGACACCCCTACGTCCCTTGCTGAAAAAATCTTCGCACAAGAGTGTAAAGCCTACCCCGAAGCCATACAACTTTACGCAGCGAATCGACTGCGGGTGGTGGAAAACACCGTCGTCATCAAGTAGCCGTCCGCTGGAAATTTCCAGTGCACATCGCGAACTCTTCTGTGTGGCGTGTTCTGGCCATACGCCTTGATCGACTCCTCACAGTAATCCAGCTACTGGGGCCCTTGCACAGCAAAACGTTTCTACGCTAATTCGTAGTTCTCAACCCACATGAGACAAAGGGCATTTACCGCGGAACCAAGTGATAGGCAGCAACCAGGTCGACCATTCTATCTGCTATTGCGGCTTGAATACAATCGTCGCAAGTGGTGGGATCGTGACAACAATCGAATGCGACCGACCATGGCTTTCGGCATTTAGTGATTCCACACCAGGATAGTTCCCCACGTTCCCACCATCATAATATTCCGAGTCGCTGTTAAAAATCTCCTGGTACCATCCTTCTCTGGGGACACCGAGCCGAAAATCTGTGCGTACAACCGGGGTGAAATTGGTGGCCACCAACAAAAAATCGTCTGGATTTTTTGCTTTACGAACATAACTTAAGACACTATCTCTGTGGTTGCTGCAGTCAATCCATTCAAAACCGTGCCCATCAAAATCCAGTTCATAAAGCGCCGGTTCACGACGATACATGGCATTCAGGTCAGCAACCAACCGCTGTAGGCCCTGGTGCGGCTGCCACTGTAACAAATCCCATTGTAGCGTCGTATCGCAATTCCATTCGTTCCACTGTCCAAAATCGCTACCCATGAAAAGAACTTTTTTGCCGGGGTGTGTCCACATGTAAGAGTACAACATCCTCAAGTTAGCAAACTTTTGCCACGTGTCGCCCGGCATCTGGTCAAGCAGAGAACCTTTTCCATGAACGACTTCGTCATGCGAAAAAGGCAACATAAAGTTTTCGCTAAAGGCATAGATCAAGCTGAACGATAGCTCACCATGGTGATAACTGCGATGAATTGGCTCATGACGCATGTAGCGCAAGGTATCGTTCATCCAGCCCATATTCCACTTGAGACTGAATCCCAGGCCACCGCTGCTAGTAGGTCGTGAAACACCGGCATAGGCCGTTGACTCCTCGGCAACTGTAAGTACCCCGGGAAACTTTCCGTGAAGCTGTTCGTTAAATTCTTTCAAAAGCGAAATTGCTTCCAGATTCTCTCGACCGCCATATTGGTTGGGAATCCACTGTCCGTCCTCACGGCTGTAATCCAGATACAACATGGAAGCTACCGCGTCCACGCGCAAACCGTCGATGTGGTATTTGTCCAACCAAAACATCGCATTGGCAATCAGAAAATTACGGACTTCGTGCCGTCCATAATTAAAAATCATGGTCCCCCAATCGGGATGCTCACCTTGGCGCGGGTCGGCGTGCTCGTAGAGCGGGGAACCATCAAATCGTCGTAGACCATGCGCATCCTTGGGGAAATGGGCCGGTACCCAGTCAATAATCACCCCAAGATTGTTTTGATGGCAGTAGTCTACGAAATACATAAAATCATCTGGTGTGCCATAACGGCTGGTGACCGCATAGTAACCTACCGTCTGATAGCCCCAACTGCCAGTAAAAGGATGTTCGCTCACCGGCAACAGCTCAATATGGGTATATCCCATCTGTTGACAGTATTCGACTAGTCGGTGGGCAAGTTCTCGGTAATTCAACCAGCCATTTGGCTCACCTTCCGCATGTTGCCAACTACCCAGATGAACTTCGTAGACCGAAATTGGTTGATCCAGAGGATTTGTCTGGGCGCGCTGTTCGAGCCACGTAGAATCATTCCAAGTGTACTGATTAAGGTCTACCACGCAGCAAGCCGTCTTGGGTGGCAATTCGGAAGCAAAACCGTAAGGATCAAACTTATCGACCGTTTCCTGATGGCCAACTACACGGTACTTGTACTTTTCTCCCGAACCAATGTCTGGCACGAACAATTCCCAGACACCACTGGCGGTATGTTTCCGCATAGCATGTTGCCGACCATCCCAGCCATTGAAATCTCCGACCACACTGATACCACGGGCATTCGGTGCCCAAACTGCAAAATTGACGCCACGCACACCATTCGTGACTCGTGGTTGGGCCCCCAACTTGTCGTAAATATGCCAATGCGTCCCCTGCCCCAGCAGGTACAGGTCGTAGTCGCTCAACAATGGTTCAAACGAATAAGGGTCATGCATTGTCAAGATTTCACCCTGTCCACCCGTATAACGCAATTGATATCTAGAAAAATCTTCGGCATCGGTGATAGGACAAAGAGCCTCGTAAAAACCAGCGGGATGAATCCGTCGCATCGGTTTTGCATTATTTTGCTCTGAATGCAATACCCATGCTTGCTTCGCAGTGGGCAAAAATGCGCGTATCGCAAGAGCACGCCTGCCCTCCTGCTGGATTTCATGCGGCCCCAAAATCTCAGATGGATTCTCGTGGTGGCCCTCTAAAAGTGCTGTAATACCATCAAGTTGTACGTTCGTTCGCATGCATCCTCTCCAACTGGTCAACACGCCAGACCACAGCGACTGACTGTTCGCTGCTCCTATCGTTGACTGATAAATCTCATCCGACCCCTGTTTCTTGACTTTTCCGATTGGACCATTGTTGCAGTATTCCGACCAGAGAATTCCAAAACGAAGACGATGCCGGTTCCTCGATTTGCGACGGCCGCCGCGGCCTTCGTCCCGGTGAACGGCCAGCTACCCTGCCACCTTCGATCGTGGCGCCCACAATGTCGAACCGCCAGAACTTACAGTCCACACGATGATATTTCAATGCACCATCAATACGCTGCCAAAGATCCGAATTCTTGACTGGTACCTGGTGGCCAAACCGGTCCCAACGCCAAGCACTCTCCCGCCACTCCGGCATTCCATACCGCATACCTGCGGTGATGTATCGGCTCGGGGTAACAAGCGTAACACGCGACGGTTGGTCTAATGCCTCCAGCCCACGCACCACCGAAAGAAGTTCAAGTCGGTCTCCAACAGTGCCCGGCTCTGAATCGCTGGCTTCGAGCGTACTTTCTCCATTCACGGATTCCAATACGAATCGCCAGCTGTCGGGACCACCGCACGCTGCGTGATCACTGCGACAAGTGCCTGAGAACAGGAGAAAATGGGGGGCACGTACACTCATGAATCAGCCGAAAAACTGGTGACGGGCAAGGCCACGTCCACAAGAAAACAGTCTTCCCCTCCGTGGAGTCTACTCCTGATTGGTTTTAGATATCGACAACCCCGCCTCATGTTCTCCATTTTATCTATTCGAAACAAGGATTTTTCAAACAAGTTTTTTGGAAAAATGCAACCCGTAAAAAAAATCTTAAAGATGAATCTTGTAGCATCGCCAACTCCCAGAGATAAGTCGGCTCACAAAAAAATGAACTTGATGAGAGACAAACTGTTTTTTTCCATTCTTGTCCTGGCAGAAAAATATCATTCCGTCCTTCTCCACTGCTGAACGGCATTTCAGCGCCATAGAGTTACGGTAGTCGGCCGAGGTGGACTGCAGCCAGCTGGTGTGAACCTCCACCAACAACCATTTACTTTCTCGTTACTGGAAGAGCCCTGAATGAAATGCGACCATCCTGAACACCCTATGCATTAACTCGAATCTGTCCCGCACTCCACCAGAGATTCCAACAACCCGCTTTCCACCCCCTGTGCCTATTTCTGGTCTCGCAGGTCGCCCGCATTTTAGAATTGACAAAAACGACCAGCCATGAATATCCATTCAACTTTTCAAGCAAAATAGTTTGCGATTGGCCGGTTCTCGCCGCTCGATCCTCCGAATGACAACCATTGACGAATTAGCAAGCCCATCTCTTTTCCGTGTTATCCCCATTGGCAAGCATTCCATTTTATCTCAGAGATCGTGTTTGCCGCAGGAAAAGGGCTCTCCTATTGCCCGGGGAAATAGTATAATATTTCAGGTTCTGCCAGCTGATATTCCGCAGCCTTGGTAAACCTATTGCTGGCGCCTGTCCGGACAATTTTCTAGCCTTAAAAACCATGGTCTGACCTCAGAAAATCGACCGGACGAACCCGCGCCTGTGGACTGGGAAACTCTGGACACAACCAACATTATCACTAAAGACACCCTGACCGCCTGCTGGCACAACTCTTCATAGAAGGTGACAAACCATGTCTAGAGACTACTTTCATCGAGTCGCGACGGAGACAAACACTCAGGTGTGGATCAACAACCCTTCACTTAGCGATCTAAAACATTCGCTCGAAGCAGGAGCCATTAATGGTACCACGAACCCAGCTTATGGTTCGAAACTACTCAAATCGGAACCTGAATACATGTCCAAAGTGATCCAATACGTGGTCGCCGAAACCGCAAGCGATGACGAGGCAGCCGACCAAATCTATCAAATCATCAGTGGGCGTTTTATGCGAGAATTCCTGCCACTTTACGAATCGAGTGGTGGCCAACAGGGTCTCGTTACCATGCAAGACGACCCACGACGGGATGAGGATGCCCAATTAATTATTGATTCAACATTGCGCCACGCTAAGGTCGGCGCCAATTACATGGCCAAGATTCCGGTCATTGAATCGGGGATGGAAGCCATGTCACACTTGGTTAACCTAGACATACCGATCTGCGCGACAGAAATCTTTTCCATATCCCAAGCGGTAACGATGTGCGAGCTCTACGCGGAAGCATCGGCCAAAAGTGGAAACACACCTCCCTTCTATTTGACACATATCACCGGTATTTATGATGAAGAAATCCAAGCCCAGGTAGCTGCCGAAAATATCGACATTTCTCCTGAGCTTGTTCAGCAAGCAGGTACGATCGTTATGCGAAAACAATACCGTGTAATTAAAGACCGTGGTTTTGCGACAATGATGCTTGGAGGTGGAGCACGAGCTCCCTATCATTTCACAGAATGGGTAGGTGGTGACTCTCACATCACGATTAACTGGAGTACTTTCGAAGAATTGATGGATCTCAATCCACCTATCGTTGACCGCATTCATGCCGAAGACGATGAGTCGGCGATTGCTGAATTACGTGAAAAAATCCCTGACTTTCGTCGTGCCTACGATGATGACGGACTGGCACCCGAAGAATTCGCTGACTACGCACCACTACTTCGGTTTCGAAAAAACTTTATCGATGGATGCGATGCTGTCCTTGATGAAATCGCCAAACAGCGACGCACATTGACTTCGGCGTAAAAGTTGTCCCCTAGGAATCCAGAAATGACGATGGAGCTTGCCCAACAATTATGGACCGCCCGTACAAACGGTACCGTACTCGATATGTCTACGGTCGAAGTACCCGGTGACGAAAACTCTGCCTACGAAATCCAAAAGAAAGTTTCACAGGTTTCCAATGCAAACATCATTGGGTTTAAAGTAGGTTCGACAACCGAAGCCGGAATTAGAGCCTTGAACCTTTCGGAACCATTTCATGGGCCATTATTAGATCGGTTTTGCCATCAGCATGGTGACAAAGTCCCACTTGCTAGCCAACACCGTATTCTAATTGAAACTGAAATCGCCGTAGGCCTCGGCAAAGACCTGCCTGCGCGCGAATTGGACTATGACCAACAGGACATTGAAGTGGCAACCGCATGGATTGCTCCGGCATTCGAGCTTGTTGCTACACGGTTCGACATGGAATTGGCTGGAAATGGAAAACTGCTAATCGCTGATAGTGGTGTCAATGCAGATTTTGTCCTAGGCGACAACTTCACTGACTGGTCAGCAGTTGACCTGAGCAAACATCCAGTGACATTGCAGATCAATGACCAGCAAGTGGCCAGTGGACACAGCGGCATGTCAATGTTTGGTCATCCTTTTCGTGTGGTTGCTTGGCTCGCGAATCACTATACGCTGCAAGGACGCGGCCTGAAAGCTGGCGACATCATCACCACAGGAACCTGCACAGGCATGACCCCGCTACACACGGGGGATTGCGCTTCTGCCGATCTGGGGGCATTGGGAACGCTCCGCATGCAGTTGATCACTCCGTAACGTATCGGAACACTCTCTGTCGAAAACAAGTATGCAAACATTTCATTTGCGATAGCATCACCCACTTGGTTTAGACTGGGCTAGACCGCTACCTCTTGAATCAAGCAAGTCGCAAGTGCTAATCGACGATTGCCGCGTCCCTTGAAACCGACGCTGCCAATCCTTTTGGGATATCGTTCCCCAACACACGACGCCCAAGTCCATCCGCTGGTCTGGTCGAAAACAGACATCACACGCAATGCTCAGTAAAACCATCTCCGGACAGCCAAAGATGAAATAGGTTGTGCGGAAAACGCCGGGTTTCTGAAAGGATACACACTGAAAAACTCAGCACCTTGTTGGCGATTTCATGCGGCTCCCAGCTCCTGGTAAATGGAATCGACAACCATGTGCTCTGCGAGCGAGGATTGCACTAATTCGTCGATTGTTTCCGCCTGGCCTGTCAAAACATCACCTTCACTGGGTACGTTTGCGTCTGGCTCATAAACCGACAGCCCCGTTGTCAAGGTTGCTGCGTCACCAAATATAATGTCGACGTCCTGTGTATCAAAGTCAAAGCCAGACCCAGTGTCGGACCGTTCAGCAGGTCGTAATCGGAATTCAACCGGAAGTGTTCCAGTAACACCAGGCTGTGGTGTGACAGTAACCTGTTTCATCGCGCCGTCGAGTGAAAATACAAATCGACGGAAATTGAAATCATCGACAAAACCACCCGAAAATTCGACGCGTGATATCAATGTATTCGAGCTGAATACAACGAAATTATCAGGATCTCCGTCCGTTCCAGCCGTGGATGTATCTCGGCTGGAACTGGTACTGACCAAAACATCGGCAGCATCAAAAGCAGAGGCCGTTCCCTCTAAAACTCCACCCTGACCGTGCGTAAAATAAAAACTGACAGAATTGACGGGACTGTCGAACGTCACCTGTCCACCACCCTCATCAATCAAATATCCACCAGGACGAGATGCAAATAATCCATTAAAACCACCTCCCGCACTAACAGCCTGTCCTCCCGTCCAATTGGAACCGTTGAAAGAAAAGTCTGTAACACCGTCAGCAGTCACTGTCGCATCGTCCCCCGTGTAATCAAATGCAAGCCTCGAACCACGTTCTAACACATCAAGGAAAAACGGACCGTCTTCTGCATCCAGCACCAGGTCGCTTGCTCCACCATCTACCGAAATCGTGGCAGACTGTCCTGTGGTCGCCGCAACCGTTGCAGGCAATTCTCCTAAAAACGGAGCTCCATCCAACGTATCGGGCACGACGGTCACATGAAACGTTCTAGAAGCCACGTTTCCCGGACCATCCTCCACCGTGACCGTCACGTCCGCTTCACCCGATGCGCCCTCAGGCGCCTCAATCATGAGAACCCCATTTTCGGTATCCGTGACAATTTCCACATGATCCATCAAGACAGGATCCAGTGGAGCATCCGATCCGTCTGTTTCCACGTTACTGATTAATTCTCGGACCCGTTCGCCTTCTACCAAAACTCCAAAAACAGCGTGGTTAAAATCCAAAAACCGCGTTGGACCTTCCGTCACAAAAAACTGTGAGTCGTTCGTATCATCACCCGATTTGGCCATCGATAACAATCCAGTTCGGTTGTGTTGTAAATCAACATGAAACTGGTCGTCAAAATCGCCCAGAGAGGAACCGCCCGTCCCATCATTGTTCGTAATATCACCGCCTTGAATGACAAACTCATCAATCACACGATGAAACGGTACATCACTATAGTCCGCAGCCAATGCGCTGATCTGCCCCGTCACCCGTGGAACACGATTGTCAAACAGCTGAAAATTCATTACACCCACATCCTCAACCGTCACTACCATGTTACGATTGGCCTCAAGGACAGTCGGTTCTACAAGTGACGGATCGCTGCTCGATGCTGTGAATGTCAACGCATCATGCTGCAAGTCAAAACCATCGAGTGAAATGTGTAGTGGTGACCCACTTAGAAGTTCAACGTCTCCAATCGGAAGAACATTGGGCGTCTCCGCGTTCACGACCGCTTCATAAACGATTACAATTTCGTCTTCATCTTCGATGACATAATTTTCGTAATCAAAATTAGGTAGCCCATTGACAAACATCTGAATATCATAATTTTGATCCGCAACGTATTCGTAAATCTGGTTTGCGTTAAAAATTGCATCCGGATTGTTCCCTGCTAATCCCGCATTCGTTCTCCACGTTTCAAAGAAATCTCCGACCGTGGTGAACTCTGTGGCTGCTGACCCGTTGACCGGATGGACATGGATCCGTCCGTCTGCACCGTGTGTATGGACTTGTGATGTAAAAACGGTACCCGAGGCATCCGCCGATTCAACGCCAATTTCATTCGGGGGGTCAGACTGGCGAAGCCCATTTACAAAGACTGACAGGTCAGCATGGATGTGCTTCTGGAGATCGGCAGGACCCATCGTGACTTCGACGGTGGCCTGTACGGTGTCCGATCCACCCCCCGAATCGCTGACGGTGTAACTTACAATATCCCGACCTAAGTATCCTGACGCAGGAACGTAAACGACGCCTTGGCCATCACTCGAAGGGGTAGCATTCGCCCCCGGAATTAACACTGACGCACTAGTTACCGACAACGTCCCAGGAAATCCCGAAGTCGTCGAATCGTTACTTAAGACCGAAAAATCGTTAGTACTGTCCTGGTCCACTTGAAATACTTCACCTACTGCCACAACCGTTTCGTCGACCCCCACTACCGTCATGAAAACAGTCGCCGTATCGGTTCCCGCATGGCTATCGCTAACATGATAAGTAAAAGTGTCAACCGTGGGGCTGGCTGCCACCGAAAGTGCCTGGAGTGTGGCCGAGGTCCGTGGATCATAACTAACCACTCCGTCTGCACCTAAAGTCACATCCGCTCCCAAACTGCTCGTTATGTCTACGCTAGTGACAGTTAGTGCATCACCGACATCCGGGTCGCTGTCTGGCCCGTTTCCATTATCAACAAGCGGATTGAATGACGTCACCGAGTCTTCGTCGACCGTTAGCTCGTCATTTACTGCTGATGGTAAATCATTGAAACCAGAAACCGTGATGAAAACTGTTGCCGAATCTTTGCCGCCGTCGAGATCACTAATCTCGTACGCAAACGTATCGGTCACCGTTTCATCCACCGCAAGGGATTGGAGTGCAGCCGCCGACGACGGGTCATAAATAAATGTACCGTCTCCCTGATCGGTAACACTGGCGCCCAAGCTACTTATGGCCTCAAACGCCGTAACCGACAGGTATCCATTATCACCATCTGGATCCGAATCTACCCCAAATCCATTGTCTGCCAATGCGGCTATCACCAGTGACGAATCCTCACCTGTGACCACTAAATCGTCGACCGCAATTGGCAGTACGTTCGGTATGACACTGGCCGTGATATTCGCCTCATTACTTAAGCCCGTTCCACCCATGTCGACCACCCGAACGGATAAAACAAAATCCGTTCCAGGCGTCAAGCCGTCGGCATCTGGCACAGAAATAGCACCCGTATTGGAATCAATACTGAAAAGCGTTGTGACTGGACTACTGCCAATCATTTCAAACACAAACGTATCATCCACATCCGGATCAGCCACCGAAACCGCGCCGACGACAAACCCGTCAGGAATGGAAGAAGATACCGAAAATGCCTGATCCGCCAGGACGGGCGGTTCATTGACATCTGTCAGTTCAATCCCGATCGTTGCCGAGTCATCCATCCCACCGCCATCCGTCGCAGTGACTGTCATACTAAATAGTTGCTGTGTTTCAAAATCCAACGCTGCGGAATTTGCAACGGTGATCTCCCCGGTATTCGCATTAATCGCAAAATCGCCGTTCGGGTTACCACTTGAAATCACAAACGAGTGCGTGCTGCCAACGTCCGGATCACTGACTGTAACCGTACCGACCGCAGTGTCCACTGCGCTGTTCTCTGGCAACACAAATGTCGCATCACTCACAACCGGCGGATCATTAACATTACTTAGGTTGATTGTTATGACCGCGGTATCAGTCAACCCGGTTTCCGCCGTACTGGTACCAGCACCACCAATATCCGTCACACTAACCGTGATAAAAAACGTGGGAGACGTATTGAAATCCAGTAGACTCGAATCGGTCACCGTCATTTCACCCGTTGCCCCGTCGATATTAAACGCACCATCATCGTTGCCATCGGTGATAGTGAATTGCAAGGAGTCTCCCTCTGTCAGGTCCATGTCACTGGCTACCACCGTACCAACCAGCGTACCGAATGGGCTTTGTTCATTCACCGTGAACGCTTGATCATCCACCACAGGCGGATTGTTGCGGGTAAAGGTTACTACAGCACTTGTGGAATTTCCTGCGGCATCGCTGACAACTGACACGAATTCATTGGGGCCAAAAGGCAAAGCAACATCATCAAAAACAAAGATCCCCACACTATCTACAGCAACATCAGCCAACGTGGATTCAGCACGTTGTAACTGGACTGATGCATTGGCTTCGGCCGTTCCTACAAGAGTGACTAACGTCTCTGTCGTCAAATGGTCCCCGACAGCTCCCGTATCGGATGAAAATTTCAAGTCGAACGTCGGTGCAGCCGGTGCCGTATTATCGATAGTGATAGACAGCGGATCTGAAAAACTGCTCGTATTTCCGGCAATGTCAGTTGCCGTAGCCGTGATTTCCTGACTGCCACTTGGTAGCGGAAGCGTGTGAATCGTTACAGAAGTACTTGCATTCTCCGCACCGATCGGATCACTGACCAACGAACTGAACAATTCTATCAACGCACCATCTTCGGCGTCGGCATGGATCGTCAGAGCATTTTCGTTGGTGACATTGTCGACCGAACTGTCGCCAGTATCAGTAACACTATCAAGGTCCAGCGCCGTCGGTGCAGCAGGAGGAATGTCATCCAATTCGAAAGTAAAATCAAAGGACTGCGGAGACACGTGTCCTTCTTCGTCCTCTGCATTTAAGCTTAAGACGTGCGGACCGTCGTTAGTCAACGATCCGACGTCCGTGCCACCGATCGATTGTAATTGGCTGAGATCTAAACTGAAGCTACCGCCGCTGGAGAAGTCCTGGCCTAAAAGTTCCCCCAATTCTACGGGCACTGAGTCATCAACCGACGCTGTAAATAGCGTAATCGGACTCTGGTCACTAATGTTTCCATTAATCGACATGGCAGGGTCATTCGTAATTCCATCACTGCCAGACAAACCCGTGTCCCCACTGAGAACGGCTACGATTTCAGGTGCCGATGCATCCGTAGCAAATTCTACCTGTAGGGGTAATCCTCCAAGGTTGGCAGTAATGAGGTCCCGATCAAAATGGTCCACGACACCGTTCCCATTGGGGTCGAGTCCGGGATGATATAAATCGTTCGAGACGTCTATCCCCAGATTCGCAAATATTTGCGACGAAACATGGTTCAATCCAAACTGTGCCTGTACAACAGCCGCTGTAGCATTTTGGTACTCCTGCTCACTTACCTGTCCATTTCCGTCCATATCTCCAGCCAATGTGACAAAAGATACAAAAGGGCCCGTCGTATCTTCCTCACCTGCTACAAACAAATGGTATTCGCCAGCTGGAAGCGCAACGGCCACAACTCCATCCGACCGTTTCACCATGGCTTCGATAGGGGCTCCTGACAGGTCCTTTAACCACGGAGCGGCTGGATTCAGACTGCTGCCATCGGCAGCTTCGACGTGGACACTAACCACGACTGGCTGCTCCGTTCCACTCAGCATGAGTGACACTTGCGTTTCTTCGCCAGGCGTTAGGATGGCTCCCTCAAAGGTGGCCAACTGGGTGACAGACAGCAATTCGCGTGGCTCCAGTCGCTCCATGTTTAGCAACCGACCCCTTGATGACAAACGTCGTCGAAAAGAGATATATTTTTTTAGGTAGGACAACTTACCAGTACGACGTTTGGGCCACTTCATAGCATGCTCTCTGATTTAACGGCAGGGTTCAACACTGGCTGCACGGTCGAACTAGTCCAACCGGCCCCATCACACAATTCGAGCGGAACATTTCTGCTCGGCAGGGAACAACATCCTGTTCGCTGCGGATACAAACGACACCTAAAGATCCGATATCTCCCATTTGCCGCAAACAACCAAAAAGTCTGTTCCACCAGCTTTTATTGGAATCTTCCATTACAAAAAGTGCAACAATTTCGTGACGTGGAGGAACTAGCGAAAATGGGTTAACAATCATTACTATCGGCGATGGCAGGCATTAAGTTTCCTAAACACTCAAAACAAGCTGCGATCCAGGAAAAAATCGTTATAACCACCCAATGCGCTTTTAATTGTTCAATAGAGAAAGTTGCTGTAACCGAAAAACTTACATGGCGGGCTGCACGGCCTATCTTGGCCCATGCCCCGGTTGAGTGCACCAAAATGGATTCAGTAACTTGGGGGAGTAAACCACAATGTGTCGACATGGGTTCGTTTTTCTGTGGATGCTCCTCGTGAGCTGGAGCATAACGGTCTCTACCTCCGCTGAGTCACCGGACACGGAACATGCGGTCTTACAATCCCCTGGTCCACCCGACGTCACCTCAACTAGCCAACCCAGTCCAAAGAGCCTTGATTCCGAAACGGAAAACGTCGCCCCCGTACGCGACACGTCATGGCATACCGATGAGTCGCTTGAATCGTTTGACGCATTTCCTGTAAAAACAGCATGTACATCGTGCGGTGACAAGGTCAGCGGTGATTGCCAAAGTTCTAGCTGCCAACATCGGAGTGGCTTGTTCGTTGACGGCTGGATAGCCCAGGGGTTTACCGGAAATCTGGACCATCCACGCAACGACTTTAATGGCCCATTGACCTTTAATGATCGTGCCAACGAGTACCAGCTAAACCAAATGTATCTCAGCCTGGGACGTCAAGTGAATACAAACGCTTATGGCTGGGGTGTTGGTGGACGCATCGATTTGCTTTATGGAACGGATTATTTCTTTACCACGGCCCGCGGTCTGGAAACACGCCCGGACGGCTCACCCAGCTGGAATTCGGATAGCGGACCACGAGCAGGATCTGCAGCGATGTATGGGCTGGCAATGCCACAATTGTATGCCGAAGCCTTTGCACCCATTGGGGGAGGTGTCACGATTAAAGCCGGCCATTTTTACTCTCTGCTTCGGTACGAGTCAGTCATGGCAGTCGAAAATTTCTTTTATTCACACAGCTATGCCAGCCAATATGCCATGCCGTTTACACATACCGGGGTGATTGCTGGTTATCGCGTCTCTCCCTATCTAAAAGTGAACGGCGGCTTTACAAGGGGTTGGGACAACTGGGAAGACAACAATAATGACCTGGCTTTTCTGGGACAGGTTCGCTGGTGTAGTACCGATGGACAAACCAGTGTTCGTTTTGCCTTGCACACCGGAAACGAAGACAATCTAGGCGTCGATACTCGGACCAGTTACAGTCTGCTCGTCAGCCGACAAGTTTCGTCACGTTGGGGCCATGCCATTGAACACGTATTTGGAACCGAAGAGAATGGTGCCATACGCAACAACAATTCGGTAGATGCCAACTGGTTCGGATTCACAAATTACATTACTTACCAACTGACTCGCCAGACACAACTCGGCGTACGCTGCGAGTGGTTTCGTGATGATGAGAATGCACGAGTCATGGCAATTCCTCTCGACGGTTCAAGAGGTGGTGACTATCGCGCCTTCACTTTAGGCCTGAGCCACCGACCACCAGGTCTGCCTTGCTGGGAAATTCGATCAGAATGGCGATATGATTGGTCGAACGCGGCGTTCCCCGCCTTAAATGTACAAGGCCTCTATGATGACTTTTCCAGCAGTGATCAGTTTACGTTTGCAATTAGCGCCCTGGCCCGTTTCTAAATCGAACAGCTCGGAAACCATCCACGCAGAATAGGATCGCCAACGGTACGCAATCCATTGCTGGCAAGGAATTGGTGTAGCTTGCTGTTGTTACACTGACGTTCTTCTGGAACGGCAAATTTCCTTGAATTTTAACAATCCGCATGCCATGCCTTGTCCGGCCCTCCTTGATATGCCAGGGCCTCGTCTTTCTTGGACCAACTGTCCACACACAGACGACCTGCAAAATTGCAAATTTCTTCCAAGACACCACAAAATAAACCCCTGAAGTAATTTCAAACCATCTCATCCTCTATTGAAACCATTTCCGCACCTGCTGACGGGGATTCGACCCGGCTTTCGAATTTCTATCTTGACATTTAAATACCATTTTATACTGTTGGATAATGGTTTGCAGTGAGGTTTAGGGTTATGGGAACCAGAATGAAAGATGCGAAACAGAATGAAAGACGCCTCTTAATGGAACAACAACGCACCAGACTTGGATTTACGCTAGTCGAATTGTTAGTAGTCATTGCCATCATTGCCGTGCTCATTGCTCTCTTGCTGCCGGCAGTGCAAGCGGCCCGTGAAGCTGCGCGCCGCACATCCTGTCTGAATAACATGAAACAGATTGGCATTGCAATGCACAACTACCACGATAGTCATCGCTGCTTGCCTCCTGGTTGGATCGGATTAGAAACCGCGACCGGCTTGCCCTTGGCAGAAGGTGAGCCAGGCTGGGGATGGGCTACTTTTATCCTGCCACAGCTGGAAGCTGAAAACCTCGCACAAGTACTTCATCACGAATCCAGTATTCTTGCTCCTGAAAATTCTGCAGTATTACTCCACAACATAGACACGTTTCGCTGCCCGTCGGATCGGGGTGAAAACAACTTTGAATTGAAATCAGAAACCGCTCCTGGAACCACGGTCGCTAAAGTCGCAGCCGCTAACTACGTCGGCGTCTTCGGAACAATCGAAATTCATACGTGTGAAGGTTTGGCCGCCGGTATTGAGTGCAAGGGAGACGGAACGTTTTACCACCTTAGTGCTACACGTTTTAGTAACATACGGGACGGACTGAGTCACACTATGCTCGTGGGCGAACGAAGCTCCGGCCACGGATATTCGACCTGGTTAGGTGTCATACCTGAAGGCGCCGAAGCCATGGCTCGAATTCTGGGAATCGCTGATCATCCTCCCAACTATGCGGACGGACATTTGGACGATTTCCGTAGTGAACATCCTGGCGGTGCTAATTTTGTGTTGGGGGATGGTTCCGTGCGGTTTGTGTCTGACCAGACACCGTTAAACATCTATCATGCCCTGGCAACTCGTGCTGGTGATGAACCAACAAGAACTCGGTAGCATTCTTCCTTGACACGCATGTCTGATGAATGACTCGAAACAAATACTGTGGTAATTTCTGCCGTACAGCTTCTGGCAAGTTGAAAGGGCTGTCTGAAATCCCAGTAACAATCACTCCTGGTGGCCACTGACACACCCGGCAGATCACCACTTTGGGCTCTCAAGGCACCAGTGGCCACTGACCACCACTCGCTCTACCAGGTAAATTCGCCTGGATTGTCAGAGAAAAACCAACCAACCTGTTTACCGCTGGTTACGTAGTGCCTGCAGATGAGTATTTCCGTAATTTTACCAAGAATCTTTCTCCGTCAACTTTTACTGGTATTGAACGACACTGAAACCCCTGCAAGGCAAGAGATTGTTCCGCAATTAACCTGCAAAGCACCTGTAACCGAAAACATCGTTTGCTCGCCGATCATGTCCTGATTGCCCCACCTTGCGATAGACCGCCTCCTGAGTAAAAATAACCACATCAGTTCACGGTCAAATGATCTGTTACGTCTTCGAGGAATTTTATCTTATGCGGTTTATTGGAATCCAATACATTGGGATAGTCCTTTGGGTTGTTGTATCAGGCAACACCGCCGAAGCAAAAAAACCAATACACATTCCGCTGGGACTGGAGCGAACACGGCTACGAATTCCTGCAGATAACCCCATGTCGGCGGAAAAAATTAAATTGGGGAAACAGCTGTACTTTGACACGCGGCTTTCGCGTGACGACACTATCAGCTGTGCCAGCTGCCACAGGCCTGACAAAGGATGGTCCAACGGTGAACGATTTGCGACAGGAGTCCGTGGTCAAGTCGGAGGCCGAAGTGCCCCCACGATTATCAATGCCGGTTATTTGAACACCGGCTCCTTGAAATTTACGAAGCAACTCCAATTTTGGGACGGCCGTGCAGTCGAACTCGAAGGTCAGGCACTGGGCCCAATCCAAAACCCGATTGAGATGGACATGACCTTGGAAGAAGTGGTCACCAAGCTAAACACCATTCAAGGCTACCGGGCACAATTTGAGCTTGTCTTTGGTACCGCTGTCACAGCAGAAGGGATTGCCAAATCCATCGCCTCGTTCGAACGCACCATTTTGTCCGGCGATGCTCCTTTTGACCGTTTTCGACACAACAACGACCAAGAAGCATTGTCCACGGCTGCTCATCGTGGCATGGATGTTTTTTTCAACAAAGCACACTGTAGTGCGTGCCATACTGGCCCCAATTTCACGGACGGTGGTTTTCACAACGTGGGAATTGGCATGGACCTGGACAATATTGACATAGGACGTCAAGCAATTAGTGGACAGGCAGGCGACCGCGGAAGTTTCAAAACACCTACCCTACGCGAGATAGCTCGCACATCCCCCTACATGCACGACGGCAGTCTGACGACGTTGGAAGACGTAATCGACTATTACAACCGAGGTGGATACAAAAATGATCAACTGGACGAAGAAATGCGACCTTTGAATTTGACGGATCAGGAGAAAACCGATTTGGTAACTTTTTTAACCGAAGGGCTCAGTAGCCATTCCTATCCCGACATTTCCCCTCCCCAATTGCCCGAATAGTGAAACAGGAGTCAATGATGAATTGTTTTCGTGGAATCTTGGCCGCGATGTTTGTGTTGATGGTTGCCCCGGTCACCGTGGCTGACGAAGAAGTCGAAGTGTTATTGGATGGTCTAAAGAATCCTTGTGGTGTGGCAGTACAACCAGAAACAGGGATTGTGTTTATTTCCGAAAGCGCTGCCGGCCGTGTAGTGCGCGTGGTCGACGGTGCGGTCGAAGAAGTGATTACCGGATCGAGCGGTGACGTTTACGGCAAAGGCCCTAAATACGACATTGGCCCCCTGGGAATCGTCTTCCTCTCCAAAAACCGGTTAGCGGTAGCCGATGGTGGATTTCCGGATGGCGAAGAGTTCATTCGCGTGTTTGAGGTCCCGGAATCTGGACAGCCGGCTGTAACGTATGAAACGGGTACCAAAGTCGGTCCCATCTCAGCAACCGACGAAATCAAGGCGGAAGGTAATTTTTACGGTATCGCGGCAACTGAAAATGCTATTTTTGTAACATGTAATGGAGACGATACCAAAGGCTGGGTGTCGAAAGCTGACATGCAAGGGACTGAATTTGGTGAGTTAAAACGTTTCATCGCCACCAAAGAATCAACCACTCCGCCAACGGATGCACCGGTGGCTATCACGGTCAGTCCGCGAGGGGAAATCGTTGTTGGCCAAATGGGTGAAATCACTGTCGCCAACGATGCCAAATTGAATTTCTACAATGCGAACAATGGTAAAATGCTACTGGATCGAGATACCGGCTTACATGACATCACGGCGTTACTTTATAGTCCCAAGGGGCATCTCTATGCGCTGGATTTTGCGTGGATTGATACTGCCCAAGGGGGGCTATTCCGCCTTGATGACGACAAGGATAACGGCATTAACGCCGTGAAAATCGTCGGACTGGACAAACCCACCTGCATGGCAGTTGGAACGGACGGTTCGCTTTATGTCACCGTCATCGGCTCCGTCGAGGAAGGAAGCCAAATCGGCAACGGGCAACTCATTCGTCTCAAGCCAGGTTTATAGAAAAAATTCTTGAGACGATGTTAACAAAGATTGAGGCGATGTTAACAAAGAAAGGGCTGCCGTCTGCTTGTATTTCAGAGACGTATCTCTCTCGCTTTTGTGTGAGAACAGATATTTCCTCATTCCATAAAAACAGTTGATGAACGGTTATTTTGAGAATTGTAATCGTCATCAAAAACTCATTGCCACCTGAAACTGATTTCCCTCACTGTCCCTGAGAATTACAATGTTGTCCGGTACCGACCTGGTGTCATCGCCACGTCGGTACCTGGCCTTGAACATCATGGCTTCACGACGCGAAAAAATACAAGCAATGCTGATCGAAGAGCCTGGCGACACGTTCTTGCGTTACAGCTTGGCAATGGAACTTGACAAAGAAGGGGATCATGAAACAAGCTTGGCAGAGCTGCGAGAACTTTACAGCCTGACCCCGCCTTATATTCCTGCGTTCTTCATGGCGGGACAACAACTCGCCAAGCTGAATCGCCTGGACGAATCTCGTTCCGTACTGCGCACCGGAGTTGAACAGGCACAAATCCAGGGCGACAGCCATGCGGCGAGTGAAATGACGGAATTCATGGCTGCCTTAAGTTCCAGCGGCGAATAACTGCTCGCCGATACCTACATAGCGTTAAAAACAACTTTGACGGAAACTGCAGCCACGTCATTTCTTTCTTGTCCGTCACTAACTCAGGTCAAAACGAGCATAGCTTCACAGCGTGCTTACCAACCATTGGACAAAAACTCTTCGTCAACTCTTCGTCCAATTCACCCGCTCCAGCATAAAGAATCTGCGGACAGACCAAACCGCTGTGATCTGGCAAGGTAATTCCCCCCAATCAAGAGCTTGTCCCCACGGTATTTTACCCGGCAACGTCTTCTGCCTGACCCACGACTACCTTCTTTTTGATCGGAATGCCTTTTCTCTCGAACATTTCCACTACAAAGTCGGCTGCTTTCATCTCGACTTGAATCACAAGATCTGCCTGCGTGGCATTGTCGACAACCTGTACCAGGCTGTGATAAAGGCCGCCTCAACAACGTTCGGTCAACTCCACCTGATCCTGACCAACCGATTTTCCATCGGCTCCATAGAAAACAACGTTCGCCACTGGATTATTCACCGGTGATGCAGCAAAGCCTAATCGCCGTGAATTCCCTAATGCATCCCGGGCAGACAATTCGGCCCATATCTCTCCGTGCTTACCCGCCGTCCAATTAATTCCTTGAACGATAGCTGGCGAAACAACGTCTCCGGATTGGGGCAAACCGGAATAACCACACCCCGCTACCAGGATCAACATGGCAGCCAAAAAATAAACTCGTGTTTGTCGCATTGAATTTCCTTCTCCTGCACAGACAAAATTGCAACCAATACGGACTGGACGACAACAGGGTATTCGCTTCAAGGATTACAATCTTAGCGATCCTTCTTGAAATATACCAGAAATCAATGAACAGCGTATTCATATCTTAAGAATCTCCAATCCATTGCCGGAGAGGTTGTCTGGGGTGAAACTCACTGGATTGCCACAACCCCTCGTTCAATCCTCCGTAACTTATTTATTTTGCGTCAAATAAGAATGGCATTCATTATGTCGAAATCCATCAATGGTGCTTTAATGGTCCTAAAAGACGGTGGAGACTAGCGGTGTCACGATGACCTGTGCTCCTTTTGCTGCCGCTTGGCGCACCGTCCGAATCCTGCCAGGAATTTTATCGTCTTTCTGCGTCTCGTGTTGCGAGCTGACTCGATACGATCCAAAAAGCGGTTCAGCAAGTCCGATTGCCCTGGTAACAATATTAGCTTTCGCCCCCGCGCGTGCCGTATGGTCCTCGCTGGCTTCGGCAGAAATACCAAATTCCGTGAGCAGAAATAGAACTCCGAGGGGGGCAATCGTCTTGGTCGAGACGGTCTGGACAGTCTTGCATTGGTGGTGTGTTACTCGAAAGATCTCTCGAGTTCAAGAGGATTTGTGGAGCGACGATTAATGCTCAAAACATAGATCCTCAACAGGTCTCTGAGCCGTCGTATACCAGCCATGAACAGATCGTACGAACTCTGGCAACCACGTTTTGCCAACGACATGTGTGGTGCAAAACGGTGTTAGCTCGATCCTGGCACCGTACGGCCAGGAGATTACGCCCCAAATTGCCAACCGTGTCAGCAAAACCGCGAAAAACCAAGTTGCCTCGAACCCCCATTAAAAGCGCTGGCCTTGTGGGAAACCTCACCTAACATTGTCAGCGCACGTTAAGCGAAACAACGGACCCAGTTTTTACATCTCGGCTCCACTGTAGAACTCCCCCCTGGGATCAGTCGCACCGGCTGTTTAGAACCGACTGAATTATGGTATCATACGCAGAAACAGAAAACGCAAACACGGGACATGAAAATAGCCCTCCATCCCCAGGACGGTAACGCACCAAGTCCGTATTTCCAAGGTATTCAAAAATGACCACTGCAACAGCTCCCACTGTTCCCCTATTCATTAATGGCCAACATTCCACTGGGAATTCCTCCAAATCCGCCGATGTATTCAATCCGTCAACGGGTGAGGTGATCGCGCATGTGAAGCTGTGTACTCCGGAACAAGCGGGCGAGGCAGTCGTCGTTGCAGCCAATGCATTTCCGGACTGGAACGCAACACCGGTCGTCGAACGTGCCCGAGTGATGTTTCGATTTCTCGGATTGTTGGAGAATCATTTCGAGGAGCTAGCCGCACTGGTCACACGTGAGCACGGTAAGACACTGGCAGAATCCCGCGCCGAAGTACAGCGTGGTGTGGAAATGGTCGAATTTGCCTGCGGTGTCCCCAGTTTGCTCACAGGGGAAACCTTGGCAAATATTGCTCCTAGTGTTGACGCTGAAACCGTTCGGCACCCCGTAGGCGTATGTGTCGGTATTACTCCGTACAACTTTCCAGTGATGGTACCGATGTGGATGTTTCCCACCGCCATCGTCTGTGGTAATACTTTCGTTCTCAAACCGTCCGAAAAAGTACCTCTTTCGGCTGTACGATTAGGCGAGTTGCTACAACAAGCAGGATTACCAGATGGAGTGTTCAACGTGGTCCATGGCGATCGAACTTGCGTGGAAACACTGCTGACGCACCCCCAAGTAGCCGCCATCTCGTTCGTTGGTTCAACACCTGTCGCCAAGTCAATCTACGAAATTGGCACCAGCCACGGGAAACGGGTCCAGTCTGCGGGGGGTGCCAAGAATCACCTGATCATCATGCCCGACGCTGACCTGGACCAGTCCGTCAAGGCACTGGCGGCTTCTGCTTACGGATGTGCTGGTCAGCGTTGTATGGCTGGCAGCATCGCCGTGGCGGTAGGCCAGGTCGGCAATGTACTGGTCGAAGGACTGTGTGATCACGCGTCCGGCATGCGTGTTGGTCCGTCCGACGGCAATGAAAACGTCGACATGGGACCGCTCATCCGGCAAGAACACGTGAAACACGTTGCCGGATATCTTGACATCGCCGTCCAAGACGGCGCCCAGGTTGCCTTGGACGGCAGACAAACGTACGAAGGTAATGGATTCCTGTTAGGCCCATCTGTCGTCGACCATGTCCAACCGACCATGCGTGTTGCCCGAGAAGAAATTTTCGGTCCGGTTTTGTCCGTGGTGCGTGTACCAGACCTTGATTCCGCTTTGGCAGTGGGGGCTCAATGTGAATTTGGAAATGGCGCTTCCATTTTTACCCAAAATGGTCACGCCGCTCGCCAATTTAAACAACACTTTAACGCAGGAATGATCGGCATCAATGTGGGGGTTCCCGCGCCGATGGCATGGTTTCCGTTCACAGGATGGAATCGTTCCTTTTTCGGTGACCTACACATTCAAGGCAAAGAAAGTATTCAATTTTACACCCGTCAAAAGGTGACTCTCACACGCTGGTTTGAATCAGCTGCCGAGTCCCACCACGACCCGGTCTGGAAAACATCCCGTTCCAGCTAATATGACAACGACCTTGCTCTGAAAGGAATGCTCCTCATGGCCCATGTTGCCGCGTCCGACCCCCTGTTTTCCGTTCAGGACCAGGTAGTATTGGTCTCTGGTGCAAGCCGCGGTATCGGACACGCCATCGCCCGCGGCTTTGCCGAACGTGGGGCGCAGGTAACAATCACCGGACGTCAATCGCAGACAATTGAACAAGCGGCCAAAGAAATCTCTGGAAAATCAGTTCCCGTAGAAGCCCGGGTCTGCGACGTCGCAAATGGCGATGCGATTCGCGACACGGTCGATTCCGTCATAAAACAATTCGGCCGTATTGATACCCTGGTCAACGTAGCGGGCATTAACCAACGTAAACCTGCTGTCGAATACAGTGACGAGGAATACGATCAGATTGTTGGAGTGAATTTGCGGGGTATTTTTCTGATGTCGCAGGCGGTTGGCAAACAAATGCTCCAACAGCGTGCAGGTAGCCAAATCAACATCGGATCCCTCAACAGTCAACGTCCTCTGACAAACTTGTTACCTTACGCAGTGAGTAAGGCCGGCGTCGATCACATGACTCGGGCCTTGGCAAGCGAATGGGGACAGGCTGGTGTTCGCGTCAACACACTTGCGCCAGGATTCGTTGAAACCGATCTCACTAAAAAAGTGTGGGCCGATGAAACAATGGAATCATGGCGCATCGCCAACACACCACAACAGCGCATCGGGACACCAGACGACATGATCGGTACCGCTGTCTTTTTGGCGTCTGACGCATCGGTCTACCTGACGGGCCAGGTCATCTACGTCGACGGCGGCGCGACGGCAGGACGAATGTGGCCCTTTACCGCCTAGCCGAGGAAACTTCGTCCCAGCGACTAGTCTTTTAAGTTCCTGCGCGTCGTCTTCCAAAGGCCTGGCGCTGCCCTCTTTTTTCTCTACACAACACCCCTATGTTTCGCCCCTATGTTTCGCCCCTATGCTTCACTGACCAACCGACCCTGAAATCTGCCCCTGGCAGTCAGTGATTGGAAAACGCTTCATCCCATCAGCCAAATTCTCTTGCCGTAACGATACCTGGCAATGGTATCGCGTACTGACCGTGCGCGTCCGCCCGCAAGGGAGAAGGTGAATTCAGTGCCAGTTTATCGACTTCCGGCGCGAACTCGTGGTCCCCCTCAAGAATGTCGCTGCGCGTGACAACCTGTCCAGTATGAGCCGCCATACGTCCCATCGATGTCACCAGACTTGCCTCGACGCCTCGTTCGACTTCGTTGTAAGGCCGGTCCTCACGGATTGCCTCGACAAGATCGTCCCATTCAATCTGATAAGGATTGCGTTCGGGTTGTGGATAAGCCCAGGCCAACTGATTTTTGTCTATATTGTGCCCCTGATAAATACGGCTCTTGGCTGGGTAATGTGACGCGGTGGAAATCACCGCTAACCCCTTACTACCATGAGCATAACTGGCAAATTCGCTGAAGCAGCCCGGCATGGTACGTCCATCAGTAAACAGTTTCGTACCATCGGCAAACGTATACTCAATCGAATAGGAATCGAAATTCTGGTCGACATCATCGTCACGATAGTGTCGGCCACCAGACGCTTTGGCCCGCACCGGCCAGGCATCTTTC
Organism: uncultured Pirellulaceae bacterium; assembly: GCA_964393615.1. Lineage (GTDB taxonomy): Bacteria > Planctomycetota > Planctomycetia > Pirellulales > Pirellulaceae > CAYMUR01. Next base: position 75,917 of record CAYMUR010000013.1, read on the forward strand.
ATCCAACAAGACTCATCAATATTATGAATCAAGAAGTCACTCACCGCTCCACCACTGGCCCAAAGGAACCCATGAAAGTTGCGAATCTGGTATTCCAATTCTCCCATGTCGTCCGGCTTAGGACCGACAGCCGCAGAACCCGTCGGACCTGCCATTCGGTAGGACCGCAACATGGTAATTTCACCAATTTCTCCCGACCGGATACGATCATATAACTCGCGGCGGGCATCGCAATGACGGCACATTAGTCCAACACCAACCTTCAAATTCTTTTCAACAGACCGCTTGCCGAGCTCAAACATCCGACGACTGGTCGGACCGTCAACGGTTACCGGTTTTTCCATGAACACGTTAATGCCCTTTTCGATGGCATAAGTAAAATGGACCCAGCGAAACGCAGGTGGCGTGGCCAAAATGACAACGTCACCCGGCCTCAGACAATCCATCGCCATCCGATAGCCGTCAAAACTCACAAACTTCTGATCATCCGTTACTTTGACTTTTTCGCTGACTCCGTCAGAGCCTTTCAGGTTGTTGTAACTCGCGTTGAGGCGATCTTCAAACACGTCTGCCATGGCAACAAGTTCTATCGGGCCGCGTTTCACGGATAAAGCATTCACAGCGGCGCCGGTTCCGCGACCACCACAACCGACGAGGGCCACACGAATCGTATTATCTTCACCAGCATGGACAGCATGAGTTACCGCCGTTTGAGCTAGTGCCGTGGTCGCCGCTAAGCTACTCGTATTCCTGAGAAACTGGCGGCGCGAAGTGGTCGAATAATGACTGTTAGGCATGGCAAATAATCCTCAATGCGTGAACGTATCATCGTATAACCTTGGCATCGCAAAGCCAACGGTAAACGCCAGTTGGTTATTATCTCTCCATCGCGGCAATACTGCAACCTGACCCCAAGTCTTTGTGAATTGACGATGATACCACCCCTTCGACCAGGGCCGACATCTAATATCACCACGGACTGCCGGAAAACCTCGTGAGGACCGTTGTCCTGCAAATCTCGATCTTTCACTGTTTCATGGACCGAAGGAAAGTCCCATTCGCGGGGAAAACCTTATCCCGTCTCGGGCAGAAAACTGGGCATGTTCACGCCGGCAAACGGCTGATATTTTCCCCGAACTTGACAAAAATGCATTTCGCAATTTCGTGCCCCCCAGTCATACATCTTGTGGACCAACCCTTCCTTTTCCATCGGCAACAATAGAACCGGGGCACGTCCGGGATACTGGTTTAATTCACGACAAATCAAAGCAGCCATGACTTCCTCATGGCTTGCCACACCGGGTCCTACAAGGTTCATGGCCGGATGGCCACAGGAAATCAAAAAACCTTCCAATTCGCCACTAGGGCTTTCTGCTACAGAAACGTGCCATATACCACGATCGTTTTGAATACAATAACGGTAATCGGGTTCGCGATTGATTCCACTGACCGCCATTTCCAGGTTAGCCATCGAAGTTACATCTTCGAGAACGGCATCCCGAACTCGATCATCATGGACATTTTCCCAGCGCCCCCCCTGTGTTGGCACCTGGATCACCATATCTTGATAAGCATAGCGGGGTACAAACCCTGCCTTGTTGTACAGCGAAAATGAATCAACGTTCAACGCACTCTGAGTCAGCCTGAGCGCCTGGTAGCCATGCTGGTCAGTATAGTCGATGATGTGTCGCAACAACGCTGTACCCACACCACGATGGAAATAGTTTGGATGCACCGCCATAATCCCCAGGCTTACATGATGTTCACGTGGATGATAAAAACACGAACCCATCAACCGTCCATTCTCTTGAT
>CAYMUR010000013.1:77738-83321 GCA_964393615.1 uncultured Pirellulaceae bacterium
CGGCCACGACATTGCAGCCAGGAGTCAAGTCGTTGTAAACATCGTAAAACACCTCCGTGACAGCTGGTCCACCATGAAATATTGCAGGAGCACCATGTGTCTGATACCAGAAGTTAATTGAATTATAAATCAATTCGGCAATTTCAGCCTGGTCTTCGACGTTCATTGGTCGCAGTGACATTTTTAACATTGGGTTAACTCTTCTCAGCGCATAGAGCGTTTCAGGATTTCATCCGTGCTGAACAGAAAACACTTGTTGGGATCTTAAAAAAAATCACACTCGCATGGAAGGCCTGTCATCGCCCCCCAAAGACGGTTTCCTGATGCGTAAAACTTTCACACTTTTTCTCCAGCTCCCAGCGGAACTCGGCGACATCAAGTTCCATAGCCACGACAAAGAACAAGGCCACAACTTGCCGACATGCGAAAAGTGACATTATATTAGAAATGCTGGGTGGGTCGTCAACGCATTTAACCCGTCTGGCGTTCGCATCATTTCATACCAAGACACTTCCATCAAAGAGTTCAATCCATGCAACACGCCATAACCTTTGGACTTTCCCTGGCAATGACAATCAGTGGAACATTGATCGGATCAGCCCAGGACCTCCACGAAGATTGGGACATCCATGACTTACACTCGGCATGGAGAAATCTGGGAAACGAGCAGATCCGCTTCCCACTAGATATGCAAGATATCGCCATGAAGATCGGATCGGAACGCCAGTTGCTAGTCGACAATCTGCTGGTTGCCAAAACAGACAATGTGTCACGGCGAGTTCACCAACCGCGCCGCCATCCAGACAATCCTATTTTCAAGGCAGACAATGCTCCCCGAAATCAGGCGGTGGTGGAAACGGTTTTGTATTTTGAGGAACCTCCACACTTCCGCATGTGGTACGTCTCCTGGGACGATTGGCAAACGTTGCCAACAGGACAATTGATTCGATTCGCGACAAGTTATGCCGTCAGCAACGACGGAATCCATTGGAAACGACCAGCATTAAACATACATCAAGTAAATGGGCTCGTTGGTCCTAACAATGTTGTCATTCCTTACGGACAAATGCAGGGAATTTTCTATCGCCCTGACGAACCCGATCCTGACAAGCGGTTCCAAGCACTCGTTCTCGTGGAACGCAAGAATCCCGTGGTCCGCGAAGGATATTACCTGCACTACTCAGCTGACGGCATTCACTGGGAAGGTGACCTGTCACAACCCGTGATTCCCAGTCTTTTGAGTGGCTACACGATTCCCCAAAACGGAATCGGGGACACGACTCGTTTTTGGTGGGACTCCATTCGTGAACGGTACGTCGGTGATGTCAAGTTTGTTGTTTCACCGGGCAAAGTCCGTGGTCGTGGCATGATGGAAAGTGACGACTTGGTGCACTGGTCACGTCCCAGGTCGATTTTCATGGCCCGAACTCCCAAAACACAGGTCTACGGGCATTATGGATTCACCTACCAGGGACTGTACTTGGGCCTGCGGTGGGTCTTCGTCCCGGAGCGCAGTCATCGCCACGCGACCTATGTCGAACTGGATTGCAGCCGCGATGGTAAGGCTTGGACACGCGTTGGAGCAGGCCAGCCTTTCATGGCATTCAACGACCGCCACGATACCTGGGACGCGAGTATTATGCGACCCATTTCAGCACTCAAAGTGGGGAATGAAATCTGGATCTATTACTTTGGAGCACCGACAGAGGTCGAAGTGGCTAACAAGAATCTGCCCATTTCACATCACACTGACTACGCCCTCGGCCTGGCGATTTTAAAACGAGACCGTTTCGTGTCGATCCATGGCCGCGCCAAACCGGGCAAGCTTACCACGCGACCGTTGACATTCGAAGGAAGCCACTTGCACCTCAATGCACAGGTGGCAAAGGGTGGACGATTACGGGCGGCAATCGTTACTGCAGACAACCGACCAATCACCGGTTTCGGCCTCGACGATTGCCTGGCAATGACGGGCGATCACATTGACTTAACAATGACGTGGGCAGGTGGGGCCAAATTACCACGGGCCGTACGGCCACGATTACAATTCGAGTTGAGCAACGCGGATTTATTTAGTTTCTGGATCGATTAATTCCGACGGGCCCATGCAGTACAAACCATCTATTGACAAGATCCTGTCCGCCTGGCCCAACAACGACTCGTTGAATCCGTGACGGATCCGTTTAAAACACTGGAGCCACCATCCGCTGGCAAAACTTGTCGCCTCTTGGAAGCGGGAATCCATTCTGTCTAACGACGCAGGTCATTGTGAATCTTGATCACAGGTTCTGGCCAAACGGAATCCGATGTCGTCACCCCGAGCGCCTGGCTGGATGGGATAGCGAAAAGCAGATCGCACCGCCAACGGCAGGCCGCGAAACCCTCCGCCACGTAGTACTTGGCCATTTGGCGGAGCAGTAGAACGATCCCTTCGCTGCCGCGTGTCACCGTAAGATTCTTGACCAGTCTGACACCATTCCCAAACATTTCCATGCATGTCATACAGGCCCCACGCATTGGAGGTTTTTCTGCCCACGGCATGAGGCCGGCAACCGTTCACTAATAATTGTTGGTAATAGTGTTCCTGACCGAGCTTCCAAACACTCCGACTATCCATCTCCGCTTTTCCTGAATTGTCGGCAAACCAACCGGTTGCTTTCAACTCAGAAACTTTAGAACCGGTGTGATAAATGGTATTCGTTCCACTCCGACAGGCGTATTCCCATTCTGCCTCCGTCGGCAAGCGATAGTCCACTCCTTCCACTTCGCTCAGCCTTCGGCAAAATTCCAACATTTCATGGGCACTGACATTTTCCACGGGAAGCTGTGCTGTATCGACGTCCAATACCCTGTCTTTACTATCTCCTGATGGGCTGAAATGACTTGGATTTTCTCCCATCACACGCTCGTACTGTTCCTGAGTCACTTCGTGCGCGCCCAAATAGAATGCCTGCTTGATTTTTACCCGGTGCTGGATTTCCCCATCGCCACGACCCCGCTCTGAGACCGGGCTGCCCATTTGAAACTCGCCGGGTGGAATGAGGCACAAACGCATACCAATACTGTTGCTGACTGTGACTTTGCTCTGTAGGTAGTCAGCCCATTCGTGTTGAAACTGCTTTGCCTGAATTCCAGGAAACGGACTAACAGCCAAATCCGGCACCGTCTGTGCCAGGGCCTCATCACCTCCAACCACCAGCGCCGACAATAGCACACTCAGCATCCATTTCATGGTGTTGCTCCAACATGTAAAAATACCGCGTGGCGAATGTCCGCTACTCGGCCGTTGTTCTTTGGATGAACCGTTGTACATCTGATTTCATTCTTGTCTGAACACGAATTTCAATTGTCTTCGTTCTCCTCCTGGGTAGCATGGTTCGTCAATGCCTGCTGTAGTTCGGCTTCGCGTACCGCAACCTCAGATTGATCACGAGAAAACAGATCCGATCCAAAGTAACCTTCGGGTGGGACCCACACGGTACGAAAACCAACATGAAAGTGTGTTTCTTGAGGAGGCAGACCGAACCTCTTCGCAGCATAGAAACTAATCCAACCGTGGTAAAAAGAACCACCTCGCAGACAACCGCCTTGGCCGACGTACGCTTTCATTTTGTCTGCTTGAGGATTGCCAGGATAGGGCTGAACCCATTCGCAAGTCCATTCATACTGATTGCCAAGCATGTCCAGCGCACCATAAGGTGAAGCACCTTGAGAAAAAGTGCCTACCGGAACATACATGGATGGCGGCTTTCCGCCACGCCGACCAAAATGACCTAGTTCCGGCGTCGGAGGCGAGTTGCCCCAGGGATAAAGTCGGCCGTCCGTGCCACGCGCGGCTTTCTCCCATTGGGCTTCGGTCGGCAACGCTTTGCCGGCCCAGACGGCATATTGGCGTGCTTCGGCCCATTGGATCGAGGCTGCGGGAAACAGCTGGCCGGCAGGATCATCATAATGACGAGAGGTCCAATTTGCGTCAGATTCTCTGCCTGTCGCCTGGACATATTGATACCATTTCTGAACGGTGATTTCATACTTGTCAATGAAATATCCATCAAGGTACATGGTTCGTTGGGGATACGTTTCCCACGCCCAAAGAGCGTCACCATTCGCAAATCCGAGATGTGTAGCAATGGTGTTTGCTTCTGCCACGCTGAGTCCCATCACAAATTCACCCGCCGGGACATAAACCCTAATCGTTCCATCACGTGGATGGACAATTCGACTTCCAGCCAGAGGTTCATGGGCCGAAGAGGGATTCAGCAGCATGACCAGACCTATGATTGCAATCGTGGCCTCGAGCAATCCAAAGTACTTCTGAACCACTAATCGCATTGGATCACCCATAAGAGACTTGCGTGTTGAATTGAATCACTTGACTGCATGATATGTCTCAAAAAATACTTTCTACTCAAAGCGTCAACAAGGATCGTCACAACACCTGCGCTGCCCTGTCAGCAACTGCCATTCAGAAGCCAAACGCCCCGGTACTTCAACCGTATCATTGTAAAAATCGCAGGGAACAATCAGCAAGCGGCGTAATCCAAACATTCCAAGGTTACCTCAAAGTCACGCACGTTTTTCTTCGCTTTGATCTTCTTTCTTCGCTTTGATCTTCTGTTTCAACGCTGAATTTGCATTGAATCAAATCGGATAGTATTCTGTAATTTCACCAGCCCTGTAATTTCATCAGCCATGGTATCGGGCGCCGCGGGACGACCGCTGGGACCCCGCTTACCCGTTTTACCTTTCCGAGAGACCTGTACCCGATTCCAACCAACCACAGCTCCTTTAGATTTTGAGAGGTGGTACTCACCCAACAAGAGGGGGCCGATCCAATCCATCCAGCCTCCCATTCCGTCGCTGGGACAGAGATACGTCGACACGCCCGTGCCAAACGCACCGCCAAGCCACCTCTGTACCCAGGGATGCGAATAAAGGTCGAGAGTCGCCTCGTACAACTCGGTTTGCTCGACGCACGGCAACAAGAAATCCACTGCGGATCGGCGAGTGCGCCTCCGTCGTCGTGAATTGGCCCCGACCGAAAAATCCCCTGTCCGCTACGATACTGTCTACTACGATAGTTGTGTAAGGCGGTACCCAGCTGCTTAAGATCATTACTACTGAGATTATTGCCACACTGGATGCGGCGTGCCGCTTGAACCGCCGGCAAGAGCAGCGCGATCAAAATCGCAATGCTCGCAATCACGACCCACAATTCCGCTAAGGTGAAACCAGGAAACCGACGACCCAGCATCTCAAACCTCTAGCACGGAAACTCACAGTTGTTAGAAGTTTATCCGTCCTGGATTAGCCCCATGTTGCATCATCCAAAGTAGACAATAATACACTCGATCGAACAAAACCACGCACAGCGGGTGCGATGACACGTTCCCGAGGAGTAACACTAACCCTCCGAGAAAAGAAAAAAGAATTGCCTAAGCGTTTACGGACTAGAAAATTAAAGCCATCTTTTGCGCATTAATGCAACTTGTCTCAAGAAGCGGAGGGCATGGGACTCGAACCCACAACCGGTTTCCCGGCACCTCATTTCCAGTGAGGCCGCTAGCCATTCGCTTACCCTCC
>CAYMUR010000014.1:0-3364 GCA_964393615.1 uncultured Pirellulaceae bacterium
GTATACAGCGCCAGCCTGAACTCGCGTCTGAATTTGCAATCCGTGATCGAGATTTATCCGACTATGACTGTGTTATTTTGTGCAATCTCAAACAGATTGACAAGCAACAAGCAAAAATTCTATTTGACTATTTGGACAAGGGAGGCGCAGTTATTGTGTTTCTGGGTGATCAGGTGGTAGCGTCTGCTTACAATAAATTCGTGGGAGGTGCCGACAACCCTTACCGAATTTTGCCGGCTGAAATCGGAGTGACCTTGGAACAGGTGAACCATGGGTTTCGACCCCTTGAGTATCGGCATCCGATTGTTCAGCCGTTCCGCGGTAATGAGCAAGCGGGCCTGTTGACGACGCCAGTCTGGAAGTATTTTCAGTTATGTCCCTATCGAGAAGAACAGTCAGATATTGTACTGGCGTTTCAGGATGGTAATCCAGCGATTGTGGCGGAAAAAATTGCAAATGGGATTTGTGTGTTGGTGGCCACTGCTGCATCGACGGCGTCCGTCTCTCAAGGCGAGGAAACAATAGCCATGTGGACGGCATGGCCTACCTGGCCCAGTTTTCCTCCTCTGGTACACGAAATGGTGTCTTATGCGACGCAAGGACAAGTTTACCAGCGTAACGTGATGGTCAATCAGTCGTTTAGTTCGTCATTGTCCCGACAGGCACAGAAAACAACGGTTCACATTCACGGACCGCAGAACCGTCAACGTGTTTTGCGGGCTGACGAAAATCGCTGGACGTTTTCCGAGACGACTGTGTCGGGGGTGTATACCGTGGGAGTAGGAAATTCAGCCGCACCGCAGAAAACGTTTGCAGTTAATGTGGATGTGGGCGAATCTGACCTGGAGCGATACGAAAGCAATTTGCTGACGGACTTGTTTCTACCGAATGGATATTCTGAGCGGACGACAGCTTCACAGCTTGATGGACATTTCTGGCTTCGCTACCTGTTAATCGTACTGGGGATTCTGTTGTTGTTGGAAAGCTATTTTGCGTGGAGGTGGAATGTAGCGGTTACGTAGCCAGGAATGTACATTCCAGTCAGTATGACACAGGCGCTCTACTGAATCGGGTTGGCATGGTGATCTGTGAGTAGATACTGGTAGAAGTTCCCAGTGAAAGTGACCAACAGGGAACAAACGTTTCCTGGAGATCCTCGAGCGAATATTTTTTGCGGTGATTACCGCGTGAGGGCGAGTTGGTGGACAGCACGTTGGTTTACTTGGTTCCCTGGCCAGCATCAGTGACGTTGCTAGTGCTGATGTTGATTGCAGCGGTTGTTATCGCCGTCTATTCTCGTGAACCGATACGTGAGATAAGCCTGGGGAGGACGGTGGTACCGGTACGGATCATCCGAGTGATTCTGATTGCAGTTCGCTTGTTTGTGTTTGTACTCATCCTCATGATGTGTTATGAATGGGCCCTCTCTCCATTTCGAACACGTCGGCCCGATCTGGCTGTCATTGTTGATGTGACAAAGAGTATGTCTCTTCCAATGAGTGAGACGGATGAGGTTGTTAGAGTCACCGAGGATGGTAGTCACTATGCAGAATCTGTCGTCGGAAAATCACGGCTTGAATTTGCAAAAAAGTGGTTCCTGTCTAGCGATGCCGGTCCGTTAAAACACTTGTTGCGGAATTATGATTTGAAGTTGTTTCTCACTGGCTCAAGGGTCATTCCCCACACTGCACAATTAGATGCATTGATAAAAAAAATCACGAAACTAGAGGCGAAAGATGTGTCTAGTGAGTTGGGAGAGAATTTACGATCGGTGCTGGCAGCGCAGCGCGGGAGATCAACAGCAGCCATTGTTTTCTTGACCGATGGTGTCACAACCCGTGGACCCACATTAGGAGATGTGAGTGTCGATGTTGCCGCAAAAGAAATACCTTTGTATTTGGTGGGACTCGGAAGTCAACAGGCTCTGTGTGATGTGGTTGTGACCGACTTGCTGGTTGATGAAATTGTCTTTTTAAACGACTTGGTTTATTTTGATGTGAACGTGACATCCAGTGGATTCGAGCGCAAGTCAGCCGATGTTGTATTGAAAAAGAGTGGGGCAGATCAGGTATTGGCTCGCACGAGGGTTGAATTGAGTTCGGCAAACCAGTCTCAAAGGGTACAAATTCCATATGTGCCTACTCTGCCCGGTGTCCATGATTTTATCGTAGAAGTTGTTGGTTTGGATGGAGAAGTGACGACCGACAATAATCATGTATCCGTTCGAATGAATGTTCGCGCTGATCCGATCAATGTCTTATTGGTCCAGTCTTATCCGAACTATGAGTTTCGGTTTCTAAGAAATGTTCTCGCCAGGGCTAGCAAATCGATTCAGTTGACGACCATTCTGCAGGAAGCCGACTACGATTATGCGACAACCGATGAGCATGCCAAGCGTGTATTTCCTGTAAGTCGGGAAGAATTGTTCCAACAGGATGTGGTTTTGTTTGGTGACGTGAATCCATCTATGTTGACTGATAATATTCACGAGAATCTATTTGACTTTGTTTCCGAAAAAGGTGGAGCCGTCGTGTTTGTGGCGGGGCCAAGTTATTTACCGACCGCTTACCGAAATACACGTGTGGCCGACTTGCTACCCTTGAATACGGATCGAGTTGTTTTGCCGCCTCGTCAAGGGTTGTCTGAGTTATTTCAAGTAAGACCCACCAAGCTTGGTCTGGTTGCGCCTCAGTTACAACTTGGAGTCGACGGACCTGATTCAGTGGGAATTTGGAATCAATTGCCAGGACTGTACTGGTTACTGGAAGCAGACCAGTGGAAGCCGGGTGTCCGGGTATTGGTTGAGCACCGTTCGAAAGTCGGACAAGATGGCCAACCACTGCCAGTCATCACATTACACTATGTTGGTTCAGGGAAAGTCATTTTCCACGCTACTGATGAAACCTGGCGGTGGCGGTACCGTGTGGGGGATGCTTTCTATGCCCGGTACTGGCTTCAGACGATTCGCTATTTGGGGCGTTCCAAGCTCATCGGTAAGGATCGAAACGCGGAAATCAGCAGTGACCGCGCACGTTACGGACCAGGTGACCGGCCTTTGATTCGGGTCAAGTTCACCGACGATAGAACGGCACCCGCGCGAGATGACGGCGTGACCGTGACGTTGCAGCAGCGAGAAGGTATTTCACGTCGGGTTGACTTCAAACGTGTCGGGGATCAGCGCGGCATTTTTGAATCCAAGCTACAACCTCTGGGTGCAGGTGAATACGATGTCACACTGGCCCAGCCGCTATTGCCAGGTGGTGCCCCGGCCACCTCATTCACTGTTACTTCGCCCCCTGGAGAACTGGTTCAACCTGCGATGAACCGAACCGATTTGGAATATGCAGCAAAAGTTACAAAAGGT
>CAYMUR010000014.1:3374-15421 GCA_964393615.1 uncultured Pirellulaceae bacterium
ATACGGCGGCTAATATGGAGAATTTACTGGCTGACTTGCCTGTGGGCCGAAATGTTCGAATGGAAACAATGCCACCGCAAAAACTGTGGAACACATGGTGGATCGCCGGTTTGTTTGTTGCCACCTTGACTTGTGAATGGCTGTTGCGAAAAAAAGCAGGTCTTTTCTAGAAGCTTTGACAACCAAGAATCTTCACGCTCCGTACTTGTTCAGGCGGCCCGCGTTGGCCATGGCAAGTGTCATGAGATATTTTGCCTCGAATTGTCCGAGACCACCATGGATTGCTTCTGTTTCTCCAAAATGTTTACAGGAGTCAGTGCGACAACAATCAGATACGAGCAGTGTGGGTACAGGATGCCAACTGTGACTTCGCAGGGCGCTTGGAGTACTGTGATCGCCAGTCACCACCAAAACTTCGGGGTTGAGCGAGGTCACTTGCGGTACGATGGCATCTAGTAGTTCAATCTGTTTTACCTTTTCATCGAAGTTTCCGTCTTCACCAGTACTATCCGTGTATTTAAAATGTACAAAGAAAAAATCGTATTCTCGCCATTGTTGTGCAAGTAAATCGATTTGTTCCTCCAGTGAATTGGGTGTGCCAACAACACTCATTCCGACCAAACGTGCCAGTCCTTTGTACATGGGATAAATTGCGATGGCTGCCGCTCGAAGACCATAGACTTCTTCGTACGTTGGAAGGTCAGGTTTGGCAGCGAAACCCCGCATGGTGTGGAAGTTTGCCTTTGCTTCACTTGTCAGAATTTGGCGTGCCTGGTCAAGAAAATTTTTTGCAACATCTGCCGTTTTGGTGCTATCAGGGTCTGTTGCGACGGGGTCGAAGGGGAGCACACCGAGTTGTTGTGGATCGGTGTCCTGCACGTTATCGCCTAGATCGTGGCCTCGAAAGACTACCACGAACCGATGTTCCTTGACAGGTTCTACAAAAATATCAATACCAGGGATCTGGATATCACGAAGTTTACAGACCAATGCTGTGCTTTCAGAGGTTGGGATACGTCCAGCACGACGGTCAACAAGCCGGCCCTCGCCGTCCAGGGTGCAGAAATTACAGCGAACGGCCACGTCTCCTTTCTTAAGTTCAAAGCCGATACCAGTCGCTTCTAGCGCGCCCCGACCGATCACGTATTGAATTGGGTCATATCCAAACAAACCCAAGTGACCGGGACCACTGCCGGGGCTAATGCCTGGCAAAACAGGCAAACTGAGACCTTGGACACCACGCTGGGCAAGTCTGTCCAGGTTAGGAGTGGTGGCGGCTTCGAGTTCTGTGGGGCCTCCCGGTTGTAATGGTAATCCGCCCAAGCCGTCTGCCACGAGCATTACGATTTTGGCATCGTTCTTGAGAATCAGAGATCGGGTAAGATCGTGGACATCCATGCAGAGTGCTCCGGTTCTGAAAAAATAAAAAAAATGGCTATCCTGCAAGGCAGAGGTTTGGCGCCGGGACGTCTGCATTGTAAAACGCGAACTGGGCCGAGACCATAGACCTCAGGCCTTGTTTCGCTCAAACTAGTGGAGAATGTTTTTAGGAATCACCGCTTTATGGATTTTGGCCTACTACAAACCGTTGAGGTAGTGAAATGAACGTCCAGCCCGAACCGATTCGTTACGACCCGTGTGGAAGTTTTATTGCGGGTGGTGGCATTGGACCGTCGGATATTAAGGCTATAACGCCGCAACTTGAGACGTCCAGGGTGGAAGTTTTGCATGACCTGAGTTTATGGCTTGATGGGAACTCGGTTCCAGCTGATAAACATCCTTTGGACGCAGGTTTTATCGATTTGCCGGACCGTTTACTACGTGATTATCGCGCACAACCGGAAACAAGTGAGTTAGGAAAGATTCTCGCAACCGCCGACCGATTGCGAGAAAAGGTGGACCGGGTGGTTGTCTTGGGAATTGGTGGATCGTACATGGGGGCTCGATCCATGATGGAAGCGTGCTGCCATCCTTATCACAACGAGCTCAGTCGTGCTGAGCGTGGCTCACGCCCAAGGATGTATTTTGAAGGTAACAACGTCGATAATGACGCTGCCCATGGGTTACTTGATTTGTTGCGAACTTCTGAGGGACTGAAAACGACGAGCGACCGTTGGGCTATTGTTGTGATCAGTAAAAGTGGTGGCACGATTGAGACTGCTGTAAGCTTCCGAGTGTTTTTACGGGAATTGCAGGCTGCGTTGGAAAAAAATCAGGATTCCGATCTGGGTGACCTTGTTGTGCCCGTGACGGGGAATGATGGAAAACTCAATGAGTTGGCAACCGCCATCGGATGCCGTGATATTTTTCGAGTACCGGACGGTGTCGGGGGTCGGTTTTCAGTGCTCAGCGCCGTTGGATTACTGCCGGCGGCAATTTTGGGACTGGATATTGTGCAGCTACTGAAAGGTGCTGTGATGATGAATCAAATATTTCGAGAGGCGCCTGTTGGCGAAAACCCCGTGTTGGATTTTGTGGCGGTGTCCCATTGCATGGAATCGTTGCGCAAAGCGGATACGCGCATTTTGTCAGTTTGGTCGAAAGGCCTGGAAGCCGTTGGGTTGTGGTACGACCAGTTGTTGGCGGAGAGTTTAGGCAAGAACGGGCAAGGTGCTTTGCCGCTGACAGTTGTCAACACGAGAGACTTACATTCTCGGGGCCAGCAGCACCAGGAAGGCTGTCGAGATAAAATAATTACAAATGTCATTGTGGACCGTTTTCGTCAGGATCCCTTGGCAGTGGGATACCAGCAATGGAATCATGACCAATTGAACTCGCTGTCCGAAAAGACACTTCCTGATATCATGTATGCGGCTTTAGAAGGTACCAATCAAGCCTACGGCGAAGACAGTCGTCCTACCGCCAATTTGCATCTTCCACAGCAAAACGAAGCTTCCCTGGGGCAACTGTTTCAGATGCTGATGCTGGCCACGGTGGTCGAAGGTCGCTTGATTGGTATTAACCCTTACGGGCAACCGGGCGTGGAAGCTTACAAACGAAATATGAACGCTATTTTGCGAGCAAACTGTGGGGATTAACAGCCTTGCTGGGATGGATGATGGCCCACCTTCGAGCGCTGATTGCACCATGCTGAAATGCATTCATGGTGTACACTAGCTTGAAGCGATAACTACATCACATTGGAGGAGAAAAATTTACATGGCCACTGATTTGACTTGGTTAGGACACGGTAGCTGGCAGATAAAATCGAGTGGGACCACCCTGCTTTTGGATCCATTTTTGGATGACAATCCATCATCACCAGTAAAAGCGAACGATGTCAGTGCGGACTATGTTCTTGTTTCCCATGGACATTTTGACCATGTAGCGGACGTAGCTACAATCGCCAACCGTACCGGCGCGACGGTGGTAGCGATGTTTGAGATTGCCGAATGGTTTTCCAAAAACCATGGTGTTCAGAATACGATTGGGATGAATTTGGGTGGTGGTCTGGACTTGCCATGTGGCCGGGCAACGATGACACTGGCCCACCACAGTTCGCAATTACCAGACGGATCTTATGGTGGCAATGCGGCAGGATTTTTGCTCCAACTGAGTGGCGGCACAATTTATTTTGCCTGTGACACAGCGCTCTTTTCCGACATGAAGCTGATTGGTTCGGTGGGCATTGATTTGGCGGTGCTACCGATCGGTGATCTGTTTACCATGGGACCTGACCAGTCCATCGATGCGATTCACTTGATCGAGCCTCGCCAAGTGGCGCCGGCACATTACAATACTTGGCCGCCCATCGAACAGGATGCCGAGGCCTGGGCAGCTCGGGTGCGTGAGGAAACATCTGCCGATCCATTAGTGATCGCTCCAGGCGGGACGATTGTACTGGGAGACTAGTATTGTTTGATAGATTGTCATGCTGAAATAATTCGAAAAATACGGTGAGCGTTTTTAGCTCGTAAGCATTTCCCATCGAAGTACTGATCATTCATTGAATGGTGATTGTTGTTTCGTTGAGATAAAAAAATCACCAAGTTATCGAGGATCATTCTCTGGTTCACTATCAGGTGGATTTTCTGTATTGGGTACACAGACTTGAATTGTGTCGTCGATAACTCGTACTTCGAAGCTGTCAACGTTGATGGTGGAGTTGTCGCACCAGGTTCCGTCACAGATGGAAAATCGCCAGGCATGCCAGGGGCATGTCACGACTTGGTCCTCGACATGACCCGCTGCGAGTGAAGCACCCATGTGAGGACAAGTGTCGTCGATGGCGTGGTAACCATCGTCCGTGTTGAACACGGCGATCATGCGTTCATTGACTCGAAAAGCCTTGGCAGAACCTTGAGGAATGTCTCCCACACTCGCCACAGTGATAAAATTGTCCATTGAAAGTATTCAAGTTGCCTATTGTGGGGACGTATGCCTGCCCCCTAGTAAAAAAACAATAGAAAGCCAATGAAAAATGGATCGTGAAGCGGGTTGGGTACCTTCATCTTGCTTCGTGCGAAGGGTGTTTTTGCGTTTTCACCCCCAGGTTGTCGCCAGGTCTTGGTGACTCAAAGTGACCGTTTATAGGCTCCTGCTACAGACTATAGGTCAAGCCTCCGATTCATGCCAGTGGATGTGGCGCTTTCCAGTCTCCCTCACGGGGCTATAATAACGGATGTCATTATCAATTCCGACGATTGTATGCTGACAGGGTCACCAGCACACGATCAAATAACGAGCGGGCAAATAAACGAGCGGGTGTTTTGCTAAGTTTTAAGGTTGCGTTGCTAGAGGAAATCGTGCAAACCAAACTGTCGCTTGTCAGGGATGCTAGCAATAATCCAAAGGATGAGAAATTCGATGAACCAACAGGATGATCAGGCGGTTTCACTAGCTGAGTTTCAGCAGTTGATTCGCCAGATGTATTATGAAAAAGATACTTCTCGTGGTGTTGATGGTACGTTCATGTGGTTGATGGAGGAAGTCGGTGAATTGGCTGCAGCATTACGCGAAGGAACTCGTCAGGAACAGATGGAGGAATTTGCCGATGTTCTGGCATGGCTGACAACGATTGCGAATGTGGTTGATATTGATTTGACGCAAGCAGTCAGTGCTAAATATGGTACTGGCTGTCCCGGATGCGGATCGCTTGTCTGTCGTTGTCCGGACGAAGGGAAGCCTTGAAATGTACAGAATGTTCCATCATTGGATGATGACGCGGGTCTGCTGGTTTCTGGCGTTACAATTGGTCCTTCCTTGTTGCGCTGCGCTGGCGCGACAAGAACCGGCCGTTATTGATTTAAAGGTGGGCTTTAATGGAGCCTACAAAGTTGGATTCTGGACTCCCGTCACAGTTCAAGTCGAGGGCATCGAGCCTGAAATGGATGTGTCGGTTGAGATTACTGTTCCAGATGGCGACGGACTGCCTACACGGTATGTAATGACAGAGGATGGTTCCTGCGCCCATTCCGACAAGATGGCAGAATATCTGTTATGCGCTAAATTTGGACGCGTGCATGGAAACCTTACCGTGCGGGTCGTGGTTGATCAGCATGTCGCTGCATCCAGGACGTTTTTACCTGGTGAGTTTCCCGCTGCGTTGCCGGCGGA
The DNA here is from genome assembly GCA_964393615.1 of uncultured Pirellulaceae bacterium. Classification (GTDB taxonomy): domain Bacteria; phylum Planctomycetota; class Planctomycetia; order Pirellulales; family Pirellulaceae; genus CAYMUR01. The sequence goes on from CAYMUR010000014.1 coordinate 8,931, forward strand.
TCAGCAATTAGTCGTCCAGCTTGGTGCCGAAGCCGGGGTCGAAGAGGCTAGCAAAATTCTTCAGCAGAAAAACGTGCACGTCTCTCAACTGGAACAGGGAGTGAGGTTGCCTGATCACTGGTGGTGCTACGAAGGAATCGACACGCTGGTTATTACAACCGGTTCAGAAAACCTGGCGGATTGGGTTTCGATGGATCAGGTAAAAGCGATGTTGCATTGGATACGTATGGGAGGGCAGATTATTCTGAGTGTGGGACGTCAGGGCGAGCAATTGTTGGGCGTTGACGGTTTACTAGCGGAATTTGTTCCCGGTGAGTTTGAAGAGGTTGTCGAGCAGTGTCAGACCGTTGGGTTGGAAAACTTTACCGATGTTGCGCAACCGATTGGTGTTCATCGAGATATAGAGGGAAGGTGTGAGCTTGATCTAGCATTGATTGCCAGCCCGCTTGGCAAGGTAGAAGTGTTGGAGCGGAGAGCAGAGGGAACTTGTCCTGTGGTGATTCGCCATTGCATGGGATTTGGCCAGTTGGTTTTGGTCACTGTGGACCTGGATCTTCCACCGCTTGTAGATTGGGCAGGCCGAAATCGATTTCTTGGCCGTTTGCTGGAATGGACTTTGGGAAAGGTGAATTTTCAGCAGCGGACGAGTGTGGTGGGAGCTCTGCGGCATACGGGGTATACAGATCTTGCAGGGCAGTTGCGCAGTGCGATGGATCATTTTTCTGCAATTACGTTTATTCCGTTTTGGTTCGTAGCAACATTGGTTGTTGTTTACGTATTGTTGATAGGGCCTGTGGACTATATTTTTTTAAAGCACGGTTTGAGGAGGATGGAGTGGACGTGGGTGACTTTTCCACTAATCATCACAGGGTTTTGTGTAGTGGCTTATGTCTTGGCCTATCGGTTAAAAGGGACCGAGATACAGATCAATCAGGTGGACATTGTCGACGTGGACGGACGTGATGGTTTTTTACGTGGTACAACCTGGAGTCATGCCATTAGTCCGGCGACGGAAACGTATGATTTGGCGTTCGAGTTGGCCATTCCAGGTGAAATGAACTCCACAGGTGACTGCGAAGTGCTGCTGAGTTGGCAAGGTTTGCCAGGCGATGTTCTGGGTGGCATGAATAGTATGTCCACGGCTGAAACATTATCGGAGGGTTACACCATTCACGGGCCGACCAGCCACACATCTTCTAAAAGCGAGATTGTTGGTCTTCCGATGCAGATCTGGTCGACGAAAGCATTACAGACTCGCTGGTGGATCGATGCGGATTTAGGATATTTGGGCCAGATTCAGGCCACGCCAGACGGGCAAATTCGTGGACAGGTACACAATCCGCTGCAGGTGGACTTGGATGATTGCTGCCTTTATTATAAGCCATGGGCTTATCAGTTGGGAAAGATTTCTTCCCAGGGGACCATTTTGGTTGGTACTGGTACGGACCGTCGCAATCTTCATTGGCGATTGACCCGCCGCTCACTGTCCGAAGCGAGTGATATTATCACTCCATGGGATCAGTACAGTCGGGAGATTCCACGTATTATTGAAATGATGATGTTCCACTCGGCTGCGGGGGGTGAAAAATACACGGGGCTACTGAATCGTTACCAGGCCTTTGTCGATATGAGTAGCCACTTGAATGTTGGCGAAGCTGTGCTTATCGGTCGAACCAGTCAGGCGGCGACCAACCTCAGGTTGGATGGAGAGTCATTGGAAAAATGCTATGATCAACGCTGGGCATTTTATCGTTTTGTAATCCCGGTAGAGCCTGCTGTATCTGTGCGGGTGTCGAGGGATGTGAGCCGGTCGGAATTGTTGTCGAGGAATTAAGATTTGTGATCAAGACACATGATTTAACAAAGAAATACGGTGACCTGTTTGCCATCCAATCAATAGAACTTGACCTCGTCGAAGGGGATGTGTTTGGATTTATTGGCCCCAATGGGGCTGGCAAAACGACGACCATGCGCATTTTGGCAACTTTACTGAATCCATCTTGGGGGGAAGCCTACGTTTGTGATTATTCGATTTATAATGCTGCCAAAGAGATTCGACGATTAGTTGGCTATATGCCAGATTTTTTTGGCGTGTATGACGATATGCGTGTGATCGAGTATTTGGAGTTTTTTGCGTCTGCCTACCGCATCAAAGGTCCACAACGCCGTAAAGTATGTGACGAAATGCTTGAATTGGTAGATCTGGATTTTAAACGAGATGCTTTTGCCAATACATTATCACGAGGACAGACACAACGACTTGGTTTGGCGCGAGTTTTGATCCATAATCCGCGAGTCTTGTTGTTAGACGAGCCACTTAGCGGCCTTGATCCGCGCGCCCGTATCGAGATGCGCAACCTGCTTCGGCGGTTAGGAGAAATGGGAAAGGCTATCGTCGTATCGAGCCATATCCTGCCGGAACTGGCAGATGTTTGTAATAAAATCGGTATCATTGATCGAGGTGTAATGAATGTCAATGCGGAGGTGTCGGAAGTCATGAAGCAAGTTCGTCGGCACACCATTTTGCGGGTACGTGTTACCGGCGACATGGACGACGCGGCTAGGTTGGTTCAGGACCATGAACTGGTGAATGGTGTGGAGCGAAAGAATGGGGAACTTGCCATCACGTTGCGTGAAAACGTGAACGATTACAGTGACTTGGCTTCATTACTAATTCAAAATGGTCACAAGTTGAATTTGTTCCGCGAGGAAGATTTGAATCTAGAATCGGCATTCATGACGCTTACGAAAAATATGGGAAAATTGCCTGAAACTGCGGAATAACCTACAATTGTAGAGATGTCGAAATTATTTTGCCGTCCCTGAGTCCTGTGTAGCTTCGGTCAATGATGCGGCAAAGATGGCTATTTGTTATACAATGTCACAACTCTTCCCTGGCAGGAGGTAGCAATGTTAAATCGTATTATGTGGAGATCAGGTGGATGGTGGCTGGTCGGATTTCTGGTGATTAGTGGAGTATGTCTATCTAGCTGGCGGGAGGTGAGCGCTGTGGAGAATGAATCGAAACAGGCAGATGGTACAGGAAATATCAAGACGGCAACATTTGGTGGAGGATGTTTTTGGTGTGTCGAAGCAGTCTTCGAAGAGTTAGAAGGTGTCTCGTCTGTCGAGTCAGGTTACGCTGGTGGGACATTAGATGCACCAACTTATGAGGAAGTGTGTACCGGTACCACAGGTCATGCCGAGGTGTGCCAGGTACATTACGATGCGTCTCGAATTGGTTTTACTGAATTGTTAGAAGTCTTTTTTAAGACACACGATCCAACGACACTGAATCAACAGGGGGCTGATCGAGGAACGCAATACCGGTCCGTGGTTTTTTATCACGATAAGCAGCAGAAAGACACGGCAGAAAAATATATTGCTCTACTTGATAAAAAAGGGGTCTGGAGCACGCCGATAGTGACGGAGTTGACGCCATTACCAAAGTACTTCGCTGCAGAGGAATACCATCAGAATTATTTTAAACGTAACCCATTCCAGGGATATTGCCGTGTCGTCATCAATCCGAAAGTCAAGAAGTTCCGCGCGTCCTTTCGTGATAAGCTTAAATCTGCCAACAACTAGCAGACTCGGCGGCAAACCGAAATAAAACGGCATCACCTGTTAAACATTGGACCTGTGTTGCGGAATGGGGGTTGGATGAGAGTTTTCTGCGCTATCATCCGTGTGATTGCTTTATCTTATGTCGTGACTCGACTTGTCCTGTTAGATGCGTTTGCAATAGAGCCCGTGACGGTCGGTTGGCGCGCTGCGCGCGAACGGATGGTGCAAAGTGCAATCATTGGTGCCGGAATCAAGGACCCACGTGTCATCCAGGCCATGGGGGATACTCTGCGTCACGAATTTATGGCCCTTCGTTATAGAGCGAATGCCTATTATGACATGGCACTGCCAATTGGCGCAGGGCAAACCATTTCTTCACCGTTTATTGTTGCTTACATGACGGAGTCGCTTGATCCTCAATTGCAAGATCGGGTTTTGGAAGTGGGCACCGGCAGTGGTTATCAAGCAGCAGTGCTCAGTCCATTAGTGAACGAAATTTACTCGATTGAAATTGTCGAGTCCTTAGGAATGCGAGCCAAGCGGACGTTACGACGATTAGGCTATGAAAATATTCAGGTTAAAATTGGAGACGGTTTTTCCGGTTGGCCGGAACACGCACCGTTTGACAAAATTATAGTGACCTGTTCGCCTGAGCAAGTTCCGCAGCCATTGGTTGACCAATTAAAGCAGGGAGGCAGCTTGATCATTCCAGTTGGTCAGCGATATCAGCAGACACTTTATCTATTTACGAAAAAAGATGGAAAGCTTGTATCACGTGAGCTACGGCCTACATTATTTGTACCAATGACAGGTGTTGCAGAAGATTCCCGCGAGCACTTGGTTGAATTGCCATTTTCGTCAGTAGTCAATGGTGACTTCGAGGCATCTGTAGAAAAACAAGTACTTCCCGGTTGGTATTACCAGCGTCAGTGGGAAATTGTTAGCGAAGAAAATGCGCCACAAGGAAACCATTACATTACATTTTGTAATGTCACAGCGGGTCGTCCCAGTCGAGCCTTGCAGGGATTTGCGGTTGATGGACGCAAGATTCAATCAATCCAACTATCGGCTTGGGTGCGCTATCAAGATGTACGTTCAGGTGGGAATCGTGAGCAGTTACCGATGATTGCGATTTCTCTCTATGACGTTGAGCGTCGTGATTTAGGCCACCGGTGGCTGGGTCCGTGGGAGGGAACCGCAGACTGGCATTCTGTTACCAAAAAAATCAGGATTCCAGTGCAGGCACGTGAGGGCATTTTAAGAGTGGGGCTTTTTGGGGCTACGGGCAAAATCTCTTTGGATGCCCTCCAAATGAAAAGCTTTTCTCGCTGAGAGTTTGCAAATCCGGTGCAATGCAGTCGATTTGATTTTTTTTTCTGCGGAGGGGTTTTTTTAGGACAGCTCCATAAATCTTTACAGGACTTGACTTAAGGCATTCTAGCTTTCTTATTTTCTTGATTTTCTCGTCACCGCAGGAAGCCTTTCCCCTGTAAATCCATCTCCAAGCATCAAAGCACTTAAGCTGTGTAACAGGAAAATACCTACTAGACTGCTTGATTTGAAATTGTGAGATGCTAGCTTAACTTGTCACAGGGATTGGCGGTTTATTTGGTTGTACGCTTACATTTCATTAATTCAGGAAGGAGATTCAGTCGTGAAGTACCAACGATTTCTCCGTGGACTAACGGCAGCGATCTTCGGCTGTATTCTGATTTTCGGTTCCACTTCGGAAGCAGATGCTTTTTTTGGTCGTTTCTGGCGAAATAGTTTTGGTAGTTCTGGAGGGCATGGGAGTGGGGGTAGTCACGGAGGGTACTCACAGCGTTCCTATGGGTCTCACGGTTCTTCTGGGTCTCATGGATCTTCTGGGTCTCATGGATCCTACGGTTCCCATGGATCTTACAATGCACCGGGTGGGTACTCCTATCATTGGGGTTCAGGATATGTAGCGTCGACGGAACTAACAGAAGATGAAGGAGAAGCGATTGGGTCGAGGGTCGGCCAGGCAAAACTGCACGTATCGGTACCTGACGGTGCCCAAGTGATGCTAAACGGCAGGCCTACGGCGAGTACTGGTACGGATCGACTATACATACCGCATGGGTTGATACCAGGAGAACAATACCGTTATGAGATTCGTGTTCAAGGGACACGAGACGGTGAAGAGCTGGATCAAACGAAAGTTGTTATGGTACGTGCTGGAGAGCAGAGCCGACTGACATTTGCTTTTGATGATACGGACGAAATTAGCGCAACAAGAGAACCGGTTCAGACACGGCTAACGGTTAAATTACCTGCCGACGCAAAACTAAAGCTGGTCGGTACGGAAACTTTGTTGTCAGGTCCGGTGCGAACTTTTTCGACGACGAATCTTGAAGCAGGCGAAGCATGGAAAGATTATCATGTCGAAGTCACTTTGGAACATGATGGCCGTCTATTAACTCGCAAGAAAACAATAACTCTACACGGTGGCGAATCGGTTACATTATCATTCGATTTAGATGCCCCTGAATTTTCGGAAGGACGCGATTTGGTATCGCGTTAATTGCGACACAGTGGAGGTACATTCAATGCCTTTGTACTGAATTTCAGTGCAAAGGCGTTTAGAGTGTGCCAAGCATTTGTGTGGCCCCCCGTGGATGACCAATCTTTCGGAATTCCATGATTCAGCTTTTGTAGATCATACTGTTTCTCTGGTAAAGCCAGGCAAATTTGTAGTACGATCTTTGTCTCTCTAGGGTAACATGGAATAATGGAGGAAATGAGCGAACGTACTTGCCGAACCAATGCACCCCAGGTAGCCAATACGGTCCAGCATCTCTGGTCTGTCAGTTGCCGTTCTGTTGTCAGTGTACTGCTGTTGTTGCATTTGTCGGCCGTCGTGATTGCACCATGTACGAAGCCTCCGCCGAGAAGTGAATTAG
>CAYMUR010000014.1:15431-18694 GCA_964393615.1 uncultured Pirellulaceae bacterium
GGCTTATCGCCTGTCGCGTTGGGTGGAACCTTATCTTTCAGCCATGTATCTGTTTCACGGGTACCGCTTTTTCTGCCCGAACCCGGGACCTGGACACTTGGTGCGTTGCGAAGTTTATACCAAAGATGGAAGTCAGCTGATTCATGAGGGAACGTTTCCGGATCGTGATGTGCAATGGCCGAGGTTACATTATCACCGCTACTTCATGATAGCGGAAAGACTTTGGGCGGAAGCTACTCCTTTACCGCCGCCACCTAGAGGGTTTGAGAGTCGGCAACAACAAGAAAGCTACGAACGGTATTTGGTTGTAGAACGCCAGGAATTGGAGACGTTTGCCTCGGCCATCGCCCGCTATCAACAGCGTTTACACAAAGGAGGCCTGGTGCGCATTTATGTCCAAGAGCATGTCATTCCGCCACCTCAGGTGGTTGCAGACGGTCTTCGCCTGGATGCGCGCGAACTATACCAGGAGCGTTTTCTAGGTGAAATTTCTAATGCAGGTCAATGGACGAGTGCGGAGAAACACGATGAATCGAGTCATTTCCGCCTGCCTTGATCACGTGCGGGTTGGTGTCCACGGTTGGAATCGATTCTGGTTTCAACCTCGTGACACAGCCACACTTGGTCTACTCAGATTGTTGACGGGTTCCATGCTGTTTTATACGCATTTGGTGTGGTCATTATCGCTACCGGACTTCATGGGACCGCAAGGTATTGTTACGCCTGAAGTTCTTGAATTGGCAAGGGATAGTCATTTTGCATGGAGTATTCTGAACGGAATCGAATCATTGTCTATTCTGTGGATGATCCATGTCGTGGCTTTGGTCGTGTTATTTTTGTTCGCGATCGGATGGTGGACACGTGTCACATCCATCCTGGCTTTTCTAGTGACGGTATCTTACGTTAACCGCGTGCCGATAGCCTTATTTGGATTGGACCAGATTAATGGAATGTTAGCTTTATATTTGATGATTGCTCCCAGTGGTGCATCATTCTCTGTCGACCGGCTGATTGCCCAGGGCAGAGGCGGGAAGACAAGGTTTGGGGATTCGGTGATGGCTACCATTGCCACTCGGTTGATACAGTTACACATGTGCGTCATCTATCTTTTTGCTGGTTGTGGCAAGCTTTTAGGTGAATCTTGGTGGAATGGTACCGCAATCTGGGTGGCCTTGGGCAATCTGGAATACCAGACGCTTGATATGACCTGGCTGGCCACCTGGCCATTGATGATCAATTTTTTGACACATCTGACTGTTGTTTGGGAAGTCTCTTATATAGCATTCATTTGGCCACGCTGGACACGGCCGTTGGTGCTTGCATTGGCTGTGCCGCTTCATTTGGGAATTGCGTTCGCTATGGGAATGATTACGTTCGGCCTCGTGATGTTAATTGCCAACTTGGCGTTTATTTCTCCGCAGTGTGTACGCCGGATCTGCGGTGATCTTAGAATCCGACGCATTGTACCGTGGTTTTGAATCTTGCCATCCGTTAAACTAGGTGGCTGCTGCCAGCGTTGTTTTGCGGCAGGAAACGCCAAGATTTAAACCGCCAAATAAGACTGAGGAACAGGAGCCATGATTGAGCGAATTGCGGTTGTCGGGGCAACCGGTGCAGTAGGAGCGATCATTCGCCAACTATTGGAGGAACGAGAATTTCCCTTTGCCGACATCAAGTTCCTGGCTTCGGAGCGGTCTGCAGGGAAAACGATATCTTTTCGGGGCCGTGACCACATGGTGCAAAAATTGTGTCCTGATGCCTTTGACGATGTTGATTTGGCGATTTGTAGTACTCCGGACGAAGTAGCTGCAGAGTTTATACCGCAAGCGGTTGAGCGAAAAGTAATTTGTGTTGATGAAAGTGGGTATTGGCGGATGGATCCCGCTGTTCCCTTGGTAGTGCCAGAGGTCAACCCATCAGCGGTAGCGAATCATCAAGGCATTATTTCTAGCCCCAATTGTTCTACGACCCAGATGGTTGTCGCCATGAAGCCGTTACACGACGCAGCGACGATTCGACGTGTTGTGGTTAGTACCTACCAAGCGACTAGTGGTGCTGGACTAGCCGGGCAGCGCGACCTGGATGCAGGGACACGTGCCCAAGTGAAGGGAGAGATTTACGAATATGAAGCATTTACCCATCCAATTGTCCAGAACCTGATTCCCCAAATCGGTTCGCCAAAACACGTCGGATATACTTCCGAGGAAATGAAAATGGTCTACGAAACACATAAGATCTTTGCGAATGATTCGATCAAGGTTTGTCCTACATGTGTGCGTGTTCCAGTTGCCAATTGTCACAGCGAAAGCATGCTTGTTGAAACGGAACGTAAAGTAACCGCGGAAGAAGCCCGTCAGTTGTTTGCAGAATTTCCGGGAATCACGGTGGTAGATGATATCGCCGCCGGCAAGTATCCCATGCCGATTGATTGTGATGGGCAGGATGATGTTTTTGTTGGCCGTATCCGCGAAGATATATCAAGTGAAAACGGATTGAGTTTCTGGTGCGTCAGCGATAATCTGCGCAAAGGAGCCGCAACCAATGCAGTTCAGATCGCAGAATTACTCGCCGATCATCGGACCGCGGTTTGAGCAATGCGATTTCTTAAATTGATGCTGGCCTACGATGGTACCGATTTCGATGGTTGGCAAATTCAACCTGGCCGCCGGACAGTTCAGCAGACTCTTCAAGATGCTTGTCAGAACATTGCAGGTCATGCGATAACCACCATTGCAAGTGGTCGTACCGATGCTGGAGTACACGCGTTGGAGCAGGTGGTAAGCTTTCGGACTGAGTTATCACTTCCCTGTGATGTCTTGTTGCGAGCCTTGAACGCTAATCTTCCCGATGATGTGGTTGCATTGAAATTGAGTGAAACACGAGAGGGGTTTCATGCTATTCGCGATGCACGGCGTAAGACTTATCGGTATGTAATCCAAGATGGTCAAGGTTCGGACGTTTTTGGGCGAGCGTACTGCTGGTGGGTGCCGCAACGATTGGATGTTTCTGCGATGCCGCAGGCAGCCGGTATATTATTGGGAAAACATGATTTTTCCAGCTTTGAATCCTCGGGGTCAGAGCGTGCGACTAGTATCCGTACAATTTTTGCGTCGTCAATTGTTCGTGACCAGAGCAGGGGAGGGGGGGGGTATTTAGACGATCTCTATTTTGGCCACCTAAGATGACATTTTATTGTAGTCTGTAAGTCTGTAACCCAAGAAGGTCTCAAAATATAGGATTTCCTGAGGTCCGCCAATGCGCCC
>CAYMUR010000014.1:18704-66756 GCA_964393615.1 uncultured Pirellulaceae bacterium
GGGCGTCGTCAATTGTGCGGGACGAGGGGGGGGGAGGGGGGGGGTATTTATCGGGTGATCGGTTGATCTATGAGGTGACTGCCGATGGATTTCTGTACAACATGGTGCGGTCCATTGTGGGCACGCTCTATGATGTGGGGCGCGGTGCGTTTAGCCCCGAAAAAGTCAGGGAAATACTCCAGGCGCAGGACCGCAAGGCAGCCAGTATGACAGCTCCGCCACAAGGGTTGTTTCTTGTAAATGTCGAATATGACGCTTGCTGGACAGTGGAGCCTTTGAACATCCATGCTGGTTGATGTAATCGATAGCATTCCATCCTTGAAAAAGATTGGACTTATTGGCAGTGCGTGTTGCTCACATTATCACTCGCATGATCATCGGTGGTGCTCAAGAGAACACCTTCTTGTGTTGCCGTGATTTGATGCGCACATTTGGTGATGACGTGTTATTGATTTGTGGGCCAGAGTGCGGGCCAGAAGGCACCTTGTTGCCCGAAGTTGAGTCAAGTGGTATTCCGTTGCAGGTGGTTTCAATGTTGCGGCGCGCTGTCCATCCTATAAGGGATGCGATTGCCTATCGACAGCTAAAAACGGTATTGCACAAGTATCGGCCAGATGTGGTGCATACCCACAGTGCCAAGGGAGGAGTATTGGGACGTCTGGCGGCTTCGAAATGCAAGGTACCTGCCATAGTACATACCGTACACGGTGCTCCGTTTCATGATTATCAGCAATGGGTACCGAGGACGTTGAGTCGTTGGAGTGAAGCCTATGTAGCACGACACTGTCATGCCCTGGTCAGTGTGGCAGATGCAATGGCGGAGAAAATGGCTCAGCACGCTATCGCTCCACCGGATCGTTTTGTCACAGTTTATAGTGGTATGGAGGTAGACAAATTTCTTGAAGCGGACCGTTATCGAGAAACGTTGCGCAGAGAGCTTGGCTACGATGAGAAGCATATTGTGATTGGAAAAGTTGCCAGATTATTTCACCTTAAGGGGCACGAATATTTAATCCGCGCTGCAAAGCAACTTCTAGCCCAACGGTCGGATGTGCGGTTCCTATTGGTGGGGGATGGAATCCTTAGACAGCCATTACAGCAGCAGATTGATCGAGCAGGGCTTAGTGAATTTTTTCAAATGGTTGGCTTGGTCGCTCCGCTGAGAATTCCAGAATATCTGGCGGCGATGGATATGGTTGTTCACACGAGTCTGCGCGAAGGCTTGGCACGTGTTTTACCTCAAGCATTGTTAGTGGGCCGACCGGTTGTCAGTTACGATATCGACGGTGCTCGCGAGGTGGTTCAGCATGGACGCACCGGATATTTGTTGCCACCCAAGTCGGTGGAAGCATTGACGGCGTCTTTAGCGAGGTTGGCGGAGAATCCTGAATTACGGAACCGAATGGCGAGTGAAGGACGTCGACTGTGTGAACAACGATTTTGCCACGAAGTGATGACAAAGCGGTTACGTGATCTGTATCTTCGTTTGCTACACTGATACGCTATACCGATCGGGCTTTTCGTACCTATCGGCTTGGTTTAAAATAGAAGTCGGCGCTAGTTTATGAACAACAACCCATCCGAATGTTCAGGTAGAAAATTCCTTCCGTGTCCACCCCAGGTCGTACACACATCGGCGCCTATCGTCTTGTCCGTCAAATCCGTACTGGACAGTCATGCCAGGTATGGCTGGCAGTGAACTCGGCAAACGAACGCGTAGCGCTTAAAGTCCTCAAGGAGGACTATTACAAGAATCGGCAAGAGATTGGTCATTTAAAGCACGAATACAATGTTGGCCAAGATCTGGATCATCCCAATGTCATCCGTGTCATTGAGTTTAACATTGCTGAAAAAATACCATATTTAGCGGCAGAGTATTGTGGCGCACAGAATGTCAAGCAGATTGTCCAGAAAGGAGTCGCTCGTTTTGCACCGAAACTGGAAGAAGTCATCAGGCAATCTGCCCAGGGGTTATCTCATTTACATGGCCACGGCTGGTTGCATCGGGACATTAAGCCAGACAATTTTATGATCAATGATGGTTTTACAAAAGTAATTGATTTTTCATTAGCTGTTAAAACCAAGCGAGGATTGTCAAAGCTGTTAGGTGGACGTTCAAAGGTACAGGGGACTCGTAGCTACATGTCACCAGAACAGATTCGCGGCGAGTCGCTCGACTTGCAATCAGATATGTATAGTTTCGGTTGTACAGTCTACGAGATGCTGACTGGCAGGCCTCCGTTTACAGCCGAGTCACCAGACGAGTTATTGATGAAACATCTTAAAGCGGCAGTACCTTCGTTGTTCGTGACCGCCCAAAACGTTACCGAGGATTTTGCTGGTCTGGTTACGAGGATGATGTCAAAAGACATTCGGGAGCGCCCACACTCGATGGATGAATTTCTGGTTGAATTTGACAACCTTAAGATTTTTAAAAAACCGCCTGTTCCTTCGGGGAACGAAGGATGACAACCAATGCCTGTGCAAAGTAATGGTTTACCGTTCGAGAATAAAATTATTCAGTTGGAGACTGAACTAAAGAATCTTGAATGCGCCAGTGATCAAAGTGCTGAAAGCGAAGAGCAGATACGGCAACTTCGGCGTCAATTAACCGAATTTGTCCGAGAAACCTATCGCAATTTGACTCCATGGGAAACGGTGCAGGTGGCGCGGCACAAAGAACGTCCGCAAACGGTTAACTACCTCGATTTGGTCTTTGATGAGTATGTTGAACTACATGGCGATCGTCATTATGGAGACGACCGAGCATTACGGACTGGATTTGCCAAACTTGACCAATTTAAAGTGATGGTAGTGGGGCATCAGAAAGGGCAAAATCTCAAAGAGCGCAGTGAATGTTTTTTTGGGTGTGCACAGCCAGAAGGGTATCGAAAAGCGCTGCGGAAAATGAAATTGGGGGCAAAATTCGGCATGCCGATCATTTGTTTGATCGATACTCCCGGAGCCTATCCTGGGGTTGGTGCCGAGGAACGTGGACAAGCACAAGCGATCGCTGAAAATATGTACGAGATGTCTCGGTTGCCGACCTGTATCATTTGTGTTGTGATTGGTGAGGGAGGTAGTGGTGGAGCGCTTGGTATTGGGTTAGGTGACCGTGTTGCCATGCTGGAACATGCTTACTATTCGGTGATCAGTCCCGAAGGATGTGCGGGGATACTTTGGAAAAGCCACGAGTTTGCTGAGCAGGCTGCAAAAGCGCTACGATTTACCGCACGTGACTTGCCAGAGCTGGGCGTTGTGGATGAGATCATCGAGGAACCGTTGGGTGCCGCCCACCGGGACCACTTTTTAATGGCTGCCAGGCTGAAAAGTTATCTGGTCAAGACGCTGCGAGAATTGGTGGAGATCCCGTTGGACGAGCTACTGGAAAATCGGTATGAGAAGTTTCGACGGATGGGTGTTTTCTTAGAGCAAAACAGCTAATATTTTCGATCGCTATCAGGCAGCCGGAATTGGCTTTGCAGCAGTCGATTCGATGTTCATATTGGCGGTCGATGAATCCCAGAGCAGTGTGTTGTAGGCCCGTCTTTGGATAGATTTCCAACGTCCGATAATGTTCGTTATGTTCGGTTTATGCCTTCTGTTCTAACTATAAAATGGGGCCCCTGGCGTTGGTGGTGGTTGCTCTCGAAATCCAATGGGACGGTCGGTGGCTCGACTGTCGGCGGCTCGACTGTGGAATTCCTCGTCTCCATGTTCCCGTGATGTCTCTTCTCGGGAATCGTCAAGGCGATGCAAATACGGTTCGAGAACTTGGTGTAGTTCATCGGGCATGATGACGTGGGATTTGTCCAACAGGCAGGCGATATAAAAACCTGACCGAGACGCAATAATGGATTTTCGCTGGCTTTCTGGTGCTAATGTTACGGCAAATAAGGTAATAATCACACACAGTACGACTCCCTTGGCTGCCCCCAGGATAGCCCCTACTTGGTGGTCAAATTCTTTTAGTTTCACTCGACTGATGAATGCCCTGAGTGTCCCAAAAGCTATCCACACGAGAGCGGATGTCGCCAGATACAAGATAAGCATGGCCAAAAGGACGTTCCAGGGAGGTTCGGTGTGAATCCATTCGGCGACCTTGTACCGAAATTGGTGTGCTACAAAATAACTGAGAAAGATGGACCCCAACGATGCTAATTGCCATGCCAGTCCCTTCCATAAGCCCCAGATTGTTGTTGTCACGAGGACGACCAGCATAAAAATGTCGTAGGATTGCATCGACTGTTGTCTCCCGCATGATCTGCGGTCTGCATTGAGTGTGGCAACCATGACACCGCACGGTAAAGTCGTTTGATTTCGGGTGTTTTAAAACGACGACGGGCAAATTGCAGTGATGAAGTATATCTAGCTGACGGTCCTTGGCGAATAGAGGAATTGGTCGTAAATGGTATTTTTGGCGCCAGCAATGCGCGCGATTCAACGAGAGAGCGGACTTGCCGTCCTGATGGCGGATCCGTAAAGTTGTGTTCCACCATGGCAGGCTATCGAACACATCTGACGACGAGCACTTTGTTGGGGGTTGGTTACGGTTTCACCGGTTACTGGGTGTACGACGTCCGTCCGGCCACTTGTCTGTTGGGAGCAGGTTTGTGCGGTTTGTCGGGCATGCTTCCGGACCTTGACAGTGACACGGGGGTGGCGTTACGAGAAAGCGTCGCCTTCGGAGCTGCCGTGGTTCCGATGCTACTACTCGATCGTTTTCAGGAAATGGGGTTAACCACGGATTTAATGGTACTGGTCGGGGCCCTGATCTACATTGGGATTCGATTCGGTTTGGCGGAAATCCTGAGGCGTTACACGGTGCACCGAGGCATGTGGCACAGTGTTCCGGCAGCGGCGATTGCTGGGCTGTTAGCTTATCTTATTTGCATTGAACCGAATGCACAAACGGTTAACGCGTATCAGAGATCTATCGGTGAGAGCGGCAATTTTGATGGTTTAGTCAACTATGGATTATTTGAAAAGATGTTTAAAGTTGTAGCCGTGGTGGTGGGGTTCATGTCCCATTTGTTGCTGGATGAATTTTATAGCATTGAATGGTATGGCGGCCGCTTTCGTTTAAAACGTTCGTTTGGCACAGCCATCAAGTTCTATAGTAGCAGTGCGCTGGCCAACGCTTCGACTTATGGAAAGTTAGCACTACTGGTAGCGGTGACTGTGTGGATGACAATCTACGATTCAGGCTCTCCGAGTTGGCAGGACTTGTGTGAAACGGCTCGACATTGGATCGCCGGTTGGAGATTTTAGCATGCCAGCGAGTAATCGGTCTTGTCAAGAAGAAAAGAGATGGCTGGCCGTTTCCTGTTTGGCTTGATCTGTTGTTGCCTACAAAAATCTAATGTTTTCAAAACAATTTTTGGCTATCCAACAACAAGGTTACTGGTCCATCGTTAATGAGGGATAAATCCATGTGTGCCCGGAAGACACCGGTTGATACGGGTATACCTTTTGCCGCTACAGCGATCACGAAATCATTGTAAAGTTTTTCAGCTAATATCGGATCTGCAGCTGTCACAAAACTTGGACGTCGACCTTTGCGGCAATCACCAAACAGGGTGAATTGACTGATTACCAACATCTGGCCATGGACGTCCAGCAGTGAACGGTTCATTTTTCCAGCTTCATCTTCAAAAATTCTTAGTTCAACCAGTTTGTCAGCTAACTGATGAAGGTCGTTATGGGTATCTTTTTGAGCGACACCAAGCAGGACCACCATGCCGGTTTCAATTTGCCCGACAGTCTCGCCTTCGACCACGACACTCGCCTGATGAACTCTTTGGACACAAGCTCTCATTGTGACGGTGTTTCATCTTGTGAAAAGGAATTCTGGGTTAATCTGTTTAACTCTTGCTGGTTTTGGAGGTGTTGTACATGGTTCAAAATCGACTGAATCACGATGTGATTTTTCATCAAAAAGTGTGATTGTTTCCAAAAACAGATGCCAACCAGTAAAGTTAAAGCCATTCCTGCTGTCCCATATGCAATGTTCCATCGAAGAATTTCTGTTGTTAAGCCTACGTTTGGATTAGCGGCTCCACCTAGTGCGGCGAGTAGCAGTACGGCGAAAATTGCGGTCAATGCCCAGGGAAAAGTTTGTCGTTTGTATGCCGTGCTCTTCGCTGCCAGTTCCGTGTCGAGAGCATATGCCTCGATGACTTCCTTGCACCAGCGACTGGTTCCGATGAAATAGGTGATCGTGATACTGCACACTAACATGGCCACCAACGCCGTCGCGACGAGAAACAAGAAATGAGAATCACTTTGACGAAGTGCTATTTCGAGCTGTTCGACAAGTTCAGCCTCCGCCGATTCTAATGTTTGTATGCCTGCAGCCCTGTTTCCAGGGTCTGTCTGTTCCGTCGACCATTGCAGTTCTTTGATTTCTGTATGAAGAGACTGTAATTGGTGTAGTAAATCGGTCGTGGCAACAGAATTATCGATGGACAACCAGGTCCAGACACAATTGATGCCCAGTAATAGTGATGCTAGTCCTGCTAAGCTTCGGAAGATGTGAACCACAACGGTAGCAAACTGAGTTAATGATGCAGTGGAGGACTGACGACGCAACTTCCATTATGTGTTTGGCATGAACCTTCGCACACCCCCCCTGCCCTGACATGCTACATGGGTGAATGTGACAGGCTGTCCTGCCAATCCGGATCGCCCATGTTCCCCAACAGCGTCGCTCCTACAAGTTGCTGGTCAAATCAACAGTCGAATCTAATTGTTTTGAAATGCCTGAAGTCGTTCGTGCACGCCCGGTATGATTCGCGCAGCATTTTCATGGTACACTTTTTTTAACACGTCATCTGGCAGTCCGATTCCGTAGATTTGCCAAAAACCCTGTGGCGGGAATGCCTTTTCTGAGTAGGGAAAGTATTCATCGAACGTTTCTAAAAATCTCCAGTAGAGAGACAGCCGTTGCTCTGGCCAGGGTCCATCCGTTCCGAAGAGTATCCGATCGCCGTACTTCAAAAAGAACTTGCGTGCTGAATATGGCTGACGTCCCAACTCGCTAATGCGAGATGCAATTTCCAGATATAAATTTGGATACGCATCCAGCCATTCGCCGATGGTCCGTAGGTCTTCGGCATTATTTGCCATGTGAGCACCGATGAACGTTGTTGTTGGGTGTCGACGGATCACGAGGTTTCGGGCTCGCAGCAGCTCTTCCCGAGAAGGAAATGTTTCGGACGAGAAACTCCAGTTGGGGTGCCGATATAATTCTTCCCAGCGCTCGTTGGTTTTATCAATTGGTAGAAAGAACGCCATGGGATCTGCGGTGTGCATGATCACTGGAATACCTAACCGTCCACAGGCTTCCCAGATTTTGTCCCAGCGAGGATCGTCAATTTTTATCAGTGAACCATCAGGATTTTTGTATCCTAGTCCAAACTGTTTGAATAGCTTCAAGCCACTGACCCCTTGTTGCACGGCTGTATTCAAGGCCAAGACGGTTTGGTGAGAAAAATCCTCGCGGTGGCAGGCCCATGTTGCAGGGTCTTTTCGATTTCCGTCGCCGACCCAATCAATATTTGCGAAAATCAAAAAGCGATCATGATGTTTGGGCCAGACAAGCTCCCGATGTTGTTGCAACTGATCACCCAGGCGCCCATCTAAACTTACGCTTACTGCAATACGGTGGCGATCCATGACTTCAAGGTATTTTTCTACCTGGCCATACACTTTTGGCAATTTATAAAGCAAATGGGAATGGACGTCGACGACGGGAAATTTGGCATGTTGTAATGGGTGTTGCTCTACCCGTAACATTGCCCGGGGACGAAACTGTTGCAATGCCAGGTTACGTCCTTCTTGCCCGTCCAATAATAGAGAAAATGCTGGTTGGTCTGCCCAACCGGACGGTACGCACAAAAAGACGGTTGTGGTCAACAGAGTAAAAGTGTATCGCACTGTTACTTTCCTTACTTTGAACGGTGGTGTGATTCAACAAACATGAAAGCAATTAGATTGCATCCTATTAGTTGGCTTTCCCGATCCATGGGAGCAGGTATGCGTCTAGCACGGTTTGTTCCAATGTCGTGCATCAAGTTTGGCCAAGTTGCGGAATGATATCTACGAGGAATTGGCCCAGTCGGTTTGAGGAATTGATCGCATTTTCACGTAGTTTCCACAAGTCTTGTACACTAGAAGGCCGACGTATCACAGAGCCAGCTACGGCGCCCCAGCGAGCAGCACGCGTATCCTGGGCAAGTAAAATTTTGATTTCGTCGGGTAGCGTTTGTTCTACCGAATCGAATACGACGCGCGTTGCAAGAAATTTAACTTTTTCTCCAGTACACACTTGAGCTACGGCGAACGATTCGAGATCCACCGTTAGGGCATGATGGATTTCACCCAATTGCTGTTTTATTTCAGCCGAAACGACGACATGATCGACGGTCAACACACGTCCTACATGGAGTCCTGTTGATTGATTATTCTCATGAAGATGCAAATCGATCGTCAGTAGGTTGCGCTGTTCATCTGTTACCGAATTTGCTACGACGATGTCGCCAGGACGCACTGCGTTTATCAGGCCACCAGAAAATCCGGCCGAAATCACCCAGGAGGGCTGGTGGCGAGAAATTAAATGGCTGGTTGCCGCACCAGCTTGTTTAGCGCCTGGTCCAGAGGAAATCACGATCACCTGGATACCGGCCACAATACCCGTCGTTGTTGTGCAATCACCTTCTCGTGTGATATTCGTGTTACTGAGGTGGCTGACGAATCCCTCCGCTTCAATACTCAGTGCAAAGACGATAGCGATAGGTCGAGCCATGTTTGCCGTTCAGGAGTGGCGCAGGAGCAACGGTGCCCAAGCCAAGGAAAAGAATTGCCATTGTATTCATTGTAGCACCGGCAATTCGAAGAAGTCAGTAGGTGGCTTCCCTTTCTGTTGTGTTGGCAAGGTGTCGGAAAAGTGATCGTCGTTCGTTGTAGACTGTCCAGGACCTAACAATACGAGTCGTACGGTTCGTGCGAAACCGCGCAACGTCCCGAATGTTTGCATCACTGCCGTCGGTTCATAGCCGGAATGTACCATGCAATCTTGGCATTTTGGATGGCCACTAGATCGGCCGTAACGAGTCCAATCAGTCGAGTCCATCAGATCAGAAAAAGTTTTGCAATGCCCTTCGTCAACAAGGTAGCATGGTTTTTGCCAGCCAAACACGTTATAGGTTGGATTGCCCCAAGGTGTGCATTCTAGTGACCAACGACCTTGTAGAAACTCCAAAAACAATGGTGTTTGATTGAATCGCCAACGTTTGGGCGCACTATTTAAAATTCTACGAAACAGGTCGATAGTATGATGCCGATGAAGGAAGTGATCCTGGTCGGGAGCTTTTTCGTAAGAATATCCCGGCGAAACCATCATTCCCTCCACTCCCAATCGCATCATTTCATCAAAGAAACTTCTTATCTTTTCCGGCTCGATGCCGTGAAATAATGTTGTATTGGTTGTGACTCGGAAACCGGCTTCCACGGCTGCAGAAATTGCTGACACTGCAATATCGTAGACGCCTTCACGACCGACGGCGTGATCATGAACCGCCTGTGGGCCATCCATGTGTACAGAAAATGAAAAATATTTGGATGGTGAAAAATACGGTAGTGAATCCTGCAATTTGATTGCGTTGGTACACAGGTAAACGTATTTGCGGCGTGCAACCAAGCCACGAACGATCTCGCCGATTTGAGGATGCAATAACGGCTCGCCGCCAGGAATGGATACAATGGGTGCCCCGCATTCGTCAGCAGCGCGAAAACACTCTTTAGGCGTCAACTGTTTTCGCAAAATATCTTGCGGGTACTGGATTTTACCACAGCCGTTACAAGCTAAATTGCAGCGAAACAATGGTTCGAGCATGAGCACCAGGGGATAGCGGCGCGCATTAAAAAATCGTTTTTTCATGACATAGGATGCCACGGTCCACATTTGCGACAATGGTACACCCACGACAAGAAAACTCCTTAATTTGTGATGTCTGATTCGGTGAGACGGCTTCGGTTGTAGGACAAAAGTCTTGGAATAAAAATAGGAAAAATCGGATAATATGTGCCGCTATGGCAACAGTTCGTGTCAGCACACGAAGTATTGAACCAGGTCATTGTGCATGTCTGAGTGTGTCAAATGTCATGCTCTAGTCGCTTGACGGGGTGAATGCTTTTGACTGTTGTCGCCATTCAGACATTGCCAATAGTGGAAAATACAGTGGATACATGTGATAACGCAAATAAAACACGCGTGGGAAACCGGTTCCGGTAAATTCTGGTTCTAACCAGGTCCCGTCGGCAGTCTGAGTTTTGAGCAAGTAGCGGATACCTCGTTCCACTGAGTGATGGTGTATTCCACCGGCTGCCATCAGTCCCAGGAGTGCCCAGGCAGTTTGGGATGCCGTGGGAGGGCCACAGCCTTTTTTTGCAGGATCCTGATAGCTGTCCGGTAATTCTCCCCATCCGCCTGATTCTTGCTGGCATGCTCTTAGCCAGGCAGCACCTTGGGAGACTGCTGAATCGCCAGGATCGATGTCAACAGCGCACATACCGGTCAGTGCTTGCCAGGTTCCATAGATATAATTGATCCCCCAGCGTCCTTCCCAGCTACCGTCGTCACACTGTGTAGCTTTCAAGTATGCGATACCACGATCCACGGCTGGATGTCCGACGCGCGCCCCGAGGTTCGCCAGCATTTCAATGACACGACCGGTAATGTCTGGTGTACTGGGATCGATCATTGCATTGTGGTCAGCAAAGGGCACGTGGCATAAGAACTGTGAATCATTGTTTCGGTCGAATGCTCCCCACCCTCCATCTCGATTTTGCATCGCTAGAATCCAGCGACGTCCACGCTCACAGGCTGCTGCTGCACGATCGAGTAAGGTGACTTGTTCCCGCGCTTCGGCCATTCCGGAGGCCCGATCGGCTGCAATAAAGGAAACTCCCGACGGAGCATCTGATTCGTCAAGCCGACTGTCGGCAAATTGATCACTCAGTGCCATGACGACCATTGCTGTGTCATCAGTATCAGGATAAAAGTCGTTGTGATATTCGAAAAACCATCCGCTTGGAGTGGCATCGACCCCGTGTGACCAGTCACCCCGACGTGTTGTTTCCTTGCTCAACAACCAGTGAATAGATTTACGGACACAGACTTGACTGGAATGAGTGCCATGACGAGCTAGCGCACGTAACGCGAGGGCAGAATCCCACACGGGTGACTTGCATGGCTGCAAACGAACCGTCTCCCCTTCTTCAATGATCAATTCGTTCAATTGTTGGTGGCAATAACGCAATTCGAGACTTTCATCGTCATAGCCGAGACTCTTCAGAGCGACGATGCTCCAGATGATAGGTGGAAAAATAGCCCCCAAACCGTCACTGGCAACAAATCGTTTGACCATCCATTCGGTTGCCAGTCTGACAGCACGTTGTCGTAACGGTTTAATATTGTGCCCCTCAAGCCATTTTTGGGCGCGATCGACTCGTCCGAAAAATTGTTCCCAAGACCAGAACGTATCGGATGCCTCGAGTCCTGCACAATGCAACTGTGGCCAGTTGTCTGGTGATTTATGAAACAACTCTGTGATCCCCTGCCCTGCCTCGAGTTGGCGACAAGGTTGTTGGGACCACACGATGGAAAGGGGAACCAGGATAGTTCGTGACCAGGCGCTTACCCGATAAATATTGATGGGAGACCAGCTTGGCAATAGCATCGCTTCGGGAGGAACTGCTGGGCAATGTTGATAGTCAATTTGGCCCAACATTGCCAGGTAATAACGTGTAAAACTGTTAATACGGTCAGCACCTCCAGCTTCCAGGATGGCACGTCTGGCGCGGTCCATGTCATCGGATGCCGTATGATGACCGGTCAACTTTAATGCGAAATATGCTTTGACACTACAGCTGATGTCTACATCGCCATCCGGATACAGTGACCAGCCGCCCGCTGGCAACTGTTTTTCCAAAATGCGTCGAGCCGCTCGTTGAGCAACAGCGCTAGTCTCTTGTTCTAGAAACGCCAACAGAAGGATGAACTCACTTTCGAGGATTGTGTCTCCTTCGAGTTCACCGCACCAATGACCATCCTGGTGCTGAGTTTGCAGCAGACAGTCTTGTGATTTTTCAGCCGCACGCTGTACCGCGTTTTGCAAGCCTGATGAAATAGCGGCATTCTGTACGGTGGAGGATGATCCCTGCAACCTTGAGAATCGGTTCGAAATCTGATCGTGCTGAGAAGGTTTCATTCCGTTCGACTCGAGAAGGTTCCGTGGTTCGTCCTTGACACTTCATCCTTGCACGGCAACCTAACGTTATGTCATGGATAGAGTGATTGCAAGACGAGATTCTTGGAATGGCATGTTTTCCGAATGGAAAAAATACTTTGCACCTCTGAGAAATTAGCCGATGTCAATGTTGAGACCAAGTGACATCGCGTTTTCAGCGCAGCGAATTTTGTTGTTGCTGTACACTGGGTGCCTTTTTAGAACAAGATGGCCAGTTTCCTTTGGTCGTTTAGTGCCGGACCAGAGACCATGTCTTATTTTTATGTAAAAAGAAACTTGACACCCTTTCTGGCTCGCGGTTTGCAAAAAGGATGCCATCAACCACTGCTGTAACAAAGCTGTAAAACGGCTGATTTGGATAAGGTATCAGAATGAAATGCCACCGAGAGTAGTCCAGTTTTTGCTAACTTGAAGGTGTCAATTGTCACAGACGCGGTACATTCCAATTGGTCGGTTAGTAGAATCGAATCGCTCAAAGTGATCGTCTTGTTCTAATACTCCTGTCTGGAGCAGTTCTTGAAATACTTCGGGTTGAACAAACTTGCTGTAACCGTAAGTCTGTCGATATCGAGTGATTTCTGACCAGTCAACATAGATATGTGAAATCTGTGCATGGTGCAGGACCGCCAGACGCTCGGTGGCAGTACGGCCTTGCATTAACTGTTCAAAGATGGATTTGTCAAAACAAGTGTTGTAAAGTACGGGAATTTGAATATCGAATGGTTGGGCGTCCCCCACAAATAAAACCCGTGTTCCTTGAAAATGAGGTGAATTGAAATACCGGTGTGCTGTCATTTGCATTTCTGGGATCCATTCGTGGTCACGAATAGTACGCAAAGGGACACAATAACGGTTGTCAGCAAGGACGTTTGTTCCGAAAAAGATAAAATTCAACGCTGAGGTCACAGCGATAAATCCGAACACGACTGCGCGCCATATGGGCTGACGACTCCAGCAGGCACCCAGTCCGGCCAACCAGGCTAACAAAGGTAGTATCGGCACGAGAAAGCGGTCGATGCGATGAGTCAAAAGCCACCAGATAGCCACGAAATATACAATAAGCATGAACTGTACCGCGACCAAATAACGTTGCTTGCGACGTAAGAAACTACAGACAATCAATGGGATCAGTGCCGGACTCAAAAACTTGCTCTGCCACAGAATTTTTTTTGTCGCCTTTGTAAGATCCGCGATTGCATAGCCAGGTGGTCGGTGTGCTTGTTTCCATTGTTCGTTATTAGCGGGTGTCCGGGTTTTTCCTCCTAACCTATCGACCAATAACGGATAGGTTGGATTACCCGCCAACCACTCGTTTTTTACCAACCAGGGTCCACAAGCAACGGCAGCTGCCAGCAAGTAAATGGTGATTGACCCGACCCGTTGTGACAATGGCCTGGTACGACTGCCTGCGCAAAACAACAATATCATCAGTGGACAGACGACTAGTAACACTGCCGGATATTTACAAGCAACGGCAGCGCCCCCGAGAAAACCGGCAACCAGGAAAAATCCACGACCTGAGTTCGTTGTGTTAGGTGTCGCTTTATGTCGACTAACATGTTGATTGCCACCATGCTGTCCATTTGCCATTGTGCTTGTGTGCGACACCTTCATCCGTTGGTGCCAGATCAGCAGAACATAGAATGACGCGAAAAAGTAGAACCCCCAGACGGACTCTACGAGTCCATTCATGGAAACTTTACCGACCCAAGGTGTGGAAATATAAACAACGGCTGCAATACAACCGACAGTGGGTGAACTGAAACGTTTGCCGGCTGCAAATAGTAATAAGGCGCCCAATACCGAAAAACAGCCGATGATCACTTTGCCCGTCAGTGCACCCCACCACCAGTTGTTCGCACCTGGAATAATGGCCATTGCTAACATACTGGGCAGTTCCGCACCGAGTGGCATGTTGCCGTATACATTGTGTGGCAAAAAGTTGATGTGACCATTGAGATACCATTCTTTGGGAACTTGTAAGTGGTACTCGCACACATCAAAGTCAGTGGGGGGCAAGCAGGATCCCAGCAAGATTGATAGGGCGAACGGAATTCCCAAGGAGATGCAAAGCCAATCTAAACGATCGAGCTGATTGCCATTACCTGTATCGTTGCATTGGCTATGAGTTGGTTCGACAGGTTGCCATCGCCAGGCGATGTATGCAGTACAAAAAATCAAGCCCAAAGAACCTATGACTACGGCTGGAACGAGCCAGCCGATCAGGCCAATCACCAGCGCGAGCAGAGAGAGGCAATTCATTCCGATTCCAGCACTTAGTACTATCTGTTCTATCCGTGTTAACTCTTGCATGATGCGACTGTACTTCAAGAACAGATAACCTCCACTGCCGGCGGCCAAAAACAGCAAGCAGGCCGTGCTAAAGATCGGTAGGCGGTCGAACAGGCCGATGATTTGGTCGGGACTGTTCATCCATTGCTGGAACATCGTTTCGGGACGCACCAGGTAGCTCAGTAATGCGGTCCGCCGAACCTCTCCCACCAGTGGTACTGATAGGTACAGCCAGAAATAGACGCTTGTTCCTCCGAGAAAGAGGACGATTGCCGCGAAGCTTGAAGTTTTATCGTTTTTGATATCGCGGGGCCTGTCTGCGGCAGCCGGTGAAGCTTGCCGACGTTTAGCTCGTCCTATTCGAGCGGATTTTTTAGGGGGAGGGCCGGCCAAGTTGGTATGAGGGCGGTTAAGAAATGGTTTGCATTGTCAAGACATAAAAAGCATGGTGGCTTGACCGGACAAGCCTATCGGATTTGGGCCGATAAAATATCTGATCCGATCGAACAAGTTTACAGGTCCGTTGTAGTTGCCAAGACGATTCTCGGATAAGTGTAGCGCACAGTCAAGGTTTTTGGGTGGGACGGCATTTTATATCATTGCCGATAATACTCGATACGAATTGCAGTCGTAATGCCAATCCATGATTGCTGATGAGCTGCAATCTAGTGCTGGTAAATCTAACGTACCGCAAGGTAGCAAAAAATGGTAAACGCATTGACACGGGTTGCAAAAACAAGTGGCCAATGAAATCTCTGGAAACGGGGCCATTATTGTTAGGGGGGTGTCACGTTTGCATGTGCTTGGAAGTGGTCGTTTTCGCCATCTCGGTGTGATTGGTTGCCTGAGTTTTGGCGTCACGCGTGTTTGGCAGAAACACCGTGAACGTTGCTCCACTTTCGAGTTGGCTATCGACGACAATGTTTCCGCCGTGATCCGTCACAATCCGCCAGCATTTTGAAAGTCCGAAACCGATGCCCCGTCCTGCTTCTCTTCCAGAAAAAAAAGGATCAAATAGGTGACGTTGTACCTCGATAGGAATGCCTGGACCGGTGTCTCGAATTTGGACGGCGACAAAGCCAGGATGTTGGGGTAACTCGTCTGTTTCCAGTAGCGTTACTTCAATCGTACCATCTTGTACGACTGCGTCAAAAGCGTTCAGGCAGATTGCTTCCAAAGCGATTTGCAGTTGATCTGGGTCCGCCATTACCACGACCGAGTCTGCCGTGGTTACCGACCGAAATTGCACTTGCTGGGTTGTTGCCATTTCGGCGAATCGCTCTGATAAACGTTGGACTGTTTGAACCAGATCGGTGTTTTGGCGGTTGATTTGTGGAGGTTGCGCAAACAGCATTAAATCGGCGATCATTTCATGGGCGCGAAAAGCCTGGCTATTGATGGTTGCCAATTTGCGACGTCTTTCAGGATCCTGCTCTCCACCTAACAGCGTTTGTGCTCGTGTCGAAATATTGGTGAGCGGATTATTGATTTCGTGACCGGCTCCGTAGGCAAATTGCTTAAGCGAAAGAAGTTTTTCGGTTTCTAGAGTTTCAGAAAACTTGTCTTCCAATTGTTGTAATCGGTGAAGTTTGGCCAGCAGAGATTTCAAGTTCTGGCCCACACCAGGTACAGACGTCGACCAATAAGAAATCTGTTCTTCCAATAATTTGTCGTCAGTCGTTTGCGTTTTCCAGGGAGCGCACAAACCGGACAAGCCCTTGGCAAACCACAGCGGAATGCACGTTTTACCCTCTTTGATTTGTGACCAGCTTACCACAGTGCCTGCTGCGCTCAACCAATGTTGGGCGTTCGAAATAAGACAAAATAAGTATCGGTCAACTGGTTGACCTGCAGCTCGTGTGAGGCTTTCCGCTGCCAATTTGGCAGCGGATGGACTGTTAACCGTGTCTGTCGATTCGTTCAGCGATGTCTTTGCCTCCCACTGTAAAATGCGCGGGCCATTGATTGCTAGCCACTTGGCTAGTGCCGGCATCGTGGAGGGAGTTGCCTGAAGACTTTCTGGGTTGCTGATCGTCCAGAGAACCAACGTTGGATTGTTACCAAGGGACTGTTCGATGCGTCGACAACGCTCATGCGGCTCTTCTGTCAAAAATGCCTCGGCCAACAGGGCAGCTGCCGGATCTGCTAGCGGTAGTTTCCACTTCGCTGTACCGTAATGAAGGACTGGCAACCATTGCATCGAACCTATCCATCCTATGATGTGCCAGGTGCGTAAACAATTCCTTCAAAAACATAAGAAACGATGCCAGATTGCGTTTAGCTGGCTGGGGCCAATTCCAGGTCTAGAAGTTCACATGCCCGTTCAATTAGTTTTTCGACGGCAAACGGTTTCTGAATAAAGTCGTTGGCTCCTGACAACTTGAGGTCAGCAACTTTATCCGCTTCGACCATCCCCGAAATACAAATGATCTGAACATTATCCAGGCTGCTGTCGCTCCGTACGCGTTGGCAAACTTCCTTGCCGTTGATGTCTGGCAACATGACGTCTAGAACGACCAGATCAGGGCGGAATTCTTTAACCAACATCCCTGCATCAAAACCGTTGTTGGCTGTCTTGTTATCGAATCGCCCGTCGCGGTCAAATACGTCGACTAGTAACTCGACCAGTTCTTCATCGTCATCGACGATTAATATTTTGCGCTTCCCACTCTCTAAAGCATCCGTGGGAATCCCATTTTCTTTCATAAAGGTGAACAAAAGTTCGCGTGGGATACGCCGAAATCGGCTTCCTGGAACTCGGAATCCTTTCAATTGGCCAGAATCAAAACAACGAATAATGGTCTGTTGACTTACCTTGCAAATTTTAGCGGCTTCGCCCGTTGTAAATACGGTTTTCATAAAGTTGCTCTCCCTAGCCAACGGTGAGGCTAGCCTCTGGGGAACCTCCGACTGGTCCCGCGACACACGGCCTGTCCAAAGCTCCTAAGCCTATCCTGCAACAGTCATATGGAATTTAGATTTTCTCTGAAACCGCAAAACCTCGCGGTATACGCAAACAACATAACTCCCTGCTTTGCTATAAACGTCTGGGGTGTCCGGTCCTTCCGATATTACCGATTTTGCCAGACGATTGGAATTATATACATCTGGACAATCGAGTCAAGACTGATAATTGAGTCGTAAGTATATGTATATTAAGCACTTGTGTTTTTATTTTCATTGCTGGTAAAATAGTGAATGTTAATCTTGGTGAACGTCGAGACGGTCCGAGATTTTTTGTGACACCCAGACGGGGCCCTTACCAGGGAATGTGATTGGTTGCAGAAGGCTTTTGCGACAGTACGTTCTGCAGGGGTTTGTACCATTCTGCCACAGTTACTAGTGCACCATTCCTTTACGGTGATTGCTTTTCACTGAGTTTGGCCAACCCCAAGGTGTACGGATCCTTAAAATGAAACGGACGCAGAGCTGGATGTTGGCTGTAATTTCCACCACAGTATTGGTTGGCTGTACTGAATGAGATACTTTTATTTTGCCTGAAAAAGTTGCGCCACACGATTTTCTACATTTTGACAAGGTGATGTTATGCGATGTTTCGCCTGGAAATTCCCCAATTTGGTAACGGTATTTGCGTTTTGTTTTACCGTACCGGTATCAGTGCTGGCCGAGAAAGAGCCGACGGCCGAAATGGCTGAGAAAACAATGTATGTGGCGCAGCTGGTCATTCGCGGTGATCTACCCGAGACCGGCGATCAGTCAGGTCTATTTGGCGAGTTCCAGCCCAATTTGCGCCAGGTGGTTGCGCGGCTCGAAAAAGCAGCTAACGACACAAAAGTTACAGCCGTTGTACTCAGTTTGCAAAATCCAGAAATCGGTCGTGGAAAACTAGCAGAGCTACGTGCTGCGGTCCACCGTGTGCAGGCTGCTGGCAAACGAGTATACGCGCAGCTTCAAATGGCGACGGCACGTGATTATATGCTGGCAAGTGCTTGTGACGAAATCGTGATACCCGAATCGGGGTCTTTAATGGTCACGGGAATTCAAGCCGAGATGTCCTTCTTCAAAGAGTCACTTGATACTTTGGGAGTGGAAGCAGATCTGATACAGGTAGGAAGTTATAAAGGTGCCGCGGAACCACTCACGCGCACAACAATGAGCGATGAATATCGGGCTCAGTATGAATCGTTAATCGATGACCTGTATCACCATCTAGTGGAAACGATTGCTGTAGATCGAAAAATTGCTCCCCAACAAGTGCGCCAGCTAATTGACCAGGGGTTGTTTACTGCAGCAGAAGCCAAGGCCGTTGGTTTGATCGATCAAGTGGTCTATGATCGCGAGTTTCTTGCACAGGTACAATCCGCGAATGGTGCAGACCGCTTGGTTTTGGAAAAGGATTATGGCAAGTTGAAAAATGAAGTTGATCTTTCCGGACCATTGGGATTCATGAATCTAATCCAGTTATTTACCGGCACTGATGTTAAGTCATCGAATCGGCGAAAAAAAATTGCCATTATTTATGCGACGGGTCCCATTGCCACGGGCAAAAGTGTTCTTGGTATGCTTGGTGGCCAGACAGTTGGTAGCGATACGATCGTAGAAGCGATCCAAAAAGCGGAGGACAACAAGGACGTTGCCGCGATGGTTATCCGGATTGATAGTCCTGGCGGTTCTGCCATTGGCAGTGACCAGATCTGGAAAGCGATTGTCGATGCCGAAAAACCAATCGTGGCGAGTATGGGAGATATGGCTGCTAGTGGTGGGTACTATATTTCGATGGGCTGTGACAAAATTGTTGCAGAACCGGAGACCCTCACCGGTTCAATTGGTGTGATTGGCGGTAAAATGGCCTTGAAAGGTCTTTACGAAAAAATTGGTGTTCATGTGGAAACGATTAGCCGTGGACGCAACAGTGGACTGTTGTCATCGAAATCTCGTTTTACCGATTCGGAACGTGCGGTGTGGGTCAAAATGATGCAGGAGACTTATTCTCAGTTCGTGGCAAAAGCGGCTTTGGGGCGTGGTATGTCACCAGAAAAAATGGAATCATTAGCAGCTGGACGGTTGTGGACCGGTCGACAGGCACAGCAACACGGTCTGGTAGATTTGCTAGGATCGCTTGATGATGCGGTGCGGCAAGCGAAACAGCTGGCGGGGCTGGACGTTGAGGAAGAAATAGAGCGGCTAATCCTACCGGAACCAAAGAATCTTCTCGATCAACTCATGGAAGGGGCCATGCTGGGAGCGCAGGTACGGCAGGCAATTGATCTGGTTGAACCGAACGTTGGTGTTCGACTACGGGATCTCGAACTGGCAGGACGACTGTTTGCCGAACCGTCTGTTTTGCTCATGCCTTGTCACATCAGTGTTCGTTAACACATTGACCTTCGTGACAAGAGTGTGTGCGAAAGTTCAGTGTACCATGGCGATTTGTGGGTACATCCGGTCAAATTCCAGTGCTGTTTCAGACTAGCGTCCCAGGACTACCATATTGTCCCGATGGATTATTTCTTCGTAAGGAAAATATCCAAGAACTTCAGTAATTTGTTGAGATTTCAACCCTCGGATTTTGTCGATCTCGTGTCGCGTGTAGTTAATCAAACCCCTGGCAAAACTATGACCTTGTTCGTTTTCTAACGAAACGACGTCTCCTTTTGAGAAATCTCCCTCAGCGGACAGAATACCGATGGCCAGCAGACTGCGACCATTTTGTTCCACGGCGCGGCAGGCACCGATGTCCAAGCGGAGTGAACCTCGTGGTTGCACGACCAATCCGATCCAGCGTTTCCAGGGACTGATCGTTTTGCCTTGTGCCACAATAAGCGTTCCAACGGGGTCACCTGCCACGATACGCTGTAAAATCGTCGGATCGTGGCCACTGGCAATGATCATATTTTCTCCGGCTGTCGTGACCAGTTGTGCCGCCTTTAACTTACTCAACATGCCTCCCTTGCTCAGGCTGTTTTTTTGCTGACGCACTAGTGCGAAGGTAGACTGGTCAAGTTTGGTGACCGTGGAAATGACGTTTGTCTTGGTCGCTTGATTAGCATGATCGTATAATCCTTCCACATCTGAGAGGACGATCAATAACGGTGCGCCGATCAAGTTGGTTACCAAGGCTGCCAGGTGGTCATTGTCGCCAAAGGTGGTCATCAATTCGTCCACAGCAACAGTATCATTTTCATTAATGATAGGAACAGTACCATATTCCAGCAGTGCCAGGATTGTATTGCGGACATTCAGATAGCTGGCCCGATGATCAAGACTATCAGCAGTGAGGAGGACTTGTGCTGCGTGACGCTGATGTTGGCGGAATGTCTGATCATAGGCCTCGATCAGGGCCGATTGTCCGACGGCTGCAACTGCTTGTAGCTTGGCCAGATCAGTGGGACGTTCCTGCAATCCCAGGCGGTACATGCCTGCCCCGACTGCACCGGAACTGACCAAGACGACTCGCCGACCAGCTACCATCATACGGTGTAGTTGATCCGCGATGCTGGCAATACGTTCGCGATGCAGCGTCCCATCGTCCTGAGTCAACACTCGGGTACCGACTTTCACCACAATTGTGTCCGACCTCTGTGCGATTTCTTGGCGTAGCGAGTCTGTCATTGATAGTTTACGGTTTTTTTGTAATTTTGTCGTTTCTCGACTATGGGTTGCAGTGCACCTTTTAATATATCGTGCCCCTTTAATATATTCGGTCTTCAGCTGATTAGAGTATTGAGTGTTCTGGGAACTCTACTTACAATTGTTCTGGGAACTCTACTAGTATGGTATTTGCCTGGCCTGATAAACTGGGCTTTACGTAGAACGGATTTTACTTAATGAGGATTCTATGAGCGATATCCAGCACGAATGTGGTATTGCCGCAATTTATCATCTGCCCGGCGGTGAGGTTAGCCCTCTTTGCCCTCAGGGCGACCCTGAGCAGGTATCCCGCTTGATGCCGCGGATGTTATTGGACATTCAAAATAGGGGTCAACTTTCCGCTGGAATGACAACTTATCGTGCCCAGCGGAATCAGCTGATTCATACCTACAAGGACGTCGGTAGTGTCAGCGAGGTTTTTCGGCTTTCGCATCAAGGTAAATCGGAAAGCCTGATGCGGGAACATGCCGGTTGTGCAGCGATCGGGCATGTTCGTTATGCGACGTGTGGTCGTGAGGATCGCAGTTATGCACAACCTTTTGAGAGATCTCACCTCCAAAAGCATAAGTGGTTCAGTTTTGGATTTAATGGCCAGCTGGCTAACTATCAGAGTCTGCGAGATCAATTACTGGCGGATAACGACCATCATCTGGCGCGGGAAACCGATACAGAAATTATCATGCATGAGATCAGTCGCGAGTTATCGGGTGACCGGCGACCTGCTTTGATCGACCTGATCCGTAATGTGAGTGGTCGTTTTGACGGAGCTTACAGTTTGGTCCTGTTAAACGCCGAGGGGGATATGCTGGTTGCTCGTGATCCGTTGGGGATCAAACCGGTCTGTTATGCACGACAAGGTCCATTGTTTGCAGCGGCGAGTGAAAGTGTGGCTCTGTTGAATTTGGGATTTGCTCCAGAAACGATTCATTCGTTGCCGCCAGGAGAGGCGATAACCATTGCCAAAGGACGTTTGTCGATTGAACGGTTTGCGCCCAGTCCACGACAGGCGATGTGTTTCTTTGAGTGGATCTATTTTGCAAACGTGGCCAGTACGTTGGATGATCGTAGTGTGTACCTTTCCCGGACACGGCTGGGAGAAGAATTGGCTCGCTTGGAACTGATCGATGGTTCGGTTCCGTTGGACGAGGACACGATTGTGGTGCCGGTTCCAGATACTAGTAAAGCAGCGGCCGATGCCATGGCTTATCGCTTGAAAATTCCCGCCCGTGAAGGTTTGATCCGGAACCGTTACACCGGAAGGACATTCATCGAAGGAAGTGAGAGTCGCCGCCGTGCCGCCGAAATTAAATATACACCGTTGCGCGAAGTTCTCGACGGAAAACGAGTGTTCTTGGTTGAAGATTCAATTGTTCGTTCGACAACAATGAAAGTTTTACTGGACCGCATTCGTTGTCAGGGAGCCGCACGTGAGATTCATGTGCGTGTTGCCTGTCCACCGATAATAGCACCTTGTTTTTATGGCATTGACATGTCGACAGTCGACGAGCTGTTTGCGCCCAAGTATCTGCAGAAAGGTGGACTTACAGAAGAAGTCCAAGTCAGAATGGCCGAAGATCTTGGTGCCGATTCGCTGCGTTATTTGCCAGTGAATGCTATTGCTCGGGCAATTGGTTTTGATGACGAGCAACTGTGCCAGGCTTGCATTACGGGTGAGTATCCCACTCCTTGTGGACAGCAGCTGTATCAAGTCGCTTTGGAAAATGTTGGCAAACAGGCTTCTAATCGAACCTACGAGGCACAGCGTGCGGTCACATTGGAAACACAACGCTGACAAGAGACGGCCGGATTGTCTGCCCAGTGAACAGTGAACAGTGAACAGTGAAAAATAGTTATCTCCGCATTTGGAACTTAGACGTACGAGGATCAAGCTTGACGTGAACCCGGTCCTTGAGCAAATCCTGCGTACTGGACAGGTCGCTGCTGCTGACGGCACGAGCTATCCCCTGCATTCCCATGTTTCTCAGCGGCAGGGTCAGTTTCTGCAGGATGTCGTCCAACAAATTGGTGCGATACGAAGCCTGGAAGTTGGTTTGGCTTATGGGGTGTCGGCGCTGTTTATCTGTGATGGGCTCGTCAAGCAAGAACGTGCACACCACATTGCGATTGACCCAGTTCAGCATTCCTACTGGAGGGATATTGGCGTACACAATCTCCAGCAGGCAGGTTATGGAGAGCTGTTTAAACTTTATCAACAGCAATCCCATATTGCCTTGCCCCAATTGCTCGAAGCGGAGACGCAAGTGGATTTTGCGTTCATTGATGGCCAGCACACATTTGACTTTGTGTTGGTAGATTTTTTTTACATTGACCACCTGCTACGGGTAGGCGGTGTTGTTGCATTGGACGATACGAATATGCCATCGATTCGACGTGTTTGTCGATTCATTGCCACGAACCGTAACTACCGTGTGTTGCGCTGTTTGCCGGTCACACCGGCTGAGCAGGTGAAACGCCGTATTATCAACCCGTGGCTTTATGCGGCGCGTGGCACACGATCGCTACTCAGTAAAACGGTTGGCCCTTCTGATCGTGCGCTTGGTCTTACGCCAGCCAGTCGTTGTATCGCTTTTGAAAAAATTGATGACGACAATCGTAAATGGGAGTTTCACCGCGATTTTTGATCGGTTCAAAGGCCTATTTCTAACTAGCCCTGTTGCTAGTCGGATCCGTTTCATTTTTCATGAATTCGGCACGAAAGACGGGTTCATCCTGCAGGCGTGTCCGGCGTTCATAATGTGTGCGATAATCCAGATCGTGTTCGGCTGGTCGTAGAGGAACTTCGAGTGGACCTTGCAGGCTGGTCACTTGTTTTAACAAGGCCAGGCTTTCCTGGAAATACTCCTTGACATCGGTCCAGAAATGAAGTCGTCCGCCAGGTATTAATGTCCTTTCGATATTGACCAAGAATGGTTCGTTCATGACTCGGCGTCGTCGATGGCGTTTCTTCCACCAGGGATCGGGGAAATAAACGTGTGCGGCTGTCAGGCTGTCAGGTAGAATGTAACGGGAAATCAGTTGTTGCGCATCTCCATGGACAATTCTCGCGTTAGAACGATTGGATTTTGCCAATCGGGCTGCCGAAAATCGGGCATACTTTCGCGAAATTTCGATTCCCAAGAAATCGTGCGATGGTTTTTCTACTGAGGCAGTTGCCAGGAAAAGTCCTTTACCACTGCCCACCTCAAGTTCAAACGGTGCATTTCGGCAAAACCACTCGGACGGTGTCCAGCTGTCATGCAAATCGTCGAATGACTTGAGGTACGGAGCTAAATCGAGGGCGGGATCGATCCCGCGGAGCGCTCGTCGACCCATGGGTGTGAACAATGAGTTGGAGGGGTCAAAAAAACGAAAATATCCTGTCGGTACGGGTCGCCGATGACCCGCATATCGTCACTGCCGCATGTCTAGTCAACGACTTTGTTCGATCATTGCCGTCACAGCTTCGACCGGAATCGGAATGCCTTTAATGATTCCCTCTACCACCAACTCGTTGCGGACGAAACCTTGAAACCGACACATTACCATTCGCCGAGGACGTGCCTTGATCAACACACAAGCCATTAGCAATCGGTCACCGGGGACGACCAGATCGCGAAAACGCACATCTTCCATTCCTCCAAAGCCGACCATGGCTGCTTGGAGTAAGTCATGTTTTTGTACGTAATAGCTTGAAAGTTGTGCAGCAGCTTCGCACATTACTACGCCTGGCATCAGTGGCATGCCGGGCATATGGCCTCGGACCCAGAATTCATCCAGGGAAATGTCTTTGTAGCCAACACAGATATCGCGATCGGTATCTTCAAAAACGATTGCGGTCAGCTGTTCCATTTCGAATCGCTGGGGATTGTATTTGCGAATGTCGTTGATGTCGGCAACGTGATGGTCCAGGTCAAGCTCAGCTGGATCGATGATCAAGTCTTTACCGGCCACGACGACTCCCCCCCAGCTTCTAGGTGCGGACTTTCTGGCGTTTTGCCTTCCGCGCACGGGCGTTGGCCGGCCGCTTGCCATGGTTTGCTTTTTTGTGTTTACGTCCCGGTTTGCTCATGGGAATGCATTCCTTTCGGCTGAATGTCTACCGCTCAATTGCAATTCTACTTCCCCTACTTTAACAAGTGTTTGGTCGATTGGGAAGTCGGCTCTACCACAACTCAGGAGTCTCAGGGACCTTATTTTTAAAGGCCTGGCCTTCTTTTTGCTGAATCTGACAGATCCATCGTGGTTAGCCGAAAAAGCTTGAACCTGAAAACTGTCTCTGCGAAACTGCCCCACTGCCCTGCCCTACCCCACTAACGATTGCTTGTCGAGCCAACTGGTACGTGGTTGGGTTGAGTCTATCTTGGCACTGGTCGAAATGGCTTGGTGGGCGATGGGGTTTGAGAACTTGCCGGAATCCGACTGTTCCTCATGACGGTCTGCTTCTATTTCATACTGCACATGGCACTCAGCAACCTGCGAAATCCAGGATAGCAATGCTGGCAGCATGATAAGGGAAGTAAACAGACAGCAGCTGACACCAATGGTCAATACTCGGCCTAAACTTTGCAGTCCCAGGTGACTGGCCAGCATCAAACTACCAAATCCAATCATTGTTGTCAGCGAAGTGAGTAAGATAGCAGTCGCCGTTGAATCACTCAGAGAGTAGCCTGATGGCTGATTGCGAAAATCGTGTACCACGTGGACTCCATCATCGATTCCAATGCCCAGAATTAGTGGCAGAACAATCATGTTGGCCGGGTTTAGTGGAATGTCCATCAAGCCCATCGCACCAAACATCATCAAGGTTCCCATTCCCACGGGTATGAGTACCAAAAGTACATAGTCCAGGTGCCGAAAATCGAGCATTAAGACAATGAATACGGCGATCAGTGCGTAGATTGCCGCCTGGATGTAGCTCTGCTGCATTTGACGCGATGCAAAATAGGTTTGCAATGGCTTTCCGGTTGCTGATGGATCGATACGTTTGACGTCAGAGACAAACTGGTCCAGCTCATCCATGTCCCAAATGTCTCCACGGCTATAGATTTTAAGCAAATGGTGATTGTTCTTTCCTACGAACCGGGTGACGAGGCTTGGTGGTAAATCATTGAGACTGGGCGGATCTGGATTTGCCTGTGTCCGCAGCAAAGAAAGCCGGTTTAACAAGTCGCGTGCCATGCGTTGCTGAAAATGAGACAATCGCGAATAACTGGTGTCCAGTGGTACTCGTCTTAGTTTTTGGCGTAGGCTGGTAATTTCTCTTTGTAGATGAGGAAGTAGTGGTTGACTGCGGTAGATGAACTGTTCGGTGGTAGCGAGTTGCCTTTCCAGTTGCTCGGGTGGGGTATCTGGAATCAGAGGTGGTTGTCTGGGAAGCTGTTGTATCCGCTGGTAAATACGAAAGATGAAGGCTTGTTTTGCGGGATCTTCGGGTGGCAAGAATGAGACGATTTCTTCAGTGCGGTCGACGCTTGATAACTGCAGAAATTGTTGTTTTCGCTCTAGGATTTCGTGTTTATTATCGGACATTGAAAGAGCAAACCAGACACTTTGGTCCGTTTCTTCCAATAACTTTCTTTCGAGTTGGACACTTTCCAGGCCTACCGGTTGGAGGTTCAACAAATTGTGGTCGTAATGGAGACGGGGAACCCCCGAGGCGAATGACATACAAACAGACAATGCCAAAAGAAAAATTAGAAATGGATAGCGAAACAGTGGTGCCAAAACCCGGCCAGCATGGAACGGCTCAGGTAAATCAATATGGCGTACATGGCGATCGGAAAAGTAAATCATTGCGGGTAGCACGACCAAGGCTGCGATAATACAGAACAGAATGCCACCACCGGCAATGATGCCCAACTCAGCGATACCAGTGAAATCAGTAAGCCCTGCCGTGAGAAACGCAATCGCCGTGGTGACACCACCGATGATAATACCAGGCCCAACACGCTGTGAAGTTTGCACGAGCGCGTCAACACAGCTGTATTCGTTGCTGCGCAGTTGGAGATAGCGGGCTACATAATGGATGCCAAAGTCGATTCCCAATCCGATCAGAATAACGGCAAAAGACATACTAAGAATATTCAAGTGTCCGATGATGGACGTTACGAAGCCAAATGACCAAGCAAGTGCCAATAACAGTGCGATGACGGTCATCACCGGATGCCGTACCCCTCCAAATCCGGCGACAAACATACTGGCGACGCCAATCAGGCTGATGATCCCGCTATACACCATGTCATGTTGGCTCGTTGCCATCTCATCGTATTCCATGACAGGTAGACCGGTGAGTCCAATGCGAACGCTTGAATGATTTGTCTGGATGCGATCGATAAGACGCCGCAATTCACCGATTGCCTTGTCTCCTGCAGAAAAACCACTCTGCTCTCCCTCTGCGAATTGGAGTAGCACAAATCCCAGGCGACCTTCATTGGCCAGCAAATATTCTGAATGAATTTGGTCACTGATGCTGAGCGATCTACCCAAGCTTTGCCACGGTGAGTGGTATTGGTCCGGGTGCTGGAGAGATTCTGACAAACTGTTGACTAAATTAGCCAGGTCCGTGTGGAGGGTAGGGTCTAGATGTCTATCGGGTTGACGTAAGGATGCCTGTAGTCGGACATTCAATCCGGTTATCACTCGTCCGAGATTGAGTAGTTCCCACTTGCCATTCAGAATGGGCTGTATACGAGCCAGGAAATTGTCGGTCTGCCGCAATTCGTCGGAGGATAAAAAATGAAGTCCTTTAGAATGGATTTTGGTTAAATCGATTTCA
Source organism: uncultured Pirellulaceae bacterium (assembly GCA_964393615.1). Classification (GTDB taxonomy): domain Bacteria; phylum Planctomycetota; class Planctomycetia; order Pirellulales; family Pirellulaceae; genus CAYMUR01. Next base: position 46,695 of record CAYMUR010000014.1, read on the forward strand.
TGTAAAACGGCACGAAAAAACTGTTTTTTTTGCGACAGTGCATGGGAAATTTCTTTGAGGACAGGTATTACGGTTTCCGGATTTGAACTTTCGACGACGACGACGACATCATCGTCATTGCCAAATTCGTTGATGTAGTTGATCCACAGTTTGTTGTAACTACTGTTTGGATTCAACAAATCGAGACGACTTGTGCGAAAACCGAGATGATTTACCGTCCAGCCAATCGAAAGTACTGCCGTGACAATCGCCAGCACCAGGGTCCCAAGGGGGAATCGCAGGGTGAGCCGTGTGACTGCAGACAATGGTGCTGCCAAAATAGACTTAGAATTCGTAGATTTTGTTTCCTGTAACATCGTCGTTTTATCAGGTTGTCTACTTGGTAGCGATTGGTAGATGTTTTGTTTTTGCTGGCAGTGAAAAGCTCTAGTCGTTTATGTAATGGGTGCCCCGCCTCGATGGTGGTTGCCAGCAACGCGTATCAAGATTGATAATTTCATTGTCTGTAAAGGCGTGAGCATTTTATCCGTGCCAAAGTCCTGCCTCAAGATGAATCGTACTGGAGCACTCGTGATTCCGAGTATGGGGATGGCTACAATTCATGTCTCCCTGGCAATGAAGAAGTTTGTTCTTGTCCATTGACACGAGAATTGAACGGCAGCATGAAGAAGTGCAGAAGTCGAGCGGTAGCTCGGCAGAAAAGATGTGTTACAACCCTTGGACTTGAATAAGCCTATCGGTTGAACGACCTATTTCGTAGCGCCAGCAATAGGCTAATCACTGTACCGGTTGTGGTCGCACCCGCCAGTCCTACATAGGTTACGAAATTGTTTGAACTGTATCCGACGACTAGAGGGCCAATACCACCCAAGCCTAGTCCCATCGTAAAACTGAACCCATAACACAGGCTCCGACGTGATAATGGCGTGTATTTAGCGACCAGGCTATTATAAATGGGTTGTTGCATAAAATGAACGATTGCGAATGTGCCGGCAGCAGCAGCACACAACCAACCGGAAGCAATACCCATGGCCACAAGGCAGGGAATGTTTAGAAACAGCACGATGGTCAACTGCCATTCTAACAGCTTGTGCCGGGCTAGTGTGCCTGCCAGATACTGTCCGAAGCATCCGAGTAGTAGCAAGCCGCCCGTCAGTAATTGTTCTTGTCCAGCCAACGGGGTCGTAAATTCTATGGAGCTACCAGACAGATAACGTGGCAAGAAATGCAGAAAGGCTGAATAGGTGATCCCCGCTAAAATTGCTACCACCACTAATGCGCCAAAGGAAATCCAATCAGCGGAATCGTCGTCCGCAGATGGTTTGTGATGCTGTTCGTGATGCGTGTGTTGTGTTCTTTGTGAACAGGCAAAGATGAGTCCCAGGACCAATGCCGGAAGCACCAACAGCCAATACAGCGAACGCCATCCCATTCCGATCATGAGAATCAGGCCGGCGATAAATGGAGCGCCGCCAATTCCCAGGGATCCGAAGATTCCATGGATCCCTAATGCAAACGGACGATTTTCTTCGGTTGTTGTTCTTGAGATCAATGCTAATCCGGCCGGATGATAGATGGCCGCGCACGTTCCCATGCCAATCATGGCCAGAAACAAACCGTTAAGTTCTGTGGTCAAGGCTGCGATAACGCACGTCACAGCACACCCCAGCAGGTAGATCGTTAGCATGATCCGTGACCCAAAGCGGTCCACCAGTATTCCTGCCAGAATGGCTCCCACGCCCCAAGGAACCCGCCAACAGGTTCCGAGTAACCCAGTAGTTTTAGTACCACATTGAAACTCTGCATCGATTTCTTGTTCGACACTTGGCAGTGATAACTCAAAGACATGAACGAGCAAATGGGCGCATGAGACAAAGAGAACGATCCTCAATGTTTCCCGATTCATATTTGACAGTCCGTGCCGGAAATAGTGCTAGACAGCGGAGAAGATTCGGAAATTCATGCGTGATGGGACATTTCTGCCAAACGAGTGAGTAAATCGTTTGCCTGTCCATTGTCGATTGCTTCGGCAGCCAAGCGAGCGCATTCAGTTGTTTCGTCACTTCGGCCAACAACCCAGAGAGCCGCCGCCGCATTGAGCACGACAATATCTCGCGCTGGCCCCGGATTCCCCTGCAAGACATGACGGATCATCTCGGCACTTGCTTCCGGCCCATCAACCGTCATGGTTTGGGTACTTGCTATTTCCAGGTTAAACGCTTGAGGAGACCACTTCAGTTCGCGAGTCTGTGATCCGCTAACTTCAGTTACCAATGTATTACCTGTCAGTGTAACCTCATCCAATCCATCTTCACCGCAAACCACGATCGCGCGTTGTGTTCCCAGTTTTTGCAATGCGTTTGCCAGTAGGCTGCGTAGAGCAGGTCGACCTACACCCAGCAGCTGAAACGGGGCGCCCGCGGGATTACACAAGGGCCCGAGGATATTAAAAATAGTTGGAACTCCTAATTCCTTTCGTACCACAGCGACGTGCTTCATTGCCGGATGGGCCAACGGGGCGAAGCAGAAACAAATCCCCAGTTGATCAAGACAGTTTTCAACTGTTTTGAGGCTGGCATTTACATTGACTCCCAACTCCAGCAGTACATCGGCCGAACCACTTTTGCTTGAGATGGAGCGGTTACCATGTTTAGCGACCGGCACACCTGCTGCGGCGGTGACGATCGCAGCAGCCGTGCTGACATTGAAGGTATTCGAACCGTCTCCTCCTGTCCCACAGGTGTCCAGTAAATCATTTCGCGATGACTGGATTGTTTGCATTTGCGACCGCATGGCTTGTGCTGCCCCTGCTACTTCGTCGACGGTTTCTCCTTTCTTGCGTAAAGCCAGCAAGAACCCGGCAATGTCAGATGCTTCACAATCTCCTTGCATGATCAAGTTGATCGTTTCCGCCATTTCAACGATCGACAAATCTTGTCCTCGGCTAACTTGTTGGACGACTTGTTGGATGTCTGTATGGGACATAGGTGGGGCTCGGTTTCAAGAAAGGGAGGTAGGATGGATGCCTTAGATTCTAATCAGTCTGCCGGTTATCGAAAAACCGATTTCATGTCTTTCTCGGCGAGTTGCGATCGACGAGAAGGCGATATCTTCAAAATGCTGTTCTTCGGCCGTGTCTTGTTTTAAGGGTAATTGTTTCTGAATCCGTGTTTTGGGGTCAGATTTACTTTCTGGAGCCGTTTGTGTTGGAAGCAGGTGAGAGACAGTTGTGATTCTACACCAGGTAAAATCTGGACGACAGGCGTCCTTTGCACATCTGCCTTGTTCCTTTTGGGTTGGACCTTTAGAATTCACCAGTCATTTTTATTAGAGGGGCGTTTGGGACCGAAACGGTTTATCACCTTACTATTTAGAAATTCAGTATGTCGCGTAAGGTAATCATCGATTGCGATCCGGGAATTGACGACGCGGTGGCGTTGTGTCTGGCGCTGTTTGATTCACGATTGGACGTGTTGGCGATTACTGCTTGTGGTGGCAATGTGTCTCCGGCCCAAGCCAGTCGTAATGCCCAAGTCGTGTTAGAACAATTAGATCCACCAAGATATCCTCGGCTGGGAGCGGCCAACGAACAGAGCTTTCCAGCTGCCGATGCGCGTCATATCCATGGTGACGACGGATTGGGCAATACCGGATTTGAAGTTTCGCAATTACACCATCCTCATCCGTCAGACAAACTGATATGCGATACAATCCATGCGGCTCCCGACGAGGTTACGATTATTGCCTTGGGCCCGTTGACAAATATCGCTTCGGCATTTGGCCGTGATCCGGAGTTGCCTACGCTGGTTGATCGCATTGTTATCCTGGGTGGAACACTTACAGGTCCGGGGAACATTACACCAGCCGCTGAATTTAATATCTATTCAGATCCTATGGCGGCTCGTACGGTTTTTCGTTCGCGAACGACAAAGACTTTGATTCCGTTAGACGTTTCACGTCAAATTATTTTAACATTTGATTTGCTCGATCAGTTGCCCGAGGAATCGACCAATGCAGGAGCTTTTTTGCGTCGAATTATACCGCCTGTATTTCGTGCCTATCGGCAGTTGGGGCAGGAACGAGTCAACTTGCATGATGTCGTCGCAATTCTTGCCACTCTCTATCCTGATCTATTTGAAACGGTTGAAATGGCGGGTGACGTTGAAGTCAGTGGCGAACTAACAACGGGTGCGACCATTTTTGACCGACGTCCTAGTCCTAGTTGGCGGCCCAATATGGAAGTTGCGATTGGGGTGGATGCACCTGCTGTTACTGAGCGTTTGCTTCATGGCTTGAAAGCAACCAGGTGAGAGTGGTTGTGCACCTCACAGAGCTTCGTGAGACTTCCAGAACCATGTCGATGTTTCCAAGAGCCAGTCGATGGTTTTCGGCATTGGTGAAAAGGTGCCCATGTAGGCGTAGAGGGGCAGCCTGTCAGAGGTGAATCCAGTTGTTGGCAGATTAAGATTGGCGAGGCACTCACCCAACAGTGGAGGCAGGCTGCCATTTCATTAGTGTTATCCGAAGCAGTATTAGAGTCGTATAACGCGAATTGCTAGTACAAATGTAAGAAGGATTGTGTGTACGGGTACTAGTTGTTTCGAACATCAACAACGACTGAAACGACTACCGATTTCCCTTTGCGCGTCAGCTCTATCTCAATTTCTGTTCCAACAGGTGTCAGTCCGATCACGTTGATTAAATGGCCGTCGTCTTCAATGTGGACGTTGTTAATTCGTGTAATCACGTCGTCAATCTGCAACTGAGCGGCTGCGGCAGGCGAATGATTGTTGACTCCCGACACGCGAGCTCCCATCGGTTGGGAGATTCCCAGCCGGGCTGCATCGACGGGATTAAAATCACGATCCAGCTGCACACCAAGAAAAGCGCGGCGGATTTTTCCTTGTTCTTCAATTAACTGTTCGGCGATGGTCATTACCATTTTGATGGGGATGGCAAAACCGATTCCCTCATTGCCTCCGGAATTGCTTGCGATGGCCGTATTCATGCCGACCACTTTTCCGTGTAAATTCAGTAGTGGGCCACCACTGTTTCCGGGATTGATGGCTGCATCTGTTTGAATAAAATCCTGCAGGCGAACTTGTTCATCTCCCAATTTTAGGTCGCGGCGGCCTTTGGCACTGACAATGCCGAATGTCGCGGAGTGGCTCAAGCCAAAGGGGCTTCCCATGGCCATCACGAAATCTCCAATGTCCAACTGGTCACTGTCCCCTATGCGAGCAGGTATCAGAGATGAACCACTGATTTCCATCACTGCTATGTCAGAGTCTGGATCGTGCCACTTGTTGTTGGGCTGGTATCTGCGGCCGTCGGCCAGGTTGATTGTGATATCGTGATGGTTTGCACCTTTGATGACGTGATGATTGGTGATTACGTAATGGCCTTTGCCATGGGCCACAATGATCCCTGCGCCAGATTCTTCAACATGGCTACGATAACGTGCCGATTCGGACTTGGCCTTCTCGGCTTCAATATGTACGACGGACGGTCGGGCAAGTCTCGCTACTTTGCGCAAGATGTGGCTCTGGAATTCGAGTAATGCGACTTCTTCGGCCAGTTGCGCAAATTCTTTTTCTCGCGCGATCAATGCGAGTTCGTCCTGTCCTTGAAGCGTTTGCGGCAGTGGAAGCAGCAAGCAAAGAATACAAGCAGCAATAAACTGGGATTTGAAAGGTGGCATATTCAGATCTCTCGTCTCATGTTAAAAGACCATCGACCAAACATTGTCAGAGTGAAAAAGGTTGTCACGAATGGACAACCCGGGTGTTCACTCGGTGTGATTTTTTTCAATCGCTTCCCGGTGAATTGGCCGTCTTTTACGATTGAATTGTGGTGAGTTGATATCAATACGACATTCCGTAACCACCAGGGCGTGGGGGACGATCCAACGCTTTCGTGACAGACGCCATACAAAAAGCCTGTGGCAACTTGAGGTACGGACGACTGTCTTTCCCTGCCTCGCCACAGGCCTCTGCGTTGAGCACCAATGAATCAGGAGACTTGGCAGCATCATCTGAACGATGCTAATTCAAAATCACAAATCTGATTCCGGTACTGTTTTTGAAGTATTCATGGACGGTCGTTAGGAAACATCCACTTCAACGTCACCTGTCAATAAATCGGTATTACCGAGATCCACTGCATTATTCCAATCAGTGGTTGATTCAGGATATTCTCCGGTTTTCTCCATTTCACGCTGGCATTCAATGCAATTTGTTGCATAAGGCAAAGCTTGCAATCTAGCCGTTGGGATGCCGTTTCCACAGTTTTCACACTGGCCGTAGTCGCCGTCACGCATTCGCTTCAGCGCGTTTTCAATATGCGCTAATTCGCGACTTTCGACCTCTGCTAATTGAGAACTCAGTTCATTCTGGGCCGCGTCCAAGGCCGCATCTACTTCGTCTCCGCCAGTTTGTTCGCTAAGCTCTTTCAGCATGCTTAAATCGCCTGCCAAAGCTTTGCGTAGTGCATCCCTTCTCTTGATCAATACTTCTTTCATGTTTTGAATAGTGTCTTTGCGTGCCATGGTTGTGTACCTCAGCTGTTCCAGACTGGCAATTGCTGAAGGTCGTTTGCGCCCCCCCTCAGAGATTGGCCAAGTCAAAATGGTTCCTCATTATTTGTACATGTACCCCATCGGATAAAAATGGGATCGTAAACAAACTATAGTACGCACAAAGCTCCTCAGGGGTCATTAATTTCTATTCTTTTCCTGGCAATTCGCCACGGCATGATTAGTCCTTAATGTATTACCCCACAAAGCATTACGATGCATTCCACCTGTCCATACCCACAGAAAAGCGGAAACCCGCAATACTTTGAGGTGCTTTGGACACTCCTCAAGCGTTGAATCTACCAGGTTTTCCTGGCAGCCAGTACGAAAGGATATCCATGTCAGAAGCCGTCTCCAGCCGTTGAGCTTTGTCTCTGCCGGAGTACGGATTCATATCGTTTTTCGATAATCGACATAACCGGCAAAGAATTACAGCATAACTTGAAAAACCGGCAGAATTTGCCAAACCGAGACTACTAGCATTTCTAGGACCGTTGCCGATTCCGCGAGCGATTGTTTGTTGTGTTTTCGAAATGATTGACACGATCGAAAGGTGCAACCCAAGCGAAACGAAGTCCATGGGTGGCAGTCATAAGGTGCTCAGCTGTTGGAGAAGGTTTATTGCCTTGAGTTTGCGCTACAGATTGACTAGCGATACAAGCAAAGCAGCAATGTATGATCTATCGCCGGGCAGGTTTCTTTTCAATCGGTAAAGTGTTCTGGAATGGAACGCAGGCACTTCAAAACCCGCGCGCGGCTTCAATGTCTGCAAAATCCCGCAGGTGGTAGCTAATAGAAAGATAATCAAGCACACGGCACAGACCGCGAAGCGCCACTCCCAGGCCGTCCGGTCCGCTAAACCCACCAAACTGTCCACCACCTTTTACATGGGGTTCCAGGTCGAGGAAAACACCGGGAATCCCACGGCGTTTAAGCTTCCGTTCCAGTTTAGGTATCAATTCGCGAAAATCTCGCAATACGAGCTCGTGGATTCCATTCCCCTGGTCCGCCGGTACGAATCGAGTTAGGCTACCTTCGTCAATGTACTTTTCACGGCCCTCTGCTGTAGTTTCGATCAAATAATCTTTAATATGCATCCAGCCGATTGCGTTTTTCATGACTTGATACTGCTCGTACGCTTTGGCGGTTGGGATATTTTGAGCCAAAATATTGGCAGCATCATAGATCAATACCAAGGCAGGGTGGTTTACTTGCTGGTGAATTTCATTCAACAGCTGCCCACTTTGCCCTACTAGATTTGCTTCGATTTCGATGCCATACGTTAAATCGCTACGGTGACACGCTTCGGCAATCTGTCCCAGCTGGTCCACGGTTTGAGACATATAGTCTGCCGGTTGTTTTCCCTTGGGTGGATAAAATGAAAAACCACGTATTAGTTTTGTTTCAAAAGCATGAGCCAAATTACAGGCTTTCTGAACGTCCTTCGATAAGTATTTTTTAAAAGGTACATATCGATTTTGTGTGCCATCGGACTCGTCAAGCAATTTAACTTTTCCAATCGGTGATCCAATCGACGCCACATTTAAACCGTACTCGCCCTGTAGATTGCGAACTTTGGTGATTTCTGACTTGGTCAATTGCATTACGTTTTTAATGCCACGTCCAACGTCGATGAAACGGATACTGTAGTATTGCAAGCCGAGAGCAGCGAAGGCGGAAAATTGCTCGGTGGCTGTTTTGTGGTTGGCGGCCTCATCCGCAAACCCACTGAGAATGACGTGGGGTGCTGTTGAATTCAAGGGGATTCCTCATGTTTGACGATGACTGTGGTTGTAATACCGCCACGTGGGGTAAACTGGGCTGTAATCTGCATTCGTCGTGGTGCAACCACCGACACCAGATCATCAAGAATCAAGTTCGTGGCGTGTTCGTAGAATACTCCCTCGTTGCGAAATTGTTGTAAATAAATTTTCAGGCTCTTCAATTCCACGCAGTAATCACCCGGTACATACGAAAAAGTCAGTGTACCAAAGTCCGGTTGGCCAGTCTTGGGACACACGGATGTGAACTCGGGACAGACAATTTCGATTGTATATTCACGCTGTGGATACTGGTTCTCAAAAGTTTCCAGCACGTCACGAAATGATCCGGGCAAGGGAATCGCTCCTTTCCATTGGCAGTTTATTGTGCCAAGATGCACGAGTTTAGGATAGTACCCAAGTTTGTGAACCTTTGGTCAACAAGCAGATGATGTTTTTGTTCGACGACCTGAAGTTGGCCTTCAAGAGACGGTTTCGATTTTTCAGGTTGCGAGCGTAGACGACCAGGTCCAACTATGCGAATCGCCGAGATTTACCAATCGCTGCAAGGAGAGGGCCGATTAACCGGTACCGAGAGCGTATTTGTCCGTACCAGTGGCTGCAACCTCCGTTGCTGGTTCTGTGACACACCACACACGTCCTGGGAGCCAGAAGGTAGGGACTGGTCCGTCGAAGAAATTGTGGAACAGGTCATTGTGTTTACCCCGCACCATGTCGTGTTGACCGGTGGAGAACCGATGCTCAGTGCAGAATTGATTCCACTGACGACAGAACTTCGAAAAGCTGGGTGCCATATTACGATCGAAACGGCTGGAACGCTGTTCTTGTCGGTTCATACCGACTTGATGTCGATCAGTCCCAAATTTAAAAGTTCGGCACCCGATGCGGAGCAGTTTCCGCACTGGCACCATCGACACCAACGATCTCGCCATCGTCCAGAGGTGATCCGTCAGTTGATAAGCGATTTTGACTATCAAGTAAAATTTGTGATTGATTCACCAGACGACTGTGAAGAAGCGCAACTTTATCTGGCCAATTTTCCGGAAATGGATCGCAGTCGAGTCTATCTGATGCCACAAGGAGCCGATGGTACTGATCTTCTCGGCGTCCAACAATGGTTAGAGCCATATTGCCAACGCCATCAATTGCAATACTGTCCCCGCCGGCAGATCGAATGGTTTGGCAATATCCGTGGGACGTAGGTGGCTTTTTGGGCCATTTTCTTTGTTAAAACCATTCGATTTTTGTTTTGGTTTGTAGCAAGGCTGGAATGATCTGCTTTTCCAGGAAGCCTTTTGTAACTTTAAAATTCGATGCATGTTATGGCTAGCAGCTACCAATGATATTTACCTATCTTGTGTTGTTATAAAAACTTCTGCAATCACTACAACATGACCGATATATAGCACCAGTCGAGTTCGGCGTCGGACGTGTTTGCCGTTTCACCAACGATTTGCGGACCGACGAAATGGCCCAAAACTCTGTAACTCTCTAGTGAAAGCTGTGCGGTCGGAGGTCAGAAAGTGCTAGGGGTTTGGCTTGAACGAATCGGTATGCAATGTATCAACGGTGGATTGGTATTGGGACTTGTTTTGTTTTGTACTCCCTCTCTTTGGGCTGGTGATATCGAGACGGTTGGAGACCATGTGTTTTTTAGTGAAGATTCCCCGTTATCGCCGCCCCTGGAAACGTTTTTCCAGTTATCGGGCAGTGTGAGCTCCCCTCGGTCGTTTCCGCTGACACACGTCCTAAGCGGGCAAAAAACAGTAGGGCCGAAAGATACTGAAACCAAAGACCAATTGCAGTCCGAAAAGCATTTACGCTGGTCTGCGGCGTCCCCATCACATGGTCGGACGGCTTTCGAAACTACCTGTACGCAATGCCATGATGCACAGAGGTCTTTGCAAAAACAGAAGAGCCTTTCAGGGTGGCGGGCGACGGTACGTAGAATGGCTGCCAAGGATGGGGCTGACGTGTGGTCAGGGGACTTTGAAGCAATTGCTATCTATTTGGCACTTTTCAACATGCCAGCAAATCACAAAACAACCGTTGAACGGACCGCAGACAGTCAGGGCATCAGTCCAAATAATTCTAATGCGCAGAAAAGTGGCGATACAGACAGACGCCGCGTAGAATTTGTCAGTGAAATCGACGACGTGGAGAATCCCGTTACCGTCAGTGCAACGATTTCGACACTATTTCGTGGCGCGGAAAATAACCATTCTGTCGAGAACGAGGGATTTTTTGCGGATGTATGGGTGGGTCTTGATTGGCAACCGCAGAGTCCGGTCAGTGGCCGCGTTGTGGCATGTACCAGTTGCCATAGTGAGGACACTTCGTTAATGGGTGGCGGGTTTAGCTTCGAGTTAGTAGAAGCATCCGCTACGCTGGATTTGATTCGAGTAGTTTGTGGAAAACCCTCTACAGGCGATTGGGAGGCCAAGCTCAAAGGGGGCCGGTTTATTGCACCGTTTGGCGCTTTTGCCGCGATGAGCCATCCCGGTGTTTACCGTACGTTAACCAATCCGTTGATGTATAACATGGGACGCCGCGCTTTTGGTGAGACGGGATTAGCGGGACCACCAAGACAACCGGTTTTGCCAATGCCTTATGCAGACGAAGGAATGAATTTCCAGGCTAAAATTCCTCTGATGGGAAAAACTTCGGCCAAACTTGATCTATATGGTGTGAATGGCTTACAACAGTCCGGCCCGGACCTTCGATTTTTCAGCGCCAGTCGAAGCTATGTTGACAACAATTCGCTACCGGCCGTGGGTGGACGTCTATCGGTGGGCAATTCAACTGTGCGATTTGGCGGATCATATATGACAGGCGAAGCGCAACCGAGTGGGACCTCTACCGGTCCTGTTATTTACCAGTTGTCCGGTGCAGACTTCACGGCCAGGTTCAAGGATTTTGTACGTGTGTACTTGGAATACGCCATCCGTACCAACACCAAGAAAGATTCACCCTTTTCGCCCGCAGCAGAACGGCGGACGATGGTGTATGGAGTCATTGCCGAAGCTGAAGTTAAATTGTTTGACAAGCCACAAATTGGTTTGCTAGGACGATTTGATACACTTGAATTCCGCGATACGTTGTTTCCCGGTACGATACAAACCGAACCCAGTCTTGAGCGGTTAACATGGGGGTTTAACTTGCCCTTGCCAGGCGGTAGCCTGTTGATTCTCAACCATGAGCATTGGAATCTCGTCGAACCAGATCGTGACATGGACGTGGTGGGATTCCGCTGGGTTGGCACATTCTAGCTTTTACCCGTTTACGGATTTTGTTGTAGGATGGCACCAATTTCATGGACGGCAGTGGTCAGCGACTGTGCTGCCATTTGGAAATTCATGTGGCCGGAAACTTCCGGTTGCAACTCTTGGAATTGTTCTGCCGCTTTTCTTAACTTGGAGAATTTCTTGCGGGCTTGTTTTAGATATCGTTCTGCATCCCCGGCCTGTGACGGTTCACCCAGTGCCAGCATACAGTCGTACAATGTGCGGTGAATTTCGGCCAATTCGTCGTCTTCTGCGGCTTCTTCGCTATGTTTGAGAAATGCGCGTACCATCCAAACATGGCTTAACAAATCCTCGATGCGACGCATTGTTACCGTGGGATCCATGTGATTCATGTTCAGGAACGGCCTGGTCGATCGGGAGTCGTTTCAGGATTTTGTGGGACATGAGAGATGTTGACTGTTGTTTGAGACGAGGCTTCTTTTTTGACAGGACGTGGTTGGAATACAAGAATGATTGTAGCACCTATAGCTACCATGATCAGGCCGGCACAAAAAAATGGGTTTGGTCGTTCGGAGTTCCCTGACATCATGACAGCGAGCAGTACGTTGATGATCGGGGCGCAACCGAACACAATCGGCATTACATACGTAGGTTTTCCACCAGACGACAGAGCGATAATGATGCCCAGGGCTCCTAGTGCCCCTGCCGTGCCGGCGATTAAGCTCCAGCTGATGCCACTCGCGGTCCAGCCTCCTGACAGGTTTCCTTTGGCAGCCAACCAGCCGGCAGGAATAATGATTGCCACAACAAAATATGCCAAGCCGACACAGATTAATGGTTTCAGTTTGTTGTGATCCAGGCCATGTTGTCCCTTGTGCAATACAGGTCCATATGCTCCCCAGCAAAATACAGTCAGTGCAATACCAGCAAAAATTGCTAATGTTTTCACGGAATCATCCCTTCTTTAAGTGTTATATCGATTTGACGTAACATCGATTTTGATCACGGCAGTAGAGACTCAGGAGGTTATTTATCGCCCTGTCATGACCATTGAGACAGCAAGTTCTACAAAAACGGAGTCCGTTTGCGATGACGTTTCTTATCACGAATCCGGACTTGTCCATGGTGTACTTTCGAGGCCTTGACTGGAATGATCGAAACCAGTTCCCGTACGAAGGACTCTTACCAGTTGACTCGAAGCGAGCTGTTTTTGATAGGGCCCAAGCCATCAGGCAGCCAGGATCGTAATGTCATATGCTATTCAGTTTGAGTCAAAGAGCGGCGAACGATCAGGCAGTGGATTATATTTTTCAATGCTGACCGTGTCTCTATTTTCAAGTCTGTTTCTACTTGGCGCAATGTTCAGGCCAGCATCAGGTTTTCGTTGGCGGAGGTACGCCTCACTAGGTGGAATTAACTTTAACAGGGTACTACTTAACACTGTCTTCCGGAAGTCCGGCATAGACCGAGACGAACAATACGGAGTAAACTATTCACCACTTGGTGGGTTGGCCGATTTGTGTCACACTTAGTCTCCAAGAAGGAACTCTTCAACAGACGTTGTTGTAAAAAATTTGTTTGCGCATATCACCGGCGGTCAGCCTGTGAGAAGTGCTTTTATCTATTTTACTTGGATCTAAATGACTTACGACCATGGATATGGACAAACTAGTGTCGCTTTGTAAGCGGCGAGGATTTTTATTTCCATCCAGTGAAATCTACGGTGGCCTGAATGGATTTTGGGATTACGGTCCGTTGGGCGTGGAATTAAAAAGAAACGTCAAAGAAGCTTGGTGGCGCGATATGGTGACGAGCAACAACGAACAGGAAATTGCTCCGGGTGCGCCCTCGGCTTATGAAATGGCAGGGCTAGACTGTACGATTATCATGCACCCACAAGTGTGGAAGAGTAGCGGTCATTACGATTTGTTTGTCGATAAAATGGTAGATTGTCGTCATACGAGAAAGAGATATAGATTTGACCAACTCCGCGGAAGATGGCTGCGTTTCGTTCCGGACTGGCATGTGAAATGTAAGGCCAGGCTAACCGACGAGCAAATCGAGCGGTATAACCAAGTGGAACAGTTTTTTGTTGTGACCGATGCCGAGGATCCTGATCAAGCGGTGGATGATACGGTGGTACGGGCGTGTGAGGTGTTCGGCGTTCGGAAAAAGTATGCCGAGCGGGTTTTTGATTGGGATGAACCGCTTGTTAATCTAATGCCCACAGACTCGGTAGCGCAAGTTGTGGCGCCTGGTGCTTCGGAACCTGGGACATTAACTGACCCACGTGACTTTAACCTCATGTTCAAGACGATTGTTGGTGCGCTTGGTGGTGAAGAAGATACGGCCTTTCTTCGGCCTGAGACAGCCCAAGGGATTTTTGTGAATTTCAAAAATGTCCTCGACAGCACACGCATTAAGATCCCCTTTGGTGTAGCGCAGGTCGGCAAGAGTTTTCGCAACGAAATTACACCGCGCAACTTTACGTTTCGCTCGCGCGAGTTCGAACAAATGGAAATCGAATTTTTCTGTCACCCGGAAACATCGCGAGAATGGTATGAGTATTGGCGTGATCGGCGCATGAAATGGTATGTCGACCTGGGGTTAGCCGGAAACCGTTTACGGCTGAGGGACCATGAATCGGATGAACTAAGTCACTATTCCACGGGTACTGGCGACATCGAATACGCTTTTCCTTTCCTGGCACCAGGAGACTTTGGTGAGTTAGAGGGCATTGCTCACCGCGGTGATTTCGATTTACGGAGCCACATGGAAGGTAAGCTAGACCCGAACACCAATCCGCTCCAATTGGAAATGGACAACGAAGGGCATCCCAAATGGCGTGGCAGCGGCAAGGATCTGAGTTACCGTGACGATGTCTCCAACGAACGATTCATTCCCCACGTCATTGAACCCTCCGCTGGTGCTGACCGAGCGACATTGGCGTTTCTTTGTGAAGCTTACACGGAAGACGAGGCGCCTGACGATAAGGGTAACATGCAGACTCGGGTCGTCATGCGTTTGCACCCTCGCCTGGCACCGATCAAGGCAGCTGTTTTTCCATTGGTGAAGAAAGATGGAATGCCTGATCTTGCCAAAAAGGTTTATGGCAGACTGAAATCCCATTTCAGTGTATTCTACGATGAAAAAGGAGCGATCGGTCGTCGTTATCGCCGCCAGGATGAAGCTGGCACTCCGTATTGCATTACGATCGATGGACAGACACTCGAAGATAACACTGTCACGTTGCGCGATCGTGACACGTTGGAACAAATACGCATTCCTGTCGAGGAGTGTGTCGCAGTGCTAGGTGAAAGATTGTCATAGGTACTGCGGTTTGAGGCAGAAAAGCCTGTGGATCGGTAAATCCTGTGGATCGGTGGCAGGACAACAGACCAATTGGCCTGTTCTATCGTGAATGGTTGGTGAGCCATTCCGTCGACAAATGGAATCTTTGGTGCGGCATGGTGTCCCTGCGGGACATACTATTCTTTTCTTAATGCAGGTAACAATGGTGCCAGCACGACTGCCCGGACAGCCAACAGTCCGCCAGCCAGGCCCACGAGAAATACCACACCGAATAGCTTGGCCAAGGCCGCCCAAGGGACTGACGCACCTCCTAGCAGCCAGTGAGGTAAAACGGCCATTGTCGCAGCCAACAAGCCTGCTAACAGGCCAAGTAGCAATAAATTGGTATTTTCCAAGAGTACCATCCATGCCAATCGCGACAAGCGAAAACCACTCGATCGCATTACTGCCAGTTCGCCTTGTCGTTCCATCACATTCCGTAACTGGACGGTTGCCAGTCCGAACGTTCCCAACAACAGGCCTAGGGCCCCTAGGCTTTGAAATGTCATTAAATAGGTGTTCTGTACTGCCAGCAAACTTTCGACCACTTGGATCGCTGGTTGTAAATCGAGTCCCTGGTCATTCAACGCGCCTTCCAAAACTGACGTGACTTTGTCAGTCTGCGCTAAATCTGCTGTGTCCGATTTGGTCAAGAAATAACGGTATCCGCCGATTTCTGGGAACAGCCGCTTAAACTGAGTGGCAGCGATCAGTAGCTTTCCTTGGAGAATACTATTTGACAATAAGCCCACAATTCGATATCGAACCGTACGACCGTCCTCGTGTTCCATTTCAAACGCTGTGCCAGCCCCGCGCAAGGTAAACAGGTGCATACTGTACATGGCTGTATTCTTGTCCAATACGACAGGCACTGCTCCATCGGGAAACTCCTTGTCCAGCAACAACCATGGGTTGTTTTGCTCTGCTTCAGTCTCTGCCAAAGTCTCTGCCCAGCGAAAATGATGTGTTGGATGTTGGCTGTCATCTGCTAGTGATTGTGTGTGTAGCTGGACCAGTAAGGGGGGGACACCCAAGATGCTGGGCCGTGACGGCTGATACAGATTTAAACAACTAGCGTCGTCACCCGTATTGAGTCGAAAGGCAACGGTCGTGGTTTTTGACAATAGCTGTTCAACTTCGTCACCGATCAATCCCACCGCAGACCGTCCTTGCTGCGTATTGAGGTCGGCATGGATCGGCCGGTCACTGGTTCCTACGAGATCGAACCCTCCTGTACCTTCCAGAGAAGGTTCCAGCTGAAAACAGCTGATTGCCCCAATCAGAAAGACGGCACAAGCTACCAATCCGATAGTCAGTGTGCTACGGCCCGGTCGACGCGCCATGTTGCGTACAGCCAGACTTGCAAGTGTCAATCTACGAATGCAAAGTGATGAGTCAGTGTAGGAGCAAAACTTGCGGGAAACCCAGAGTAGACTCGCGGTCAACATGGTAGTACCACAACCAAAAAAACAGCCAGCCTGTGCCTCACCCGACAAAAATATCCCCAGAACGATCAGGCTTAGTCCCAAGCTAATCAGCACACCTAACGCATAAGCACCGGCTGAGGTCAGCCGCCCGCCTTTCGCCATCATCGGCTCCGGTTCACCCGCTAACATCCCCCGCAACGAATGCGTTTTCAATCGTCTTAAACTCCATCGGATGGATACCGATGCGGCAACCACACTAGACAGGCCGCCTATCCACAGGCTGGTCGGAGTGATGTGCAGCTGGAGAAAAGGCGTCACGACGGCAGCCAACCACCAAGTGCGGAGTCCGACAATCATCAACCAGGCATAGAAGATTCCACCTAACACTCCACACAATGCTCCTGCCCCTGCTACTAAGATCGCTTCACTCATGAGGAGTCTTGTAACCTGTCGAAGATTCCATCCGGTAGCATAGAGCAGTCCAACTTCTCGAACACGTTGTCCGATACCTAGTCGGAATAATAGGACGACGAGCATCAGTGCGGCGGCGATGAGAAAAAAACTGAATCCAAGAAACAAACCGCTGAAAGAGGTTGTACCTGCTGCGGCTTGCAATCCTTGTTCCCGCACAGGTAAGAATAAGAAACCAGGGTGCAGATCCGGTTGACGCAATGCCTCCAGGATATGTGCCGATAGCTCGTCACGTGAACGGCCAGGCTGGGCCGGCATGCGATAAGATGTGATTGTGCCGAACCGATTTGTACCCCACAGTTTTTTTCCTGTTGTATACGAGACAAAACCCTTCGGCGTAGTTCGATAATAATCCCAATACCGTTCATCATGGTCTGTGATGCGGCGCTGATCAAATGGGAAAGGAGGATCCCAATCGGCGATCGACTCACGATCGGTGAAGCCTTCGACCTCGGGAGTCAGGTGGGGATCATTGGCTAGTGTTGGTCTTTTGCGGTAAACAGCTGGCTGGTCATTACGGTAAGGTTTTGCTGGTTCGACGAGATTCACGATATCACGTATGCGAAATGTGGCGGTTGCCTCTTCTGTTTGACCGTGTGTTGTTTCCGGTACAAAGTACTGTAATTGTACTACTTCCCCGATTGCGACTCCCAGTTCGGCAGCGGTCCAACTGTTTAATACGATTTCGTCGTCTTTCAGATCAAAAATTGTTTCTTCGGCCGCTGTCGAGAGCGGTCCCAGCAGCATTGTGGCGTCGATTGCTGTCACGGTCGAATAGGGGATTTCATTTCGTAAAACGGAGCCATGAGGAGCACCTTTTTTCGATCTCTGGCTGGGCTCTAAATCAAGGCGTTGGATTGTATTGGCCAGATAAGTCAGGACGCGTTGAGCGTTGTAATCGGCGAGAATAGGGGCCAAGGCAGCGTCAATTTCAGGTGGTATCAGCATGCGGTCGCTTGTGAGCTGCATGTAGTGAACCCCGAGTTGTTCTGTGGCATCTGGCTGTGGGCGAAATGTTTGGCGAACTTCGTGTACCTGGAATCCGTAGTCTAGCAGCGTCGGGCGCAACAACTCGGACAGTCCCTTGGATGTGTGGGATTTGTGGACGGTAGCCATTTTCTCAGGACTTTTGGAGGTCACAAGAATGGCATTCGCCTGTCCCGGTTGTTCTAATGCCGAGGCAATGGTTGACATTTTGACAAAAGCATTGAGCGGTAAGTGTTGTGTTGGATTTAAACCAAATCGACCGATACCTTGAGCGGGTATGATTTCTGTTACTTGGAGCCCGGCCAGATTGCGGACAATATCAACTTTATGTCCGAAAGGGGTGTCGCTGGGTATCTGATTCAGTTTCGGTAAACGCACTACTACCAGATCACCGACCACTGCACCGAGTTCTCTGGCCAGTGGTTCGTTGAGCACGATCTCACCCGGTCCGGGAAGTGAAGCTGGACCACCAGCACCAATCTCTTGATATTTGTCATCCAAACCCCAAACCAAAACACCACTAGCGCGACCAGCTTGTGCTTCTTGTCCAGGTGTTTGTTGTTCCAGAGTAACTTGTAGCAGGAATGCTGGATGGGCCTTGCCAAATTGTGTTGCAAAATGGTGGTTCGCTTGTAATTCGGCAGCTAAATCCGCGCGGAAAAAGCGATCCGCTAGAACAATGCTGTCAATCCGTCCCAAGCGAGAAAGGGCCAGATCGCGCAGGCTGCCTCGCATGGAATCACCCACAATCAAGGCCCCAGTTAGCACTGCCGTGGCAGCCGAAACTGCCAGAGCGACTGCTAGGTTGATGCGCCAATAGTGCAGCGCCGCACCAAGGACCATCTGGCGTTTGGATAACATGGAAATCATGGAGTAACGTAACGAGTTAATTACAGTTGACGAGGTGTAGAAAATGGTCAGCAACGAATTGAAAGGATGTCTGCGAAGATCGACTGGTTTTTGGTTTTTAGCAACGAAACCATTGAGCAGCCAATGCTTAACCTCCGGACCGACCCGATGGATATGGAATCCGTTTCCCATGAAACGGATGACTTGTAAGACCACATGGTTCTGACAGCATCTCCTATAGAATCCAATATTGTCTTCGATGCCAGGGAAACTTATTGCAGACGGCCTTCTATCAGTTCCACTTGTTGATTCAACATGCTTGCTATTTCTTGGCTGTGAGTCACAACGATGAGCATCTTGTTTTCGGGGGAAAGCACATTCAGTAGCATTTCGGTTACTGACACAGCGTTCGTGCGGTCGAGATTTCCGGTAGGTTCATCAGCAAGTAACAAGTCAGGTTCCCGTACAAGTGCGCGGGCGACTGCGACACGTTGTCGTTCACCACCGGAAAGTTCGGCGGGATGATGGTCCATGCGGTCGATTAAGCCAACGCATTCCAATAAGGTGCGGCCTCGATCCACGTCAGCAGGTTCAGCCCGCCCGATGGCCAGGATGGGAACCAAGACGTTTTCCAGGGCCGAGAGTTGTGGCAGTAAATAATGTTCTTGGAAGATGAAACCGATCCGTTGACCACGAAAGTCTGCTAGTTGTGGCGGGGCGAGTTGGAATGGATCAATGTCTCCGAGCTGTACTTGCCCCGACGTAGGCAGGTCCAGCGTACCCAGGATATGTAGCAATGTGCTTTTACCCGATCCACTAGGCCCAAGGATGGCCAGATTGTCTCCCTGGTCAAGCCCTAGCGACACATCACGTAAAACACGCAATGGATCCTGTCGTGTCGGAAAATCTTTTGTCAAATTGTTTACGCACAAATCAGCCATCTATCTACAGGCAGTAAGTAATGTTTGCATTTCAGGCAACGGAGTCCATGAGCTTGGAGTTTTCCCAACTGGTTTCTAGTGGTCAGCCAGCAGCGCCAAACTGCCCAATCCGTAAAAGGTATATTCGACGTCTTCAACCGAATCCCAGGCCGCACCGCGGAAACCACCACGCTCATTTTCCAGTGATTTAACATAGCGCAATGCGGCTGATACGTCGATCCGGTTTACGGCACCGATTTGTTCTAATGTTAACAGGCCGGTAAATGTACTCAACAGATCTGCGATCGGGATTCGGGTATTCGCTCTTAACCCACCTTCGTCGGTTTGCATTTCCGACAAGAAATCAGCTGTTTCGTGTTCCAATTCTTTGTCGACGGCACCCAGGATATGAAACACGGCCATGTGCCGTTATTTTTGCTCTGCGAACGTCCGCTTT
>CAYMUR010000014.1:66766-83055 GCA_964393615.1 uncultured Pirellulaceae bacterium
CGGATTAGTCGCCGCGCGCTTTTGAACGCGGATTTCTCGAAATCCTCCTTCTGGCGATCGTTGTGATTGGAGGAATTTCACGACCTGCTGTGGTTCTGGAACCGGTTGTTCTAACAATTCCAGGCAGACTAGCGCAAGAAACGTATGATAAGTGCTACTGGCCGCTCCTTCTTCTGTCTTGGCATAACCTCCATCGTCGCGGCGAAGGCTTTCCAGTGCTGTTGCCACGTTCGTGCGCCAATTGGAGGGAACATCGGATAAAACGTCAGACCCAGTTGCAATTTCCAACAGCGAAACACTGTATATCAATGAAAAAAAATCAACGATGGCGGCTTTGCCTGCAGTTCGATCGCGGAGGAACGCTCCCACACGTTCGACCGTTACGGTATCCAATTCGCCGAGCACTGCCAGAGAACGGAGCGCAAAACTTGTATAATACAAGTCCCCTGAGCCCTCACGACCGCGAAACCCGCCGTCAGGTTGCTGCTGTGCGCGTATGAAATCGGCTTGTTGTTTTCTCCATGAGCCTGCAAATCCACCTAACCCCTGGGATATTCGAGATGTCAACCGGACAAGATAAGGGACCATAGTCTGCCGTGGATAAAATGGGTGCCGATGAACTTCATACCTGTCGTTGCCTCTTCCCCGGTAATTTGGAACGCATCTGAGCTTGTGGCTAAATACACCTACATGGCTTGGTTGAGCTTTTCCCTCACACGATCAGGTATTTGAATCTTATGCGGGGGTTGTTTGTCATTGATTTGGCAGCAAACTGCGATGGTTTTTCCATTTGCTATTTCACGACCCTGGCAACGAAATAAAAAATGATAGGTTACACTTGATGTTCCCAGTTTTGTCAACGTTAGCTCCACGTCAACAATATCTTGGAAACGCAATGTTGAATGAAAATCACAAGACGTGTGGACACGTGGCCAACTGATTCGGATGTCGTCCGAGACCATCATGACAGATAGATCGAATTGACGGAGAAATTCATGTTCGACTTCTTCCATCCATTCAAAGAAGCTTCCGAAATGGACGATACCAGCCGCGTCCGTGTTGCGAAACTCAACACGCCGAGACGTAGTATACGATGAGCCCATGTCGAACCTTTCGTGGTACGTCAAACAAGAAACATCCTGGTGCAGGCAAAATCAGCAAGGACTAAACGCGCTAACTGTTGAAAATCGATTGGCGATTTAGTAAGCGAATGGAAGCAACGGCGCGCTATACTAGGCAATAAAAACAGGAGAGCAGAAAACGACGGCAAGGTATGGCAGCATCTGGTCAACACGAGGCGCAGATGGATTACTCGCCAACGTACGGCAGGAGTGCCATAAACCTGGCTCGTTTGACAGCTTGGGTCACTGCATGCTGGCTGGCGGCGGAGCAACCTGTCTTGCGGCGGCCTACGATTTTACCATGACGATTGACAAGTTTTTTCAGTAATTCCAGGTCCTTGTAGTCCACGTACATCGGTCGTGGTCTCACGCCGTCCACGTAGATCGGATCTTTTTTCGGTGTCCGTATTTTGGCCTTAGTTCGTTTGCGTTGTCGGGGAGCTGGTCGTCCGGGGAATGCCATGCCGTTCCAATCCAATGAATGCGTGTGACTCGAATGCAATTTCAAAGCTACTTATTCTACCATTTATCACGACAGCAACAAGCCGAGAACGCTCGTCCAGAAAGAAAGTCTGGCAGAAGGACCATTCGCTTTCCACTGGCTGCTAACTGCCTTGTTTTGTGCCAAAAAAGCGAGTCAATGTCTCCTCGTTCGGTGGTGAGGTGACGAGTGAGACGACAATCAGGACCACGGCCGAAGCCACAAAAATTGTCAGGACGGGCATGGTTTCGTAGGTGAGATCCCCGACAGAAATATCCACGGTGTAGCTACGATTTTGACCAAAGCCAGATTTTTTGAAGAGGAACAGCCAGGTGACAATGGTTGTCAGAATACTAGCATAGGCCCCGGCAGCCGTCAGGCGTTTCCAGTAAACGGCCGCCAGTACCAGTGGGAAAAGGCTGGCAAATCCACTAAAACACCAGACACCCATACCAAAGACGCTGCGCTGTGGCAATAAACTTAAGCCATAAGTGACCGCAACAATGGCCGTCACGAAACACCGTGCCAACCAGATTTTTTGATTGTCCGTCAAACGATCCTTGCCAACGTAATGGGCTACGATGTCTCCAGTAAAGATCGTTCCTAGACAGAGAAATTGACTGTCCAACGAAGACATGATAGCGGCCAGGATTCCGGCGGTGAGGAATCCTCCCAAGACAGCGCCGGTCTGGGTTTTAACCAGAAACGGCAATATTGCATTGGCGTTGATGATTTCTGTACCAAGTATTTTGGGCAGTGGTGGTTTGGACGGGACCAAGCTGGTGGTGGCCCAGATGCCAATTAACACACACGGCACCCAAACAATCATAATAAACACGGGATGCGCGACGATCGGCAGTTTGAAGCTGGCAGCGCTCTTGGCCGTCAACCAGTGTTGAAACAAGTGCGGAAACATTCCCACCGACAACGGCACTAGCAGGTAGGTGAAAAATTTTGTTTTAGACATGTCGATGCGTGTAAGTTTTTCATGCGATACGGCTTCGCTGCATGCTCGTAAGTTATCCAGAAAAGAGGATTGTCCGCCAAGTTGCATAGCAATGGCGTAAAACGCCACGATGCCCAGTACCATAAAGACGATGGTTTGAAAAGCGTTTGCCCAGGCAGTACCACGCATGCCGCCAAAGAAGACATAAGTCAGCACAATACAACAAATTACCAACGATCCGAGCCATGGAGGAACACCACCATTTGTACCAGGGTTCTGGGTGGGAAACAGTTCTGGAAAGGCACCTCCTGTCATCGATTGAATCACCAGTCCGCTGGAGATGACACCAATCAATAGGTACGGTATGACCAGCCCTACGAGAATAGGAAACAAGAGCAAGCCGATGCCGTCATTTTGCAACCGGTCTCGGAAAAACTGAATTTGGGTTGTGTATCCGAAACGATGGCCCCAGGACCAAAGCTTGATGCCAATTACAAAGAAACACAAAGAATGGATGATGCCGCTAGAAGAAGCCAGCATACCGTAGACACCAATCCCCTCTTTGAAAGCCTCTCCAGAGGAACCGACCAGAGCAAAAGCTGTCATGGTCGTGCCAAATAATGACATCAGTAATAAAAACGGTCCGATGCTGTGACTGGCCAGCATATAGTCCTGGCTAGTACCGCGAAATAAACGATTGGACAGCAGGCCCAAGGCAAGTAGTAGTCCCAAATAAGTGCAGATGATTACCAATTGCGTCATGCCTGTCCCTCCCGCTCCATGGTTTCGCTGTTTTTACCCACCGCTGCTGCGTTTGCCGGCTCTACGGGCCAAGCAAAACGTATAGCCAAATACCAAGTCGTGGCGGCAGCAATAGAAATGCAAGCGTGGTAGAACAAGCCGACTGGAATGAAACCAAAGACCAGTCGTGGATCATTCCAAAACCAATTGTCCTGATGGATTATCAATAGCACCAATACAAGCAACCAAATAGTGTAGCGCATGATGAAAATGACTCAAAATCAAAGGATGAAAAGTGGAACTCCATAACCTGCATCAACGATTGATACAGGAAACCGACTGGCTGCCTTCCAGCCGGAATCGATTGGTGACTGGTTTGTCCAGCTCGCATACGCACAAGTGAAATGTCGATAAATACTTGCCTGGAAATACTTGTCTGGCCGATTTGTTACCATTCGTTATTTTACCTCTCTTTCCATCGCTGTCCTGGTCAAGGCCACGTTGCCGTTTTGGGACGCATTCCTACGTGATCATCTCACAGTTCTTTTGGATCAGCCAGATTGGTAACTATAGTTATTGCTTTTGTAGACGCATTTTACAAGCTGAATTCCCAACTACTCTGATTTGTCAAGTTGCGCGGCCCATTATTTTGACGGCGGATAAGTTTGGGCTGGATCATGGAGATCCAGCGTGGGTGATTGTAGCTGTTGGTCGTGTACTTGACCGGTGTCAGTAATTACCCGATTTCGACAGTCTATAGAGATGAGATGTCGATGGCAAGAACAAGGTTGTCGTCTATTATTCTTGGTCGAAAGATAGGGAAAAATCAGTGGAAGGATGGACTGAGTTAAAGGGGATGTGCCTTGTAACTGTATTTAGGCTGCAGACAGTGGCCTAGGTTCTGGTGTCCTGGTTTGCATTTATTTAAAACCCTCTTTAATTCTCGAAGGTGACAGTTCCATGGGAAGAAGCTCGTCTAGAGGATGAATCCTGTTGAGCAACAAAATTCCAGTCTTTTCAGTGTGGCCTTGTCGATACGAATGACGGTAAGTTGATTTTGTCCTTCACTTCTTTTGTAGTGCGTCACGGATTTCTGTGAGTAATATAATTTCCGCGGTAGGTTTTTTCGGTGCCAGTTCTTTTTCCTCTTCAAAATGTTTTTTTGCCGTATTCGTGATTTTTATAACCACGAATACTGCCAATGCTAGAATCAAAAAGTTGATGATGACTGTGATGAAGGCCCCGTATCGCAGCAGGACTGGCTCTCCGCCTTCAACGTGTTTTAACTGGAATGCATAGCGGGAAAAATCAGCACTGCCCAAGATCCCGATCAAAGGATTGACGATGTCTCCTACAAGTGATTTTACAATGCCACCGAACGCTCCACCAATCACAATGCCGATCGCCATGTCGACAACGTTGCCACGCAGGGCGAATTCTTTGAATTCTTTGAAAATCCCCATTAGATACCTTTCTTTAAAAAGTAATGAATGACAGATTACTCATGTTGAGATAAAGTAATATTCAAGGAACTTTACCTAACCGCAATATGTTTTTCATTCCTGTGGCGTGTATAAGAAGCGCATCTGTAAAAAAAATATCTTACTGATAGGGCGTCTGACAAAATTGTTGGATGGTAAAAACAAGATGCCAAAAAAATATTGCTCTTTTTCTTTTGGATGCGAACCGGCCACAAAATGGTACAGGCGTGGACTGCGGGCGAGACTTTTTGCTTGTTTTTGAGCCTTGCGAGCAGCAAACGAAATTTTCTTGCGAGTTCCGTAGATAGTCATCTCACCGTCGGTATGTTAAACTGGCAAACCGTTTGAGCGGCTAAAGTGACTCATGCGAATGCGCAAGCGAATCCTTGTTGTTGCCCATCGTTGTTGCCCATCAAGTTGGACGTCCTGTGAGCGATACCCCTCCCCTGCCCTTTACAAACAGTTTGCCTGATCTTGTCCTGCTACAATATTGTCGATTGCGAAATGATGATGAAATCAAACTTGTATTCGGTTTCTAGATCCCAGGGATGTGGTTCACGTGTCCCACAACCTCCCCTCCCCCATTTTTTCAGGTAAAACAACGTCATGATGGCTGAACATAAAGTGCTAATACCAATTGGGGATGCTACCGAAACGGTCGATACATTGTATCCCTATTACCGATTAATCGAAGCCGGTTTTCGTCCGGTTGTGGCAGCACCGGAGAAACGTAAGTACCAAATGGTGTTGCACGAGATAAAGCCCGGTTGGACGATCACCAAAGAATGGGAAGGATACACTCTCGACGCAGAATTGGCATTTCAGGATGTCCGACCGGAAGAATACATAGGCGTTTTTTATTCCGGTGGTCGAGCACCAGAGTATATTCGTTATGATCCAGATTTGGTGCGAATTACAAAGCATTTCTTCGAAGCAAAAAAGCCAATTGGTTGTGTCTGTCACGGCGTTGAAATACCAGCCTATGCTGGCTGTCTTCAAGGCAGACGCATGGCGACGGTGCCGAAATGCCGTTTTGATCTCGAAGTGGTCGGCGGTACTTTTGTGGACGAACCATGTGTGTTGGATGGCAATTTAGTCAGCGGTAGAACTTACCACGACCATGGACAGTATATTGGTCCCTGGATCAAGTTGTTGGAAGAGGCCCGAGAAACATGGGTTTCCCGTTAGAGAGAATGTTTTTCAATCTAGGTAATAGCCGTGTTTAGAAGACAGCCCTGCCAAAGTTTGTCTGCGGTAAAATGAGTCTCACCGGACTGTTTGTTCTGTCCTGCTTTGAGTTAGATTTACCAGCGTCCAGCACGCTGTTGTTCGCTGAGCAATCCGCTGAACTGTTTGCTTAGTCGATATCCATCGCCGGGGCGGTTTAATTCGAGTTCCAATTTAAGTTCTGCGCTGCGCGGACTTGTTTTGGCGAGAGGAACGTGTCGTACCCAAAGTGCGCTTTTCGGTTTCCCACTCCACTTGGCCATGTAAAGACCACGTCCCAATGTTGGCTCAGGATGGAATCCACATTTTTTGGTCAGTAATTCGACCAGGGGTCTTTCATCCGAGGTGAACCCGTGGAACGTGATTCGCTGTACCTGCTGTTGTTTGTCGAAGTAATAGGTGAGAGATCCAGCCAGATCATGTGGTTTCTTACCAGTTACCAATGGTACCCGTAAGCCTTCCAGGTTCAAATTGGACAACTCTGTTGTGACCCGTGGCCAGCGCCCCATGACCCATTGTGGAGTGACATTAAAACGAATGACTTCGCTCAAATGCTCCACGGGAGTTCCTTCGATAGGGACTTCTGTAGAAAATGGCTCGGGCTTCGTTGGAGGGCCTACAGCTAATTCACGAATGTCATTGACATCATCCGTTTCTGCTGCTTTCGGGGTTCCATTTTGCTGTGGTGCTTCTTCTTTTTGCAACCACGTTGCGATCCCGTCCCGGACGGTTCCGGAGCCCTCTTCCCGAATTGCAATAGGTACCATAACGGCAGCCACAAGCAACGAGGAAAACAGAAAGCCTTTGGGGAGCATTGGATGGGTCTCCAGTTAGCCAATAGTTTATCGATTAACATCGTCCTTGAAAGCTATTTATCTTGCTCTTTGCTGAAGACATGACTGTAACCAATAGGAAGGTGACATCCGGATCACTTTTCCCAAGTTACCTGGCCGTGACAGATTGTCTTGGGTAACTCATTAGTGAGGTTGGCCGAGGTACTTTGAGAGAGTCAGCTTGATTTCCCGAATTGCTCGTTGAGTGCAGCCGGTGTAGTACCGAGGATGGCGGCCGCATATTCTAAATCAGAGAAATAGGCGTTCCGTTCATTAGCGACTTGAATCCCCAGTGAATCGAGCATTTGTTCTGCCTTTTCGAACGGATATCGGCGTTGTAGCCGGGCGCGATGGTATTGAAAATCCTGGTTACCCAACGCCTCAGCCAAGTTGGACCAGCGTCGCACCAAATGGTGTGGATTATGTTGCAAAACCTGATGTCGACAATAAGCCGCCACAGCATCCAGGTTCATTTCTGCAGCAATGCTACCGGCCAGAATTAGGAGTCGGTCGCTGATCATGGGCCGTCGTCGCAGTTCACTTGCCCTTGCCAGGTGTAAAAAAATTCCAAGTTGCTCGACCGGTTCAGCCATAAAATTGTTGATAATGGTCCGTAAATTCGAGACCGTTTTCCATACCTAAACCTGGGAAATAAATGGCATGGCCAGCACTAGCCTTCCGGGGGGCGACTCATGCTGTCGACCATGACGTGTAATTGTGTGCCAATTCCAGAAAATGTCTTATCAACTATAATTAGGCTCAGTGTGGATCGGAACGATTTGGGATTTCCCTGCAATACGTCAGCCCCCAGATTATTTCCGATTTTACGCCATGGTTTTGTCAGACATCGTCAGTGTCTCCAGCGGAAAACGCTACCGACCCAATGTTTCCATTTATCATGTGTGGTTTTCACGCTTTTGCAATGGGTCTTTGTTGTTCAGGAACCAAATTTCATTGTACCAATAAATCGATCTGATGCCGTTGCAACCATCTTTTACAGACTACTGTTGGCTTGTGAGCACCGCTGCCGAACCATGGTTACGGCGAGTATCGGAGCATACGGGGTCGTTGGTTCAATTAACGTCTGCTTTGCGAGAGGAATTGACGGCTTCCCAAACCCATTTGGTATTGGAGATGGTGGAATTGCGGCGACGTGCCAGAGTCAAGTTTGCACAGGCCGACCAAATGTTCTTTACTTCTCAGGGCCTTGAACAATCATCAGGAGAGAGAATCGCCGAGTACAAATCTCGACGTTTCCATTTGGAAGTGTCCGCCGCAGATTTCTGTTGCGGTGTTGGTGGCGACCTGTTGTCGATTGCGCGACGTTGTCCTGTGATTGCCGTCGACCGCTGTCCAATTGCAACCCTCATTGCCAGGACGAACTGTCAGGTGGCGGGTGTGCTGGCAGCCACTGTTCTGGAACGTGCCGTCTCGCTTGATTTACTTGCCAACGTCGGGCAATGGCATGTCGATCCTGACCGACGCGTTGCCAGTCGGCGTACGACACGAATTGAACAATATGACCCAGGCCGTGAATTACTCAATGTGTTGTTGAATGCGAATAGGAATGCAGCGGTTAAGCTGGCTCCCGCAGCCAACGTGCCGCTGGAATGGCGGGACGCCGAACTGGAATGGATCAGCGATGGGAGAGAATGTAAACAACTCGTAGCGTGGTTTGGGAAACTAGCCAAACATGACGGATTGTGTGCAGCAACTTGCATTGACAAAGCGGGTGTGGCAACAACCCTGACAGGACATCCTGACGTACCAATTCCCACCGCTGTTCGCCTCGGCGATTTTATTTATGAACCTGATGCCGCGGTAATGGCTTCCGGTCTCGTTGGAGCAATGGCTCATTCAGCGGGGCTGGAATCTGTTTCACCGCTCTGTGGTTATTTGACCGGGCCATGGTGTGGGGCAGATCCGTTACGGTTGGGATTTCGTGTCATAGAAATACTCCCGTTCGACATCAAGCATCTGCGGGCATTGTTGCGGGCAAAGAACATTGGTCGACTGACTATCAAGAAGCGAGGAGTCGACCTGGATCCAGGCCAACTTGTAAAAAAGCTATCACCTACCGGTGATGAGGAAGCAACGCTGCTAGTGATGCCTCGTGCCGGCAAGACCTTCGCGGTGCTGGCAGATCGTGTCAAGACTGATCGGGCGGCAGATTTGAACCAAAAAACTGGCGACAAAAATTGAAATCCAAGTGGTGTGGTATGGCAACTGGAGAGGACCTGACGCAGCGCGACGACAAAGCACCCTTAAAAAAACGGGAAAACTCTGTCCTGGCAAAAACTCTGTCCTGGCAAAAACTCTGTCCTGGCAAGCAGGAGCCACTTGACGTGAGTAAGTCAGTTTACTGTCGAGCCGCCAGGATGGTATGACCAGGGAAACGGACCGGGCTTGTCCGATTCAGTAGTCTCCGATTCAGTAGTCTCCGATTCAGTAGTCGTTGTCTTGACCCCCGGGCGGGATCGAGACAATACTCAACGCCCGCCTTGCACTACGTGTCATCGAAATCTTGCGGCTATTCGGCCTTTTCCTCGGCTTCTTCTGCGGCCGGTGTTTCCTCATCCTTTTTCGCTTCGGCTTCTTCTTCAGGTTTTTCAGCTGCTGCTTCTTCTTCGGCCTTTTTAGCTGCTGCTGCTTCTTCTTCGGCCTTTTTCTTGGCTTCTTCCTCAGCCTTTTTCTTTTCTTCTTCGGCCTTCTTTTTAGCTTCTTCTTCTTTGCGTATGGCTTCGTCTTCCGCCCGTTGTTTTTCTTTGACTAGATCAGGGATGATCTCCGTGTCGGGAAGTGCTGCCTGCAATTGTTGGAAACCGGGCAAGCTGATTTTCGTTTGCCAGATATAAAGCTTTTCCAGATTCTTCATTTTTTTAACAGTTTCAATACCGGCGTCCGTCACCTCGGTGCCATAAATATTGAGCCATTTGAGTTTTGGAATTTCTAGCAGGTGAGCAAGTCCTGCATCCGTCAGTTTGGTTTCTTCCAGATGTAATTTTTCCAATGTGGGCAAACCAGACAAGTGTTTTAATCCATCATCGGTAATTTGCGTGCCTTTGAGGTGCAAGACAATCATTTTGTCGATATTTCGGACGTGTGCCAAACCATCGTCTGTCAATGCTTTACCACTCAAGTGAAAAGCAACCTCTTTCCGATCATCGTCGAGGGCGATTTCTCGCACGGTACCACCGATTTCCTCGATCTTTCCGATTGCGTCGCCTTGCGCCGCTATTCGTATTTCACGTTCGGCTGCTTCTCGCTCGGCTTGCAAGACGGCGCGGACGGCGTCGGGAAGCTTGGCAGTCAATTCGGCCAGCAACTCTGCTTTGAGGTTTTCAGTAAGTTCACTGGTAAGTTCAGACTCGAGCTGACCGAATAACGCGCCTGCCAGTTCGCTCACCGAGCCGCTGGCGGCAGCTGTTTGCGTCGCCACAGATTCAGCTGGCTTGTCGGTGGAGAGGGCAGCTATTAACTCGCTGATGTCGTGCTCAGCACCGGGTAAACGGCCAAGAGAAATTACTTGTCCGAAGGTGGGCGAGTTTTCCTGGTCCGTGGCATAAGGTAAAGCAGCGATTTTTTCAAAGGCTGCAGACAGTTCCTCAGTGGTTTTCTCCGGATCGCTTTCAAGCCCGGCTTTTAACTCGTCCTTGTTAACGAGTTTCGACAGTTCTGTACCATATCGGTTTCGAACAGACTTTTTTTCCCCATCGACGTGACAGAGATTACATTTAGTTTTTGTGACTAATTCTGCGAACGATTTTTCCTGGTCAGAGGCTGGTTCGGCAGACACATATTTGGTTTTGAACTGTTCGACCAAGGGTGGAATTGCTTGGGCCGGCGAACTAAGAAGGCACGCCACAACTAAGGCTGTGGCCACAGTCCTTGACAATACACAAACTCCGCAATAAGACGAAATCAGGGATCTGGCCACCTTACAAAATCCTCCCATCGATACTCTCCCTCAAAAATTTGTATGAAGTCTAAAAATGTACAAGTCTAAAACTGAAC
Organism: uncultured Pirellulaceae bacterium; assembly: GCA_964393615.1. Classification (GTDB taxonomy): domain Bacteria; phylum Planctomycetota; class Planctomycetia; order Pirellulales; family Pirellulaceae; genus CAYMUR01. Next base: position 77,611 of record CAYMUR010000014.1, read on the forward strand.
GCAACACAGATGGACTATTCTTATAGCGATAATCTATACCGCATTCCTAATGCTCTCTATTGTGACTCATCAGGGGCCAATTCGTCAAATGTTACCCATTTGACTTATTTCTACTGGATTTAAGGTATCTTGTACCAGTCGGCACAAGAAATTCACGTTATTTGAGAAAAGTTTCATGTCGAATGGGATCCGGCAGGGCTCCTGTGGAGTTTACGAAAGGCTGAAATCAACATGTTACAACGATTTTCCTGGGGTGACATGCTGGAAAGGACTGGTGAAACGGAATCCAAAACGATGGCCAGACAGGATTCGAAAAATCCAAGATTGTTCTGATCGCAAAGTGCTGTGTTGCCCGATTCGAACTCTCTTGTGAAATGTGAAAAGTGTATTAGGGCTGTGATTTAGGTGATTTAATAGACGATTGGCTGTAGGCAGGGCACGGGCAGGTTGGTGGATTTCAACTGAATCAATTGAAGCGGCCATTCGACCGTTCCATGACAAATGTATCGTTCGTTACCGGGGTTTTGGAGTTCTTCTGTCAAAGTTGCGACCACCATTTGACCGTTGTTGATGACTACGTTCTGCCTGTCCGAGTGCCTTAAGGTTCTTGCGACGTATCTGTTCCAATTCTCGTCTCCATCCTGGTTCCAGCTGTCTCAAGAGGGATTGTTCAGCCAGTTCTGCCAGGCGGGCTTGCGATTTCTGAAATTTATTGCGCCAATGATAGACTATGGCTTCACCCGCTATGCCAGTAGCACGAAATTGCCCGTTTGTTTCGTCGAGGCTAGAAAGTTCCTGAAATATTTGCAATGCCTTGTCTGGGTTGGAATAGGGTGGTTTTAGGTAGAGACGTGCCAATTCAACATTGGCCATGTTCACATAGTACTTGTCTTCTGGAAAGTATTGTTGAACGCTTCGATAACCGCTTTCCGTTTGTAGCAGCCGAGCGAACCGAAATTGAGACTTTGCTGAATCAAATCGGTTGAATAGTTCTTGCTGTTCACTTGGTGTGAGTTGAAGAAGATCAGGTTTGCGCAGTGACAGAGCGATTGTTGCGCCCACAACAAAAGCGATGAAGCATGTTAATCCGATGGCGACCTGTACCCAACGATGTCCTGTTTTCTTCGTTTGTTGAATTCCACTGGTTCGTTTCATGACCACATCTAAGCGTTGTGTGGCGTCAATGCGTGAGGTACTCATTGTGGAGAAATCAGAAGAGCCGAGTAATTCAATTTCTGCTGGCCATTCAACATTAGTCGTGTCAGATTGCAGAGAACTTAATTCATGGAGCAAATCCCGCGGTGTCTGATATCGATCTGCCGGTGATTTAGCGATCATGCGATGGACCATGCGGCAAAGAGTTTCCGGCAGATCGTGTCGAATAGAAGCCAGGTCAGGGGGTTCGTTTTGCAGGTGTTGGATGGCTACGTTCAACGGAGAATCGCCTGTGAATGGCGTCGTACCGGTGAGCATATGAAAAAAAGATACTCCCAGGGAATAGATGTCCGATCGGGAGTCTAATGACTTGCCTTCAATCTGCTCTGGGCTCATGTACAGAGGAGTCCCCATAGTGATACCGACCTGGGTCAAGTTGACGGCATCGTTTTGTGCCCGGGCCAACCCAAAATCAGCTACCTTTACTTCCCCTTTTGCTGATAACATGATGTTTTCTGGCTTGATATCACGGTGCACAATACTTTCTTCGCTTGCACGTTGTAAGGCAGCACATGCTTGACGCATGATCAGTAGTGACAGAGGGACTGAAATCGGTCCATGGCGTTTAAGATATTGGCCGAGGTTTTGTCCTCGCACGTATTCTTGGGCAATGAAGTGTGTCCCATTGATGCGGCCAACTTCGTGAATCTGAACAATATTGGCGTGTACCAAAGAAGCGGCGGCGCGGGCTTCGTTGTGAAAGCGAAGTACATAATTTTCGTCGCCGGAAAGGCTTGGTCGTAGTACTTTAAGTGCGACATTTCGGTTAAGCGACTTTTGCAACGCCAGATAGACTTCGGCCATTGCACCTTGCCCCAGTTGGCGCAGCACTTGGTAGTCACCAAACTGCTGCCCTGTCAGATCTGGTTCTGTGGAAGGCTGGGGTTGGGATGTGGATGGTTCTGGCATAGCACCTTGATGCGAATATGTCTTGATACCTGGAGATACTTGATGGATTGTGCAAATTTACCTTGACAATCACAATAACAATGTGCGACACGATTGTTATAGGGATGGCGGCCGGTCACGTAATCAGTATTGGTCTCATCTCATTAAAAAAAGGTAATCTGCGATAGGCGTGTCACGCATTTTCCATTTTCGAAGATGGTCGCTTCGTTCAACAGACTCTAGGGGGCATCATTTTTCCCTGGGTCTAACGTGCAAAGGACGCTCTACCAACTGTAGAATGGCTTTCCAGCGTCACTGGGTCAAGCAATGTTTTTTAACGGATCCTTCCAGAGTACGAAATCAGAGCAATTTTTTCACGAATGATGGTCAAAAATGGGGCCGCTGGCAGACTTTCTGCCTGCTAAATCAGGGGAAATGATCCTCGGAGAGGTAGGAAGCATCCTCTCACCATTCTTTCGATCAGGGGTTGCTATTGGGTATCTAGTTTTTTTGTTGGCTACCGTCCGCTGAGCTGTCTTCTTATCTGGTGTTGGAGAAAATGAACTCTGTGACGTGCATGTTACGGTAGTCACCATTTATGCAAATCGACCATGTGGCTCTGGGCTTGACTGGTAGGCAGAGGGGAAGTGTTTGTCAGAAGAGAAAAAAACTCAAAAAATTACAGGAGTCATGGTGATGATTGTCGGACAAGATTTCTGCTGTTTTGGTCAGGGTTTTTCCACAAGTTACGGCAGAAGAAAAAGGGTGCTGTGTGAGAAAACTGTCGTAACCCCGCATCCACGCATCCTTGGAGAACTGTTAGTCTAACGGTTGAAAAGGACCGACAATCGTTGGTTTTACCGGGGGCGTTTTGTCATTTCGTTTACTGTTTCTTTTCGATGTCAAATTCCAATTATCAATTTGATGTGATTGTTATTGGCGCCGGCCACGCTGGAACCGAAGCCGCTTTGGCGGCAGCGCGCATGGGTGCCGAGACGGCATTGTTGACAACCAATTTAGATACCGTGGGCCAGATGAGTTGTAATCCCGCGATTGGTGGCGTGGCGAAGGGACAAATTACACGAGAGATTGATGCGTTGGGAGGGGCGATGGGACAAGCCATCGATGCCACCGGAATTCAGTTTCGCCTTCTCAATCGCCGGAAAGGTCCGGCGATGCACAGTCCCCGTGCACAAGCCGACAAAAAAGCCTATCAGCAGGAAATTAAATACGTTGTCGAAAACCAATTGCGATTGACATTAAAACAAGAGGTTGTCGAAGACCTGATCGTCGATGAGACTGGGGACAGTTCGGCCATTCGGGGGGTGCGTGTGCGTGGCGGTGCAATTTATGACGCCTGCAGTGTGATTCTCACGACGGGTACTTTTCTATCGGCATTGATGCATACAGGAGAAACCAAAACCCCGGGCGGTCGCGCTGGTGAAGGAACCACAACAGGAGTGAGTGGCGCGCTGCGGCGTCTTGGTTTCTCAATCGAACGGTTTAAAACCGGAACCCCACCTCGGTTGAATGGACGAACCATTGATTATGACCAGACGGAAATCCAGCCAGGAGACCACGAGCCCCAGCCATTTTCGTTTCTGACAGATCGACTAGATATTGAACAAGTGCCTTGCTGGATTACCTACACGAATCCGCAGGTTCACGAACTGATTCAAGCCAATCTCCATCGTGCTCCAATGTATAGTGGTCAGATTCAAGGGAGCGGCCCGCGTTACTGTCCTTCGATTGAAGATAAGGTTGTGCGTTTTGCCGATAAAGACAGCCATCAATTGTTTCTTGAACCTGAGGGAAGACGGACGTTAGAAGTCTATGTAAATGGTGTTTCGACCAGCCTGCCGCGTGATGTGCAGGATGCCATGTTTCGTATGATTCCGGGTCTGCAGCGGGCGGAAGTGATGCGTTATGGCTATGCGGTCGAATATGACTTTTGCCCACCACAACAATTGTGGCCCACACTCGAAACTAAAAGTGTCAATGGGTTGTATTTCGCCGGGCAGATCAATGGCACTACCGGTTACGAAGAAGCTGGTGCTCAAGGGCTTATGGCCGGTATTAACGCCGTGTTGAAATTGAAAGGCCAGGAACCATTTATTCTCGATCGTCAGCAGGCATATATTGGAGTCCTTATTGACGATCTGGTAACACGGGGTGTTGATGAGCCATACCGTATGTTTACCAGCCGAGCAGAGTACCGCCTGATGCTACGCCAGGACAATGCTGATCGGCGTTTGACAAAGGTGGGGAAAGAGTTAGGTGTTGTCGAACCGGAACGCTGGGAACGGTTAGAGGACAAACAACAGAAAATCGAATTGGTGATGGCAATCTTACAACAACACCGACATGGCCAGGTTACTTTGGATCAGTATTTAAAACGACCGGAAGTTGACTGGTTACAAATCATCGAATGTTGTCCGGCGCTGAGTGATGTATCGTTGGAAGTGTCACGGCAGGTTGTTTACGACATTAAATATGCGGGTTACATTTCACGGCAAAAGATTGAGGTGGCTCGTCAACAACGGTTGGCGGAGAAACGTATCCCTGCGGAATTCGACTTTGAACGCCTTACCAACTTGCGCACCGAAGCGCGAGAAAAATTCTCACATGTCCGACCTGTCAGCCTGGCCCAGGCCAGTCGTATCAGTGGGATTACTCCGGCCGATGTGGCGCTGCTTATGTTCCATTTGGAGTCTCGCGGCAAGATTCGTTAGGACGCCGCCCGCCCCACCCCGAGGGATTGTTAGCTACATGGACACGGTTTGGGTTCTGCCGGACACCTACACCATGAACCCATACCATGAATCCATACCATGAAACGTCGCTGGGAACGTGAACCAGCTAAAATCATTGTATTTCTTGGCATACTGGGCCTGTCGTGGGGCCGCTCCCTGGCAGTACGCTCGTTTCCCGCTGTGTAGTTGCATAAACTGCGATATTCAGGGAAACTTTGAGTGTTAGTGAGTATTTGACGGTTTAGGAAGAATTGCTGATTTTCCTGACCTTAACGAGTGCTGTGGTCGATGTTGACCGAAGTGTGAACGAACGCATTTTTCAAGGGGAACCTGTCTGGATTTTTGCTGACACTTGCCAGTGGGAAAGTCATGGCCAGCAGTGCTGACCCATTTCAGTCAGTAGTTGGTACGCGATACTAGCCAGTAGACCAAATGATACGACTTGCATTAAAGAATCCGTACCTCGTTGTTGTCATCGCGTTAGCCGTGTTGGTGTTGGGGCTCTATACCTATGTCTTTGAGCTACCCGCCGACTTGTTGCCACAATTCGAAACGTCTGCTGTACAGATTGTCACTTTTTATCCGGGCA
>CAYMUR010000015.1:0-30536 GCA_964393615.1 uncultured Pirellulaceae bacterium
ATTGATTCATTCGAGCTGGCGTTTCGTATGCAAACGGAGATGCCCGAAGTCCAGGATATCACCGACGAGACTGCGACCACTCGGAGACTGTACGGACTTGACGAACCGGCCACCGCGAATTTCGGCCGGCAGTGTCTGCTCGCACGGCGGTTCGCCGAGCAAGGCGTGAGGTTCATTCAGGTCACACATAGTCCCCTCCCCAGCCTCTGGGACCAGCACAGCGCGCTTCGCGGTCAACTCGAGCGGAACGCGCGGCAAGTCGACCGGCCGATCGCCGGACTGCTCGAGGATCTCAAGCAGCGCGGATTACTGGACGACACGCTCGTGATCTGGGGCGGCGAATTCGGTCGCACGCCGACCGTACAAGGCAAGTATGGAGAAGCAGCCGGCCGGGATCACAATCCCGACGGCTTCAGCATCTGGATGGCCGGCGGTGGCGTGAAGGGTGGCATTCGCTATGGGGCAACAGACGACTATGGCTACCACGCCTTACAGAACAAGGTCCACCTGCACGACCTGCATGCAACCATTCTCCACCTGCTGGGACTGGATCACGAGCTACTCACCTACCACTACGCGGGTCGCGATTTTCGCTTAACCGATGTCCATGGGAAAGTGGCAACAGGCATCTTGTCATGACATGCCTTTGAGCTTCATCAAACCGCTGAGAGGGCCATCAAAGTCCTGTTGCGTGCTGTTTTGAATACACAAGCAGAGGTCATCATCGTCGGCGGTGGCGTAATAGGGGTCAGTACAGTGCTTGACGTGAAACATATCGGGGCTGATCGAGTCATTGTCTGGGAACACCATCACGTCAGATCCGGACAGTCAGGTTGGGTGGCACGTGTTTCTCGCACCAATACGCAGGATCGCGTAAAAGGCGGCCGGATCGAGTCTGCTGCGGGTGTGCTTCTCCAAACGATGTGTACGGATAGTCCTTGGCACGCTGTCGAAAGCGGCTTGGTATCGCTGGTTCCACGTCTTCCCGCCGTCCCTGCTTCGCCACACAAATGACTTGCAGTTCTTGATGAGGTACTCGAAGACACCTAGCATCAGCGTTCCGTCAGCCAGTTGCCACACATTTCGCGTTGCTAATCCTTTCGTCCGCGGTAGGAACTCCTTTGGCTCAACGCATGTTGACGTCCACGTTCGACCCCAACGCCAATTTCAGCGCACGGATCGGGTAGACCGGTAGCCTGAACGGTTGCCTGGTTAGAGGGGGTCGGTGGGGGTTGGCTATAGTGGCGATTTCGTGGAGAATCTATTTAGTGTGAATCAGATTCGATTTACTTTTCTGCCCTCGAAACTCAAAAACCATTTTGCTGCGTCCAACGTTTCGCGACCCGTTCGTGATGAAGGATGCGGTGTGATCCACGAGATCCTGGCGTGATGCAGTTGGTTGCATGGCTTCAGGTGGCCTCGCCAAAAGTTAAATTAATGATGAAACAGAATCCAGCCCCCAACTCGACCGACCTGACACACCGCGACGATCCGAACTCGCTTCGCCAGGCTGCACTGGACCACCTGTTCGTCGGGATGACCAACCCGACTTTGCTGGCTGCCGAAAACGGACCGGTGGTAATCCAGCAAGCCGAGGGGATTTACTTCACGGACGTGAACGGCCGGCGCTTCATCGATGGCATCTCGGGGATGTATTTTCGCAACGTGGGATACGGTCGCCAAGAGATCGCGCAGGCGATCTACGACCAGTTGTCGAACGTCAGCATGAACGTTTACGCAGGAGTTACAGCGGCTGCGATTCAATTGGCGACCCGGCTGGCCCAGCTCTCGCCCGGTGACCTGTCGCGGACGTTCTTCTGCCAGGGAGGATCCGAGGCGAACGAATCGAGCATCAAGTTGGCGCAGGGCTATCATATGCGCAATGGCGAGCGTCAACGCTTTAAAATTATCTCTCGCCGCGGTAGCTACCATGGGGGAACGTGGGCCACGATGTTTCTGGGTGACCATCCGTTCTTTCCCCGCACTGACTATCATCCTGTGCCAGAGCATGCCATTGTCGTGCCCGGCCCCAACTTTTATCGTTGCGAGTTCGGTTCCAAGAGCGAAGAGGAGTGTGGCCAGCGGGCAGCGGAGGCGATCGAGCAGGCGATCCAGAACGCCGGTCCCCAGACCGTGTCGGCAGTAATCGGCGAACCAGTGACACAACCACTCGGCGGTGTCGTCCCGGCCGCGAATTATTGGCCGCTGGTCCGGGAAATCTGCGACCGTTACGGCGTGCTGCTGATCTTTGACGAAATCATCACCGGGTTCGGGCGGCTCGGCACCTGGTTCGGCGCCGACTTCGTCGGCGTGACCCCCGATATCATGAGCCTGGGCAAAGGGATCACGTCCGGCTATTTTCCGCTGGGCGCGTCGCTGGCGAGTTCAAAAATCGCCGACGTCTTCAGCGGTCCACCGGAAAAGTCGTGGAGCCATATGTATACGTACTCGGCCCACCCCGGTGGAGCGGCCGCCGCGCTCAAGAACCTGGAGATTGTCGAGCAAGAACAGCTGTTGGAAAACGCGCGCCAACGCGGCGAGCAGCTGCAGCAGCGCATGTTTCGGATGCAGGAACAACATCCCATCGTCGGCGATGCCCGGGGCGTCGGTTTGATACAGGGTCTGGAGATCGTCAGGGACCGTGAGACGAAAGAACATTTTGACCCGGATATCGGCGTGAATGTCCGGTTGACCCAGGCGCTGCGCGACAGGGGGGTCTGGATCCGCGTGCCTCCCTTCATCTTGCCGCTGGCGCCACCGCTGACCATTACCGCCGATGAATTGGACGCCTTGTGTGACGCGGTCGACGAGTCGCTGAGCGAGGTAGAACAGCAATTGGGTATTCGCGCCCCGTGACGCGCGCCCCGTGACGCGATTGACGAGTCGTGCAGTGACGCACGAACCAAGCTAACGCACGAACCAAGCTAGATGTCGTCCAGCATCTTCTTGATCCGCACCTCCAATTCCTCGATGATCTGCTCCAATGACCCAGGGGCGACAGAAGCGATGAGCTCCTGGTAGATTCCCTTCCCGTACAGGTCCTCCGGTGGTAGGTAGCCGACGCTGAATCCGCCGGCCAGCGTCGCGACGATGATGGGCACGCCGGGAAACCGCTGGCGGAGGTGGCGCTGTAGGACGTTGTACGGCTCGCCGCCGACGGTGAGCCAGATGGCGTCACCCATGCGCCAAAGCGTCAGCGGGTATCGCACGTGAGTCATTTGCGATTGGCCCTCCAGGTGTCGTAGCGCCCGCTGGCGGCGCTCGGCCTGCGCCCGGGCGTCCCGCACCCGTTGTTGGTCAGCTGCGTTGCGGGCCACCTCTTCCTGCGATTTCCAGTGGGCGAGCTCGGCTTGCAGTTGCTCCTGTGGCGGCAGGTCGTCTCGCAACGCGAGCGGAACTTCTGCACGTTGCCAGTTCCACGCCGCTCGCAGCCGTTGTTCGTCGGAGGCTAGCGGTACATGCGACCACGTTCCAATCCTGGCACCCGAGTCGACCGGCCCCGCGTACTCGAATTTCGTACCAGCGGGCGGCAGCGAGGTCAGCGTTTCGAGCGCGGCATAGGCAAGTTGCCGACCATTTCTATCGGCGACGTCGACGTCGTCCACAAAACCATTCACAGGACCAAGGTCGGCCAATGCCCCCTGAATGAACAGGCACGGTGCCCCGGTTTCCGCTTCTACCACCTCACGCATGGCACCTGGATAGTCCGGACTGATCAACGTGTTGTCCCAGGCGAGCGTCGTGGGGTGGCAGGCATAGTTGACGATACTTGCGAGGTTCTTTCCTTTTTCGTCGGTCACGCGGGCGACAACTACCGTATCGTCGGCGAGTCCTTCAGGATTGTATCCACAGACGAAATCCTGCCGCTGCTCGTCCCAGAGGTCACGGTGTGCTGCCAGGCTGCAGTGGCCGTGTCCATACACCATCGTTGCCGCGACGGCGGTTTCACGAGCGTCGCAGATCAGCGACACGACTCGCTCCTGTATCTGCCGCAAATACGGTGCGATCAGATCCCCGCCTGGCATGGATGCCCGCTCGGCACCCATCAAACCGGCCGCGTGCGTGTGTGAGAAAACAACCGCCAGCCGTTCCGGCGGCACGTCGGTCGCTGAACTGACCGAGCTGATCAAGTTCTGCATTTCCTCAGCCCACAAAAAACAATGGTCCAGCGCCACCAGCACTTGAAAAGCGTCGCCGTCGTCGGACGATTCCAATGCCTGTATCCAAAGTACCGTGGCGACGAGCGGTCGGTGCACGCCGGTCGCCTGATCGTGTTTCGCGGCACCCCACATGCGGTGACAGATGCCAACGGGCGGCGTGATATCCGCGCTGGCGATGCCGAAACGACAATTGCTCTGAGGGGTTTGAACGCAACGCATGATAGGTTTCTGGATAGGACCTGTGGCTTGGCGTGGTCAGGACCATCGCGCTGACCATGGTACCATGTGGAATGTCTGTTGCAAGCCGCCTGAGTGTCCCCCTGAAATAGAAGACAGTTCACGACTTCGCGAGTCCCAGGCAGTAGAATGGCCGGCCGCCGGGCGACGCTGCGCCCTGCTGGCTAGGGACCCCGCAGCGGAATGCGACAGGTGTAAATGTTCGCCATGCCTTCGTGCGACGAGTAATAACTGACGAGCATCTCGTGACCGCTGCGCACTGCGGCGGGGTACGAACAATCGCCCCCCGACGGGATATCGCAGTAAGGGATCAGCGTCTCGTTTTCATAGACGTACACCCGGGTGCCTGACTTGTCGCCGATGCTAGAACGTGAAAATAAATAGGTCACGCCGTCGAAAGTGTAAGCGGCGTGCCCCGCAAGATACAGGCCGCTGGAGGGCCGGTTTTTCCATTGGGAATACGGTGGTGAGGATTCCAGGATGGCAGAGGATGGTGAACCGCGTATCTGACGCAAGAATACGATGATCTTTTCGTCGTCGGTGAAGTGCAGCGTGGTTTCGCTCTCCCAGACGCCAGCTCGAATCTGGGAAATCTTTTCCCAGTGGATCCCATCCAGGGATGTGATCAGGTGCGATTTGCGTTTTGTGCCGTCGCTGGAGCTGATGTGTGCGGTCGCATAGAACTTGTTCTGATGGGCGACCGGTTTCCAAAAAATAAACTGGGTCTCGTAGACCTGGCGTGGTTCGCTCCATGTGGTTCCGTCATCCGTATGGACCACGAAGCTTTTGAGCGTGCCTCCGTCCCGGCCAGGATCGTACAGGAACAGACGGTCCGGCGTGGCGAGGAACTGTGGGTCGCGGTCGTCCGGTACAATGTCCAGCCTCAGCACTTCGCTCCACACGTCCGCAGAGGTTGAGCGCAATACGACCAGGTCACCGTCCAGCGAGCCATGATCGCTGGCCGTACGAAACGATAACCAATACGCGTCTTTCCAGCGGACCATGGCTGTGAAAGCGTTGTGTTTGTCATCGGCTACCACCGTGCGGATGTCGTGCGGTGTGACCATTTGGGGTTCTTCGCCACACGCCACCGAAGCAGCAGTAAGCGACCAACAGAGCATCATGTGTATTGAAATCTGTCGCATCTTTTGTCATGCCTCGACAAACAAGTGGTGTGGATAAACAGGGCCAGCCAAGCCGGGCCCAAAAAACGGGCCAGTCCGTCGAGACCCGGGCGACCGGCGGTAATCAGCCCCTACCAGCAGATTGTATGACAGATTGGTCCCTGGCAACAACCGCCAGCAAACACCCAACCGGGCCGTCGGCCGCACGCCGTGACGCAGGGGTGGCAGGTTTCCCGTGACGGCTCACAAAAAAAAGGGTGGGCCAGCCGGCCCACCCTTGCCTTTTCAAGGTAGCGATCGCAACGCTCATTCAGAACGAAGAGACCCGCACCCGTTGGGCAACCACCCGTACCAATTGGATCTCGTTGCTGCCCTCGTAAACGACTTCCAAGTTCAGCACGCCATCGTTCAGCTGCAATGCCGTCAACAGGACGTCATGGCCGGTCATCGCTTCGCCATTGACGCTCACGATCACGTCACCGGCTACCAAGCCAGCCCATTCGGCGGGCGAGTTGTTCTTGACCGTCTCAATGCCGAAACCGAACCCGGGGATTTGCGAACCACTGATGCCAACGTAGTAGCTGATTTCTGCGAATACCTGCGGAGCGCCGTTGATGACGATTACCTGCTGCGGGCAGAAGACGTAGTTCCAGTAGCAGGGAGTCCAGCAGTTCCAGTACCAGTTGACACTGCACCAGTCCCACCAGTTCCAGCAGCAGAAATCAATCCACCAACCGCAGGAGACCGGCAAACTGAGGCACTTTTGGGCCATCGTTTTGACTTCTTCGATTTCCTCGGGATCGTGCTCGTCATGGTCGACGCTGGAGTATTCTTCTAAAGCGTCTTCGATATTTTCCAGCGACGGAATTTCTTCGATGCTCTCGGGTTGGGGGGTAACCTCTGGGGCGGGGTTCGTGGTCGGACTCGGTCGTTCCGGTTGCGTCTCGGGCCGGGGTCGCGTGACGATGGGACGGATCGGACGGGGTCGTGTGACGATAGGACGGATCGGACGGGGATACGTCACGATGGGACGAATGGGCCGCGGTCGCGTGACGATGGGGCGATCCTGCGGCTTGTCACCAGGTTCGTAGTGGCCGTGACCGCCCGGTTTGCGACCTGGATTCTTGTCGTTGGGCTTGCGACCAGGCTTGCGGCCTGGGTTTTTGATGCCAGGTTTCTTGCTGCCGGGCTTGCGGCCTGGGTTTTTGATGCCAGGATTTTTGCTGTTCGGCTTGCGGCCTGGATTCTTGATGAGTGGCTTTTGGGTGTTGGGGTTGTGAATCGTGATTCCACGATTCGCTGTCCTGACCGAAGAAGTCCTGGCCCGCGTCTTGCTTTTTCGGCTGACCTTGCGGGTTGCCTTGGAAGCAGCTGCTGGTCGACGGGACACAGCTGATTTGGCGGATCGGGAGGGAGTAGCGGCCGTTGCCACCATCCAGGATGTGGAGAGAAATGCGATGGCTGCGACTAACACGAGTCGTTTTCGATTTAAAATTTCCATGATGTGCTCCTGCGTTCTTTTCTAGAGTAGATCCGTGAATCGGGAACCCGCGGTTCCCGTTGTCTTACGAAGGCTCTTAACGCAAGCAGCGTACCAAAGAGGTGTACGAATCGCCGATCCTGCCAGATTCTGACCAACTGCGCTCAGCAGCCGCGCTAGAAAATGGATCTGGTAAAGCGATTTTAGGTCAAAAATAGCGCCAGGCCCAGAAAAAAAATGATTCTCCTGAGAACCAAGCGCCCGCTCACCGCAGGACCCTGAGGAGGTCCGTGCTGTCAAAACGATCGCAGAAATCTCGTTTTGAGATGCTCCCAATCCGGGTGCCAAACGGCGGTGATCGCTGTAGTCGGTGTCAGGGGCGTACCAGCAGCATGATTGCCAACACGATGACGGCGATGGTCACCACGGTCTTGACCCAAGCATGGCCTTTCAGCACTGTCAGCCGCACACCGATCTGGCTGCCGATGACGTTTCCCACCGCCAGTACACCACCCAGTTGCCAGTCGATCTTGCCCTGGGAGGCAAAGATGGTCAGCGCACATCCCGTATAAATCAGGATCGTCAGGACCTTGACGGCGTTTCCGCGAACCAAGTCGAGCCGGGCCATGGTGGTTGCGGCCAGGATCAAAAATCCCGCGCCCGCCTGAATGAATCCGCCATAGATTCCCACGACAAAGAACCCCACTACCAGGGGTACGATTTGCGGTGGCTGGCTGTCTACCGAGGGTTGTTTCTTTTTCAAGGGATCCCACAAAGTCCACAGCGTGACAGCGATCATCAAAAAGGCCAGGATATTCTTGAAGTCGTGGTCGCCCATGGCGACGGCGGCCCAGGCGCCCAGCCCGGCGCCAAAGGTGGCCGGCAGCGCGGCCCAAACGAGATATTTCCACTCGACAACGCCATGTCGCTGGAAACCCCACACGGCGCCCAGGTTTTGACAGAAGATTGCCACCCGGTTCGTGCCGTTGGCCACCGTCGGTGGCAGGCCGAGAAAGATTAACGCTGGCAGCGTTAAAAACGAACCCCCCCCGGCGATGATGTTGAGGGTGCCGGCGATGACCCCCGCGCCCAACAGCAGCCCGTATCGAAGCCAGTCATCCACGGTGACGCACCTATGCGTAAAAGTCAGGTTGTGTTGACGTGCGGACCGAGAACGCAGCGTCCTAGAATTTGCCAGGCTCGACGCTGCGACACACCGCGCGGTATTCCGCTATTCCGGCCGGCCGACCCCTTTTTGCGTGAAACCGTGTCGCTCCCTGTGGCGGTCATCTCATCGCGTCTCACCAGTCATCGAAAATTTGCGGCAATTGGCTGCAATCCGGTTTCCAAAAAAAAGGAGATTTCGCCAGGAATCCGGTCGCAGCGACCGTTTATTTTGATTGATCCTGATGCGCCGGCCCCGCATCGCCACGAGACCTGGTCCGATTCCTAGCGGCTCGACCCCAGCGGGGCCCAAAAATCGCTGCCCTGGCAGGCGGCAGCGTGCAGGCTGCTACCTAGCCTCGCAGGGGACAGGTACCCTATAAAAGGAGGCATACATTGTCCCATTGGTCGGCAACGGGCCGATCTACCAAGTGCCAACCCCGACAGGAACTCGTCGATGTCCCACCTTATTTTCCAACGTGCAAGTGGTGCCTGGCTGGCAGGTGTCGTGGTGGTCTGGCTGTTGTGTTCGAGTGGATGGGATTTTCCGCTCGTCAATGCTGCCCATGTAGAGACTCCGATCGGTGTCTGTTTTGATGGTCGTGCCATCCAGGCTGCGATCCCGCCGGACTGGTACGCCTACCAGCGAGGCAAGCGGAGAGTGGTGATTGTGGCAAATGCCGCCAGTGCGGATCCGGACCGACTCAACACTCTCCTGGGCGAGCTTTTACCCACCCCGGCGTACCAAAACGTTGCCATCGTGTATGCACCGGCCGGAGACGCGGTGGCCCCGAAACGAGGCAGTCACACTCCGCAGGCTGCGATTGTCTTTCCGCCTACGGGTACGGCCTATAACCAACCGAACTGCTATTCGCATTACTTGTGGCGCTGGCTACTGGTGAGTGGACCGGATACCGTTGTCGTACCCACGTTGCGGGTGGAGGAAGCCCCCTTCCAACCGGACACCTTGCGGTTCGAAAGCTTGCAGGCTGCCATCGACCAGAAAAAAACTGCAGCGGGACCGCTGTTCGAGGTGCAGTGTATCGAGGGAAATGCCGCTGCGTTGACACAGGCACTGCATTCCGCAATCACGAGCATCACGCCAACAGTTTCTGTCTGCCGCCAGGAAATGATTCGACGAACTGACCGCAACGCGCAGCAGATGATCGAGGATTTGTTGAGAGTTTACGGCGATCATCTGGACAGCGTGACATACATCCCGGCGCTGGCCTTGATCGCGCGGCTGGAATATGGCCAGCTGACACATAACGAACAGCATGTGGCCCAGGTCAAGTCACTGGCTGCCGCGTACCTGGCGGGTGAAAAGACCGCGGCAGTCGACAGCGGGAGTGCGTTGGGTGGGCATCTTCTCTTTACAGCGCTCGCTCGAGCCAGCAGCGACGTGCATGAAAAGAAGTCCTGGCTAAAAGTTGCCCGGCGTGCTGCGGACGAACGGTTGCCCGAACCGGCGCCACCAGCCGGGCCCGGATTTCTCATGCCGTACCATCATGAAATGAGCGATGCGGTCTTTATGGGAGGGCCCATCCTGGCCGAATTTGGACGACTCACGGGAAAGCTACGATACCTGGAGTGGGCCGTTGACCATCTGCATACCACCCGCGCCATGAATCTGCGCCCCGATGGAATTTACCGTCATTCGCCTTGGAACGAAGCACCTTGGGGCAGAGGCAACGGTTTTCCTGCGTTGGGACAGGCACTAGTGTTGTCCCAAATGCAGCCCCAGGACGCTGGCTACCAGGCCATTCGAGACGCCGCGCTTGCGCAGTTGCGTTCGCTGCGGCCGTACCAGGACCTCAGCGGCTGTTGGCACCAGATCATCGAGCGTCCTGAAACGTATTGCGAGTTCAGTTCGACCTGCATGATCGGTTTTTCGCTGGCGCGTGGCATCGAGCGGGGGTGGTTATCCAGGCAAGAATTTCAACCGCTGCTGCGCAAGGCGTGGCACGCCGTCAAGGCACGCACCTCGCCGGACGGAACATTGCACGATGTCTGTACCGGTACCGGAAAACAGCACGCTTACGTGGATTACTACAACCGAACGGCCATTTTGGGGACCGACGACCGTGGAGGAGCGATGGCGCTACTTTTTGCGCTGGAAATGTATCGCTCCCAACTCGCCGCAGACGGATAAATGACCAGCAGGCTGTTGACCAAGCGCCGCCCGCCAATACCCTGTAGCCAACCACACACGCATGCTGGCCGTGAGGTGATTTCAGGAACTATTTCCGTGGGCACGATTCTCGCGCTGAAATTTGATCGGAGCGTTGTCTGCGGTTTTTTGATCCCTGCCAATACTTGACAGCGGGTTGGGAACGAAGCATGATGGCACTCATGCAATGGAAGTCCTCAATTCGCTGGTGCTGTGTGGCGTTTGTGTTGCTGGTTCAGTACACGGCCGTCCCGGGCTCTGTTGGTAGTGAGCCCAATAACCGTGCGCCGGGTAACGCCGCTCCACGCGCGTCGTTCGAGGTCGTGCACGAAGGTTTTGACATGTTTTCCCAGGGCAAGTTTGGGAATGCCGGCGAGAATCTTTACGTCTCTAAAAAAGGCCGTATCCAGTTCATCCATCGCTGGGATTTGAACAACGATGGCTACTACGAGTTGGTTTTCAGCAACTCCCACAACGACAGGTCCGGTAGCGTTGATGCCTTGGGGTACCTGCAGACAAGCCGAGGTTTTCGTTCTGCTATTTCGCCTGTCTATGAAGCCATGTCCCTTTACGATTTGTGGATTCAGGAAGAAAAGAGCCGGGATTACGTGGTCCGGTTTCCGGCGGCAAGTCCCAGCGCGGTGACATTTCACGATCTGGACCAGGATGGACTGCAAGAGATTATCTTTGCCTGTTCTAGCTCGGGCGATGCCAAATTGTGCAACAGCTTGATGTATTGGGGAGGGCCACACGGATACCGTCAGCAACAAAGGGTAGAATTGCCGACGATTGGAGCCCGTGATGTGGCTGTTGCCGACTTGAATCAAGATGGGCACCCGGAAATCGTGTTTGCCAATGAAATCAAGAGATCGTACGCCGGTGACCACCCGCTCTATCCGGACCAGGGGACCTATATCTATTGGGGTTCGCCCGAACGGTATGGCATCCACCAAAGGACAGTGATTCCCCTGCGCTCGGCGACAGGTTGTGCGGCGGGCGATTTGGATGGGGATGGCTATCCGGAACTCATCCTGGCCGGAAAGCAAACCGAGCAAACCGAACCAGGTAGCCTGTTGGTCTATCCAGGATCTGCCCAGGGTCCCGATTTGCCGTCGGTGATCCAACGGGACATCCCCGAGCTTGAGTCGGTGCGGGTGTTTTCCTGTGTGCCGTGGGGGACGGTGGTACTGGCAGTCACGCCCACGGAGATACGGATTTTCGCCTTGGAATCGGGGCGCCTGGCGTTGAAAAAGCAGGTTGCGTTCGGAGGAGCCAGGGCGGTGCTGACTGATCTGGATGGGGACCGGCGCACGGACCTGGTGGTGGCCAGTGGTGATGAATCGGCCATCTTGTGGGGTAAGTCAGACTGGTCGCTCGCCGGAAAACTTGATTTGCCGACGCTGGCCGCAGAAGACCTGGCTGTTGCTGATTTTGACCAGGATGGACGACTGGATATTGCCTTTGCGAATCATTCGGAGGGAGCGTACGGAAACCAGGACGTCTGCTCCTACATCTATTGGGGAAAACCTTGGGGGTACGGTGTCGAAGCACGCACCGACCTGCAGACCTTCGGAGCGTCCGCCGTCGCGGTTGGTGATATCAATCGAGACGGTCGCCAGGACCTGGTGTTTGGTAACTCTGGTAGCGGCGTCCATGGCGGCAAGGGAGAGAATGTCTATGTTTACTGGGGACGGGCGCACCGGGGCTACAGTCCTGCCGCCATGTCGAGATATCCATGCGTGATGGCCATGGCGACAGCCATGGCAGACATGGACGACGACAACCATGCCGAGTTGTTCATTGCGAATGCTGCCCGCCATTACAGTGGCGAGTCAGGCGCCAGTTACGTCTACTGGGGCTCGCCCTCGGGACCATCTCTGCAGCAGCGACAAGAGATTCCCATGAATGAAGCGGGCTCTTTTGTGATGGCTGACTTTGACCGAGATGGTTTCTTGGACGCGGTTGCCAATGACACCGATGCGTTGGTTGTGTTGCGCGGATCGAGCCAGGGCCTGACACATCCTCCGCAGCGCATCGAGGGAGTGGCCGAAAAGTCGCAGATTAGTCGCGTGGTGGATTTTAACCAGGACGGTTGGTTGGACATTGTGGTGCCGGACGTTGTTGGGTCAAGGACCTGTGTACTGTTGGGGGGCCAGCCTGAATTTTCATTGGATCATGTGGCCTGGATCGAAGTTCCATTCGCCAGCAATGTGGAGTTTGCCGATCTCGATCGCGACGGAAGATTAGACATGATTTTGCTGCGATCCTATGGGGAGGATGGCGACCGGTTTGATTCCTGGGTCCGAATCTATTTTGGCGAGGAAGAAGGTTTCAGCCGGGAACCCCGCTTTGAGTTTCCCACTTCCGGCGCGTTTGACGTGGTCGTTGCCGATCTGGACCAGGATACCGACCTAGACATCGCGGTGTCGCAATACTCCTCCCGAGAGCGGCGAAATCTTCCCGTATATTTGTTCTGGAATGACGGCCACGGGGATTTTTCGTCACAGCGTCCGTCGCGATTGCCCGGCGAAGCACCCGCTGGTCTGTTGGCGGCAGACTTTGATGAAAATGGACACATCGATCTGTTAGTGTTCAATCACAAAATAACCTACAAAGAAAACAATCACAGTAATGACAGCTTTCTCTACTGGGGTTCGACGGCAGGTTTCTCCGTTACCGATCGCAGTCGGTTACCCGGCCACGGTCCGCATTTCATGCAGAATGTCGATGTGGGCAACCTGGCCACCCGCAAATTGGAAGAATCGTATGTTTCGGTTCCTGTCGCAATGCAGACTGCTCGGCCGCCGACGGATCTGGTGCTCTCCTTTGCCGCGGAGACGCCGCACGGCTCGGCAGTAAGATTTGACTTTCGGTCGGCAACCACTTCTGCCGCGCTGGCAGAGGCGACCTGGCAGCGCGTCGGGGAAAAGGGCCATATCGTGTTGAACCCTGGTGAGCGCTGGTTGCAGTACCGCGCGATTTTGATGGCGGGAAGAGGCTACACAACGCCTTGGCTGACCCAAGTTGCCATCCGTGAGCAGGCAGCTGGCCGCGCTGCCAACAAGCATGCCCCGAGACGGGACGTTTCCGAATAGCGGCACCGCCGGCGAGAAAGTTTTGATCTTTGGAAAGACTGGTGCGAACACGCGCCCCAACGGTTGGCTTTACTGGCTCTCGCCACACCGAAGCTTTGCCAGGCAATGACCTGCGCCAGGCCTTGAACTTGCTGATTGAGAACGAAAAGGATAACTTGCAGATGAATATGTGGTTTTTAAAACAACTGACAGGAAGTGCGAAATGACAAGAATTGGGAGCCCCTTTCAACTTTGGTGCCAACGTTCTCCCTACCGTTTTAACAAGGCTACGCAACAGTTTCACAAGGCTACGCAACCGTTTAACCAGGCTACGCAACAGGCCATCTTGTCCAGAGCAGCTGTTGTGGTCCCAAACAGATCGTGCTTTTCGTGGGTGCACTGGGTAACCATCTTGTGGCTGTCGGCAACCATGGTGCCAGGTGGGCATTCCGCCGAGCTCGAGCCGGTGGTCACTTCCTGGCTGATCAATGGCAGCGGTGCAACAGGAAGTAGTACCAACACAGCGATTCATGCCGTGGTGAGCGGCTATGATGCCGATGTCCAGCAGGTACGCCACAACGACAGCGACGTGTATGTCAATGCGACCGGGGTGCCATCCTATCCCGTGGGGCCGTGGCCAGACGGCAATCCAGGGATTGCCACCGACCGCGAGTGGTTGTTTCGCATTCCCAAGTCACCCGAGAAAGAAACAGGTACGAAAACCGATACGCCGTTGGGAAACATTGGCGTGCTGGTCAATGGTGTTCCGATGTTCAACGTCAAAGATGCTTTCTCCTATAGGAACCAGGGTGTCTGGAATCAAAACGCAGTCATCAATGAAGCGGACGGGATGGATGCCGCGCTCGGTCATCCTGCGCCGGCATGGGGTGAATCCACGGTCGGAGGATTCGCGCCAGGTCGTTATCATCACCACCAGCAACCGGTGAGTTTGAGGGCACAATTGGGCGATGATGGCAGTGGTCACTCGCCGATCCTCGGTTTTGCGTTCGATGGGTTCCCGATTTATGGACCTTATGGTTTTGCCAATGCTGCTGGGACTGGTGGTGCGGTACGGATGGAGAGCAGTTACCAACTTCGCTCAGGGACACGGCCTCTGCCCCCCAGTGATCCGGGCGGGACGTACGATGGCACTTACATGGAGGATTACGAATTCGTATCCGGTTCGGGGCACCTTGATGAGCACAATGGTCATTTTATGGTAACGCCCGAATATCCGGATGGAATTTATCATTACCACGCAACCGTCGATAACAAGAATGAGTCCGCGTTTCCGTATTTGCTGGGAACGCAGTTCTATGGAGTGGTTGTCACGGATAATCTTGGGAATGGACTGAGTGAACTGGATGTGCCGGCAGACGTGGTCGAGTACACCCTGCGACCCTATTCCTGGGTCGGTGTTGGTAATTGGAGCGATTCCTCGAATTGGGCGCCCGCAGGTGTCCCGGACGCTGACTGGGTGGTGACGCTTGACAATGACTTTGATGCAAACGGTGTGCTGGTACTGGTCGATCGTGATTCGGCCGTTGACAACATCAGCCTGTTGGGGTCTACCGGTCCCCTGATCCTCGAAGTGGCGACGGACGTAACATTGACGGTGCCCAACGGTATCGAGATCGGTTCCGCTGCGACGTTAAAAGGCAAGGGCACGGTTTTCGGAGACGTGTTTAACAATGCTGGGAGCGTTGGTGCGGGCATGCCCGAGCCATCAACGGGCCTGCTGCTTGTGGTTGGCCTGTTGGGACTGCTTTGTTGTGCCAGAGGGCCCTAGCTGCCGTTGGATCCGGTGTTGTGACAAACTCCGGGATACAACCAAAAAATACGGTTTCTATTGATGCGCGGCTGCTCAGCAAGGTGTGGTACAGGGTAGGCAGCGTATTGCGCGCCCTCGCGGTATGTAGAGCCCGGCTGGCTGCCGTTCGCGGTTGCATTGACGGACGAGGAGCGGGGCAGCACAGGGCCTGCTTGCTAAGGGGGATGCAGCGCACTGCTCAGAAAAGACTCTCTGCGAGATGATGTTAGCTGCTTGTCTGGGGACGACGCATTTGCCATCCTAGGCGGATTGGGCCGCCGCAGAATTTGCCGCCGAAGTGGCCATCGTGGTCCTCCGTCCAAGGTGAAAATGTGGTAAGAATATTGACAACCTTGATGGTGACTCACACAGTTCCCGACAGATCCATGGAACATGGAGGAAACAATGACTCTATCCAAGCAACTGGGCGAATCGGACAGGTTGTTCGGCCGCCGCCGCTTCCTGGCGGCAGGAGCGGGTGGTCTTGCTGCGGCAGCCGTCCTGGCCAAGCCGTGGAAGGCTGCGCTGGCGGCCAAGCAGGCTTCTGATTCGGTTCACGGTCGGATTACGATTACCGACATTGAAACACACGAAATCAAGCTGGACTACCTGGATTGGCTGCAGTACGAATTGAATCACTTCTATGGTCCGAGCCAGCGAACCGTCTACGTCGTGCATACGGACAAGGGGATCTATGGGCTGGGCGAGGGACGCGAGGCGCCAGAAGTCCTGGAGCAATATATTGGTACCAGTCCCTTTGACTGGATCGGCGATGAAACCTCGATCGCGATGGCCAAGGCGATGTACGACTTGATGGGCAAGGCGGCTGGAGTTCCCGTCTACAAATTGTTTGGACAGCGATATCGCCGTTGGGTTCCAGTCGGTTCCTGGACAGTTTCGACACACCCGTCGCACATGGCCGAGGCCGTCACGAATTACTCGGCCATGGGCTACACCTGGATGAAGTACCACCTGTCGCCCTTCGAAAACGTGTTTGACCAGCTGGAGGCGATGGAACGGGTGGCGCCCCAAGGATTCAAAATCCAGTTTGATCTCACGCGTTTCCAACATTACGGTCACAATCCCGACCTGGTGGAAAGGATTGCTCGCTCGCCAATTGCCGGCAGCTTCGAAGATCCGCTGAGAACCGAAGATATGGACAGCTATGTCGATTTGCGGAAACGCATCCGACTACCGGTGCTCATCCATGGTAGCCAGGTTGAGTACACGCAAGACGTGCTGCGCCGCGCAGCGGACGGTTATGTGATGGGACACCACAAGCTGGGATTGATCATGCAACGGGCAGGACTTTTTGCTGCGGCTGGTATACCGTTCATGATCCAGTGGGTGGGAGGACACATCACCCGTGCCATGACAACCCACATGCAGGCTGCGTTTAAAACTGCCAGCCTGCAATTTCATTGCGATGCCGAGACGTGGAAATCGGACGTCGTCCAGGAGCGACTGGAGCCGACCAATGGCTTTATCCGTGTTCCAGAATCCCCGGGCCTGGGGGTCACGCTGGACCGGGAGGAACTGGAACGACTCAAGGTCAACACTCCTGCGGAACAACCACCGTATATTCTCAAGAGTCGCTTTGAGAACGGGACCGCCATGTACAACCTGATGCGCCCTCCGCAGACGGCACATTTCATGGTTTTGCCAAACCGCCGGCGGTTGATTCCTTTGAGTTTTGATGCGCCCATCACGACGGAATACTGGGACGATGACGGGTCCCCCGAGTACGCTGCCATGTTCAAGCGGCTGGAAACCGAGCAGATGGTGCTGGAGAAGCAGTGACCAAAATGCCGTGAGCTGCGCATGGTATCACCATGTACAAACGATTTCTGGCGGGTGCTCACGGCGCCAGCCGGGTCGCCACAGAAGTCGAAGAGGACGACCGCCAGATTGTGGTAGAATCGTGGTAGAATCGGAGAAGGCCACTATGGAGAAGAGGCTGCCGTGCGTCACGTTCGCTATCTGTTTTCATCCCTTGTGATACTGATTTGATGAATTCCAGGCTGATTTACCAATGGCTGGTCTGGGGGCTGTCGAGTACCTGGTACGCCGTGGTGCAGGCCCAAGGCCCTTTCGATTTCGAACGAACACCGATCGATTACCACAAGCAAACTGCCAGCAACCTGGTTTCTGAACTCCAGGAGAAAATCCTTGCCGGCGAGGTGCAACTGGAGTTTCACCGTACCCGGGGCTATCTCGACTCGTTCTTGCAGCAACTCAATGTTTCGAAATCGAGTCAAGTGCTCGTTTACTCAAAATCAAGCGTCCAGCTGCGCTGGATTTCACCGCTTCGACCGCGCGCCCTGTACTTCAACGAAGAGGTCTACGTTGGTTGGGTTCTGGGCGGGGACGTTCTGGAAATGATTGTTTCGGATTCCAAGCTTGGAACCGTGTTTTACACGTTGCGTCAGCAAGAAACAGCATACCCTCGGTTTCAACGCGATAGCGGCCAATGCCTGCAATGCCATGCCAATCGACGCACCCAGCAGGTCCCGGGGCCTGTTGTGCGTAGCCTCTTTACGGAATCCAATGGCCAGCCCATTTACCGGCTTGGCAATTTTAACTCGGATCATACCAGTCCATTTTCTCAACGTTGGGGTGGCTACTACGTGACAGGAAATCACGGACCTACACTCCACATGGGGAACCTGATGGCGGACCGCGACACATCGGTGAAAGAGTTTGACTATGAATCCGGAGCCAATCTGACGGACCTCTCCGCGCAATTCAACACGGGGCCCTACCCCACCGGACATAGTGACATCGTCGCATTGATGGTGTTGGAACACCAGGCGCAGATGCAGAACCTGATTACCAAGGCCCGTTACGAGGAAATCCAGGGCGAGCATTACGATGCGATGTTACACCGTGACCAACTGTTCGGCAACGAGTTGACACAGCGCAAGGTGGTTCGGGCCGGGGAAGCACTGTTGGCCTACATGCTTTTTGTCAACGAATATCAACTCCGCGCGCCGGTCAAGGGAACTTCTGGATTTAGTGAAGAGTTCTCGTCGCAGGGCCCACACGACCAGCAGGGACGCAGCCTGTACCAATTGGACTTGGAAACGCGCCTGTTCAAGTACCCTTTGAGCTACATGATCTACACTGACGTATTCCGGCAACTTCCCCCCCGAGTAAACTCGTATGTTTCACAGCGTTTGTACGAAGTGCTGACAGCCGAATCAAAGGAGGATGAGTTTTCCCATCTCGATCTTGACACCAGGAAAGCGATCCTGCAAATCGTTGAAGAGACCTGTCCGGACCTTATTGATCATTGACGAAGTGGCGTGTTCCCGTCTTGGTGTGGATGAGATGGCCTGTGGATTTTGTGTTTCGAAAGGATACTACTTTCGGCGGAGGCGACTCCTGATGTGGGTGACTACACGCGCATGAACACGCGATGATGGTAGAGCCAATAAGCAAACCCCCAAATGGCCAGCAATACCAACACCGAGAGCAGGACAGGGTAACCGGCGAATTCGTTTTGGATCGATTTTGGAATGCATAACACAATTGCTTTTTGAATCTGTGGCCGTAACAATTGCGCAACCAGGTAGACGGTGATCGAATTCATTCCCACCACGACCAGGGGAAATGCCCAAAAGCGACAGTGCCACACGTCAATCACGCAGTAAAAAACCACCATGCCTAGAAGAGTGATTCCGCCGGTCCACAGTGTGTAAGAACTGGTCCAGAGCCACTTGTTGATCGGGATGGGTTGTGGGATTTGTGTCGCAAGTGCCCAGCCTGCTGCCGCGATGACGATCCCCGACAGTAGCATCAAGCTGATCTTGAGCAGGGTGTGGCGTGAGCTTTGTAACAACCTCCCGCAGAGAATTCCCAGGATCACGTTGACGGTACCGGTGATTGCATTCAGCGCGGTGTTTCCGCTGCGGACTGGCAAGTGGAACCAATTTTCTTGCACGTAATTTCCCACATTGTCACCCCTGGCCCAGGGATCGCCGCTGTCTCCTGCATACAGCAGGTAGGCGGCTGTGTGCGCCACCAATAGCAGCAACGCCGTGCCTAGTTGTAGTCCGGGATGTAGACGCAGGATGAGAAAGGCCAGAAAATAGCAGACACCGATTTTTTGTAGAACGACTGGGAAATTGGTTTGTAGTTCGCCGGCATGATAGGAAACGATAAAATCTCCGAGTGTGTAGAGGATCATTCCACGCAACAAGGCGTGCATGACTTGTCGGGTCCAGGTTTGTCCATGTTGGCTGCGGCTACGATATGAAAACGGCATGGCCACGCCGATCACAAACAGGAACACCGGAAAAATAAGATCCCAGAGCGTGCAGCCATGCCAGTCGCGATGATTGAATTGCAGCAGGTAATCTTTCCACTGGGGATGATCCGCTACCCACGGTTGCTGGAGCAGTTGCCATGCACCAAATCCCATGGAAACCATCAATAGCATCGAAAGACCACGGTAAGCGTCTAACGAAACCAGGCGGTCAGGGGCCGCTGCCGGGAGGGGTGACGTGTCGTTTTTGGAGATGGATTGCATGCCCTGGTCACGTCCGTTGATGGTTGAGGTTTGGTAACCAGTAGGAGCCGTTTGTGTTGCCAGAATATCCCACTTTACGGACTACCAGTGCCGGTCGAGGAACGTGACGCTGGCGCGACGTGCCTGAACGGACAAATCGGCGAGGCGGACAACTGAATGTCTGCGATACCGTCCAGCTGCGACCCGATTCGCTCCCACAATATAGTAGATCCGCACAGGCCCGCAAAGCTCCCGTGGCGGTCGAGCGATTGTTCAGGCTCCGTCTCGTCACAGCAAGGCCACTTGCTTGACGGGTTCGTTCCTCTGACGCAGCGGACCATTGGTGGGAGCGGTGGCGGATCTGCCACCGTCCGAAAGGTGATGATTCGACGGCGAACCTGCCCTGAAAAAACCTTGTAAGTGATTCTGGCTTACGATATGAAATCGGGGAGACCAGGACCAAGATACGTCCCTCGCCAAGTCCCAACTCACCGCGCGTGTCGGGGTGAGCTACACGCTGGCCCTGCGGGGCGAGGTTTTCGGCCACGAGGTTTTCACCAGGTACGGGGTCTGTTTATTTCTGGTTTTCCGCTGGCAGATGTTTGGTCCACAAGGTCAATCCGTGCAAGCGACTTTTGTCAGAGGCACCCGTTACAAGGCTCACCACATAACCGACGATAAGGGTGGGCAGCAGTCCGACAACGCTGAATAGGAACTCGTTGCCTCCCGTCTGTTGGAACCAGACGGTACAGGCTAATCCTGCAACCGATCCGCTCAGCACTCCGACCGTGTTGGCCCGGCAAGTAAAGAAACCAAGCAAGAAAACACCCAGTAGGGGACCTGTCCAGAACCCCATCAGGGCTATCGAGATCTGCCACAATTCACCGATTTGGCCAAGCAACAACGCGACGCTGGTGGCCAGGATGCCCAGAACAAGGGTCAGGATACGGGCAATTCGCAAATAATGTCGTTCGTCACGGTTCCGTACCAACAGCCGTCGGTACCAGTCGGTGGTGAGTGTTGCGCTGATCGAGTTGATCCCTGAATCGACGCTGGACATGGTGGCGGCGAACAAGGCGGCAATGAACAGGCCGGCCAGACCTGGTACCACTTGATTCAGTTTGTGGGCCACAAAATAGGGCATTGTCTGGCCCGCGGTTGCCGGCAGACCGGTGTAGTGATGGATGGCGTAGTACACTAACACCCCGGCACCTGTCAAATACATCAACGGCATTAAGGGGACATCACAGATGGCGCTGATCCAAATGGCGCGGCGGCTTTCGACGATTGAACGCGCACTGAAGTAGCGTTGCAGTGTCACCTGGTCGGTGCCACCGTCATTTAAACGGGCCAGCAACCCGGTCACAAACAGGGACCAAAAAGTCACTCCTGTGCCAAAAAATAACTTGAAACGAAAATCAAACCAGGTGTCGTGGGGTCGCTCGTGAAACGCCGGAGGGGTTGCTGAACGATGCAGGTCGGGATTGTCCGTGACCGTTATGTGAACCACAGCCGGGGCCGATTGCAGTGGCGGGGTGCCATTGGTGGTGACGCGCAGCTCGATGGGTAAGGTGACGGGGGCACCTTCGGCGCTGCGCGGTGGGGCAGTGAACTGCAAGGTTTCGCCAGACTTGTTTGGCAATTCGATTTCTGGGACTTCTTTGCTGGTACGGCGCTGTTGCCAGGCATAAGTCAACGTCGATCCGTCGAAGGCGACACTTTGAGAACCATCCAAGCGTACCGTTTCACCCCATCCAACCTGGAAGTCATTTTCGACGTGCGCACGGGGTACTTTGGCCAGTTGCTGAAACATGTTGCTGATGCCGATGTCACGTGCCAACAAGAACCAGATGGCCAACATCCCCACGACGAATACAAAAAACTGTACCACGTCGGTCCAGATAACCGCCCGCAAACCGCCGAGTGTTGTGTAGGCGGTTGCCCCGGACCCCACCACGACAATCCAGAAAAAAGTGCTGCCGCTGATCCCGCACCAAAAACCGAGTGGACCAAGCCATTGGTCGATGGCAGGAATTGGAATGACCGCCGACAGTGCGAGTGAGGGTGCATAAATCACCGAAGCCAGCCAGCCACCACGCAAGAGGATAAACAAGATGCTACCCAGGCATCGTACACCGATTCCAAAACGCTGTTCCAGATAAGTGTAAGACGTTGTCAGCTTCAATGGCTGCAGTAGGGGTAATATATATCCTATTGTCAACGCCGCACCCAGTATCGACGTGATTATCCCGGGTACGATGTATTGCAAGTCTTGACTGTAGCCGTAGGATGGGGCACCCAGCATGGAATTGGCGCTGGTCAGGGAGGCCCAGATCGACAAGGCGAGAGGAAACCAGTGCATTTGCCGGCCAGCGAGGAAGTAGTCCTCCGAAGTTTTTTGACCTCGACCTGCCAGTATCCCAATCGTCACCACGACGACCAGGTAAAGTGCGATCATGCAAAAATCGCCGGTCGTTAGTAGCTCGGAGTTGGCCATCTCCATGGTACCTGTTTCCCTAAAACGCCGTGATCCTCAGGTAAAGAACAAGGGGTTGTTGTCCTGAGGTTTGCACATCGTATCCCGTGCTACGTTTGTGCCTGGCTGAACCAAAGGATGCACCAGGATAAGCTTGTGGAAAGTGGTTGTCAAACCGACTTGGCAAGCCGTGGCGGAGAAGATTGGTGATACTGCCAGATGCATCGAACTAAAACGGCTCTGCGGAACCGACCACCACCATGCTTCTCCAGAACCTGTTGGCATACGGCGCACCGGGCAAATCCCAACCACGCCAGTTTTCTTCCCACCCGACCAGCAGTAAAGCGGTGCGCTGCAAAAGCGCCCCCTCCCGCCCGTGCGGCAGTACACCACAGAGCGAATTCATCCGGGTTCAACTGCCCCGCGTCCACTTCGCATACATTTCGGGTCGCCGGAAGTGCCTGAAAAAAGTTTCTGGAACGCGGCGCGCCGCCGCCAGGTCGGCCCCCTTGAGATCCGCGACCACCATCTCTTCCTCGGTGCTGCTGGCCGCTTCGGCCACCACTTCGCCATATGCATTACAAATGAACGACACGCCGGCGAAGCAATTGCCCGCACCGTTATCGCCCACGGGGTTACACACCGCCACGTAGACGCTGTTGTCATAGGCCCGCGCCGGCATGTAGCGCAGCCAGCGTGCTTTTTTGTCCGCAGCGTTTTCCCCCATGCCCGAAGCATGCGGAAAAAACAGGATTTCGGCACCACGCTCGGCCAGGATGGTGCTTAACTCCGGGAAGTGGGAGTCGTAGCAGATCTCGACCCCGTAACGCGCCTTGGCATGTGCGAATACCGGCACCTCACTACCCTGGCGCCAGGTGCCAATCTCAGTGGTAGGCACGTGGTTCTTGCGGTAGGTGCCAACGACACCCTTTGCATCGAAGACGACCTGAGTATTGTAGACAATGCCGCCAATATCCCGTTCCAGTAGACCCGCCATAAAGGTCAAACCGAAACGCTTGCCCAACTTTACCAGTGCCTGCACGGATGCACCATCGATGGACTCGGCTACCGGCCTGGAAGTATCGCCGGCGTTGTAGCCGTTGATCGATAGTTCCGGGAAACAGAGTAGGTCTACTTGAGCTGCCGCGGCATCGTTGAGGAATCGTTCCATGGTACTTATATTGCCGCCGGTATCGCCCACCCGACTATTCATCTGCACTACGGCAATGCGTATATCCTGCATCTATTTTCCTCCTCCTTCTTTTTTTGAGAAGTACAAATTGAAGATAATCCCGGGAGGTTCTATTATCCAATACTCCAGGACGGGTTAGCTCCTATGATACCTGCTGAATCGGCCCCGCATAAAGCGGTTCGCGCCAAACTTTCATCTGGCAACTGCAGCAGTCATTGTCTCAGAAAAAACCAGTGCACTTGCCTGCCAGCGACAAAGTAGTGATCCATTCGAATTATCGAACACTGCGCATCATTGCTGCCCCGATTAAAATCGTGAGGGCGCAGGCCAGGTTCATGAGCGACCAGAATCCGCGGTATCGCTGCATTCCCTGGAGTCTGTCCGCAGGCAATGCCAGCAAAAAGGTGATCGAAAATAGCCCCAGTGCCCCCAGCATCTTGACCGCAAAACAGACCAGGTACAGTTGCTGGTTCGAAACCAATGGCCAAGTGATGTACCACTGAGCCAGTCCGCTGAGCACCACGACCAACACACCGGTCCACTTGATCCATGCAAAACGCTGGATGGCCGCATCCAGAAACGCTTGACGTTGACTTTCTGGCAGTGTCGGTACCAGCGGCCATAGTACCAGCCGCGCATAAAACAAGCCTCCGAGCGAGGTGCAGGTGGCTGCAATGTGGAGTACACGGAAAAGGACTGCCAGATCCATTGTGTTACGCTTTCGTAGTCGGCTGGGAGGCGGCTTCTTTTAAACTCAAGCGACGTCCCATGATGGCAGTTGTGACGCAGGTTAGCATGCCTCCCAGGGCGCCAACCAAAAGGGAGGGAGTTCCCAGTGATTGTCCGTAGTTTCGAAATAATAATCCCGTTACTGTGCCCAGTCCGAACCCGAACAGTGCCAACGCTGGAATGGTCCAGGTCGCGTTGTTCCAGCGAGAGAGGCCAAAGTGACTCAGCCCTGCTGCGAACACACCGACGATGCTACCCACCGTTGCGCAACAGATTGCCGCCTCGATGGTTTGCGGTATTCCGGCGAGCAGGTAACAGACTGCGCCGTAGATAAATGGATCGAGCCAATGGGCATCTCGGCCATAATCGACCGCCCGACCGGCAGCGCTCGCTGCCGCCTCGATTTCCCGATCGTCTCGGTAAAAATAAGCCAGAAAGACGCCGACAGGAATACCGACATAGATCCCGGTCAGCAGCGCGATCCAGGGATGTTGGCCTACCAGTTCAGCATATTGAGCCGCGCCCAGGACCAGTGGGATAGCCGTCAAGCCGCCCCAGATTGCGCCTGCCATTAAGCTGCGGTGCATTCGCAAGGGGACGAAAGCTAGCCGCAATACCACGACCTGAATCACGGCTGCACCCGATGCCATCAGAAGCAGCGGACGTAACGTTTCTGCGTAACCAAGTGCCAAGGGGACAATGACTGCAAAACCGTTCCAGCCAATCAGGCCTGTCAGCAGGCTGGATGGCCAGGAACTGCGCTGTTGGAGCAATTTCAAAATAACCATACGCTTTTTCCAAGCCCTGTTTGTAGCTGGAGACGCTTATTGGACACGCACCAGCTTCATGATACGTCCCGAAATGTTCCAGTCCTGCACATACAGGTTGCCGTCCTTGTCCCAATAAGAGCCATGGGTGCCGCTGAAGACGCCTTCGATCCATTCTTCTTGCGGTATCTTAAAATTTCTCCGTTTTTCGGGATCTGCATTGTGTCCGAGAACCGCGATAATGGTGTTGCTTTTGTCGAGAATGACGAGTCGGCCATGTAAATCGGGCACAGAGACATAGTCGCCTTGGATTGAGACCGAGGTGGGCATGCCCAGGCCAGTCACTACCTCGGCCATGAATTTACCATCCAGGTCGTAATGCAGTAACCGTCCTTTCGGTTCGTGGTTGCGGTCACAGATCAACAGGCGTGGAGGATCATAACGGGTGTCCAGGGTCATGCCGTGGGCCGTGTTAAATTGCTTGAGTCCATTTCCCTTGGAACCAAAATGCATCAAGTATTTTCCATTCTTGTCGTACTTGAAAATGTGGTTACTCGCATAACCGTTTGACAAGAAGATGTCACCATTCGCTGTGACGGTGATCGCCGTCGGATTAAATGTTGTCAGGTTCAGTTTCGATTCTTTGGGGAATTCCAGCTTCATCACGATATCCCCTGTTTTGGCATTAAACTTGATGCCCTCGGCGTCCTTGTTGCGGGCTCCGTAAATGAATTCTCCGTCCGGTTCCTGGCGGATCTCCATGTCATGGATATTGGAAAACCTTTCCCCCAGAAACGTGCGGATGACTTTCCCTGCTGGCGTGAAGACGAAGACACCTATTTGGGCACTCGTATAGATATTGCCTGCTTGGTCGATCACGACAGCCCCATGGGTTGGTCCCAATACCGATTTGCCATCCGCCCGGAGACCCCAGCCTGGTACCGTGTCGAAGGTCATCAACCCGCAGCCCATCCGAACCGGCTCGGTTTTTTCGACGGCGAAAACCGGTAGTGCCAGGGTGAGGGCGAGCGCGGTAGCCAAGTGCAGCGGATAGTTTTTCATGATTTGGACTCCTGGGGGTTCTCTGATGGATGATTCACGTGTCGGACCGAAGAAGAAGTCCGTAAAAGTATTGCACAGAGACTCAGCGGTGTGCCAAGTCAGCTTCAGTATCCAGGGGCGAACCATGGATTTCAACCACCGATCCCTGAGATTGTGTTGTGGTCAGCTTCCTGTCCTGAAAAAAACAGAGGTCCATTGGTCAAGGTTGTTGGAATCATCCTGGTGAGCCTACCAGTGTTCGGCAGCAGGGGAAAGCATTAAATTGACAGCCTGGTCGTGGGCGGTGACCGGATGAATGCTATGATGTGGTAAGAGAATGCGGCATTTCAAGTTGCCAGTAGCATGTGCCAATACCATGTGCCAATACCATGTGCCAGGAGCATGGCTGGTTAC
Organism: uncultured Pirellulaceae bacterium; assembly: GCA_964393615.1. Taxonomy (GTDB): domain Bacteria; phylum Planctomycetota; class Planctomycetia; order Pirellulales; family Pirellulaceae; genus CAYMUR01. The sequence goes on from CAYMUR010000015.1 coordinate 26,349, forward strand.
AAGCGGTGATGAAACGGACGAACACGAGGATGTTATGAGTCGACAAATTGGTTGGATTGTGATTGGAATGGCGATGTTATTTTGTGGCGCGGTCCAGGGGCAATCCTTGCGTTGGAAAGTCAGGCCCCTGGCGCTTGATACGAACGAAGGGGTCGCCATTGCAGATTTCGACGCTGACGGGCGTTTGGATGTGTCGGCAGGTCGAAATTGGTTTCACAATTCGGATTTCGTCGCCCGGCCATTACGGAGTTTTGCCGACGTCAATGGCTATGCGGCAAGTAATGGTGATTTCGTATACGACGTGGACGAAGATGGCAGAATGGATGTCATTGCAAGTGGTTTTTTTGAGAGCACGTTAGTGTGGTTTCGTAATCCTGGAACCGAGGCGCTTCGGCTAGGCCAGCAATGGGAATCCCATGTTTTGGTAGACACAAAAAACAAAGAAAATGAAGCGCAGTTGTTCGAAGATATTGATGGTGATGGTATTCCCGAATGGATTGTCAATTCATGGGTGGCTGATCGTCCGTTTTTAATTTGGCGGTTCAATCGAGAGACCCAGGAGTTCGTCGTCAAAGAGCCGGGTAAACCGCAGCACAAGGTGCAGGTGCCCACATTGAGTCAATGTACTATTGGGTGGACGGCCAATGGACATGGCATGGCGGTGGGTGATCTGAATGGTGATGGAAAAAAAGACCTGCTTGTTGGAAAAGGTTGGTATGAATCGCCCCAGCAGGATATTTTTTCACAAACATGGAAATACCATGCAGATTGGGACATCCAGGCCAGTGTGCCGATGTTGGTCATGGACGTGAATCGCGATGGCCGTCATGACATTATCGTTGGACAGGCGCATCACTACGGTTTGCATTGGTGGGAACAGCTGGAACCCCTGGATGGCAAGCTGCAATGGAAAAAGCACTTGATCGACAATACCGTTTCGCAATTGCATGTGCTTCACCTGGCAGACCTGACAGGCGATGGTCGTCCCGAATTGATCACGGGCAAACGCTATTTTGCTCATAACGGGGGAGATCCTGGTGCGCGCGAGCCGTTGACAATGTTGTATTACGAGATTGACAAGGAAACGGCGTCTTTTCAACGACATGTCATCTCAAAACATGATGTTGGTACTGGCTTGCAGATTAAAACGGGCGACATTGACGCAAATGGTTTCACCGATATCGCCGTGGCCGGGAAAAGTGGCACCTACATCCTCTTTAACCAGGGATTCAAGCAGGCCAATTAATCAGAATTGTCAGACGCGACTTGCGGGAATTTTGCAATAAACAAAAAGTTAACAAGTTCCTTGGTCTGGCAATTTCAGCGGTCTGGCAATTTCAGCATCAGGTCGAAACTTGTTTTGCTGTTCGTTCACGTGAATAGCGAATCAACAGACCGGTTAGAATCAATCCGCCGCCGACCAGGGTCCACCAGCGTGGCGCTTCGTAGCTAGGATGTTGATGCCAAGCGAAAAATACCCAAACAGGTGTTAAGACGGGTTCGATCAGTACAATTCCCGAGGCTTCGTGGCTGGGGGTGTGATGCAAGCCGCGTGCAAAAAGAAGATAAGGCAGGCCCATCTGTAGCGTACCGAAGCAGGCTAACAACAGCCATTGCATGCCAGTGGGCACATACGGTCCACCTTGGAGTTGACTGAATGCAAATGGAGATAATACCAGGGCTGTGGTGAGATGGTTGAGGGCCACCAGCCACGAAGCCTGGTAATCGCGCAATTGTCGCAGGGAGAGGACAACTCCCGAATAAGTCAATGCTGCCAGCAGGCCAAACAGGACACCCTGGTACGATGCGTTACCGATTTCAAAGGTCAGGATGAGAAGAATTCCTGCCGTCGCAAATACGATGGTGCCCATGTCGCGGGGGTGTAATGGTTCCTTGAAGTAAAAAACGCCTACAAGAAATACCCATACTGGTGCGGTATTCTGCAGCCAGATCGCGTTCGAGGCTTCGGTAAGTTTCATGGCAGTGAGAAACGTGTAATTCATGGCGACAAAAAAAAGAATCATTGGAAAAAATCGCCAGGTCCAGCATGGTTTTCGCACCAGGGGCAGTAAGACGAAGCTGGCAAAGGCAGCCCTCCAGAAAGCGAGGGCTGCCCCCGACCATTCCTGGAAATAGGGAGCTTTGGCAAACAGGCCGACGGTGCTCCACAGGATGGCTGCGGCGATCAATAGCAGGCGACCCCGGCGGCGTTCAGTAGCGGTAGGTGCAATATTCATGCAACACTGGTTCAGAGTTCGTGAATGCGGTGTTTGTCGTTTGCGCGGTCATGGGACCAGAACCTGGGGTTCACCGCATCCCGCCTTAAACTAGCTGTTTTCGCTGGATACAATGAAGCCCCATCGGCGGGTCCTCTCCTCATGGGCCGCTGTAGAAATTGTATGCGGTCCAGGACGATAACGTCACCCACCGCCAAATGCTGTAAATTGCTGAAAACTTGAAGCATTCAGCAGGTGCTCCGAAGAGTGCGTGAAATCACACAGGCCGTGTGCTGAACGGTTGCCGGCGAATGGCGGGCCTGGTTGCGGGACTTGCCGGCAAGCTGATTTTGAAATGCTGCCTAGTTTTTTGCCAGGTGGCAATGGAACCTTGAACGACTGATCACTTGGGTACGGAGCGTATGAATTTTCTCGGCCTCGACATTGGTTCTTCTTCGATCAAAGGTGCTGTACTGAACCTGGATACGATGTCCGTGGGGGCCACGGTACGTCGTGCATGTCCGGAGCGTCTGCCTGGTCCGGCACTACATTTTGAAATCGATGCGGCTGCAATGGTTGCTGCAGTTGTCTCGGTCATCGACGAACTTGTCGAAAAGGTGGAGGACATCGAAGGGATTGTCAGTTGTAGCCAGATGGCGGGGATTGTTTTAGTCGATGCAGCGGGCAATACCCAGTCGAACTACCTGTCATGGCGGGACCAACGGTCGCTCGAACCGCATCCTGCGGGTGCCGGCAGCTATTATGACGTACTGCGAGAACACATTACGGCAGAGGGAATGGTACAACTGGGACATGAATGCAAAATTGGCTCCGCGCTAAGCCTCCTGTTCTGGCTTTTTGAAAACGGGCAACTACCTGTCGACACGACACCCCTGATTGTGGCCGATTATGTTTGGAGAGTACTTTGCGATGCGGAACCGGTCACGGAATATACCAACGCGTTGGGGACGATTGATCTCAACACGCGCAAGTGGCATGCCCAGGCATTAAAGCGTCTGCGACTCGATGGGGTGGAGTGGCCGCGGCTGTGTGAGCCCTATGAGGTGATAGGAGAGTTCAAAACGTCGCGCGGTGTCGTTCCTTGTTACCCGTCGGTCGGGGATCACCAATGTGCGTTGGCGGGAACGCTGCTGCAAAAAAATGAACTTTCGATCAACGTTTCGACCGGCTCACAGATTAGCCTGTTGGCCAGTTCCTACCAACCGGGTAATTACCAGGTACGGCCCTATTTCGATGGACAGTATCTCAACACGGTCACCCACTTGCCCGCTGGACGGTCTTTGAATGCGATGGTCGATTTTTTGACGGAGATTGCCAGGTCGCAAAAAATAGACCTGGCAGACCCCTGGCCGTACATCAACCAGGCAGTTAAGGCAGCCGCATGCGAATTGGAAGTGGACCTTGCCTTTTTCGCGGGGCCCGTGGGAAATCGAGGTGCCTTGCGAAACATTACCGTCGAAAATTTGAATGTTGGCAACCTGTTTCGCGCCGCTTACCAAAACATGGCTGACAATTATGACCGTTGCTCCCGGCGTTTGTCAGCGGATAAAAAATGGGATCGTGTTGTCATTTCAGGCGGACTGGTACAAAACAGTGATGTATTGCGTGAGCTGGTGCTGGAACGTTTTCGTTGTCCCCACCGTGTTTACGCGTCGACCGAAGAGACCTTTCAGGGACTACTTGCACTGGCATTGGTGGCTAGTGGCCGCGCGGAAAACCTGGCCGCTGCAACGGATGGCATGATCGCTTCGCCATAGCAACGGACATCGGTTCCGAGTGGGTGTCAAAACGCCACGTCGAATTTTGAAGACCTGCTGCGCTCCCACTAAATCACAAGCATTGCAGCTCGGTTCTGCGTGGCAAACGTTTGATTCTGCGGGTTGTTTTCCTGGCAACTGCCCTGCCCTGTTCGAGAAGGACGCCGCTGACAGGGTGAGCCAAGGTTTGCTTT
>CAYMUR010000015.1:30636-32496 GCA_964393615.1 uncultured Pirellulaceae bacterium
CCCAACTCGCCCGAAACGACAGGTTGACGGTCGGATTGGATGGCGGCCACGAAGTCGGCAATCAGTGGTACGCAGAAGTTTTCCTGGGGGGGATGTGATTCCACGCTTGTACCTGCCGAAGTGGTAATCTCTAGTTGTCCCGAATTCAATGGCTGGGATACGAGTTGTCCATCCGTTCCAATGATCGTGAAACGATCGGGATCGATTTTAGCGCTGAAGAAGCATTGGACGAGACCGTGGACTCCTGATGCAAAACGCATGCTAACGGTTGAGCAGTTGTCTGCGTTGTATGCGACCGCACGCTGGTCACAGAACCCATGAACCTCCGAGATGGGTCCTGCGATGTGCTGCAGCAGGTCGATGCGATGGCTGCCAATGTCCATCAGCGCACCACCACCACCTTGTTCGGGTATCACTCGCCAGTATCCATCATCAGACTCGTCCATGGGAAACGGATTGCAGGTCACTGCACTCACGGACAAGAGCGTACCGATGGTACCCTCAGCCATCAGGTCAAGCATCCGCTGGACCACTGGGTAGAAACGGCGGTAGTATGCCACGCCCAGCTTGACACCCTTTTCCTGGCACACCTGAACCATGGTGTTACATTCTTGGACCGACATCGCCATGGGCTTTTCCACAAGTACGTGCTTGCCGACGCTGGCACTCGCGATTGTTTGGGGATGATGGAGGTGTACGGGAGTCGCGATGTAGAGGGCATCGAGATCGCTGGAAGCGATAAGTTGGCTGGCATCGATTGTCCCCAGGGGGACATTAAAATCGGCGCAGAACTTGTCGAGCGCTTGTTGGTTGCGGCGACAGACGGCAACCAGTTCGCTGCCCGGATCTGCTTGAATAGCTGTGGCAACACGGCGACGTGCAACGTCACCACAACCGATGATTCCCCATCGAATTGACATGGCGGCATTCTCAGTGGGAGGAACGATTTGGCCTGGCTACGAGTAGGAATGTTAATCCCTGCGGAGATTTGCTGCAATGTAACGCAGGCGATTTCTGTGATTTTCAACCAGACAAATGATAGCGGTTCAGTCCTGATTGGCCGCGAGCTTCCTGGCACGCCGAGATAGTTTTTGCATCTGACAGGCTAGATCTGGAACTTGGCGTGGAGCAGTCTCTCAATCAGCTGGTAACTCTGCGGCGCGCCGTTGTGTGATCAACCCGTAATGTTGGATCTGGCGGTTCTGGCCGAAATGGAAGATTCCTTCCTTGTACGGACGTGTTTCATCCAAGTCGCAGGCGTGGACCACTAATTCGTCACCTTCGCCCGCGGCCTGGGCCACCACTTCGCCGGAGGGAGCGATGATGGCCGTCTCACCCAGTTGAGCCACTCCTTCTTCGGTGCCCGCTTTGGCGACTCCTACCACCCAGCTACCATTCTGGTAGGCCCCCGCTTGCAGGCACAAACGATTGTGGAACGATACCAGGGAATTCATTTCCGGATAGTCGGGATTGACAAGTGGTGTGTTGTATCCCAGCAGGATGAGCTCTGCTCCTTGTAGGGCAAGCACTCGATATGTTTCCGGCCAGCGACGATCGTTACAAATGCACATCCCTACCACACCCCCCAGCGCATTCCAGGTGCGAAATCCGAGATCGCCCACATCAAAGTATCGCTTCTCGAGGTTCTGGAAGGGATGGTCGGGCCGTGGTTCAACATAGCCTGGAAGATGTATCTTGCGAAATTTTCCAATGACTGCACCATCCTGACCTACCAGGATTGAACTGTTGAAATGTTTCCTCTGGCCATCCTGCACGACTAACTCGGCATAGCCCAGTTGAAAGGCGATCCCCAGGCGGCGTGCTTCGTCGAAGAGGGGCTGGGGTGCCTGGTTAGGCATT
>CAYMUR010000015.1:32506-65787 GCA_964393615.1 uncultured Pirellulaceae bacterium
TCCTGATCACAATATTCTCGTTTCGATCCCGCAGAAACTTCACTCTTTTCTCCAGCGTGCTTATTCTTTGCACTGAACATATTAGTACTCTTTCCAGTGTTCAAGAACTATTGATTCCCCGTTAGGCATTTCTGTTTCGAAGTAACGATCGATTTCGGCCTGGTTTTCTATTTCCCAGTGAGGGAAGAAAGCGGTCAGGGCGCATTCTGTAAAAACGACCAGATCGCAACCTTGTTGCTGCCCCTCTCGGAGCATGGCAATCAAACGGTCGACAGCTTCGCCACGTGAGGTGTCTTTTGGTAGGGGGCCACTCTGCGCCGCTCCAATCGTAACAATTCGTGACATGTTTCAGTGCATGCTCCTATGACAGGTGTTCTCTGGGGTGATTTCCCAAGCGACTGCCTTGTTGGTCGCTGACATGTATTGTAGCTGGCCCGTATCGATTGGGCGCGGGGGCCCCGTGCGTACTGATTCGGGGTACAGCAGCCATGACTCGATGGTCCCTGTTGTGGCTCGGGCCCTGTCGTGGCTCGCCTTCTGCTGAGCGCCTCGTCCGGTCCTGAGCGGCCCGTATCGGAGAACAACAGGGATCGATGGGAACGTTCGTCAGCCGCAGACTCTCGGTAAAAAGTTTATCCAGGTTGGGAGTTTTCATGTGGTCGTTGCCATGGCAATGCGAGTCGCCGTAGCCCTGGTCGTCCTTAATAAGCAACACCACATCTGGTTGTTATCGTGCCGCAACCGTTCCCAGTGGCGCCGCGCCGTCCGGCCGAGAAATGCTTCCTGGTTCAAGAGGAAAAAATCCTAGGGAACCGACGAACCAAGGGCCAGCGGGCCGTGTCGCAACAGCCAGGCAGGTCGCAACAGCCAGTCTAAAAATAGCGGCCGCAGGCCGGTTATTTTTTTTCAGCGACTTTCTGCTGAACGTCCACCTGGTCGGTTTTCAACAACTCGGCGACGTTTTCAGAAACTTTGTTGGCCAGTAGACCGCTGGGATCGCAGCCGGCAGCAATGGACCGGATCTTGCCACCTTTTTCGATGAGAAAATTCGTGGGCATTACCTTGGTTTGGAATATATTCCAACTGGCACCTTTTGTGTCGACAGCGTAAAGCATTTTCAGCTTCTTTTGCTTCACGTAACTCTCGACCTTTTTGTCAGGTTCACGAAAAATTGCCAGGCTCGTGAGCCCTTGGTCTGCGTATTCCTCGTGCAATGTTTGAAAGTAGGTGAGTTCCTTGTCGCAACCGGCACAGCCGCAAGTCAAACGAACCAACACAGGTCCTTGATCGGTGAGTTTTGCCAAGTCGATTGCCTGGCCTTGTGAGTCCTCGATTTTGAATTCGGGGGCTTGTGCGCCGATGATGACCGTCTTTTTTTTCTCTTCACCCTTTGTCTCGTCTTGGGGACCAGCGGCCTGCAGTCCTGCAGGCAGAGCTAAAATAGTCAGCACCAGGGCGTTGTGAAAAAATAATTTCATCAGGACCTCCGGGAATTTAGTGGGGAGTGCAATAACTGACCAAGGCTCTGCAGTATAACAATAACCTACGGGATGATCTACTTCAAATCGGTGAAACTGGATGTGAAACAGAAAGGGCCTGCATGGATCAGGATTCGTCAGGTTGATATGCCATCCGGGGGCAGCGAATGACTTCGGTTGTAAAATCTTCATCATCCAAGGTGATGACCCGGAACCCGGGTGGAAGTAAATCGAATGAGAATGGCGGACCATCGCTTTTGAATTGGAAGGCAGCGCTTGGTGAGGTGAAAAGACGCGCGCCAGCAAAGACCCCCTGGTAAACATGGTGCACATGGCCACAAAAAATCCCAACAGGTCCACGGTAGGAACTCAGCATGTTTTCCAACGGTTCCGGGTTGCGCAACCCAATCTGATCTAGCCACGGACATCCGACGTGTCCCGGGGGATGGTGCATAAACATTAAAGTCGGTCGTTCAGGATCGAGGGTCAACCAGTGATGTAGTTGTGTGAGTTGTTCGGCGGACAATTCGCCTGCTGTTTCACCCGGGACCTGGGTATCGACTCCGATCAGTTGCCAGGGGCCTAACTCTTGGCGGAAAGAGATCATTTCCTGTCCTGTACCGGGGATTTCAGGAAAGATCTGGCGGATCGCCACACGGTCATCATGGTTGCCCGGCACCAGGAACGATTTGTCGATCCAGTCACCGGCAATTTGACGCAGCAATTCATAACCGGCAACCGATTCTTCGTGGCTCAAGTCACCGGTCCAGACAATACCGTCTGGTTCGGGACAGCGGACACGTGCTGCGTCCAGTACGCTGGAGAGTGTGTTTGCGGTGGGAATCCCTTTTAGTGTTCCCTGTCGGTCGCTCATCAAATGAGGGTCTGTAATTTGCAAAATGGTGGTCATGGACTTTTGCCTGTTTCAACGAATCAGGCCCGAAAAGGTGGAGGCTCGGGTGAGATCCTGTTTTTCCTTTGTATTAGCGGAATGCATGCAGCGACGGTGGAAAGCGGCACGTAGTTGATTCTTTTCCAGTCTGGCCCGATGTTATCTCGGTCTAGGATTTTGTAGCAAACTCCGTGCTACCCATGTGGTGGAAACCGGGGCCGGTAAGGAGGTGCTGCCACAGACCGTTTGCCACCTCAACGCTGAATTCATTGGAAAGCAGCACTTGGTTCTGACAAGCGTCCCTGCCGTCTGCCAGCCATGGTCCCGTGACAGGAACACCTCCTGTGACAGGAACATCGCTCAATCCATCATATCGTGATGGAGACGGTAGTAACACTCGACTGTTTTGACGAGCACCAAGGGGCTGTCCTGGTCGGGTAAGCTGGGAGTCGAGTCGCTTCACGAGGTTTTTTTGCAGGAAGAAGCAAACTATCGAAAAAAATGCTATCCAACGCTTCTTTCTGTAATAGACTATAGGGATGCCTGCTTCCGCGGTGTGCTGTGCCCGCCGTGGGGGCACGGTTGGCCACCTGAGCATGTTTCCGAGCGGAAATTGTTTTTTGTCACACGCCGTCGGTGGTGACCGCATTGCTTGGAAATTCAGCAAGCCCTGTTACCGGTAGGCTTGCCTGGGATGACGACCTGTTTGAGGGGAAACGATGGGAATGAGTGGACGCATTTTAACGTTCGTGCTCTTGGGGACGCTGTGGGGTGTAAGCGTTGAATGGTTGTCTGGCCAAACCATTGTCAGTCCGCTGCCCGCAGGCAACAGCATGCGTACGATCCCTCCTGATTTTCTGGGCGTGAATACTCGCGCCAAGGTGCCTGGCCTGTGGGAGAACGCTAGTGATCCAATCAACCTCCGTGGCTTGGGATTTCAGCATCTACGATTTCCTGGTGGAAACGTTGCCAACTATTACGATTGGACGACGGGCGATATGCTGACACCCGATTCGCCTCATCCCCACCATGGTACGCGTGCCGAAAACTATCGCCTGGAGCAGTGGTTGACTGCTTACCAGGCCACGGGGATTCAACCTGTTTTTGTTCTCAACCTGTCAACCAGCTACCGGATTGAAGGCTACTCGTCGGCCCTGGAAAGCCAACTGGCCATGTTACGGTATGCCCAACAGATTGGTTTACCAATCGAACGTGTTGAATTGGGAAACGAGTTTTATGCTGCCGTGTATGACGAACAAACCTACGCATTGAGTGAAGTGCAAATGCGAGGATTTCTGGATGCAGCTGACTATTATTCGACTGCCACTACCTGGGCACAGCAGATTAAATCAGAATTTCCAAATGCCAAGGTTGCCGTGGTCGATACGGTAGTCCGTTCGATTGATGTGACCAATCAGAACCGTAAATATTTCTGGAACCGCGATCTGAACGCCTTGGATTTGTCGGCGATCGATGCTTTGACCCGACATTATTACAGCGATGCCGGCCTGTTGGACCTGCAGGATGTCAGCGGTTCCCTGGCGGAAATCCAACAGCAACAGTGGGAGGCATTTCAGGCGCCCAATGGACCTGACAGGATGATTGGGACGGCCTTTTCCTTGATGGACGATGTCAAACAGCATACGCAAGTCTCCACCGGCATTCCTCTCTGGATTACCGAATTCAACCTGATGGACAAAGTGGGGCCGACTGCACGAACTTGGACTTCGGCGCTTTTTTCAGCCGCCATGCTCTATGAAATGTTCGCAGACCCGTCGGCCGAGTTGATCACTAGCCATAGTTACAACGGTCACAAGTATGGGGCGGTCTTTTTTGAAGAAGCGGAGTTTCCCTACATGCAGATCAATCCTGGCTACTCGTTGGTTTCTACTGCCGGGGAATGGTCGGCCAATGGTCATTTGCTGTCGCTGGTCAACCAGGGACTGGATTCAATGACCGAACTTGTCCGGCTCGATTTTGACCACCTGCCGCTGGTTGGTGTGCAGGATCCTGATGTGGTGGACCATCCAGCGCTGGTGGGCTACCGTTTGCAAAATAACGAGGAACAAAGAATGCTCCTCACTAATTTTTCCTCGCAGTCCTTGGTGATTGACATGCAGACCATGCCTGGAAACTGGCAGCAGGCGTCGATCCTGACTGCCGATCCACGGCGACATATCTTGCGTGAAGACGACCTTGTACGAAGCTATATCTCGATCGCGAACGAGCTGGTGCTACCTGCCTACGCGGTGGCCGTCGTCACCGTTCCTGAGCCAGCTGATTTTTGGGGATGGACCGTCGGGACCATTTTGGGGACTTTTCTTTTTTCCCAGGGCCGTTCCATGTTTTGCCGCCAGCGAGGTGCGTTTTGCCGCCAGCGAGGGGCATAGTGGCCTAAACTTCTGGTTGCGTTTCCGACGGGCTGGTCACCAGAATCACTGGTCACCAGAATCACTGGTCACCAGAATCACTGGTCACCAGAATCACTGTCATCGCTTAAGAAGGCTCTCTCAAACACCAGCCTGATGTTGATCCAACCAACTACCTTAGGCTCAGCGCCCGGACCCGTCTGTAATGATAGGTAAAATAGATAAAATGAAAGTCAGTGAATGGATTCGAATGAGTGTCTTGGGACGAAAATATTAAAACATATTACGATTGGACTATCTGAATAAAATAGGTTGTGTCTGATTGCAATGGAAAGTCAGGTGAGATAGTCTGTCGAAGAATTCGGTTGTTATTTTGTCACCCAGGAGGATCAAATTGATGAGATTATCGACAAGCGCGCTGTTGTGGTTCTTGACGCTAAGCTTTTTGGTGACTGCTACATCGTCAGCGGTTACGGTTTGGGATGAGGTAAGCCAAGGCGATTTACCCAGCGATTTTGCATCCCCGACCGATCTCGGAACGTTGGGCCTGGGGGGTAACATGCTGTCAGGGACAACGACTGCTGGCCTCACCGAAGATCTTACCGATCCAGCGGCTCCGCACTATGCTGGCATCGACGCCGACCTTTGGACGGTAACGGTGGCACCAGGACAGAGGTTAAATCAGATCCGTTTGACAGCGTTTTCCATCACCAACCCACACAATCACACAGGTGGTGACGGGGGCGTACCGGGCAATGGTGCTTTTTTCGGTGTTCAGGCGGGTAACCGAATTACCGGGGGAGTGGCTGGGCCTCCTTCTGAGTTGACAGGTGGTGGTTTGATTGGAATTCTGCCAGGCGCGCAGCTTGGTGACGATGTACTCGATGACTTGGGAGCTGGCCTTTTTTCCGCACTAGGAGTTCCCACTTTTAGCGGACCCTTGGAGGCAGGAACTTACACTTTCTGGTATCAAGAAGGTCCAATGGATACGGAATACACACTGGATTTCCAAGTGACGGCAGTCCCAGAACCGACGTCGTTGATGGGAATCGGTATCATGGTGTTGGGAGCTGTCACAACACTGCGCGTTCGTCGCAAAAAAGACCACAGACAGCACGGATTCTTCGATTCGTATTGATGGTCAGTCGATGGGCGGGTAGCGATTGGACGCGGGGTCGTGGTGTCTGCAACAGGGTGTGCCGAGCGTCCAGATTCAATCACCTCGTCGAAAGAAGACACGCTCAACGAGACTGACGGTACAGCCAACCACGATTCCTGCAATCAGTGCGCAGGGCTGAATCCACTGAAAACTGAATGTTTTCAGGAAGACCGGTTGCACGTCCGTCAGCGCTAACAGCGGTTCCCAGAAAGCCACGGTAATCGCCACGATACTCGACGAGACCAATGCGGCTACTGCACCTATTGGTGTGGCAAAGGGGACAAACAGCGCCATAAAAAACAACAGAAATAGTGGGGTAATCAACAAGTTGCAGACGCGGTTGCTGACTTCTATAAAATTTCCTGGCACTTTTTCCATGGCGAACGAAGCGGTCAAGACGACAATGATTCCGATTGCAAAGGCCAAACTCCTCGCTGTCTGCATGCGTGCCTTTTCCGTTAAAACTAAGCCACGGGCTCCTTCAACAAAATCTGTGAGTACCACGGCGGTGATGGAGTTGACTCCGGAGTCCATGCTTGACATGGCGGCAGCGAACAGGGCTGCCAACACGAGACCGGCGATTCCAGCTGGCAGATGGTTTGAGAGATAGAGAGGAAAAAGTTCATCCGCTGCTTCGGTGATCGTTTTTCCCTCGGGGAGGAAATCTGGATGAGCCTGGTAATAACCCAATAGCGAAAATCCTACCAGTGCCAGGCAGACTGTGACAGCGGCGCCAGAGAGGGAGTTCACCAGAAAGGAACGGCGGGCAGCAGCAGCGCTACCTGTTGACATGAAACGTTGTATGGCAGTTTGATCACCTCCGGCAGTGCACAACCACCACAAGGTCCCCGAGAAAATTGTACCGAATACGGTGACCCGTACATTGGGATCCATACTGAACAATGGTTGAGTATCCCAGTTCTCCTGCCAGGTAGTGGGAAACCAGTGAAAACCTCCCAAATCTACCGTGACCATTGCGATCACGACCATCGCACCGCCAAACAGTAGAATAAATTGGAACAGGTCCGTGATGACGACAGCGCGTAGCCCGCCTATGGAAGCATAGACGATCGCGACACCTCCTGTGCAAAGGACAACGTATGGAAGCCAGGTTTGTTCCAACCCGATCATTGCGATGATTGCTTTCGAAGGCAGGAAGATCAACAGCGACATCCACCCTAAACGGATAAACACGAAGAGTGCAGCTGCCAGTAGTCTCACGTTTCGACCAAGTTTTGCTTCGAGCAACTCATAAGCACTTGTCGTTCGATGCTGCATGTAAACGGGAATGATCCAATAGCCGACAAGCAGGTATACGATCGGGATCGAGAACATCCCACAGAAAATGACCGGTCCCCTGCCAAGATATTCACCTGGAGAGGAGAGATAACTGATTGTACTAAACAGGGTGGCGTACATAGAGATACCCACCAGGATTGAGTTCATCCCCCGATTGCCTACGAAGTATTCGTCGGTGCTTTTCTGTTGGCGCCCGTAATACCAGCCAATGCCAAGCACGCAGCAGATGTACATTCCGACGACGGTTCCATCAATCCAGCTGAGACCAGCATCATTTATGGCGTGATCCAAGTGGTTCTTCCTTTCGAGAGGATTCCAGTGTTTAATGAGAAGTCGTAACCAGTTTGCCTGTTTTGTCGATCGCGAAGCTTGGTCACAACCTTGACCACAACCAAGGTACAGCAGATTGGCAGGTTTCTACAAGCCTCCCATATTCTGTCACCCTAGGAACTGGGCAATCCACGTAAGTCAGCGGTTTTTGCAGTGTAGAGAGATACCTTTGTCGAGACAAGCATGATGACCGATTTAATGAAAGGTTTCCCACCCGATCCGAAGCAACAAGTCACACTTGCCAATTGGCGCAGGCCTCCCTTCCACGTGTGGGCTTTTCAGCATGTGCGGGAAATTGTGCCTGCGGCCGATATTGCCAACGATCCAGATGCTGTCTGGAAACTCGAGTCCGTCGCCCAGGACCTGACGGAAGTCCGCATCCCTGGAACGAGGGATGAGCCAATGACCTGGTCCGATTTCTTGCAGCAAACACATACCGACGGGTTGGTTGTTCTTCATCAGGGGAAGTTGGTTCACGAAACCTATGCCAACGGGCTCACGGCACACACCCCCCACATTCTGATGTCGGTCTCCAAATCACTCCTGGGGCTGCTGGCCGGAATCCTGTCGGCAGAGGGTATAATCGATCCTAGCGGCCAGGTCATTGACTACCTCCCGGCGTTAGGAGAGACGGCCTATGCCGGTTCGACCCTGCGAAACCTGCTCGATATGCGCGCCGGGATTCAGTTCAACGAAGATTATCTGGGAAGCTCGGGACCCATTATTGAATACCGCAAGGCAACCAACTGGGACCCACTGGAAAAAGGAGACACCGTACCGGACCTGCGTTCCTTTTACCAAACCTTGACTGACCGAGAGGGCGAACACGGCCAGCGGTTCCATTATGTCTCACCCAACACCGATCTGCTGGCATGGATCATCGAGCATGCTGCGGGAAAGCGGTTGTCAGACCTGATGAGTCAGCATCTCTGGCAACCACTGGGCGCCCACCGCAGCGGGTATATCACCGTGGACCGACTCGGCGCTCCACGGGCAGGTGGGGGAATCTGCGTAACCACCAGTGACCTGGCGCGATTAGGTCAACTTCTGATCCAAGACGGCCGGCGTGGTGACCGCCAAATTATTCCCAGTGCGTGGATCCAAGACATGTGGCAGTCAGGAGATGCCGAGGCTTGGAATCAGGGGTCGTTTGCCGCCTACTTTCCCGGTTCGCAGATCCGCTACCGGTCCCAGTGGTATGTTCTGGATGAGAACGATCCGCTGCTTTTCGGATTGGGGATTCATGGACAAAACTTGTTTGTGGATCGGAAGAATGAGATCGTCATTGCCAAGGTGTCCTCTCAGCCCGTGCCACTTACTTCGGGACTGATCTCTTTGACCATGCGCAGTGTAGCGGCGATTCGGCAACACCTGTTACAACGCGGCTGATGGGATGTCCAGGGCGACACCAAGTCGTGGTGCGAAGTTTCCCAGCTGCCAGCAGCCGAACAACGCGTCGCAGCGGCAACAGGCTATACGCGAAATGGGCAAACGACCATTATACCGCTTTGTGATCATACCGCTTTGTGACTGCCTGCCCGTCGTCGCGCACTTTCTTTCAGCAGGATTTTGCGTAAGCGGATGATTTGCGGAGTAATCTCCACATATTCGTCGTCTTCAATGTACTCCAGGGCAGCTTCGAGAAACAAATTACGTGGTCGTATGAGATTAATGTTTTCATCCGATCCGGAAGCCCTAACATTGGTTAATTTTTTGGTGCGAATTGGGTTTACAACCATGTCGTTTTCACGTGAATTTTCACCGACAATCATCCCTTCGTAGACTTTGTCTCCAGGGGCAACGAACAAGACGGAGCGTTCACCGAGTTTCCAGAGTGCGTAGCCGACGGCTGCCCCGTTTTCCTGGGATACCAGCACTCCGTTTGCTCGGTGAGGTACTTCGGCTTCTCGTGGTTTGTAACAATCAAAGCTGTGATGAATGACCGCTTCACCGCGGCTGGCATTGAGAAGACGGGTTCGCAATCCAATCAAACCGCGAGCAGGGATGGAAAATTCCAAGTGCGACATTTTATCTTCATTGGACTTCATTTCGGTGATTTGGCCGCGGCGAGCACATACCAATTCCATGACCGATCCCACGTCCTCCGTTGGTACGTCGATCACCAGGTGCTCGAATGGTTCCTGCGGTTTGCCGTCAATGATCTTTTCGATCACTCGGGGTTTACCAACTGACAATTCATAGCCTTCGCGTCGCATTTGTTCGATCAAAATGGATAGATGCAGAACGCCCCGGCCCGACACCTGGAACGCATCCTTGTCACTTGTTTCTTCGACACGGAGAGCAAGATTCGATTGTAATTCCCGATAAAGGCGTTCGCGTAAATTGCGGCTTGTCACAAACTTGCCAACTTGACCTGCAAGTGGAGACGAGTTGATCGTAAACAACATTGTCAGGGTCGGTTCATCGACGGAAATTCTTGGCAACACGTGAGGATTTTCCGGACAGGTGATGGTGTCACCAATTTCAGGATCCGGTAGCCCCACTAAAGCCACAATATCCCCCGCGGACGCTTCTTCCGTTTCGTGTCTTCCCAGTTTGTGGAAGGTATAAACGGTAGTAATTTCAGCCGTATCCATCGAACCATTGTCACGGGATATGGCAACTTTTTGGCCTTTTCTAACCGTTCCACTTTGAATGCGTCCTGTGGCGATGCGGCCAACATACTCAGACCAATCAATGGTCGTTACCATCATTTCCAAGCGACCACTGGGATCTGCTTTCGGTGCGGGAATCGATTGGACGATCAGTTCCAGTAGCGGCTCGATGTTGCCTTCTCGTTTTGTCGCGTCGAAATTTGCATAACCATCACGGCCACTGGCAAAAATGTAAGGGAAATCCAGGTCGTCTTCGTCGGCGCCCAGGTCGACCAGTAAATCGAACATTTCTGAAACAACGTGGTCAGGACGACAATCGGGCCGGTCGACTTTGTTTACCACCACGATCAGTCGCAAGCCATACTCGAGTGCCTTTTGCAGAACGAACCGTGTTTGCGGACGTGGTCCTTCAAATGCGTCTACGAGTACCAGCGCACCGTCTGCCATGCGCAAGACACGTTCGACTTCGCCACCAAAATCGGCATGTCCTGGCGTATCGATGACGTTGATTTTGATGTTTTGATATTGCAGCGCGATATTCTTCGCCAGAATTGTGATGCCCCGTTCACGCTCCAGGTCGTTAGAGTCCAGGATACAATCCGTGGTTAGCTGTGACTCACGAAACTGACCACTTTGACGCAACAAAGCGTCGACCAACGTCGTTTTGCCGTGATCAACATGGGCGATAATAGCAATATTACGAATGTCTTTACGTAGCACAGTAAAACAATCCTGGGGCAATAGCAGAGGTTCCGACACGTCAAACAGGCGGGAAATGGTTCACATGGTCAAAGGTGTCGGAGTGAAGAAGGAAAGAGTTTAACAGTTGAGACCGGCGTGTAGAAGGGAGGATGTGCTCTGTTTCTGTTAATTCTTGACGTAGGCCCTGACGACGATGGGAGTTACCCACCCGGCGTATTCAGCGTTTGTCCCGCCTTGTCTAGGTCAATCGCTTTAACTTTGAGATGCGCCCTGAGGCGACCCATTCGGCAATGAGGATGTTACCGTCGTTGTCGAAGCAAGCGTCATGCGGATGGATGAATTTTCCGTCTTTCCAAAGATGAGGATTGGTGCGAATGTTTTGCTTGCCCTGGTTAGTGATTCGTTCGACGTCATCGCCAAGTCGAGCGACGACCTGGTTGTCTTTGCCATGAATGGTGACACGTGCGTGTAACTCGGAAATAACCACCAGGTCTCCATAAGAATCGGCGTTAGCAGGCAGTCCATAGCCTGTCAGGGTCTCGATGTATTGACCGTCGAGCGTCAGGTATTGAACCGTGTGGTTTGCACGGTCGCAGATGATCAGCGATGGCTCACGGCCTGGTCGACTGTCGACCCAAATGCCATGCGGCAAATTGAATTTTCCCTGGCCAGCGCCGGGAGATTTTTCGGGACCACCAAAACATGACTTCCAATTACCTTCCTTGTCGTAACGATGAATGTAATAGGACCCATATCCATCGACCAAAAAGAAATCGCCATCTGGCAAAAAGCAAAAGTTTGTTGGTAGAAAACGGTCCCTGCCCCATTCAGGGCGGTTCGATTTGTTTTCGGCCTTTGCATAGACTCCCGACTCCATCGGTGCTCTTTGGTGCCAAACAATGTCACCCGTCAACGTCAACTTGGAAAAGGCCTTGATGTTTTGAAAACCACAGGCGTATAGGAATTCTTCGCCGTCCTCCTCGCGAACTTCGATGCCATGACCGCCACCTTGAAACTGGCTGCCAAAAGCACGCACGAACTGGCCCTCGGGGTCAAAAACAAAAATCGACGGATGGTCCTTTTGTTCTTTCCGACCCTCGTGAATTACATACACATTGCCACTTTTGTCGACCGCTACGTTGTGAGTTGTCTGCCAGGTATACCGGTCTGGTAATTGTGGCCAGGCGTGAATGACTTCGTACTGGTAATCGCCCTCGCCCACAATCTTTGTGTGCCTGGTTTTACTGGCGGTGATTACGGTGGGGGTGGTCAATGTGGCAATGGTGCCAGCAGCGCTTGCCTTTGTGAAATGGCGGCGAGTGATAATCGTTGGCTTGGTGTCCGACATGAGGATTCTTTCTGCGATTCTGGGTGGTCGGTTTGCAGTCACAAAAATGTTTTTGTGCCCGGCGATTGGTCATCGACGAGCCGAATCATTGTTGCCTTGGCACGGTCTCCGCGGCATTGTCTCAACCTCAGCGGAAAAAGGGTAGCACGGTGTTTTGTACCATGGTTGAGACTGTCAGTAAGTGGAATTTTAATCTTCTCAGAACCATCCCGCAACGTTTGTCGGAAATGTTTCCACATTTATTCGCGATAAGAAATGGTGGACACTTTAAGAAAAGGAGCTCGGCGGCAGCGGGTTAGCCCGCCTGGTATCGAACAGAGTCGTTCCAGCGTTCAGGGAGGCAGTCAAAACTGTCTCCCTGGTCAACCGCCATTGCAGCAGGCTGACGGAGACGTGTTTAGAGAGATTTCGTTCAACTCGTTAAGGCTAAAAACAATCAGTAAGGCCACGATATTCAAAATCCCAATTATTTTGTTGTATAAGAAGTTGTCAATTCGACACAAAACCAGGCAGCCGTTGATTATTCCGAAGAACCTAATTTGCTGGTAACTCCTGCGATCCTTAAGTATATTACAAGGGGTGATTCAGCACGGCGTTTCCTGTCAAAAAATGTTTCTACCTGCCGGTTGGATTTTTCAGTAAAATAAAAAAAATATTGGTATGTCCGTCTCATGGAGTCGGACGCGGATACGAAGTAGGAGTCGAAAATGATTTTATCGCAGAGCGAGTTAACGGGGACTCGTATGTCGAATGAGTATCGTGATCGGCCTGCTATGAAAGTCAATGCTTTGGATGATTGGATCCGCCAGGGTCGCCAATCTGTCCCAATAATTTGGTTTGTGGCGACTTTGTTTTTGGTAGGTGTCGTCCAGGCGGAACTGCCCCAGTACCAGGTGAATCATCCTCCGTACCTTCAGTTAGGAAATGCCCGTCTTGGTGACAATGATGACCAGATGGAAATCTGGTGGCAGACGATTCCTGCGGGTCCGGGTAATCAAGATGTTTTTGAAGTGGAATATCGCCTGGCCGGAGTGTCAGATTGGGAAGATGCTGTATTAAATGTTTCTATCCATACGGGGGTCGAAGAACGCATCAATCATTCGACGACAATTTCTGACCTGCGATATGGTGCCGAGTATGAGTACCGTGTTTCCCATTGGCGAGCTGATCAGCTGCTTGGCTCCTATCAAAATACATTTCAAACACGTCTGGCAGCGGACAAGACCGCCCCGTTTTCTTTTGTGACATACGGAGATTCGGCAGATTTGTCGATGATTGAGAACTTTCGTTCCGTACAGAATCAAATCAACCAACTCGATGCAACGACGGACGTCGCGTTTTCGTTGTTGCTTGGTGATAACGCTTATCCTCTTGGCAGGCACGGTGATTATGACGCACGATTGGATGCGACTGATTCGCCACAGCATGTGCATTACGCGGCGCAGCATATTGATTATGCCGCTATTGGAAACCACGACGTGTGGGATGGCACAGGGGGCCAGCCTTTTCGAGACAATTTTTCGGTGCCTCGCAACGGGCCTCGGACTGGAGAATGGCCCGAGCACAACTTCTCATTTGACTATGGCAGTGTCCACTTTACCACCTTTGATTCTAACAGTCTGACCAATCCTGAACGATTGGAGAATCAATTGGACTGGCTGGTGGCAGATTTAGAGGCATCCGACGCACCGTGGAAAATTGTTTTTGCCCATCATCCAATGGCCGGGGCACCTGACAAGAGTCAAAAGCCTGCCGATAACTATTATCAACAAGTTGTCTCAAAGCTGCGCGAAGCGAATGCAGACCTGTTTTTGGTGGGACACTCGCACACGTACCACCGGACCTACCCCCTGTTGGGTGTTTCCAATTCTCAAGCGGTCTTCCTGCAAGATGAGGACGATGATTACAGTAAGAGCGTCGGTTTGATTCAACTCACTTCGGGAGTGGGAGGAAGGAATCTGCGTAGTGGGTCATTTGTGCAATTTCCTTTCAATGCCGCAGGATTTTCGACGAGCACACAGCCAGCCGCGGAACTCGGTTTCACGCAAATTGATGTTACGCAGCATCAATTGACCATGAGTTACATTGGTGCCAGCGAGGGCGAGATAAAAGATTCTTTTACGATTACGAATGAATTGGATAAATATCGACGCTGGTCAGCAGCGACGGCCGAAGCGAATTGGTCAGAGGTAGCCAGTTGGGCACCTGCCGAAATTCCAGATTCAGAAACGATCGTGACCGTGGAAAATACGAAACCGGGAATACCAATCGATTCGGTGGTGGATACGAACATGTCAGTCGATGTTGTTTTGGTTCGAGGCCGACAGGCGCGTATGTCGTTGCACATTCCCCAAGGTGTAATCTTAAAGACACAACGCGGATTGGTTCTGGATCCCGGTGCAGAATTGATGGGCACAGGTAACATTGTGGGCAATGTCAACAATATCGCTGGACGGATCGTTGTCGGAGCGGAACCGCCGGCGCCTGCGTTCCTGGTGCCCGAACCTGGCACGAGTCTCTTGATTTACATCGGACTAGCAATCGGCCTGGTAATAGATTGCAGAACGCGCTTTGTGAGTCGTTCCAGGAATCCAAAGTGAGCCTGGTGGATTTTGTTACCGTTTGCTGAATCCTATGGCTTGCCACCCTTCACAAACTTGGCGGGTTGAAGGGATGGGTTGCAAAATATCTGCAGGATGGAACGGTGGCAGGAATCTTTTGGCCCAATCAGGAAAGTGAGCGCTGGTGCGCTATTGACTTTCGGGGCTGCAGGCCGGAATATCATTTCAGCAGCAGCGAGCCTATAGGGTAGTGGTTTCCATGCAAACGGAAACACACAAGGTCAGCGATATGATTTGGTGTTTCGCTTAACTGGGAGGAAAGAATGTCCCGAAAAAAAGTGTTGATTACCGGTGCCAGCGGACTGATCGGTGGATTGGTCATTTCCCAACTGGGTGACAAGTACGAGTTCAGTGGACTCAGCCGCCGCCCCGTAGAGGCAATTCCACATCTCCAGGCGGACATCGTTGACGCGGCTACCATCCGCCCGGCGTTTGAGGGTATCGACACGGTGTTGCACCTGGCCGCCGCCAATGGAGAAGATCAGGTATTGGATTGGCCTGCCACCATGGCGATCACCGTGCAAGGTACTTTGAATGTTTACGAGGCAGCCCGTGAAGCAAAAGTACAGCGGGTCATCCATATGAGCAGTGGTTGTACACAGCTTGCCTATGAATGGGATGACACGTTGCCCTATGGAATGCTTGCCAACGGTCCCGACGACCAGATTCCAGATTCCTGGGAGATGGTTGATTTGGATTGGCCCGTACGCCCTGATTCCCCCTATGCCGTGGGGAAAATTTTCGGTGAAGTCCTGGGCCGATACTATGCTGACAAATATGGTATTTCTACCTTGGCGATTCGACTCGGTGCGGTATTAGCCGATGATCGTCCAGAGATTCGCCGACACCTGCCGGGATATCTGTCCCAGGCAGATTGTGTGCAGATGATCGACAAATGCATTTCCGCAGCGGACGATTTAAAATTCGACATCTTTAATGCGATTTCGGAAAATAAATACCGTTGGAGGAAGACGGAGCACACAAAAGAAGTGTTGCATTGGCAGCCCAGCGGTTGTGCAGAGGACCGAATTGGGTGAAAGTCCAGGAAATGGGTTCACCGCTTGCTTTTGCAGTTGACAACAACAGTGGTAAACAAAGTGAAAGTACCAACGATGAAACGGCGTACTTTTTTCGGTGCCATGAGTGGCGCGTTGGCTGCTGGGACATGTGGTGCGTCGCTGGCTGCACCACGGCGAAAGCGAATAGCCGTTGTCACCACCAGCTGGACTTATTACACGCATGCCTGGCACATGGCAGAACGGTTCTTGGTAGGGTATCCCAGCGAGGGTCGCTGGCACCGCCCAGCGTTGGACGTCGTTTCGGTCTATGTGGATCAGCAAGGTAAAGCAGACCTTAGCCGCTCGCGATCGGAGGAGTTTGGATTCTCGAAGGATCCCACGATTGCTGAAACATTGCGTTGTGGTGGCGAAAGCCTGGCAGTCGATGCGGTGTTGGTGATCGGCGAGCATGGTTACTACCCGAAAAATGAGATTGGCCAGAAATTGTATCCGCGCTATGAATTTTTCCAGCAAATCGTAGATGTTTTTCGGGAGGATCGTCGCAGCGTTCCCATGTTCAATGACAAGCATTTATCGTGGAAGTGGGCGTGGGCCAAAGAAATGGTAGAGACTTCCCGGCAGATGGATTTTGCTTACCTTGCCGGTTCATCGTTACCAGTCACTTGGCGCATGCCATCCGTTGAAATGCCTGATGATGCCCAAGTGGACGAGGTGATGTGCATCGGCATGGGAAAGGTGGATCTGTACGACTTCCACGCCTTGGAAGTGATTCAGTGCATGGCCGAGCGTCGGCGGGGTGGTGAAACAGGCGTGGCCTGGGTCGAAGCCCTCCGTGGCGACAAGGCGAGAAAAGCGATGGAAGCGACATCCTGGGAGCATGGTGGCTGGGATCCCGAATTGTTCCAGTCATGTCTCTGTCGCAGCCAAACACTAGCCCAGCCAGAAACATTCAGCCATCGTTACCCGACACCGGAAGAGATCCAACAATGGGTTTCTGACCCTGTTATTTATCGCATCCAGTATAACGACGGGTTGAAATCTACGATGATGCTCCTCAACGGATTGGTCAAAGATTTTACATTTGCTGCACGGTTAAAGGGGCGTAGCGAGCCACTATCGACGTTGTTTTATTTGTCCCCCACTCCCAACGTTGTTTATTCAGCCGCCTTGATGTCAAACGTCGAAAAAACGTTCCTTACCGGAAAAGCGACCTATCCCGTCGAACGTACATTGCTTACCAGTGGTATGGTCGAAGCAGCCCTTCAATCGCTGGCAAGAAACAGGCGTATCGAAATGCCCTATATGAACATTCAATATGACGCGCTTCGTGAATCAACATTCTGGAATTCTTGACGGGAAGCGATACGCTTATCAACTCGGGCGTCTTGCTGGCCAGTTTCGATTTCACTTAAGAGGCCGTCCATTTTTCCGTGACTGCCTGGAGCTTGGCTTCGCTGAGATAACCGTAACGATTGATCCAGGTTCCATCAACGTCCGCGGCGACGACGAGAGCTAACCGCCGAGCAAAATCATCGTCAGGACCATAACCATGAATCAAGGGTACCAGTTGCGTATCTGCTCCTCGTAAGGCTGTGCGGACCTGGTGGAGCTTGCGCAGCTGAACGGATTCACGAACTGGATGGGGTTCGTCCGGTTCGGGGTAGCGGTAGTCGGCAAGCGTCTTGTTTTCCAGTGACTCGTCAGCAGCGGCCATGTCGACAAGATGAACGAGCGTTTGGGTCAATAGATTTTCGTCGAGGTGAGGATTTTCTTTTCGAATAGTGGTGCCCCAAAACTGGATCATCAGCGGCCAGTGCATGGTGTAGAATTTTGGCGACACGGAATTGGATAGCTCGCCGACCTGGCGAAAGTTGAGGCCTGTCATAACTGACCAGGGCATCATGAAGGCGTGTGACGTGAGTTCCATCTGTCCCGCAGAGACATCCTGCACGATATCGCGCCAGTCGCGAACCAGATCGGCCGACAGCGCAGATTTTAGACGCAGCCATTCCAGGATGCCGGGGCGTTCGATCAAACATGCGAGGAGCTTCAAACACTGGCCTTCCGGTTGGAGAAACTCTTTCAATTCGCTGTTCGTCAGCTGTCCTGACAACAGGTAGTCATATAGCGCCTGGGTGTCCCGCTGGGCTAATTCGAAATCGAAGCCGCGTGTGCTGGCCCAGCTGGCGACATGTTCCGAGAAGTCCTGGAACAATTCGCCGAGCGTGTAGCATGGCGATTCGGGCCAGTCGATGCGAAATCCTGAGATCTGTGGATATTCGGCGACTAAATCACGCGCGTAAGCCCGGTTGTATTTTCTGATATCAGGGCTGGCAAGACTGCCGGTGTCTGCTAAGCGACTTTCAGCAATCTTTCCGTGGGGCATTCTGGAGCGATCTTCGTTGTGCATGCCTGTTGGCTCCGCCGCACCTAGCTGTAAATAAACCTTTAGCCCCGCGTCAACGGATTTGTGAATGAATTCTCCGATCACGTGTCCGTGCTGGCTGGTAAGGTCATTCGATTTTCTTGGTCCGTATTTCAAACTGGCATACAACTTACGACGTGGCTCATAACTTGGCCCACTACGCACCCACAGCGCGCGCCGACCGAACAGTGGCCTGTCAAACAATCGAGGGCTTGTATTGGCGTCGGCGGGGGGTTGGAATGTTCCATTGGTTTCGTCTGCCGGTGCCGTTACCGTAGGATTACAGGCAACAGCATTTGCGCCCACACGTTTCAGATTATCAATGACAGCGTCTGGCCCTTCACTGAGGATAAAGTCCCCCATCACGGTGATCCCCAACACTCGGTTTGATGTCTGTCTGTTTTTGATTGCCATTCTCGTGCCATTCTCGTGGTAGCCTGGTGGTTGTAATGCGATGAACAGATTGCGATGCATTCCGTGATGGACGGAGCCAAAAAATGTGGTCGTACCCACTTGGTGTCCGGCCGCAAATGCAGGTGGCAGCATGGATGAGTGACCGGTCACTCACGGCACGTTTGTTTTGCTGGTTTCAGGTTTATTTCAGCGGAGAAAAAGCAAAAACAGGCCTGGTTTAATCCTGAACGACATCCTGGAGGCCGGATCCAAGATCAATTGGCGAGTTTCCACAGATGTTGGTGGCTGCGGATATAGATCGCACCATTTGAGGCGGCTGGGGTACACAAGATGGTTTCACCCAAATCGTATTCAGAGACTACTTTTCCTTGCTGGGAACCTAAATGAACCACGTTGACTCGGCCACGATGGTCGAACAAATACAGGTGTTGATTTGCCAATAAAGGTGTAGACCAGAATTGCAAATCGCCGCCGAGTCTTGTGCGCCAAATCATTTTGCCGGTCTTCGTGTCACCAGCTTTCAAAATATTGCCACTGACGACATAGATACGGTTCTCGTCGACGACTGGACTGGAATTCCCTGGATCAAGCTTTTGTGCGCTCCACAGTTCTTCAAAGTCGTCTCCCAACGCATTGGCTTCTAATGCGGTCAGTCCTTGGGAAACGCCGAAGACAGTTTTTCCCGAAACCGTGCTAGAAGGGGTCGTCGCACTGTTTCGTTGAAAACTCCAGGCGATTTCACCGGTTTGTGGATGCACGACGTCAATCCCGGTTTGCGACTGAAGAACAACATGTTGTAGCTCACTCGTCTCGCTACCTAGAATCGTTGGCGAAGTCCAATTCGACAGGCGGCTTCTGGGAATCGTCCAGCGTGTCATGCCTGTGGCCGCATGGACACCCATGGCGAATGCTTCTGCGTCGCTTTCGATTTGTAAAATGACCGTTTCACCAACCACGACAGGTGACGATGCCATTCCCAGGCTGTTGCTGGCGTTTGGGTATTCCAGTGCCAGGCTGCGGTACCAGAGCAAGCGGCCGTCGAGGTCAAGGCATACCAGATCGTTACTGGAGTAAAGGGCGAAAATACGTTCTCCGTCACTCGCGGGAGTTGGCGTGGCAACTCGCATCATCTCATGACAGGTGGTACTGCCTGTGGCCCAAAACTGTCGTTCCCAGTGCAAGTTGCCTGATTCGGTCGAGAAACAAAGAACATGGAGACGATCCTGGTGGAAACCACTGCTGGATGTCACAAGCACTCGATCTCCAATCACGATAGGACCCGACAGGCCACCGCCTGGCAACTCGGCAGCCCAGTGGATGGTTTCCTGGGCGATGTGCCGCGGCAAGTTTTTGTCCCCGGAGACACAGTTTGCGTTGTTACCACGAAACTGAAGCCAGTCTCCTGCCAGTGCACCCAGTGGGTTGATCAGGGCCAGCAGTAATACGATGCCGTATCTCGTCATGGAATTTCCGTTTTCAAGTGAGTGAAAAATCTTTTGACCCCACCTGCCAACCGACTTGGCGGTGAGACTTGGTAGCACAGCCAGAAGACCACGCGGTACACTCTGCCACTTGGAAGTGACCGATGGGAACGAGTTCTCTGGACAAAATGAGCTGGAATCTCTCTGGCCGACACACGTTGTATGATCATGGCACACGTTATCGACTGCCTGTTAGTTTCCAAGGACCGTTTGTGTTTCTGTCCTACTTTCTCAAAGGGTTTTTATGGGGAGTCGCTAAGAACAGCGTTTCCCACCAGGTCGCAAACTCGTAGTTGAAATTGATACCGTTGTGCCCAGTTCTGTGTTTGTTCGTTTTGCAGGACCTTGAGCAGGATCGTGTTTTTGCCAGGTTGCAGTTCGGCCGGAACACGAAATTGGTCCATGCGCGTTCCTCGGTGATATTCCTCGCGGGCAAACAATAATTTGTCATTGATCCATAATTTCCAGGCGTTTGGCGTTCCTAAACGCAATTCGATGTTCTGGTTCTTTTCGCTCATAAATTCCGTGTGAGCGTACATGACCGACCCTTTGTAGTTTTCGATTGTTTCGGCAATGTTAATCAGTCCATAATCATCGTCGGTCGAGAGGAACTGCCACTGAACCGTACCGAGTTGTCCGTCAAGTGAACCTTTGTAGTCAATCGTTGTTTCAGGCGGATAAATGATGTCGAAACCCTTCATTTCCCGGTTGTCAAAAGGCCCGATCAAATGCCAGCCGGAAAGGTAACCCAAGTGTCGTTGCAGATTGACAGTTTCGCCGAGTTTTTCCAGGGCAGAAACGATTTCCGTGACTTGATCGTTGTCCACTGCCCCTCCTAGCGCTTGCTGGTAAGTCGTTTTTGCTTGTACGCTGTTTTCTGCATCGGTCAGTGTTTTAGCGTGTCGCAAGAGCCTCGCCACTGCATCACGACGAAACACGGGGCTCGGGTCTTCGAGGAATTGAGACAGCAACCGGTCAGGCAGTTGAGGATCGGATTTTAACAGCCACTCGTAAGCGAGCCGTCGTGCCCTGGGATTTCGCGAGGTATCACGTACCAATGTTTCCAAGGCGAGGGAGGGAAGTTCTACATTCGCTTGCACCGCCCGATCAGCAATCGTTTCGAAACTATTGCGCAACCAATTGGCGGCCAGTGGCCCCACGTTGTCAAATGCCTTGATGATTTCAGGAAGTGCCGAGACGTCCGCCGCTTCTAATGTGCGCAAGGCATGCCTGGCCTCCGTGTGGTCGTTACCTTGCCGATCGACCGATTGGATGGTCTTGATCAAAGTGGTCACATGGGATGATTCGTCCGGGGATTCCGCCGCGGTAACAGCCGGCAACGAAATCGTTAACAGAACAGCAAACAGAATCCAAAACATGGTTGGTTGTGCGAGATGGGATTGCATGGGTGCCGCACCTCCTAAGGATACGAAACGATCTTCGACAGCCCTTCATGGTAGGGAATATCGTTCCTGGGTCAAGCGTACCGCCAACCGAGAAAAAGAATGGACTGGCAGGGTGGTCAAGATTCTGATGTTGGCTGGAACAGCGAGTCGTAATTCAATCTTTTTTTGCCAGCTGTGGGGACCATGTTTGTTAACGTTGGAGGTGCAGCTGGGGTCGCTGGATTGTGTTTCCAGGCAACCGGCTGCCTGCTTTTGTTTAAGCAGCATGCCTTATGTTTCGATGAACGAGTAAGTCTGCACCAACGCCACCGGCTCGTGGGAAATTTTGTCCCATGCATTCACGATGAAGTTTATCCGTAAGGATGCGGGGGTGGAAATGGCCTGCAAGGCCTCCACTTCGGTCTCCTGGAAATGTAATTTGACAAGTTGATCGCTGCCCTGAATAAGCCCTTTCGCCGAAAGTCCGTATTTGTATTCCCGGGGAACACCAAATGTGTAACTTGATTCAAATTGCTGGATGGTGAAGTCGATGAGGTAGTCAGAGCTTTGCAGAGCGACAATCGCTTTCCTTTCTTCGTTGGTGTACGTGGAGCTCTCCATGACTTTGTGAATGTTGGCAAGTAGATTGTCCTGCGTGAGAGAATTAGAGAGGGACTTCGTTTCAGGTGCTTGGAGCGGTGTGGATTCGGGCCCGAGGTCTAGCGGTGATTCCGCTGGTTCCCACGAAGGCTCTGGGGTCGCTGGTGGCGTAGCGGGTGGAGGTGGCATTGCAGAAGGGACGGCCGGCGTAGAGGGGGCGTTGGTCGGTGTGGTTTGAGACGATCCTTGTGGATTCGGATTGGTTGCACCTTGGGTGTTGACTTGTGCGGAACTGGAACGAACCACTGGTTCGGCCGGTTGAAAATGCGGGTCGGTATCGAGCTGGTTGGTCATGCACAGGTAAGTCACCACGTAGACCAGGGTAGCGAAGGCGGACATGCCGATCATTGCTGGAATGATGCCGATACATAACGCCAACAGGCCCAGGGACATGACGGGGATACACATCAGCATTAGCCCACCACCGATCAAACAAATCGTCACCGTGTTTCCATTGGTGACGGTATTTGACATCTGTAGTGCTTCCACTGGCCTGAGACCACGGTCGATTACCAAGAGTTGTGCTTGCGAGCATCTCAGTAGCAGCAGGCTGATGGGTGCTATGGCAATGATTCCACCCAGCGTAAATACTGCGAGGAGGACCTCTCGGTCCGCTTGTAACAGGGCGGCGATACCACAGGGAATACCGATTAGCACCAGGGAAATGGCCAACCCTGCCAGGCCGATGCAGATCATGGCCAGTGCCGTGTTGACCAGGTAACGGCTTCCACTGAACAACTTGCCATAGTTGCTTTGCTGACCACGTGCCAGATCCAGTATGACCAGTGTTTGGCCAATCCCCAGCCAGAGTTGTATGGCCCCAGCTCCGAGGCTCGTGACGAATTGGGCGATGACAGTGATGAACTCTTCTTGAACGGCTACGCTAACCGCTCCCATGATGGTGATTTGAAAGATATTGGTTGTATAGTTAATAACTCCGACGATAACGACGAGCATACAAATCATTAACCACTCTTGTTGGAAAATTGCCCATGATTTGGAAAAAACTTCCGAGAAGGTGATCTGCCGGGGGGACCAACGACCAGATTCGTTGTGATCGTTTCTTGGAATGGAATGGGTTGCCGGTGCAGCGTAGGGATTGGGATGGTCGCCCGCTGCCGAGGGACCGGAAGTTTGCAATGGAGTGGCTGGTTCATTCGAATTGGGCGCCGTCGCCGTGAAGATAGTTTGGCAATTTTGACACCTTGCCCGGCGACCAATATGTTCGTCTGGGATTCGAAGCCGTTGCTGGCATTGGGGGCAATTTAATTCAACCGGCATATTCTTTCATGCTCCATGATGACGGCGGTTCACGAACAAAATAATCAGTGTGTCCAGATACGATGGACCAAACGATTGGCAGGATGGATGGATGACAGGTTGGCCTGACACCTATACGAAACTGACTCGGAAGGGTGGTCTGCTTGCGAATTGCATCTGCCTCCCATTTTTTATGAATGAAAATCGTAGAGTTGGTCGCGTCCCAGTCGTGTCGTGTTTTTATGGAAGCGAGGAGGAGCTGTGGTGGTATGAGGTGAAGGGGGAGAGGCTGGTCACGGATGTCAGAGGCCACAGTTTTTTTGCATTGGCTGCTACCTGTTATAACTTGCTGGCCAGCTAGGACAAAGGTCTCTCAGTAAATGGTTTGGGCAGTAACTCACTCAATCCAACTCGACGTACCTCTGGCGGCTGTTGATCGGTGACCAGCAACACCGACATTTCGGCCGCAAATTCGGCCAAAACCTGGCGACAGGCGCCGCAGGGTGCTGCTCCGTTTTGAGTCGCTATCGCTATCGCTGTTAACTCCCGGTGTCCGGCAGTAACGGCCGTTGTCACGGCGACTTGTTCGGCACAAACCGTCAATCCATAGGAACGGTTTTCTACATTGCAGCCACGGAAAATCATGCCCGAACGCGTGCGTACGGCAGCACCGACCTGGTACTGGGAATAATTAGCGTAAGCTTGTTGGCGTGCTTCGCAGGCGGCGGTGATCAGTTCATTTTGTTCAGTGGGCGTCATGTTGTTCCGATAATTCTTTCTGCCACCAGTTGCGGTTGGGTTGGTTGGTTCGGACCAATGGTGATGGCTTTTTGTACCACAGAGGTCGCTGGTTCCCGCTGGGCACCGGTGGCAAACAGTCGGACCAGCGGTTGTCCACGCTCGACCAGATCACCGAGTCGCACCAGCATTTGCAAGCCAACGGAATGGTCAATCCTGTCTGTTTGACATTGCCGGCCCCCCCCTAATTGTGTCAAAACATGGCCCATACAGCCGGCGTCCATTCCCTGTACATAACCTGACTCTGGCGCAGTGATTTCGATCTCGGGAGCCACCTTGCGCCGTGTTTCCAGGTTTCCTCCTTGTGCGACCACCATGGCACAAAATTTTTCGTAGGCCTGTCCCCCTGACAAGTATCCCTGCAGCGTTGTCTGAGCCGCGGCAACCGAAGTGGCGAGGCCTGTTTGGACCAGTAATTCTGCTCCCAAGTGGAGGGTCAGTTCCCGCAAGTCAGCGGGCCCCGCATTTTTCAAACTGTCCACGGCTTCTTCCACTTCGACGGCGTGTCCGATCATCGTTCCCAGTGGCTGGTTCATGTCACTCAGGAATGCGCATGACGGCAATTGCATCTGCTCTCCCACGGAGACTAGTGATTCTGCCAGTTCCTTGGCCTGTTCCCGGGTTTTCATGAATGCCCCTGAGCCAAACTTGACATCCAACACTAATGCGTCCAGGTTCTCAGCCAGTTTTTTGCTCATAATACTGGCGGTGATTAAAGGGATTGAGGAAACGGTTGCGGTGACATCTCGCAGCGCGTAAAGTTTTTGGTCGGCCGGCACCAGTTCGGGAGATGCGCCCGTGATGACGCAGCCGATCTGTTCTGTTAACTGTTGGATTTCCTCGATGGTCAGGTCAGTCCGAAAACCGTTGATTGATTCAAGTTTGTCCAGGGTTCCGGCTGTCGGTCCCAGGCCTCTTCCGGACAACATGGGAACTTGTAATCCGCTGCAGGCGAGGAGTGGTGTGAGTACAAGAGACACTTTGTCGCCGACACCACCGGTAGAATGTTTGTCGACTTTGGGCGTCACTGTCGAGGACCAATGAAGCGTTTTTCCGGAGGCAAGCATCTGCCTGGTGAGTGCTGCTGTTTCCGCAGCACTCATGCCTTGCAGGTAGATGGCCATTGCCAATGCGGACATCTGGTAATCCGGCATCTTTCCACGGCTGAACCCGTCGACGAATGCGGAGATTTGATCGTCCGTTAATTCGAGTCCATCACGTTTACAGGCGATAATGGATGCTGGAGTCAATGGCATGTTGCTGATGGTAAATCACCGATGGAGATGATGCCATACCATGCATGGGACTCTCACGTCAGAGCAGGCAAGGCTTGCCGGCTGAATTTTAGAACGCCAGGTTTGACGGTGCCCAGGTGTCTCTTGCAATATTATCCAGCGGAGGAGAGGCTCTCCGTTGCTGCGCTCAGGTTTTCTTGTGAAAGTACCCCGCTGACGATGGCGCGCAGCTTGGGCTCGACGGAAGCAGCGATCGAGATGACGTCCTCGCCTGTCGTCGGGGAGAGCTTGTCAGGAAGGCACATATTGGTCACTGTCGACAATGCCAAGACACGGATACCGGCGTGTGCCGCTACCAGTACTTCGGGAACCGTCGACATTCCTACGCTGTCTCCCAATTGTCGGAGGAACCGGTATTCGGCTCGTGTTTCATAATTAGGGCCTGTGAGTCCTAGGTAAACACCCGGGTGTGCCACAAAATGATTCGATCGAGCAATCGACAACGCCCGCTCGATCAGTTTTGTGTCATAAGGTCGGCACATGTCTGGAAAACGAGGCCCCCAGCTGTCATCGTTGCTGCCAACCAGTGGGTTGTTCCACATCAAGTTGATATGGTCTTCCACGATCATGATGTCGCCAGGGGAAAATTTTGGGTTCAATCCACCGCTGGCGTTAGAAATGATCAATTGTTCAATGCCTAAAGCTTGCATCATCCGGACTGGTAGTGTGACTTGCTGTGGTGAATAGCCTTCGTAAAGATGAAACCGACCTTCCATGGCCATCACGGGAACACCGGCCAGCGTGCCACACACCAGTTGTCCTTGGTGTCCCATGGCAGTGGCCCGTGGAAAATGTGGGATGTTTTTGTAGTCGAAGATCGCTTGGACAGTGATATGTTTGGCCAGTTCGCCTGACCCAGTGCCCAGGATGATACCGGCCGTGGGGCGGTGTGGCCATTGGTTGCAGATGGCGGAGACTGCCTCGTCAATTTGAGCACGTAAGTGGTGCACGATGTTCGGCCTGGGGATCAGGATGTTGTGTCGCAGAGGTGTAGAGCGAATGGCGAATGGCTATTGATTTTCTGTCCCGTGTTATCGCTTGCGTGCTGCTTCACGAGCCAACGCTCCACAGACTAGCGCACGTAGCTTTGGCTCTGCCTCCTTGGCGATCGCGATGATCTCCTCGACGTTTGCTGGTTGCAGGGCATCCGCTAAGCACATGTCGGTGATGATTGAAAAACCGACAACTCGCAGATCGCAATGTGCCGCCACGATCACTTCGGGAACGGTTGACATGCCCACCACGTCCGCACCAATCATGCGCAGGAAGCGGTACTCAGCCCGTGTTTCCAGGTTAGGACCGGTGACGGCTACCAGAACTCCACGGTGTGCCACGATGTTTTCGTGACGTGCGATCTCCAACGCTTCGTCTACTAGTTGCAGCGCATAGGGTTCGCTCATGTCAGGAAACCGTGGTCCGAGTCGGTCATCATTGATGCCAATCAGCGGATTGTCTCCCATCAAGTTAATATGGTCTTCGATGACCATGATATCTCCGCAGCGGTAGTTCGGATTCATTCCTCCCACGGCGTTCGAGACCACCAGTAATCTGGCACCCAGCGCTTTCATGACACGAACAGGCAAGGTGATTTGTTTCAGGGGATAGCCCTCGTACTGGTGGACGCGGCCTTCCATTGCGATGACTTGCAAGCCTTGTAATGTGCCACAGACCAATCGGCCGCGATGACTCGTGGCGGTCGAACGTGGAAAATGGGGGATCGCGTCGTAGTCCACCGTGGCCGCTACGTCAATCTGGTCCACGAGACTGCCTAGTCCGGTACCCAGAATGATCCCCACATCGGGGCTTTGGTCCCACATACTCTTGATGTGATCGCTGGCTTCCCGGATTTGATCGAATAATTCAAGCATGCCCAGCCTTTCTTGCGGTACCATGGTGCTTTCTTGCGACACCATGGTGGTTATCTCGTATCGTAATATCAGGGACTGTCAGTTCTTCCTGCCAGGCTGGCGACCTGGTTGAGAAACGGGTCCTGGTGCGATCACTTTGGATCATGGTCCTCCAGATTGAATCGACGACGATGGGCTAGTGCCTTGAAGTTTCTAGAGTTTTACAGCTTCTGACGAAAAAAAATCCTTGCGCATCAAAGACATCGATGTTCTTGGAAGAAGAATGTAACCGATCATCGTCAAGACGTCTATCAAGTTGCCGGTGCCATTTTCATTGCCTGTCCCGTGTCATGGGTGATGGCAGGCCAGGCGTACCATCCGATTCGTGCGATTGATCAGTTTGTTGATCCTGCCGGTGTGTGTCGTGACAAGAAGATTAACCATATCGGTGAGCGATTGTTGCGGGCGGATTGCCCCTGAAATTGGATCAAGGCCAGAAGGCTGCTTTCGGTTTTCGAGAGGAATTTTTCTCAACTTGTAAAATAATATTGGAAAAATCTTTCAACACGTGGCGGATGGTTTTTAATTGTACTATGCTGAAAGAACCGCCATGGGGCACGTCATGCAATGTTAAAAAGGATGAAAGGTGCTCGACAGGAGTTGCTTCTTTCCTGTGACAGATTCATGTAGGGCGTTGGAAACGTATCATTACCGACGCGGGATGTATCTGATGGGTGTGATAAATAGACGTGATGTATAGAAAAGAGACTACCTCATGCTGAAACGCATTCTTATGTTGAACCGCGTTGTCTTCGGGATTCTGTTTTTACGGGCCCTCTGTGTTGCGAACGGTGTAGTCATTTCGGCAGAGCCAGATGCCCCTCCACAAATGCCGTTGCAACATACAGGAATCTTGACGGGGATCAAAGCTCCTTACCTGCAAGTCAAAGTTGGCGAAGCGACCTGGGTGTACAAAGTGGAGGCTGAGGCGGACAAGATCCATTACAGTGCAGAAGCAAATCTTGCCTGGCTGCGTCCAGGACTTTTGGTGCGTTACGATGGTGCCGATGCGAAAGGAAAAATCACTGCGCCGTTAAAGGAGTTATTTGTTTTTTCGGCGACTCCTGATTCTGCATTGGGTATCCAGGATGACGGTGACGGGACGTATCTGGTGGCTGGCCATCTGAAAAGCTTTAAAAAAGGGCGGATGACGGTGGTTGTCGGCCGGCGGAAAGCGATCGTGGAATTAGCCAAAGATGCTGAGATTCATGTCAAGTATTGGAATCTTGAGCTGATGCAGTTGGGTGACCAGATACAAGCGATGGGACATTATTTTGTCAAAGGGAAAGGTATTGTAACTTCGCTGCACGTGATTGCCCAATCAAAATTGGATGCGCCGAAAAAGAAAAAACGGCGCCAACGGCGCAAGATCTGAACACCAACGATCGGTGGTTGTAATGTGTCAGGTTTCAGGCAGAGGACCTGATCTCGGCGGGGGCAGCGGCTGGTGCCAGGTGTCGGAAAGGATGCTCTGGACAAGCTGTGACGGACTTTCGTCCCTGCGCCGGAACTGAACGACCGGTCAAGGCAGGGTCTCCAGGTGATGCCATAGGAATTTGTCTGGGAACGCTGTCTGCTGGCAATGGTTTCTGACGACTTAAATTTTTTGTGAGCGCGCTGTTTGTGAGCGTGCTGCTTGTCAGGACGCTGGTGGTTGTGGCTCGGGACGCGTGGGACGAATGAGTTGCAGCGTCTCCGACAAATTGCCAATGGCAGAGGACGCACCGACGGCGGTCACGCAACAAGCCCCTGCTGCGGCTGCCAGTTGTCCACTTTTCTCGAGTGGCAGATCATCCAGGATGCCAGTCAGCAGGCCAGCATAGAAACAATCGCCGGCTCCTGTCGTATCGACAATCGGACCGGGAGGATTGACAGCTGCGACGGTTACATACTCTCCTGAGCGTGGACTAAGCAGGGCGCCGCGGGCACCGAGCTTCACGCCGAGTATTCCTGGTGCCCCACAGTCTCGATACGCTTGGATCATGTGGTGTGGTTTGGTTTGGCCTGTTTGATGATGTGCCTCGGTGAAGCTGGGAACGTACACATCCAGTTCCGGGAGGATGTGGTCCAGTGGCTGCATTTTGCCACCGGTGCCGGCGGCGTCCAGTGCCGTCTGGCAACCGGTACGGCGGATTTCACGGAGAATTTCCGGCAAACTGTGGTCAAAGTCGGGCTGCAACGAGTAGTAGCCGACAAAAGCCATTCGGCTATTGGCAAAAAGGTCCAGGTTTTCGAGGAACAGATCCTGGTTCAATCCAGTGAGCGCTCCGGGGGCATGGGCAAAGCTTCGTTCGCCTTCGGTGTCGATCAAAACCAGTGTCGTACTCGTGGGCTGATCGGCATGTGTTATCAGGCGACTCGTATCAATTTTTTCTGCGGTCAATCGTTCTCGAAGAAGATTTCCCCAGTGATCGTGTCCTACATAGCTGAATGCGGCAACACGTTTTCCGAACCTTGCCATGGCGATGGCAGAATTCGCCACCAAACCACCTGTCGTCGCTTCGATGGGATCTACCAACACGAGATCTTTTGGTGTAATTCCGCAACCTACGGGTAAGGGGTGCACCAGAATATCGCAGCCAAGTGTTCCACACAGGACACAGTCAATGGTTGGGGAAGTATTCATTGTTTACCAAGCTGCTCAGCAGCAGGAGACACTTTGGGTCGAGCGAATGGGGCGAACCTTTGGAGTCGCATCCTCGCTTTGAAAAATCCATGCTCACAGCATAACCTTTTTTGGCAGAATCACCCATGGGCTCAGTAAGCAGGCGAAACAGATGTTTTAGTAGTAGATAATACGTTCCGAAAAACCGAAAACAGTTTGTCAACTGGGAAACGTTTGCCGTTTTTACGGTCTGGCTGAGGAGGACAGGTGGAGAAGCAAATCTTCGCTGCTGGTAAGTCTCTCGTCGCAGTGGTTATAATCTGGCCTGCAGTAATTTTTACTGAGCCGAAACCGACGTTAGCCAGTGACCAGCGCCTGCCGTAAGTGGCACGATGCGAGGACACTGCTGACGCAATCGCCGGAGGATACAGCCTGATGGGCAAACAATATATTTTTACGATGGAAAATTTGACCAAAAAATACGGCACCCGCGAGCTGTTGAAAGAAATCTGGTTGTCTTTCTATCCTGGCGCTAAAATTGGTGTTCTCGGCCGCAACGGTGCGGGAAAGAGTACGATTTTGCGAATCATGGCAGGAGTCGATCGAGAGTTTGACGGAGCGGCGCGGCTGACTGACGGATTTACATGTGGTTACCTGGCCCAGGAACCGATGTTGAATCCGGCAACCGATGTGCAAGGAAATATTGAGGAAGCGGTGGCGGCCCGACGTGGACTGCTTGATCGGTTCAATACAATTAATGTCGAATTGGCAGAGCCGATGGATGATGATCACATGACGAAGCTTTGCGATGAACTGGCACACATCCAAGATCAGATTGATGCCACGAACAGCTGGGAACTTGACCGGGAATTGGAAATTGCCATGGATGCGATGAACCTGCCTCCCGGTGACAGTGACGTTTCGTTGCTGTCTGGAGGGGAATGCCGCCGCGTCGCACTTTGTCGTATCTTGCTCGAACGTCCCGATCTGTTATTGCTTGACGAACCGACTAATCATCTTGATGCCGATTCAGTTGCCTGGTTGGAGCGGCATCTGGCCGATTACCCCGGCACGGTGGTGGCGGTTACCCACGACCGGTATTTTTTGGACAACGTGGCGGGTTGGATCCTCGAGTTGGACCGTGGCTCAGGTATTCCATGGGAAGGGAATTATTCATCCTGGTTAGAACAGAAGCAAGAACGACTTGCGAATGAACAGCAGACGGCGACGGCGCGTCGCAAGACACTGGAGCGAGAATTAGAATGGATACGGCTGGCGCCACGGGCACGTCAAGCGAAGAGTAAGGCCCGTATTAAGGCATATGAAAGTCTATCGTCCGAGTCATTTGAGGAACGGCTTGACGAGTTTGAGATTCAGATTCCACCTGGAAAACACCTGGGAGATTTGGTGGTCGAAGCAGTCGATGTGGTCAAGGGCTATGGAGACCAACTGCTGATGGAAGAGCTTCGATTTCGTCTTCCGCCGGGTGGAATTGTGGGAATCATTGGTGCGAATGGAGCAGGCAAGACGACTCTGTTTC
Organism: uncultured Pirellulaceae bacterium; assembly: GCA_964393615.1. Lineage (GTDB taxonomy): Bacteria > Planctomycetota > Planctomycetia > Pirellulales > Pirellulaceae > CAYMUR01. The sequence continues at coordinate 64,109 of CAYMUR010000015.1, forward strand.
GCATGATCATTGGTGAAGAACAGCCTGACCAGGGTGAACTTCGCATCGGCTCCACGGTCGAATTGGGATATGTGGACCAGGCGCGCGATGCACTTCGGGCAGAGCATACGGTCTATGAAGAAATATCGGGCGGTTATGAGACACTTGAAATGGGTGGCCGAAAAATAAATGCTCGAGCTTACGTGTCACGGTTTAATTTTCGTGGTCCCGACCAGGAAAAGAAGGTGGGTGACTTGTCGGGAGGTGAGCGGAATAGAGTTCATCTTGCCAAGCTATTGCGCCGCGGTTCGAACTTGTTGTTGTTGGATGAACCGACAAATGATCTTGATGTCGATACCTTGCGAGCACTCGAAGAGGCGATTTTGAACTATGCAGGCTGTGTCGTTGTCATCAGCCATGACCGCTGGTTCCTGGACAGAATTGCTACTCACATCCTGGCGTTCGAGGGCGATGCCTATGTACATTGGTGTGAAGGTAACTACCAGACCTACGAAGATCAGCGGCGAGAACGACTGGGAGTTCAGGCAAACGAACCGCGACGTTTTCGTTACAAACCGCTCCAACGATAGATTTTTGATGTGCAGGCAGGTTGGCTGTCGCAGCCAAGATCTGGGCAGGTAGCAAACAAAAGGAGAGTAGGATTCGGACCAGGGCAGGTTCCTGAAAAATGGTGGTTCGATGTCTGCTGCATTCGGTATGTACCAAGTCCGACCCATGGGGATCTTGTGGAACATGGTCTCCCGTGTTTGCTTTTGGCCTCCTGCCAACGTCTCTGCTGGTGACTGCCGTCTTGACGTTCGCCCGCTCATTGATTAACACGATAGGTATATTCTGCTTGGTTTCTGATTGATTTTTACTTGGGAGGCTTGAACGTGACTATTTTGCGCACGGGTTCGAACCCGAAATATGCGGATAACTGGAGTGCCGTGTTTGGTGGGGAGAAAAGTAAACGGAACAGTAAACAGAACACCGGCGCCACTGCCAAAAAGAAGGCGACCAAAAAGAAGGCGACCAAAAAGAAGGCGACCAAAAAGAAGAAGAAACAGTCTTCGAAAGCAAAAGTTGTCAAGAAGAAAAAAAAGTCTTCGAAAGCAAAGGTAGTCAAAAAGAAGAAACAAACCGCGGCCAAATCGACGAAGAAAAAACAAGCGAGAAAAGGTGCGAGTAAGAAAGCGGCAGCCAAGAAGCGAACATCGCGGAAAGCCAAATCCAAGAAGAAAACTAAAAAATAATCCCTGCGTTCCGATGGGAATATTTGGGAAACGAATGTTTTTTTTTGTGAGAAACTAATTTTTACCTGGGAGCCCTGGTGATGAAAATTGAACTTCGATATTGCACGGCCTGAAACTATAGTCCTCAGGCGGTCAGCCTGACCCAAAAAATTCTCGACGCCTATCGACAGAAAATCTCGGGACTGGAGCTGGTGCCAGATGCAGGTGGTTGTTTCGAGATCACGGTAGATGGTGAACTTATTTATTCAAAACTCAAGACGGGTGAGTTTCCAGACGAGAGTCACATTGTCAGTCTGGTAGGGGACCGGTGTTGAAAACCTGGTCTTGCAGCAGCGGGTTCTTGCAACAGCGGGCCAGTTGTGCGTTACCCTGTTGAAATCGAGCGTCGGACAGATAGATCAAGCGCGGGATAGATCAAGCGCGGGATAGATCAAGCGCGGGATAGAT
>CAYMUR010000015.1:65887-71913 GCA_964393615.1 uncultured Pirellulaceae bacterium
GATAGATCAAGCGCGGGATAGATCAAGCGCGGGATAGATCAAGCGCGGGATAGATACTGTCCGGTACGCGTATCCACCTTAACCCGTTCGCCCTGTGACAAGTATTCGGGCACCTGGACTACCAGTCCGGTTTCCAGTTTGGCCGGTTTCGTGCGCGACGTTGCCGAATCCCCTTTGACGCCTGGATCGCATTCAGTGACCAGTAATTCGACCGTTGTGGGCAATTGAATGCCAACACATTGCTCATTGTAGATCAACGCCAGTATGCCTTCGAGTTCTTCGGTAATGTAGGGGAGTTGGTCGCTGATGTCTTCGAGCGAAAGAGAAAACTGGTTGAAATCTTCTTGGTCCAGAAAATGGATGTCCGTGGCGTCGGTGTACATCAACTTGACGGCACGGCGCGAAAAATCTGCCTCTTCCAGAAAATCAGTTCCTTTGGCAGTCAAGTCAATTTTTTGTTTTGTGATCAGGTTGCGGGCGCGAAACTTGTACAACGTCGTTGCGCCACGGGCTGAAGGTGATTGCACGTTGACTGATTCGATGATTACCGGGGAATCATTGTGATTAATAACTTCACCGGGTTTGAGGTCTTTGGCCAGCATCTATTCCCCTGATAATCTGAAGAACCCAATGAGAAACACGAGATGACTTGGAAACGAGACGTATTGGAAACTTGTTGCCTGGAGGCCTCTGACGGAAACCGCATTTTAGCGCAATACGCTTATCATCGCTGGCCTGTTTTCGGTGACGGTGCTCGGTGACGGTGCCCTGCCCTGTCTGCCCCGCCCTATCGTGTCTGGCCTTTTACGACTTCTGTCGTATTCGGTGCGAACGTATGCAGACCAGCGATGCATGAACGTGGCGGTGGTAGTATAGCGGAATAGTTTCTGGTTTTCCAGGTGGATGGTTTGCGCCGGTTGGGTCCAGAAGGTGTTGCCCTATTGTGAGGATCACGAATTTAGCTCGCTTGTTTCTGGAAACCTGTTAGAATGTTAACGGAATATTTATAGGATGTTAAGATTCGCAGGTCCCTGGCAGGTCATGCGATGCAGACGGTATGGTTGCACGCCAATGACCGTTTTGGAGAATGTTTCACGAAATAGCACGAAATAGATTGTGCCGTGTGACAAAAACGATAAGGCAGCTTTTGTTTCACAGATTCACCTAGCCCACCACCGGATGGAGGTCCTCTCGTGTCGAAACCTTATCTTCGTTTGCAGCACAGTGAAAGCATCGTGGTGCATGCCGCTTCTCGTATTTATGCTGCCTACATCGCGGCGGGTCGGGTGACTGATGGTGATGAAGTCCAGTGGATGGACCGTTCGATTGAGGAAGCGATAAGTCTGGCAGTGAAGACTGACGACAGGGTTGATAGCGACGATGAAATGCAGTCCGGCACCCCTCGTCAGCCTTTCGGCAAGTTGTCGTGACGCGTTCCCAGGGGACTGGCGTTAAATCTCCGAAGCGGATTTTTTGGCGTACTGGATGGCAGTGGAATATCGGTCGACGAAATACGAATCAACGAATGATATCTGTCTATTCTTTCCATACATCGAGTCACTCTTTTTGGAACAAGGACTCGACGGGTGCGTCCCGGCAGCAGCGGAAATGGGATCGGTTTTGTTCGTAGCCGGTTTTATTTGTAGATGGGGTCGGAAATCATCAAAAATCACGTCCATATAACGTGATTTTATGCCGTTTGTGTTACAGTGGCTATAAGGCTCTGGCTGTGTGCGACCAATGAGAGGGATACATGTTTTTGGAAAAGAAGATGGTGACGCGGCGAACTGCTTCTGGCAATGAGTCGGTTCGCCAAGCTGCCAACCAGGGAATCCGGCGAGAACGTCGGTTTGAAATGCTTGAAGTCCGCGAAATGCTGGCATTTTCCCCTCTTGCTGGCGTCAACTTGGGCGGCGCGTCGGCGGCTTTTGCGGATGTCAACAATGACGGCTTCGTGGATGTGCAAGCCGGCGCATTGTATCTGAACAATGGTGGGACAAGTTTCAGCAACATTGGTGGTATGGGTATCGGCTCCTGGGGTGATGCCAATAACGATGGTTACTACGATTATGTGATGAAGGATGCGCCACGTGTATCTCTGGGCGATGGGAACGGTGGATTTGTAACGGTCGATCTCAACGGCGGATTTAGTGTCGGTCCCAAAGAAGCGTCTACGTTTTTTGACTTGGAGGGAGATGGGGATCTGGATGTCTACATTGCTGGCTATGAAAACGAACCTGCGGGTTTTGCGCCGGTCGCAGATAACGTTTATGAATTTGACAGCGATTCCCAAACATTCACCTTGATTTCACAGCCGCCTGGTCGCAACGGGCGAGGGCTTTCCGTTTTGGATTACAACGAAGATTTGTTGGATGATGTTTACGTCACGAACTACCGGCTGCAACCCAACCAGCTGTGGGAAAACAATGGTTCAGGCAACTTCAACACCTACGCCGACGTCGCGGGTCCCAAGGGTGCGACAGGTGCCAATGGCCACGGTGGTGGTTCCGCTGTCGGCGATTTTAACAATGATGGGCACATTGATATCTTTGCGCAAAATTTTGCCCACCCTGGACAGTCAGAATCCCGCTTTCTGATCAATCAAGGTCCTACGGGCAATTATGCTTTTACTGACCTTGGACCCAACGGAGTCGGTTTCGTTGAGTCGTATTTAAACTCTGCTGCGGGTGACGTCGACAACGATGGTGACTTGGATATCTGGTTGTCGGCGGTTTACGGTGAAAGTGCACGGCTGTATGTCAACAATCTAGGGACTGGCACGGGTAGTTTCAGCGTTTCCGAAGCGACGGGCAGTTATGGGTTGGGAGGGGTTGGTGTCACCACGCAAGGAGCATTTGGTGATATTGATAATGACGGCGATTTAGATTTTTTGACGAACTCTGGCACCCTCTATGTGAACAACACCAGTCAGACGACTTCGAACAACTGGTTGCGCATCCGGTTAGAAGGAGACGGTGAGAACGTCAATGCGATGGCATTTGGTACGGTTGTCCGTGCCGATTTGGGGAATGGTACGATCCTGACTCGATTTGTTGAGGGAGCTACAGGACGCGCTTCCAATCAGAACGAACAGACACTTCATTTTGGACTCGGTTCGCATTCTGGCGAGGTATCGTTGGTGGTCTACTGGAGGGATGGTACCGTCAAAAATGTGACGGTCGATCCGAACCAGACCATCACCATAAAATACAAGGATACCAATGTAATCAGGAATGAGGTTCAAATTGGCGAAGTGGGCAAAATTACGAACCTCACGCATGTACCTCAAACGGTGACCCTGAACCGTTATTATGAGAATCCTGTCGTTTTTGTGCAGTCACTCTCTTATGCAGGTTCTGATCCGGCGACCGTCCGCGTCAAGGATGTTCAATCGAATCATTTTACGATTTATGTGACTGAGCCATCTGATGGAAATGGTTTGCACAATGCCGAGGAGACAGTTAGCTTCTTTGTTTTGGAGACGGGCAATTACACGTTGGTCAACGGGACGAAACTAGAAGTCGGGACCGTCGAAACGTCGGCTACGGTGGGTACCCAGTTAGCAAATCGATGGGAACCCATTTTGTTCAACATTCCTTTCGAGACGCAGCCTGTTGTGTTGTCACAGGTTCAAACCCATTCAGATTCCGGAGTGAATTATTTGCAAACGAGACATCAAGCGACGTCTATCTTGAATGTCGAATTGGCACTGGAGCAGGAAGAAGCAATCACCCCGCTACATCCTCCGGAAACGATAGGATATCTGGCTATCACGAATAGCAAAGGCACCTGGAACGGAATGGCTTATGAGGCAAACGCAGGAGAGGCCACTTCTGATTTTTCTTATATGGCCTATCTCAACACGTTTAATGAAGGGCCCAGTTTGTTGACGTCGTTGGCAAGTTACAACGGTTACGATAATTCCCATTTGCGTTTTAAAGACAATACGGCTTACGGCGTCAATGTAAAGGTAGAAGAAGACACGACGTTTGACAGTGAATTGGGGCATGCGGCGGAAGAGGTCGCATACATCGCCATTGAGGGCCAGGGGATGTTGACGGCGTTGGATCCTCAGATTCCGGTGGGTGAAGTCGGCACCGTGACCAATTTAACACATCTTCCCCGAGTGGTTGAACTGAGCAACCGCTATACCAATCCGATCGTCTTGGCGCAATCGGTGGGCTGGAATGGAACAGATCCAGTGGTGGTTCGTGTAACAGGTGTACAGTCGGACCGTTTCACGATGTTTTTAGCGGAACCTTCTAACCTGAATGGTGCCCACAATACGGTGGAAACGGTGAGTTTTGTGGTTCTCGAAGCTGGTTTTCATCGCTTGTCGAATGGCACCCGTTTGGAAGTTGGCTCGCTTGAGACGGATGCAACGGTTGGTAAAATTGTCGCTGCCCAGTGGGAAGATGTCAGTTTTTCGAACAGTTTTGAAGCGGCACCAGCCATTCTGACACAAGTCCAGACGACCAATCCGGGTGGCAGAGACTATTTACAAACGCGGCAGTTATCAGCCAGTAACACTGGCTTTGTGGTGGCTTTGGAACAGGACGAAATTCAAAGTGAACAGCATCCGGTACCGGAGACCATTGGCTATTTGGCCATCGAAAAAAGCCACGGAGAATGGGGCGATTTTTCGTATGAGGCAGCGGAAACCCCTGTGGCGATCACGAACGCTTGGACAGATCAACCATTTGAGCAGATTTTCGAAGAACCACCTGCATTTCTGTCTTCTTTGAGTACCTATTTTGGTAGCGACAACGCCCATCTTCGGTTTGACAACCTGGGGCCCGATGGGGTGCAACTGACCCTCGAAGAAGATACAACACGTGATATGGAAACTGACCATTCGGCCGAAGTTGTTTCCTACCTGGCTATTGAAGGACAGGGCAAATTGGTGGTCACCCGGCCACAGTGGGACATCGGCGAAGTAGGCCGCATTACCAATCTGACACACACACCTCAAGTCATTACGCTTCTGCATGACTATAACAACCCAGTCGTGTTTACGCAGTCAGCGACGATTGTCGGTACTGATCCGGTGTCAATTCGCATTCGTAATGTAGCGTCCAATCAGTTTGAAATCTATTTGACAGAGCCATCTAATTTGAACCAGTTACATAACACCCATGAAACGGTGACTTACATGGTTCTTGAGGCAGGTACACATCAATTGAACAATGGTGTACGAATAGAAGTTGGCACGGTAGAAACGGAGGCCACGGTTAGTCCTCAACTGACCAGTCCGTCCTGGGAGACAATTCCTTTTTCAGTTGAATTCTCTGAATCTCCTGTACTGCTCAGTCAGATCCAAACGGTTGCAACGGATGGGCAACCTTACCTGCAGATTCGGCATGAATTTGTTTCTGAGACGGCTGTCTCTCTGGCATTAGAACAAGAAGAAAAAAGTGCGCAGCCGCATCCTGTTGAAACGGTGGGTTACATGGCCATCGAACCAGGGAGCGGATTTTGGAGTGGGATGATTTACGAGGCGGTAACAACCGAAAACGTCGTGACACATGACTGGTACGAGATTGAATTTGGCAACCTATATACCGAAGAACCGGCGTTCTTGAGTTCGCTCGCTTCTTATTACGGTTACGACAATGGCCATCTGCGTTACTCAGGACTGACACCTACCGAAGTCCAAATCAAGCTCATGGAGGACACCACGCTGGACGCCGAAGTCAATCACTACTCTGCCGAATCGGTAGCCTATTTTGCCATCAGTGAACTGGGGCTACTTTCAGCGATCGTACCATCCGGTTCGCCGTACGTGACAGCGTTTTTACGCGATAGTGACGGGGATACTTTTGACACTGTCGAAACGTTGTCATTTACCTTCAGTGAAGACGTAACACTGACGTCCGCTGCGTTGCAATTGATCGATGAATCAGCAGGCGGTGCGGTGGTAGATTTGGCGGCGGCCGGATTCAACTATGACGCTAATAGCCAGACTGCTACCTGGGATCTTTCTGTTTTGTCATCGTTGTCTGCAGCCTGGTACACTGCTACGCTTG
>CAYMUR010000015.1:71923-79168 GCA_964393615.1 uncultured Pirellulaceae bacterium
CTTGACGCAGCCAAGGTGACTAATAGTCGTGGTCTCAGTCTGGTCGGTGCCGGAGGAGTGGGGGATTTATCTTCGTATACCTTTCTGGTAGCTGTTCGTGGGGATGTCAATCTTGATGGCAAGGTGGACATCACAGACTTCAATGCTCTGGCTACCAACTATGATCCGTTGGGTACCAATTTAGAGAACGATTGGTCAAAGGCGAACTTTGATGGTGATGCCGATGTTGACATGAACGATTTTAATGCGATTGTGCAAAACTATTCGCCACATCTTTATGCAACCCAAGCGGCCAGCGTTGCGAGTCGTGTGGCACCCTTGGCGGTGGTGCATTCAGGGAGTCAGGCGGTCGAGTCAGGCGAAGCATTGGTTACCGAGGACGCGGCGGTCAAGGTACGTCAAGACCAGGTGCCGACTGACCATGTGTTTGCGTCCTGGGATGACAGTGCCGAGGAATATACTCGACTTCCCGACACATCTGGCAGGCGACGCGAACGTCTAGTGCAGCCATGATCGGGTAATCCTGCGGATAACGTCCACAGTATTGGATACGGGACTTGACTCGATGGCACCTCCGGCTTTTTCTCGTGGGACGTTCTGGCATGCATGAGCGGCATTTTGTTCTGGAGGGCTATTCCTGGTGTTTCCTTTGAGAAGCCTGTGCCAGTATGTTCGATTTGTTGTCCGACTTTGCCGGCAGCGCGTAGTACCAGAAGATACCTGCCCTGTGTTATACTGGCGGCTCTTTGGCTTATGAAATTCAGCGAGGGATGCCCGATGACTTTTGATGAATCACTTCAGGCGCGCATTACGAACAGTGGCGCAGCAGCCGTATTGACGATTGACGATGCAGCCCACGGGGTGCCGTTGGCACGTGCACTACTTGATGGTGGTGTCGACTGTATGGAATTGACACTCCGCACGCCTTCGGCCCTGGAGGCATTGCATGAAATTAAATCGAAGGTTCCGGAAATGATAGCAGGAGTCGGGACGATCCTGACCGTTGACCAAGTCAAACAAACAATCGATGCTGGCGCCGAGTTCGGTGTGTCACCGGGGCTCAACCGAAACATTGTAGACGCGGCGATTCGTTGGGGATTGCCGTTTGCACCCGGTGCCGCCACACCTTCTGAAATCGAAGCAGCGATCGAATTGGGATGTCGCCTTATCAAGTTTTTTCCGGCGGAACCAAGTGGTGGTCTGCCATATCTTGAATCTGCAGCGGCTCCTTATGACCACCTGGGAATACGCTATATTCCACTCGGCGGGGTTCAGCCAGGTAATGCCGAGTCGTATTTGTCTCATCGGTTAATTGCGGCGATTGGTGGTTCTTTTATCGCAACACGCAAGCTGATTCAGGACCAGGATTGGAAGGGCATTGCTGAAAACGCGAAGCTGGCGAGGCGGTTGGTGGATTCCGCTCGTGGTGGCCAGCAGAGTGCCGTTTGAGATCCGGTCTGTTGAAGTTAGTTCGTAGGGTAGTTTTTGGTTCCGTCATATCAGGTTTCAGTTTTAGTCATTCGGAAAGAATGGGCTGTACCAGGGTCTAAGAATCCGATTTTTTCAGGAGAAATTTTGTGCAAGGCACCGTCGTCACTTTTGGGGAAATAATGGGACGTGTCAATACGATCGGTTTGCGGCGTTTCGCGCAATCGATGCCGGGCAGCGTCGAAATCATGTTTGCCGGTGCGGAAGCTAATGTAGCGGTGTCGGTTTGCCAGTTGGGGGGAACTGCCCGTTTTGTATCTGCTTTACCTGAAAACGCACTGGCGGACGCCTGTCTGAAATCGCTTCACGTTTTTGGCATTGATACACGGCACGTTGTACAGAGTCGCCAAGGCCGCCTCGGATTTTACTTCATTGAAGGAGGCGCCAACCAACGCCCGAGCAACATTGTTTATGACCGGGATGGGTCGACGATTGGATTGACCGAAGCCAACGCTTATGATTGGGAGTCTGCTTTTGAATCGGCTACTTGGTTTCACGTGACGGGCATAACTCCGGCTGTATCCTCCACCGCCGCGGCAGCAACATTAGAGGCCGTACAATTAGCGAAAAAGCAAGGTTTGACCGTTTCTTGTGATCTGAACTTTAGAAAAAAACTGTGGCGCTGGAACTCAGAGCTTGAACCGGCAAAGTTAGCGCAGCAGACCATGCGAGAGATTCTAAGATTTGTGGATGTTGTCATTGCCAATGAGGAGGACGCGGCGGTTGTCCTGGATATTCATGCTGGTAAATCTGACGTCGAGTCCGGAAAACTGGAGATCGATAAATATCCCACAGTGGCTAGAGAAATTGTCCAGCAGTTTTCGAATGTTTCACGAGTGGCTATCACATTACGCGAAAGTGTGTCTGCATCGCATAATCGTTGGGGAGCGATGTTGTACGATGCGTCTTTAGACCAGGCTTTCTTTGCACCTAGTCAAGATGGTCAATATTCATCCTATGAGATCACCAACATTGTTGATCGAGTAGGTGCTGGAGATTCATTTGCTGCGGGGATCGTGTATGCCTCTTGTACGCCAGATTTGAATGCTCCCGAAAAAATAGTAGCGTTTGCAACGGCTTCGTCCTGCCTGGCACATTCAGTTCCCGGTGATTTCAATTATTCAACCCGTGAAGAGGTGGAATCATTGATGCATGGTTCGGGATCGGGCCGGGTCGTTCGTTAGAACCAGGTGCCAGGGAATTGTACGTGTTGTATCAAGTTACCAGGCCTTTGGTGACTAGCATGAAGACATCTTCCAGGGTTGGCTCTTTTTCAGCGAAGCTACGCACGCCGACCTGGTTGGCGACCAGTGCATCCAACAGTTTGGCGACGCCCAGGTCGTCGGTTGCCAGTTCGACGGTTGCCACATGGCCGTCGACAGCGACGTCGCGAACAAGGGGGCTTTTGCGAAGAACCGACAATCCAACTTCCATGTTGCTGGTGAATTTCACTTCGATGATGCGGTTGCCACGTATCTGGCGATAGACTTCTTCGATCGGTCCGTGCATCAAGAGTTGTCCCCGTTCGATGATTCCGATGGAGGTACAGCAATCTGCCAGTTCGGTCAGGATATGACTGGAGATCAGGATCGTTTTTCCCATCTGGCGCAATTCTTTGAGCAGGGCTTTGACTTCCAGGCGCGCCCTCGGATCGAGACCACTGGCCGGTTCGTCCAGGATTAAAACAGGCGGATCGTGCACCAGGGTTTTGGCAAGACAGAGCCGCTGTTTCATTCCTCGTGACAGGCCATTGACATAATCATCCCGTTTGTACGTGAGGTCGAGCAGGTCCAGAACGTCGGAGATGACTTTTTTACGTTCCTGGCGTGGAATGCGATAGGCGACGGCGAAGAAGTCAAGGAATTCCCAGACTTTCATCCCATCGTAGACACCAAAGTTATCAGGCATGTAGCCGACACTTTGTCGGACGCTCATCGGATCGCGTGTCACACTGTGACCATTGACCGTTCCTTCGCCGCGGCTCGCTTTCAACAGCGTAGTCAAAAAGCGAATCGTGGTGCTTTTTCCGGCCCCATTGGGACCGATAAAACCAAACATTTCGCCTGCAGCGATCTTTAAATTTAATTGGTGTACGGCCGTAAAATCGCCGTAGTCTTTGCCAAAATCAATCAGTTCAATCATGGCCTGGTCGTTTTCCCTTCGGTAGGTCCATCAAGCCCTTCGGTAAGTCCATCAAGCCCTTCGGTAAGTCCATCAAGCCCTTCGGTAAGTCCATCAAGATTGTCCACGGTCTCAAAATCGAACATCGGTTGCACTTTTGGCCGTGCATTCACATCTGGTTCCGGGTTCGTCAGTGTTCCGTAGTTTAAATGAGCAATTACCAAAGTCCGCAATACGTTTTGCGAAGATTTAGGTCGAATGGACATACCGGGTAAATCCTCATCCGTCCAGCCGACGAGTCGCATTTCTCCAGCGCGTAGATGATTCCGGTCCTGGGCCACTTCAACGAGGTGCCTCAAGCTGACGCTAGCGGATGACGTACTACTGGACATGACAGGAGAAAGTTCCCATTCATCGAGCAACGAATTTTGGAATCCTGCCGGACTGAAATTCAGCCGTTTGGCAATTTGTGGTGCAAAATTCCCTACCCAAGCGACATCGAGGCGGCCGTTTTTTTGGCGAAAGACAACACCCACATCATGGATGGTCCATTGGGTATCGTTGGTGACTACCCAACGCTGGCGATTGTCTTGATGGAGGCGGAGCGGACCTCCCGTGTCGACAAAATATTCACTGTGCAACATGCCGGTTGCGTTGGAATCGACACGGAAGCCTGTCAAGTGTGCCTTGCTGCCACGGTGAAAACGGACCGTTCTGTGCGTCTGGCCGGATACCAGTTGGTAGTCTTTGGTTGTTGCAAAAGGTAAAGCCAGTGCGGCGTGGTCATCGAATTCGATGTCATAGCTTGACGCCAAGGAACTATAGAGTGCGGTGTACCGGGTTAAATGGGCCCGCTCGTAATCACTTTGCAATTCCAGTGTAGCAATTTCTGTTCGGCTACGAGCAAACCCAATATCAAGTTGGGCGAGTTTGACCACGATGATGGCGCAACTAATGGCAATTAGCGGAGCGGCTACCCAGGCCCATTCCACGCGCCCCAGAGTACGAAATAAGGCCCAATTGACTGGTACCAGTATCACCAGGTAGGCGAACAAAACAAGCATCACGAAACCAGCATCCGGTATGGAGATTCCCGCGGCTTTTTTGAGTGCCAGGCGCGCGGCATTCGAGACCGTACTAAAATCATTCCAGCCAGCGATTCCGGACTGTGGCTCATGCTGGTGGCTTGGATCGGGGTCGTGTCCAGGTGAGTGAGATTTCGGTTTCTTGCCAGGGCCTGCAGCATCGCGGCTAAAATAACGCACGTTGCTGAGCAAACGAGGGTCTTCGCGCAACGTCTCGTTCTTGGCCCAAGTGACTTGCAACGTGCCGAGATCGGAAAGCGTGTACTTTCGTGGAGGATGTCGCATCAGGCAGCCGTTGAGAAAACTGTCGAAACTGCCCCAGTTATTTAATTCGCGTTGGCTAATAGGAAATGCTGTGACGATCAACCGTCCCCGTCCTAATTTTCGTTCCGCCACGTGTTGGCCTGTGTGTGGTGTGAATGTTCCGGATCCAGCCAGTTGCATTTTAATTCCAGGAATTGGTTTTTCCGGTAAGATTTGGAGGGCCAACGTCTTACCTTTTGGGGTCTTCAGTGACCAGTATTTATTCAACGTAGAAAGCGATTCCTGGTCCAACATGCTGGTTGCATCACTCGTGATCGGAAGATAAGAATCAAGAAAACTATTTTTCAGACCGTCCACTGATCTGGGCCCACTCACAATCAGCTGGCCCCCCCAATGCAGCCAGTCCAGGAGGGCTTGCTGCTGGCCACGGGTCAACAAGGAGACATCAAAATCATCCCACAGGAGGTACGCGATATTAGTCCAGGCCAGTGAGCATTCGGGGAGAGGTACCTGTCGTTCGACTTTGGGCAACATGACATGGTAATAGATGTTTCCTCCTGAAGAATCCAACGTTTCGTTGGGTGGCCGAACCGAATCAACATGCGTCAAGAATCCGTATGATTCTGGTTCGCGCGCGAGTACGACAAAGTAAAACTGATGCGGCTTCATCAAAGAAGAAAATTCCGTACTGGACTGAATGATTCGGCCACCCTTTCGCGGGTGCAGTGAACTTTGTAAGATCGGATTTCTGGAAGACGGATGAGGGATATAGTAAAACAGATCAAAATGTTTTGTTTGGCCTTTGGGCATTGCTACCGGACGACTAGCCAGCATGCGAAATGGTGTTCGGTCGATTGGTAACGCTGCCCGGTTGATGTCTGTCGGCATGAAATTAAGTTCACCACGAAAATCGAAATTGTTTGCTCTCATTGTCTGGACAGCACTTGTCCAGTGCCCTGGTTTGACATAAAAGATTTTTGTCATGTCATCGGAGGGTTGGATGGAGAGGCGTTCAATCTCAAAGTCCTTTTGTTTTTCTTCTTTTTCTTCCCGCGTTTCGTCCTTGTCTTTCGCTTGCGTTACTTTCGCGTTGTTCTTGTGTTTGGCGGTGCCACTTTGCCAGCAACCTCCCCAGGCGGATACCAACAGGCCAATGACCACCAGCCAGCTGATCAAGAGATACCAGCGTAACGACCAAAGAACGTGGCCGGTATTTTCTTGTTGTTCCCGGTTTGTCATGGTAATGAGTAAACGGTGGGGGAGATTGTGCGTCGAACAAGTGTATTTCAGATAACCAGCAGAAGGAATTCCACTCGAATGGTCAATGAGGTATTATGTTATGGATTGTGGAATCAACCGCAGCATATGTTTTACAAACTATATTGTATGAACTGAAGAATGGTCAGGAGTACACGATGGGTAAACTCGAAGTCGCACATGACGAGCCGTCTGGCGAGGATCATTTAGATGTCGAACGTGCAGTTCGCGAACGATATTCAGAAGCTTCTAAGATGGCTGAACAATCGCTTTGCTGCCCGGTGGAATACGATACGAAATATCTGGACATCTTACCGACGGAACTCATCGAACGAGATTATGGTTGTGGGGATCCGTCGCGGTACTTGCATTCCAATGAAACCGTACTGGACTTGGGATCGGGCGGAGGAAAAATCTGTTATATCGCTGCGCAGATTGTTGGTGCTGGGGGCCGAGTGATCGGTGTCGACATGAACGACGATATGTTGGAACTGGCCAGACGATTTCGTCAAGAGATTGGAAATCGAATCGGTTATCATAATGTTGATTTTTACAAGGCACGCATCCAGGATCTGGCACTGGACATCGAGCGGTTTGAACAATACTTGCAAGCGAATCCTGTTCAGTCAACGGACCAATGGTGGACGGCCCACTCCGAGGCGGAGAGGATGCGCCGTGAGGAACCGATGATTGCGAATGATTCGATCGACGTGATTGTGTCCAACTGTGTGCTCAACCTGGTCGATGTGGCAGCTCGAGAACAGTTGTTTTGTGAAATGCTGCGGGTACTGCGTCGCGGTGGTAGAGCTGTCATCAGCGATATTGTCAGTGATGAACCGATTCCTGAACACTTGAAGTCGGATCCAAAATTGTGGAGTGGATGTATTAGTGGTGCTTTCGTGGAGGAGGATTTTTTGGCTGCATTTGCCCGGGCCGGATTTTACGGTATGGAAATTGTATCGAGGCAGGAACAACCCTGGGCTACGATTGAGGGGATTGAGTTCCGCAGCGTGACGGTGAGTGCTTACAA
>CAYMUR010000016.1:0-8847 GCA_964393615.1 uncultured Pirellulaceae bacterium
AGGCTTTAAATAATCTGAAATCCAAGGTAATTGTGATTAAACGTTTATTGCGTATTCGATGCTGTTATTTCAGGCATGCAATGCAATAGGGCTACTGTATGGTTTATGAAGTTTCCATTTTATATCCATAAATCATCCTATACGGGATTGTCATATTATTAAATGAAAAAGGCATTAATAATGAATAGGAAAAGCGAATGAGTAGCCAAGTACCGTCGTGCGGCATGTTGCGTGGTTTTGCATGCAAACTCAACGGATCCCCGCAGGATTCCGCAGGGCACTGAAAAAACTTGACATCATTTGTGATCCTAATGATGATGAAACTAACGCTGAGAAGTTCGACAGAGAAAAGGCAACGCTAAACCGAAGGAACAGACAAGATACGCGTCGGCGCCCGTGGCAATCCCATTGTCCAGGCCGTGGGCGCGTATTTTTTGTCGCTGTGGGTTGTCGCTGAACCGACCAGATTCTCAGGTTCTTGTTTTCCCCTGTATCGTTGATCTCCATCGACACCGATGTTTCTTATGGCCAGCACTCGAGAAATCGCCAATCTGGTTTTCCAGCGCCAAGTTCGCATGGCGCACCCGGTTGGTGGCATGAGTTTTGTAACGCTTTGCTGGTGTGTTCTCTTGTCGGGACCCTTGGCGGGAGCCTCCGCGCAAGGTTTTTCCATTGGTGCGAATTTTACCTCCGTAACCTTAGCGGAATCGGGTAGAATTCCCCCGGATTCCATGGGATCAGTTGGTCCCGAGCACGTGGCTGTCTTGATCAATGGTCGTTTTTCGGTCCACGACAAGTCTGGAACGGTGCAATTAGCCAAATCCTTAAACCAATTCTGGATCGACAGCGGAGTCACACCCGCTGGAAGCCATGCTTTTGATCCACGCATTCTCTACGATTCCCATAGCCAACACTGGTTTGCGGTCGCCGTCGACAACCATGGCGCAGCCAATCACTTTCTTTTGGCGGTTTCTACTTCGTCGGACCCGTCTCAACTTTGGAAAGGTTTTCAGATCGACTCCGATGCGGACGATCAACACTGGGCTGATTTTCCCATGCTGGGGATCAATGGTGACGTCGTCGCCGTCTTCGCCAATATGCTTGCAGTCGATTGTTGTGGCGCTAGAGGCAACTTGCTTGTTGTTCCGAAGTATGATTTGACGAATGCAGAACCCACCACCGTCAATGCCACGCTGATCGAAGATGTCGCAGCAAGCTTTACGTCGCAGCCGGTCGTAGATCACGATAACCGTCCTTTGCCACTTCCCATGTTGTCGGGGGATATCAAACCCTTAAACGGGTTTTTGGCGAGGTCAGACATTGTTGGTGTTCCAGAATTGCCTTCAGTCGTCGCTTTCAATCTGCCTATCTTGACCGAGGCGAGAAACGACCCGCCAGCCGTGGATCAACCGGGACCCGCCGTCAATGTGCACGCGGGGCAAACGCGGTTCAGCGGTAGTGTGATTGCCCGAGGGGATAGTTTGTGGGCTGTTCAAGGGGTGGAAGTGAACGGGCGGGCCGCCATCGAATGGTATGAAATCAGTGACGGGAGCGGTGAGATTTTACAGAACGGCATTATCTCAGACCCCAGTCTTGGATTCAGTTTTCCCTCGATTGCCGTGAATCATGCTAAGGATGTTGTGATTGGCTTTAGTGGAGGGGGGCCAGATACCTTTATGAGTGCCTATGCGGCGGTTGGCAGTGATACGGGGGGAGCGACCCTCTTTGGTTCCCCCGTCGAGCTGATGGCGGGCACTTCCAGTTATGAGTTGTTGGACAGTAGTGGTCGTAACCGCTGGGGCGATTATAGTGCGACCGTGGTAGATCCAGTCAACGACAAGCACTTTTGGACATTCCAGGAATTTGCCATGGCAACCGACGAGTGGGCGATTCAGGTTACTCAGATTATCGTGCCTGAACCCTCATCGGCAACGGGAATCATCTTCGGGTGGCTGGTCTTGATTCTGACTGGGCGTAACCTGCCTGGGGGCGTTGTGCGTGATGCTAACCCGTTTCCCTGACAATAGATCGGAGTTTGAAAAAGAGATCCCGCGTGTTTTGTGTGGTCTTTCGCTTTTCGGTACGGATAGAATCCTTATGTTTTATTTTTCAGTTTTGTTGCTGATTTAAACATGAATATTGTTATACTGAAATAAACGTCTTGGCAACTGTTTTCGCTATTTTGCATGAGTCCATTGAAAGATTATTTGAGTCAATCCATGAAGCATTTCATTATTATTTTACTGACAATTGCCGCTGCCATAACGGTCACCTCGGATCTTGAGGCCAACGAACTGTTCTGGACGGAGGCACTTCCGGTGGCTCGTTTGCAATCTGCAGAAGCGGATGGTGGGAATATTACGCCCATTATTACGTCTGGTATTGGAATTCCCTTGCATCTGGATATCGACCCGGTTAATGAAAAAATCTATTGGTCGGAACTCGGAGTGATCCGTCGGGCCAACTTGAATGGTTCCAACGTGGAAATGATTTTTTCTACGACTTCTTCGACCCCCAATGGTCTAGCACTCGACACGAATGCGGGAAAAGTTTACTGGACGCTACCCAGTGAGAACAAAATTCAACGATCGAATCTGGACGGCTCGACTGTCGAGGACGTGTACACAGCTGCAGCAGGACCCATTTCCGTCGCGATTGATGGCGCCGGTGGAAAAATGTATTGGAGCGAGGAAGCGGATAGCAGCCAAGCAGTGATTCGTCGCAGTAACCTCAATGGTTCCGCTGCACAGACTTTAGTGACTTTGGACAGCAATGTCATCGATGCCAGTGGACTGGCGCTGGATCTGACGAACCAAAAGCTGTATTGGGGTGAATCAGCGACCGATGATACAGGAAAACTTTGGCGTTCCAACCTGGACGGAACGAGTGCCTCTGCCATTGTTTCATCCAGCCTGGTTGAAATACAGGAAATCGCTTTAGACCATGCTGGCGGAAAAGTTTACTGGACTCAGCCGGACCTGGCTACCATTCAACGCTCTAATCTGGATGGAAGTTCTGTCGAAACGGTGGTGACACTCGGTTCCGCGGGCTCAGCCGTTCCGGTTGGGTTGGCGTTTCTCTCCGCCGCCGCGCCAAGTAACGTTTGTGATTTTACCAGTGATACCCAATGTAACTGGATGGACATTGGTATGATGTTTAACCAGGGCGACTTGGTGGCGGGAGTTGCGGTGGGGGCGGGTAATGTTTACGATCTCAACTCAGATTCGTCAATCGACAACCAGGATATTAGCGAATGGTTGTCGAATGCATCCACGAAAAATGGGTTTGCAACGCCTTACCGACGTGGTGACACCGAATTAGATCGTGATGTGGATATCACAGACTTTAACGTGTTGGCGGTGAATTTCAGTCCCACGGGGGCGGTGCCATCGCCTGCATTTCACCAGGGCAATTTTGATGGTGATAACGACGTCGATATTACCGACTTTAATGCTTTGGCGACCAACTTTGCTCCTTCCGGCTATGGGGGGCAGGCCCAATCGGTGCCGGAACCAACAGCGTTGGCTCTCGCCGCTTTCGGTTGCCTGCTAGGGTGGGGGCTGTTATCGCGTCGGCAGACGAGTCTTTGAACGGACGCATTTCTTTGAACGGACGCATTGTCTCGCGCTGACGTGTCAGTCGTTATCTGTTTGTCATGGAAACAGATGGTACATGGATTCTTATGCGGACCTGGCAGTAGCTTTTAAATAGCCAAGATACTTGGCTGCGGCCAGACGTTGTTGTCTGATGCATCAAATATTAAGTCAGCGATGCGGCTCGTCATGTTCTGGTCAATCACCGGATCCGTTTTGCAAGAAAGCGACCACATCATTTGTGTGTGTCGTTTTTTGTCTTCATGGAAGTCAATGGCTGTGTTGGTTCTCGGCTTGTCTTGAATACGTCTGTTTTAAAATGTGTAAAACTCTGGGAACAGCGAATTAACGATTCACAGTTTGTCCAGCGATGCGTCAAATCTCGCGGATTCAAGTGAGAAAGAAAAGGAAAGCTATTGTCAAAATACATTGCCAACGGAACAATTGTTCTATTCACAAAGTGGGATCCGAACAGCCGGGAAAGCAGGGACACCGTTTGACGTGACTATTGCTTGGTGGACTTGTTTTTCCGCTCCATCTTGGCCCACGAGTCTCGTAAAGTTACCGTGCGGTTAAAGACAGGCGTGTTAGCTGTGGCGTCAGGATCGACACAAAAGTATCCTGTACGTTCGAACTGGAAGCGGTCGCCCACGGCGGCATTTTGCAAGGAGGGTTCCAGTTGACAATCCCTGTAGACTTCGCGCGATTTGGAGTTGAGTTGGTCGGTCCAACTTTGCCCGTCATCAACAGAAGAAGGGATTTCCTCGGTGAACAGGTGGTCGTACAAACGGACTTCGGCGGTCACCGCGTGGTTGGCTGAAACCCAGTGAATGGTTCCTTTGACCTTGCGTCCATCTGGTGCCGAGCCCCCCTTGGTTTCTGGATCGTAAGTACAGTGAATCTCAACAATGTCGCCCGTTTTTTCGTCCCGTACGATATCCGTACAAGTAATGAAATAACCATATCGCAACCGTACTTCGCGCCCAGGCGCCAAGCGGAAATATTTTTTGGGGGGGTCTTCGCGAAAGTCGTCCTGTTCGATATACAGCACACGGGAAAAGGGTACCTGACGCGTTCCTGCTGCTGGATCTTCGGGGTTGTTGATTGCTTCCAACTGTTCGACCTGTTCCTCGGGATAATTTTGGATAACAACGCGTAGTGGCCGTAGCACTGCCATGACACGTGGCGAAGTCCGGTTGAGATCCTCGCGTAAGCATCCTTCAAGGACAGCCAGGTCGGTCATCCCATCATATTTAGTGACACCAATTTTTTGGCAAAAGGTACGGATCGAAACTGGCGTGTAGCCACGGCGACGAAGTCCGCAGATGGTTGGCATCCGTGGATCGTCCCAGCCGTCAACGTGTCCTTCGTTGACCAGTTGCAACAGCTTTCGCTTGCTCATCACAGTGTGTGTTAAATTGAGTCTGGCAAATTCAATTTGTTGTGGCGCATAGATCCCTAGTTTTTGAATGTACCAATCATACAGTGGTCGATGGTTTTCGAACTCAAGGGTACAGATCGAGTGAGTGATTTGTTCGATTGAATCTGATTGCCCATGGGTGAAGTCGTAAGTCGGATAGATGGACCACGTTTCTCCGGTACGGTGGTGTGAGGCATGAAGAATACGATACATGACCGGATCGCGCAGGGTTAGATTGGGGTGAGCCATATCGATTTTGGCGCGTAGCGTCCGGTTGCCGTCAGGGAATTCACCCGCTTTCATCCGGGCAAACAAGTCCAGGCTTTCTTTTACCGGACGGTCACGGTATGGACTGTTTTTGCCTGGCTCGGTTAACGTTCCACGATAGGCGCGCATTTCTTCGCTGTTTAACTCGCACACGTAAGCGTGTCCTTGTTCAATTAACTTGACCGCCCAGGCGTACAGTTGTGGAAAATAGTTAGAGGCGTAGTACAGTCTGTCTTGCCAATCGAAGCCTAACCAGTGTACGTCTTTCTGGATGGAGGCGACGTATTCTTCCCCTTCGGTTGTAGGGTTCGTGTCATCCAGCCGGAGATTGCACAAACCATTGAATTCGTCAGCAATACCAAAATTCAAACAGATTGCTTTAGCGTGACCAATGTGCAGGTACCCATTTGGCTCAGGTGGGAAACGGGTGTGTACCCGGCCTTCATATTTGTTGGACGCAATATCTTGTTGTACGATGTCTCGTACAAAATCACGTGATTGTGTTTCAGCCGATGACATGTTTCGTTCCTTCTACTGATAAATAGTCTTACGGTCGTCAGGAGCTGACGCTATTCAATTGTCCTGACGGCCCCAGTTTACTGTTGATTTAGCTCACAACGAGTGGAAATGGATTGGTAGGTTGACGGAGAGCTTTCGTTGACGTCGCGGGTACTGGCCACTAGAATCGATGCCAATCAGTGGGCTTGGTATGTATCAATTATTATTACACCTGACAGCTTGAATTCTAGCAATGGATCCACTTCATCTTTGCATTGCCTTGAGTCCTGTCGTTATGTACGCATCATCCTTGGCGGCAATTCACTTAAAATGCCGCCCTTACCTGGTCACCGGGTTCCGTGACAATGTGACGTTAGGATTGGGTGTTCTGGGGTTCGTGGTGGTGGGGCCGATGGAATTATTTTATCCAGACAGTTTACCAGCCTGGTATGGATCTGCCTTTCCGGGAGTGATTGGCGAATGGTTAGGTGTTGTCGTATGGGCTTTGCTGATTGTTTTGTACGTTTTAATTGTGTTGTGGATTGCATTATCGGCGTCTCCCCGGCTGATTATCTACAACTTGAAACGGCACCAGTTGTCGCCCTTGTTGACGTCGCTGGTGCAACAGTTGGATCCACAGGCAAAACAAGTCGGAGATATGATTTCTCTACCTGGACTTGGCGTTTATGCAAACGTCGAATCGTTGGGGCCAATGCGTTGTGTTCAGCTCAAGTCAGTAGGTGTTCAGCAGGATTTGGAAGGGTGGCGGCGATTACAGATGGCGTTAAAGGACAGGGTGAAATCGGAGCGGTTGCCAATGAATCCAGGCGCGATTCCATTGTTTGTACTGGTAGTCGGATCGTTATTCTGCATGTTAGGTTCATTGCTGTACAGTGGAGAGGAGTTGCAACAAGCACTCTTTGAGATGTTACGACTGTGAACGAAGCTCTAAGGTCCAACTTTGGTTCACGGGGGATCACGCGTCTTTTTCGCTTCGGCAATTTCATCCAACTGCTGTTGGGCCTGAGAAACGACGTCAGCTGCCCACGGTTTGTCTGTGTAAAGTTGAACGATGCCATTCCAGATACCCTTGGCAGCCCTTAGATTCCCCTTCGTTTTTAGCGCCTCCGCCATTTCCATGCGTTCCAACAGCCGGTGGAGACCGTCCCGGTTAACGACGTCTAAAGCGGCACGTAGTATTTTGAGTTCATGTTCTGCGAGCAGCAGGCATTGGCGGATTGGTTGGGTTGGTTCTTCGAGATTACCATAGAGATTCAAAAAAGCTTGCAAGTGGGTGACCTTGGTTTCAGGGCGTGTCAGTCGCAGGACGTTGACATATGCCAGTTCCACCGGCGTTAATGAATGCCAGCCAAGTTGACTTTTAGCGAGCAGTTCGAGTCGTATACGGTGACGATCCAGGAGAAATTGTTTTTGCAGTCTCTCCAGTTCTGCGATCCGTTTGTCATTCGGAAATCGTCGCTTGAAATCGTCAATATTTGATTCTGCTTTCGCCAGTTGAGTCGTACTGTTTGCTGCGGCAGCTTGTTGGATACTATCGAAAAGCTTGTCTGCCGAAGGCGGACGTGTTACGTACCATACACCCGCCATGAGTCCTATAATTAAGGTCACACTGAGCAGCGTTTTCAGAATCGCTGTAATTTGATCTCCGAGACTGGTGGTTTCTCTTTGTTCGCTGTGTGATCGTCCCAATTCGCCTTCGTGGACAGTTGTGAAATGATTTTCCGTAGTGATAGGTGCCTCTGGCTGTTCATTGTTCTCTGAGAGCTTTCTGTCTGAACCAGAATCAGCGAGTGTGGGATGTTTGGAGTCGATCGGTGCAGCGACGTCGACAAGCGTTTCGTCTGTCGGCTGAATAACTTTGGAACCGGTGCTGGCGGATGGTAAATTTGAATTGTTCGAATCGTCTTCTGTTTGCCGAGGTAGCGATAACGCATGTTCGGTGGCCTGCAGTACATTGGAGAGTGCGAGTGCCGTTGGGATCCTTTTTTGCGGTGATTTTTCGAGAAGTTGACCGATGATTTTTTCTAATGCAGCAGGCACATCGGGAGCGCGGTTGCGGACAGGCTTGGGATCAGCGTAGCGCAACATGTGCAATACTTCTCCCATCGTCTTGCCACGAAATGGAGGTCTACCAGACAGGAGGGCGTACATGACGCTGCCAACGCTGTACAGGTCCGAGCGTGGTGTGACTGGCTGTCCTTCGGCCTGTTCGGGTGCCATGTAGTCTGCTGTTCCCAGGACACCGCCCATGGCTGTCATCTGTGTGTAACCAAACAGTTTCGCAATGCCAAAATCGGTCAGTTTGATATGCTCATTATCATCCAGCAGTAAGTTAGCCGGTTTCAAATCACGATGGATTACGCCACAATCGTGAGCATGTTTTAAGGCCCGACAGATCTCGATACCGATGTGGGTAGTTTCTCGCCAGTGAAATCGGCGACCGTTTTGAATTTCTTCTTCGAGACTGGTTCCTTCGACCAGTTCCATGGCATAAAAAAGATGACCTTCGTGTTCACCGTAACCGTATAACTGAACGATGTTAGGATGTTTCAAGGTTTTGAGCGTTTCGATTTCAGCTTCGAACCGTGTGCGAAATGCTTCATCTGCTGCTAAGACGGATGACAAGACTTTGATGGCGGCAGCCTCATCCGTCTCTTCGTTGATACCTCGATAGACCGTCCCCATGCCACCCCGTCCCAGGGGTTCACCGATACGATACGGGCCTAGTTTTTTCAGAGCCATGTTTTCTATCTTAGCTTAGTCCCCTTCACGTGGAATAGCTAACGGTACGGTGACAGCAGTAGATCGGCGTTGGTGCTATTACTTTTTGCTTCATGAATGTTTCCCACGCGCTGTGAATGTAGTGGCGCTGGAGTTCGCAGGGAGATCCCACGGGTTTTTCGGGATTTGCCACTGACCAAACCGAACGAGAATATAGAGTTTTGCTGCCTTCTATGCGAATACTACCTATGCATGACACGCGAACTAGGTGATAGTCTTAACAGAGTTGACAGCAACCTACAGGAAATAGGAACTACGTCCACACAC
>CAYMUR010000016.1:8947-17846 GCA_964393615.1 uncultured Pirellulaceae bacterium
TAGTCTTAACAGAGTTGACAGCAACCTACAGGAAATAGGAACTACGTCCACACACTTAAATTGTTCAAGACAGTAAAACTGTCCGAATTCCTTGCCGCAATTGGTTGTGGGGCGACGGACCAGTGTGTGTGGCCCAACGGTTACACGAGTTCAGATGACCAATTACTCGTGCCTCCTATCATCCAGTTACACTGAGATTGTAAGGTCGAAGAGCCAATCACGGTGCTTGTTCGCCTTCCAGCGCCTGACCTGCCTTGTACTGTTCCATAGCGGCGGCTTCACGCGCCAGAGTGAATTCTGGACCGTGTGGAAAATATTGAATGTCGTCGTAATGATACCAGGGACTGGGTAATGTCTGGCCCGCAATGTCGACTTGACAACCGGTAGCCAGGAGAATCAATCCTGCTGCCAGCAGGAAAAAACAGCGTTCCTTCGTCGTTTTGGTAAGATTCGATCCCATCAATTTGGACCTCCCAGTGCAGAGATATACGAGGCGACCGCGTCAGTGCGGCGCAATCGTTGTAATCGTTATCGGTTGACTGATTGATTCTGTTTAGCTTAATTCTCAACCTCGCTGAATTGTTGCAAATCCGCTATCATGAGGGGTGTGGTTGGGCCAGTGTGCCGCGCTCATTGGGTGCTGACAAGATTTGAGTGACCGTACCCAACTGATTTTTCCGAATCTGGTTGATGCTTGATGGAGGCGGTTGCAAGCGAATCTTTTTGGAACCGAGGATTTTTTGATGATTTTACCCGGCCCCCAGCAAGAGAAAGCCTGTCGGCAGTGGACATGGTCTATGATTTTTCTGCTGCTAGCGTTCCATCTATGGCTACCCTCGGCAACTGCACAACGTGTTCCGTCCAAATCGGTACCGGGACCGCGCTATTATGCGGCTTTTCATGATTATTTTCGCGGTGATTACGCGGACGCTTTACGTTCGTTCCGGAGTGCTGCCCGCCAGGGTGTTTTCAGTTCTTTAGGTCGTTGGGTGGATGCGATTTGCTATCACACCATGCTCGGTGAATGCTACTATCACATGGGCAATCTTCCACAGGCGCTGGAACAATATGACGCTGCCGTGCGGGTTTATTTGTCGCAGAAAGATTGGATGCACCGCGTACAATTCCCACCTCGAATTGAGCCAACCCGCACCCGGCGCATGGACATTCAGTGGGGTATTTCCAAACGCCAGACTATCGTTGGTAGAATTCCCAAATCAATGCTTACTGGTCAGGGACGTTTGGACAATGATGCTGTGGTTAAACTGGGAGGGGTGGTAGCTCTGCCGCAACTGGTTTCTTTACAAGTTACCGAAGTGTTGCGGTGTTTAGCTCTGGCGATTCGAAGACGGACTGAATTAATGGGGCCTTCGTGTCGGTACGATCAGTTGACAGGACAACTCGTCCAGGCATTGAGTACACGACCGGCGCCTCCCAATCATTGGTCACAGGGTTGGATCGACGCATTGCTTGGCCTGGCATTTCTTGGTGCGGATCAAAAAGATCAGGGGATCGAACGGTTGCAACATGGCATTGTACTGGCGGGTAAATTTGACCATCCGCTGACTCCGACTGTTTTGTTGGAGTTGGGCAAAGCCGCACTGGTCCGTGATCAACTGGAAAGGGCCTCTGACTTATTGTTGGAAGCGACCTACATCGGTGCCTATTATGACCAAGTTGACGTGGTCTCCGAAGCGTTCCATTACGCATCGGTTGCGCACTTGGTTTCGAATCAAGCCGGTGTTTACCCACCTCTGGTCGCTGCTGAGAAATGGGCTCGCATCAACAATTTTGATGCGCTCAGGGGCTCCTTGTTGTTACTTGTTTCTGAACAACTGGCTTATCGTGAGGGAGTCGTCCAGGCGGAAGCTGTTTTGCGCAACGTGGGTACAGTCTTGGGACGCCGCGACATGCGCAACGGGCGGCTAGGGGCTCAATTCAGTTACCAAACCGCCGTGGTGCAATTTGAACGGGGGCGAACAACTGCGGGGGAAAAGTCTCTCCAAGCTGCCTTGGCTTGGTCACATCGATCCTCAAGGTGGTTGTTTCAGATGGCACTGGCCGAGCGGTTTTACATCAATGGGGAAGTGACACCCCGCATTGCCGGCACCCTATTTGAAAGTGTCTTACGTGAGCCGACTGCCGGGGATTGGGTCAACCAACCTTTTGAAACGCTCAGTGTGGTCACCTCACCGGCTATTTCTGCCTGGTCGCATTGGTTTTCGATCATGTATGAGAATAAACAATTTGAGAAGGCGTTTGAGATTGCCGATCAAATCCGTCGACGGCGATTTAATGCTTCGTTACCCCTGGGAGGGAGATTACTCGCGCTTCGATGGTTGTTGGCAGGTCCCGAAGAACTCTTGAGTGCAGACGCACAATTACAACGTCAGGACTTGTTTGTGAAATATCCGGTTTACGCGGAATTGGCAGAACAAGTGGCCCTGTTGCGGCAAACGATTGCGGACCAAACACTGGAGGCGAGTGATGTAGAAACGACACGTAGACTGACTGAGCATTTTGAAGAGTTGGAGACCCTGTCCGAAAGGCAAGAAGAGATCCTGCGTCGCTTGTCACTTCGTCGGGAACCATCGGAGTTTTCATTTCCTCCGCAAAGAACGGTCGCTGCCATTCGTGACCAGTTGCGGGACAACCAACGTGTCGTCGTGTTTTTTGCTGCGGAACACAAGCTATTTGCCTTCTCTATGACCAAAGGGACATACTCCCAATGGGTCGTCAAGTCGCCTGATAAAATTTCCAAGGCAACGGCCAAACTGTTACGAGAATGGGGGAATTTTGGAAAGAATGGTCAACTCAAAAAAGAATTATTACAAAGCGATGATTGGAAACAAATTGCTGCACAGCTGATGCAGTGGCTGTTTCCAGAAGACGCACTAAGCGACTGGGATTCCATTGACGAATTAGTGATCGTGCCAGATGGAACGTTGTGGTATTTGCCATTTGAAGCCCTTCAACTGGAACAAGAGGGGCAATATCGTCCGTTAATTTCAACGGTTCAAATTCGCTACGCGCCGACCATGTCTCTGGTCCATCCTCGTGACCATTCGATTGGACCAGTGCAGCAGGTAGCCCTGGTACCGGGAAAGATTCACAGTCGAGATAATCAGGAATCGGTTGATGCTGCCATTGAACAACTGACAGCGATGGAACATCAGACATACTTGTTGCAACTGCCATTGTTGGCGCCAACTCGATTTACCTCTCCTTTTCGAGACCAGTTGATTGTGCTCCGGGACATTACTGATACGAAGAAAATTCCGTACGGCTGGTCTCCTGCTCAACTTGATTCTGGAAAACCAGGTAATTGTCTTTCGGATTGGGTTCAACTACCGTGGGGCGCACCAGCCCAGGTGTTACTACCTGGATTTCACACAGCTGCCGAAGACGGATTAAAACGTCTTACGACAAATAACGGAAACGATCTTTTTCTGACGACGTGCGGTTTGATGGCTGCAGGTTCACGGACGGTCCTGTTGAATCGTTGGCGAACCGGTGGTCAAACCGCCTATGACCTGGTCGTTGAATTTGCACGGGAGCTTCCATTTTCTGATGCTGCTGCCGCATGGCAACGTAGCGTTCAATTGGTACGCGGGTCAGAACTGAACCCTGAATTAGAACCTCGTATTCGTTGGCCGCAGGATACGGATACAGCAATCAACGCAGAACACCCCTTTTTTTGGGCCGGATCCCTGCTTATCGATACTGGTTCACGTCCCAAAGTGGCTGAGGAAGCTGCTGCTGCTAATTAGGGGCCGGGTGGGCCAATCGAGGCTCGTTGATTTGCCATAAGATGGTTCGTGAGCAGAGAAATTCTCAGAGAGCAGCCGATTTTGCACCCCGCTAATGGCGATTTGTCGATGCTTGGCGAAGCGGTATTTTTCACGGTTGGACCGTTCGTCACTCGGAGGTGTTTCATCTTTGGTATCTATAGAAATAACCATGACTTGTGTCAAAAATGGCAGGTGGATGGCGCTGTGTGGAGCTGTTTTGAAATCCGAAATACATGCTATTTGACAGTGCATGGGACCATAAATTTTTTTCGAAAAGCGGAACCTTTTGAGGTGTTCGAGTGTTAAAGAATCAAGGGGCAGGGGGTATATCGTAGCCGGTTGATCCTATGGTGCCCTGGAGTGGATCGTAAATGTGACATCGTCTTCGATTTTCCAACCAGTCCTCTCAGTGGGCGAGAGCATGAACAGGTCGATTTTTACAAACTGGATCGTGGGGTTTCTCACATTGGTTGGTTGCTGGCAGCTGCCGAGCTTGGCTTATTGCGAAGTGGTGGTTGAATCGGCTTCAAGTCGTGTGGACCGAATGTTATCAGAGGAAATCTTTGCGCCACTTTCACCGGGAGAGTTAGCACCTCTAACCGACGATTTGACATTTCTGCGCCGCGTCTGGTTAGACTTGCTGGGCAAGATACCTCCTCCGGATGAGATGACAGCGTTTGAACGATCGCGAGATCCACAGAAACGCGGCAAGCTGGTCGATCGTCTTTTGGACGATCCTGATTTCGGTCGCAATTGGGGACGTTATTGGCGTGACGTGATTTTGTATCGACGTACCGAAGAACGCGCAATGGCTACGAGTTCTATTCTGACAGAGTACCTGGCCCAGCATTTGCAAATGAATACGGGCTGGGACCAGATTGCCCGCGAGTTTATCACCGCGACCGGTGAAGTGAGACAGCATGGGAATACGGGGATCATCATGGCACAAGCTGGTGAACCAGAAAACGTGGCTGCCGAAGTAGCACGGATTTTCATGGGTATTCAAATCCAGTGTGCACAGTGTCATGATCATCCCTACGATGGCTGGAAGCGTCAGCAATTTCATGAATTGGCGGCCTTCTTTCCACGCGTCGCAGTCCGTCGTGTCCGTACCATGGGAGAGCGTGGATTTCAGGTGGTGGCAGATGATCAACCGTTGCGGCGCCGCAAAAAAGGGAACCGTCGCGGGCGGGGGACGCTCGAACATTACATGCCTGACTTGGAGAATCCCACTGCTCCAGGCCAATTGATTCAACCAGCCCTTTTTACCACTGGACAAAAACTGGAAATGGGTGCCACGGATGTCAATCGCCGAGGCAAGCTTTCCCAGTGGTTAACTGCGCTCGACAATGAGTGGTTTTCCAAGGCGCTGGTTAACCGTATTTGGTCAGAGTTGGTGGGGGAAGGATTTGTCGAACCGATTGATGATTTGGGACCGGATCGCGAAGTGAATGCTCCACGGACCTTTGATCGTTTGTCGACTGAATTTGCCCACAACGGTTATGACGTCAAATGGCTGTTTCGCACGATTATGGCAACAGCAGCTTACCAGCGCGAGAGCCGACCTCGCCGCCAGTCAGTAGAGCCGCCATTTACTGCCAATCGTCCACAACCTTTACGTTCCGATCAGCTGTTTGATGTGTTCCTGCAGGTTATGGATCGTGGGGAGTTGACACCGACAAGGAGGTCGCGCAAAAACATGGGCAAACGAGGGCGGAACAGTCCCCGAATGACTTTTCAAAAGGAATTTGGTTTTGATCCAAGCCAAGCGCGAAAAGAAGTAGTCGCATCTATTCCGCAAGCTTTAGTTTTGATGAATTCTCCACAGGTGAATCGTGCCATTCATGGTGGAAAACCGTGGGGTTTAGGAAAATGGTTGCGAGAAATAGTCAATGATCGAGAATTAGTGCAGCAACTTTATCTCCACTGTTTGGCCCGAGAACCTACTGCACAGGAAACAAAAATATGCGTCGCGTATGTAAAAGGAACAGGTGATCGGCGTGTTGCTTTTGAAGATATTTTGTGGAGCTTGGTCAACTCGTCTGAGTTTCGTTATCGGATTTAAAAGTTGTCACGGAAATTGAAAAGAAAGGTGATGCAAGATGCAATAAAAATATTTGATGTTCCGCTGGTTGCTTTTTAGATGCAGTAAATTGCCTGATGGTCGGAATGGAAATGGCCAAATGTGGTCACACCAAATAAAGAAACCTTTTGTTTGCCCTCAGTGATGATTGCTATGCCGAGCGAGTTGTGTTTGTATTCCTGGTGGTACTTGGCGATAAAAATGATGGAGTGAAATAAAATGGCGAAGACAAACGGGAAAATTCAGTTTGATCGTCACACTGAGATATCGTTTCAGCGCGGCCTGGGTATGCAGCGTCGAGAGTTTCTTGGTGGTATTTCTACGGCTGCCGTAGCGACGGGCATGTTAAGCTGGTCGGAATTGATGACGGTTGAGGCGTCTCGCATACGAAAACGTGGGATGGCTTGCATCTTGTTGTGGATGAAGGGTGGGCCGAGTCAGTTTGAAACATTTTCTCCCAAGCCAGGTCATCGTAATGGGGGTGAAACAAAAGCAATTGCTACGTCGGTCCCCGGAATCCAATTGGCGGAGAACCTTTCAAGAACCAGTCGCATGATGAACGACATCTGTGTCGTCCGTTCAATGACCAGTAAGGAAGGTAGTCATCCACGTGCAAGTTTCCTTTTGCATACCGGCTACATACCTACTCCCAGTCTGCGACACCCAACGTTTGGGTCGGTCGTCACTCAGCAGCTTGGGGACTCTACTCATGATTTACCTGGATTTGTGCGTATTGGTCGCGGTGGACGTGGTGCGGTAGGCGCTGGCTTCCTGGGGGTTAAGTTTGATCCTTTCGTCGTCCCCAGCCCTGATCGAATCCCGAACAACACTGCATTACCGACAGAACGCCCCCGTTTTCAACGGAGAATGAATCTGTTGAGTCAATTGGAACGCCGTTCGTCAGTGGCGGCTATGAAAAAACAGATTCATGTGCAACGAGACTTGTACCAGCGGGCCACGAATCTTGTCCTCAGTCCCGACATGAGTGCGTTTGACATACAGCAAGAGTCCCCAGCGGTGAGAAAAGCTTATGGGGATTCTGAATTTGGACAAGGATGTTTGTTGGCACGTCGTCTTGTCGAATCAGGGGTCACGTATGTCGAAGTCACCCATGGAAATTGGGATACGCACCAAGATAACTTTGTCCGTTCACAAGAGCTTTGTACGGCGTTAGACCGACCTTATGCTCAGTTGTTGGAAGATCTGAAACAACGTGGCATGCTGGATCATACCCTGGTAATTCTGATGGGTGAGTTTGGTCGTACACCACGCATCAATCCACGTGCCGGTCGTGATCACTACCCCCGGGCATTTTCGGTTGCACTTGCTGGTGGTGGTGTGCGTGGTGGACAGGTCATTGGCGAAACGGATGCGGGTGGCGTCGAAGTGACCGAACGGCCTGTTACCGTAGCGGATCTGTACCAGACGTTTGCTCATGGACTTGGAATTGACGCAAATCATGAAAACATGACCCCCGTCGGGCGCCCCATCAAGATTGTCGAAGGCGGGGAAGTAGTCCGCGAAGCATTTCTTTGAGCAGGAGGTAAACGAAAAAAATTTTAGTTTTTGGATTTCGTAATAAAAATTTTGGAAGCTTGGCAGAGCATTTTTTTCTGTGTGGTGCACACCGCAATGTCCAGCAAATAGCCCACACAATATCTCCCAGCTTGTTTGCACGGTCTATGTTAAACAATTGACCCATCTTGTGTATCCTGGTTTCTAATGCTGGCACTTTGGTCACGTCGCGGAGTTTGCCTGCAAGGAGCACGGCCCGAATTACCACTGAATTTCCTATTAAGGCCATTCAATTTCTGCTGCTAGCACACAATCTCTTTGTCTCTGCGCGCAGCTGGGCAAAGCTGGCTCGTTTGCATCTGCCGCTACTTTTGGTCTGAGGCTCGTTGCCAAAAGTGTGGTATGGATGAATTTTTGGGTAGGTTCCTGGCCGGTCGTGGTGTGGATGGTTTTCCGTACCGCGCTCATCGGTTTGCCGTGCTAGCGTCTGGAATGATCTTAAAATGCTATTTACTTGAAAACGTGATTTGCATTATGAGTAACGCCATATAGGCGTTGATTCGGTCCCTTGTGGGATGTTACCCGGTTCGACGAGTCCAATTCCGCACGTTTTGGAGAAAGACGTAAATGAACCGTTTGGTGGATGAATTTTTACAGGACGAGCAATGGAGTGAAGGAAATGATGACGATCGTGAGGAGGGAGGTAGCATGCCCGTCGGTCGGCATGCACGTGCACGAGCGGCTAGCAAGACAAGTTGGAAAACACGTCGTACTAGCAATCAACATTCAAAAAATCACGGCGGTATGCATCACCGCCGTCGCCGCCGAATACTCGATTGAGTGATTGCTTTGATTTGGCAAAGTAATGAATGCGTTGGCGTAGCAAGGTTTGAAACACATCAAGCTATTTTTTGCAGTCAAATTTCCTGGCCCATTGTACTGTCAGTCGACGGACTCTCAACAAGCGGTCAATCTGGCAGACAAAAAAATGGTGTGACACACTGGCTACAACATTGCTGGCTACAACATTGGTTGTTAAACGGGTGATTTAGGGCGCCATCAAGGAAAACCTGAACTTCTAGTCTGGAGAAAAACATTGATGAAATTTACTTGTGACTCAAAATACTGGTTAGTACGGACTTGGATCAGTGGACTCTTGTTTCTGGGCGCCGTAGATCAGGCTCTTGGCACGTTAGTACCTGTTGGGACCTACTCATTTGACGCAACGTTTTCCGAGGTGAACACGGGGTTGATGGCTTTTGATGGTAACCAATTTGTAACCGTTACTGACTCGAATCAGTCGCGAGACACATTACGTATGCAATTGATAGATGACTCCGGAGTTTTGTTGCAGGACTATGCAGATGCTACCTTTTCTATTATTTCGGGTTTTTCGGTGCAGTCGACGGTCGTCATAGATCGTGGTTCCAACGGAGTTGATTCGGGTGACAACATTTCCAGCCAGATTGGACCAGGAGTTTTTTCCTTTGTGGATTCTTACGACAAAATT
>CAYMUR010000016.1:17856-30026 GCA_964393615.1 uncultured Pirellulaceae bacterium
TGACCACAGTGGTAATTCAGGTGGAATTATTGCTTCCAGCGGCGGCGGTTTGACGTTGATGCCCGGCCCAGGATTTGCCTTTGACAATACATTGGCAGTTCAGATATTGAATCCGGAGGGGTTGTCGATGGTGTTAACCGGAGTTAATAACACGGGAATTACGACCAGTGGCGAAGTGGAATTATTAATGAATGGCACCTCAACCGGGATCTTTAGTGCCACATTGAATCCCTTTAGCCTGTCCAAGGGAACCGTGATGCATTCGGGTGATCTTGTCGTGGTGCCGGAACCAGGAGCGTTAATTCTGTGGGTTGTTGCGCTGCTGATGTATGGTGTTGTGGCCTGTACCATTCTTGGTGGCAAGGCCAAAATGTTTTTGTAACGTATGCTGTTTTTTGGCGTCGATCAGATTGTCCACGTTGCTGTGGGAGTGAACACGTTTATTCCGAGCGTTTTAGGTGACACGAGCTGTGGCCGGTGCGTAACAATGTTTGTTCTCCAGGACCACAGGCTTGACCCGAACCATGCCTGGACGACCGGAAAATTCTTTTCGCATTGGATAAATTGAGCGAAAGTCGTTGCATTTCTCGATAAGGGGTAGCGGAACGGAATATTCGGTGGTTTGGCATAGAACGTGCCCGTGACACACGGATGAATCAGACGATTTTTCGCTGCACTGTTAAAAGCATGATCTTTGAGAAATCTTTTCTTTCCGGTCAAGGGAGACAATTTCTGAAGCAAATCCTTGATTTAACGAGGTAGGCCTACGGGTGGCTGTGAGAGAGCAATAAGCTACAGCCAAGTGGCAGACTTGAGGATGCGACAATGTTTATCCGGTAGTGGACCATGGGAAATGAGCCTAAATCTGATGAAATTCAGCGATGCCAGAACCCTTTTTTGGCCGGATAGCACTCTTGTCAACGGGCGACGGATCAAGAATAATACATCTTGGACTTCGTGAAAGGTGGCTGAACACCAGTGCCACAGTAGGTGGACCTCTCTCAGGATGCCTGATACGTGTCCCGTCGGATGTTCTGGATGGTAGCGGTCATGCCGAATGGTCCATTTTTCAACCATTTAAATCAGAGCGGTGTTAGTCAAGGAGAAAACAAGTGATCTTTTTAGTCCGTCGATCTGTTGAGGCTGTTTGCTGTGTCTTGCTGCTTGCCCTGCTGTCGAACTGTCCGGTCCGTGCTGACAATGTCGAGGTACCCGATGAGAATCTTGAAAAGGTGCTACGAGGTATTTTGAAGAAAAAACAGATCGAAAAAGAAGAGATTACAAGCGAGGACTTAGCAACCATTTATTTTCTTCACGCCGATGAGCAGGGTATCTCCGATTTGACGGGTCTGGAACATTGCATCAACTTGGCTGAAGTAAGTTTGGCCAAGAATGAGATTGAGAATGTCACACCACTGACTTCGAGCCCTAATATTCAATTGCTTGATTTGTCGTACAATCGGGTCAACGACATTGAACCGCTGGCTAAATTAGAAAAACTTCAATACCTTCAGTTGGAACATAACAAAGTCGAAAACATTTCCGCCGTGAGCGCGTTAAAAGCGATGAATTCGCTTTATTTGACTGACAACCGCATTACAGACATTTCACCGGTAGCTGGACTTTCTAAAGTGTGGTCTTTGTACCTGGCGGACAACAAGGTCAGTGACCTCTCGCCACTTAACCAGCTTAAATGGTTGTCGAATCTTGACCTGCAAGGAAACGAGGTGAAGAATGTGTCTCCACTGGTTGAACTGACAGAATTGCGTTGGACTTTTTTACAGAGGAACCAAATCGAGGACATTGGGCCGCTGGTTGCTATGGCCAAAAAAGATTTGGAAGGTGAGAAACGCTTTGCTCCGTTCTGGAATCTTTATCTGGGAGAGAATCCTTTGACGGCGGATTCAAAAGAAAAGCACGTTCCTGAGTTGGAACAAATGGGCGTACGCTTGAAAATGGAATAACCCCCCGATGGCGATTGTGGATATTGTCATCATTCTGACAAAATATGTACGCTGACTTCGAGGCTGAACAACGATTTGAAGAGGCCTGGCGCGCCGTCGACATTGTGCGCCCTGTGAATTATTCCCTGTTTACATTCGGGGAATCGGTGCTGCCTTATTACGTTGTTTGTGGTGAACGGGACGACGCATTGACGGTATCCGTCACGCAAGGTGATGTGCGAATAAACCGCCCGATGGTTATTACGCCTGATAGCGACCATCCTCAGTTCCAGAATTTCTTTGAGAACCAGCAAGAAGAGGGAGTCGCGCAGTTTTTGCTAGCGCGTTCCGCTCGGTTTTCGAATTTAAAGTTTGAAAACCGGAGCGGAAATAAGCGTACCGTACAAAGCGATATGGGGGAAACGATCAATCGCTTAAACCGGAAACTGGATGACGAAGAAGAGGATCGTGTTGCCGTGCTGTCTGCTCCGCCTAGCCTGGGAAATATTGCTGTTTTGCGCTATGCCATGGAACGTGTCTGGGAAAGTGCTCCAGGAAATGTTCAGGAACTTCGCGAACGTGGTTTTCTGCCGTAGCAATAGCCGTAGCAATAAATGTCACTTAGTCTTGTGCAACCTAAGACGATCAACAGATAGTAACCACGGGGGGAACCTCTGGCATTTGTCGTCGCAAAAACATCAATCCAATTTGAGACGTCGAAAAATGGGTACGTGGCGATAGTAAACTTCTAAGGTGCATGTTGCCAGGGCAGT
Organism: uncultured Pirellulaceae bacterium; assembly: GCA_964393615.1. Classification (GTDB taxonomy): domain Bacteria; phylum Planctomycetota; class Planctomycetia; order Pirellulales; family Pirellulaceae; genus CAYMUR01. The sequence goes on from CAYMUR010000016.1 coordinate 20,573, forward strand.
TGTGTACAATCGGCCCCCGGTATGGTCATGGTTCTCTTGAGGATTCCAGCTTCCTGCAGCGTGGCCCGAAATTTCTTGAGAAGAAACGAGGACGTCGCGCATAGAGTGGTTCCATTTTTTCCAGGCAGTGCCACCAACATGATGCATGACTTGTGTGGCATAGTACCAATAATAGATGTTTGGGTTTTGCCGCTGAGGCAAATGATCTTGGATCAAATAATTAACTCCGCGGCGGAGACCGACGTGCGACAGTTCCCACCCCAGGTACATGCGACAGAGCAATGCTTCGGCAGTCATGACTGGTGTTGGCGATTTGCCTGGCATGTAAGCGTAAAGATCACCTTCTGAAGTTCCGACACTGTCCAGGAAGTGTCCTGCGTTTTCCAAGGTGTGACTGGGAACATTCAAGCTGGCAGACCTCGCGCTTTGCAATGCCATGAGTTGCCAGCCGAGAACACTGGTGTCGCCAGGTTCTCCTGGTTGGTATCGCCAGCCACCCGCTTCATGTTGGGCGGCGACAATGAAATCAATGGACCGTTGTGCTGCCTCTCGCAGTTTTGCATCTCCGGTCATCGAGTAAGCTTCACAAAGTACGATGGCAGCCTGCCCATGTGCATACATGCCAGCGTTACCAGAACTATCTGCGCGCAAGTCTCCGTCGGGTTCTTGGTGTTCAATCAACCAGCGCAATCCTAATGACACACTGTCCTGATAGCGACCTACGAGGTGCGTCTGACCGGCACCGAGAAAGGGAAGTAATACTAGTGCCGTACCTGCCGTGTCACTGTGCAGCGTGCCATGCCCTGTACACTGGCTCTCGCAGTGACTGCTTTGGTGATAATGATCCAAGCTCCAACTTCCATTTGGATTCTGATGCAACTGCAACCAATGCAGCCCCCGTGCCACCGCTGCTTCGGTGAGTGTTGTGCCACCTTCTTGACGGATCATTTCGACGCGCAGACGCGGATCACGTGTTGCCAGCATCGCATGGCTTGAATCGCTTCGCACAATCGTTTTTTTGACCCGGTCGAGGTCAGGTAATTCAGGATGGGGCGCCAGGGGGTCGAGTCGTAGTTGTTGTGCTTCTTGATTGGCACGGATCAAGGCTAGTCGCTGTGGTTTCGATTGGCGGTCGGCGTCCGGTGGAATAGGCAGATCGAAAACCACTTCATCTAAGGTGATCTTCACATCTTGGCGACTACCTTCCCGGTGCCAGGGACTGATTTCAGTGGAAAGTACGAGAAAAGGATTCTGGTGAGCGGCTTCGACCATCAGCAATGCGAATAACGTGAGCAGTACCATGTGGATGATGGCACTCACCATCCAGGCTGGCAAATTCTGTAGCCAATGCGTTGCGCGTGCACTCTGCCGTTTTATCGGTGAACGATAGCGAGCAGGTCTAACCTGTCGGGAAGTTGTCGACAAGATTGTGCTTTGTACGGGTGGTGCATGAACCGTTTCGATCTCCGGTTCTTGTCGGACTGTTGCTTTGGTTGGTTTGTGGAGTAGACCTTCCAGGTGTCCAGATGCCGGACTGGTCTGGTTGAGCGCGCGAACCTGTTCGATGGTCAGTACAATACTAACGCCGCAGCGCCAGCAGTCTGCCACGGATAGCCACATTCGCAGCGTCATGGGAGCGCTGCAGTCTGGGCAGCGACAGAGCATGACATCAGGATTCAATGGCGTCCTGGTCGGAGTAGAGGAACGGGCGCGCGGACGCTGAGGATTTGTGTCAGGCGCTGGAGCTAATCGAATTGGCCCTTCAGCGTTGAGGTCGAACCAGAAATTTGCAGTGAGAGCAGGTTGACCTTTAGCGATATGTAGCAGATCGATATCGGAATCGCCGTGCCAGTTGGTTTTCTTCTGATCTGGGAACATAGCAGTGTTCAAATAAAGACGCCCACAGCACATTCAATGTAACACGATAGTACGGATCATGCCACTGCTCTGTCCGTCATGTCTAATACACAATTACGAGGTATTGTCACTCCGTCTATGATGCAACGGTCAAAAACCGATATGGCGGTGAAAGGACTGGACACCAATTTACAACCAATTGTCACTAATCCGCCCGTGGCAGCAATCAGTTTCCAGGAGTTAAAAGTGTTAACGAATTGTGTTTGGTTCAAATCGCCGCTGGGTTGAAAATACTTGCATTGATGGTGTTGCTTTGACGCGTGCCAGGGTCCAGACGAGAAAAAGCGCAGTGGATTGTCTGCAGGGCTGGACGATCACGCTAGACAGCGGATACCATAAAAAATGGTTTGTGGTGTGCACATTGATACGGCAGCTCAGGACAGGAGTGAGGTCATGGCAATGGAATTGCGAAGCCAAGTTGCCGAATTGGAAGAGAATATTTGCCGAGTCGTTCTCGGAAAACCAGAAGTCGTGCGAATGTGCCTGATGGCACTGCTCGCAGGTGAGCATATTTTACTCGAAGACGTACCGGGAGTCGGTAAAACATTGGTTGGTAAAGCGTTGGCGAAAAGTCTCCATGGTGACTTCTGTCGTCTGCAATTTACTCCGGATCTTTTACCCAGCGATATTGTTGGCAGTAGTGTCTACAACAACCAAACCGGAGAATTTGTTTTTGACTGTGGACCGATCTTCACCAACATTGTTTTGGCCGACGAGATTAACCGTGCGCCATCGCGTACACAAAGTGCCCTGTTGGAGGCGATGAGCGATGCTCAAGTATCGGTAGACGGACAGACCCACAAGCTCCCATCTCCGTTCATGGTGATTGCCACACAAAATCCGTTTGAGTTCGAAGGTACCTATCCTTTGCCCGAAAGTCAGCTTGATCGTTTTCTACTGCGAACATCCATGGGCTATCCTGAGCGCGACGATGAATTACAGGTTCTTATTAGCCACCGCCAGTCAGAACCGGTAGAGAGTTTACGTCCTGTACTTGATGCGGCGCAAATTGTTGAACTACAAGAGGCAGTACGCAGCGTACGTGTGGAGCAAGCGATTTATGGATATATCTTAAATATTGTCGAATCAACCAGGCAGTGCGATGACTTGCATGTCGGAGTAAGTACTCGTGGTGCTCTCTGCTTGACTCGAGCTGCCCAGGCGTTTGCTCTCCTCGAAGGCCGGCAGTACGTTATTCCAGACGATGTGAAACGGCTTTCTGTTCCAGTACTGGCACATCGTGTAATCGCTAAAGGCTACCTGCATGGTGGGCACCGAGATGCGGTCGAGACACTCGTCGGCCGGCTCGTTGAGGACACGAACGTCCCAGGATAGCTGCGACAAAGGTTTTTAGGACGCTCTGTTTGGCATTGGGTGTTACTATGCTGCAAAAAAATCAGTTCGTGGTTTCGCGAGAAGGAATGTTCTACCTGTTTGTAATGTTTTTTGTCATGAGCGGCGCTTTTCTTCGTGAGATCAATTTGCTGTTGATGTTAATGGGCATGATGATTGGTATTTTTGTGTTTAATTGGTTTGCCGTTACGATAACGCTGAATCGTTTGGCAGTGCAACGCAAACTGCCGGAGCGGATTTGTGTTGGTGACTTGTTAATGGTTGAACTGTCACTGACGAATGGCCGTTCACGCACAGATAGTTGGGCCGTAACTCTAGAAGATCAGATTCGTAGGCTGGAATCTGACTCGGAAGAGTCCAGTCAGGTGGTACATGTAATGGCGACCCATGTGCGAGCTGGCGAGACACATCGGTTGACTTTTCGTGGTCGGTTGATGCAGCGTGGACACTATGAGTTTGGCCCAATACGTATTTCGACGCGATTTCCCCTGGGGTTGTTACGTCGTTCGGTACAAGCCGATTGTGTTGACCGATTAGTCGTCTATCCCCAAGTTGGTCAGCTAACACGGCGCTGGAATCAATTGATTCAGTCTCAGCGTGTTGGCAGTCGTCAGACTCGTCACCGTTACGGGTTAGTCGAAGGAGATTTTTATGGTCTAAGAGATTGGCGCTCGGGCGACAGTCGACATTGGATTCATTGGCGTACTTCGGCGAAGCGAGGTTCATTGAAAGTTTGCCAGTATGAGCAGCAGTGCAACCAAAATTTAGCGTTATTAGTCGATTTGTGGGCTCCGTCCGTTATGAATTCTAAAGAAACGGATGCCTGTGAAAGAGCGATTTCATTTGCGGCGACAGTCATTGAAGACATGTGCCGTCGTGGTGGAAGTCAAATTTTACTGGGAATTGCTGGCAAGCAGATCCGCTGTGTGCGAGGGACGGCCTCCACCGGTTTGATGTATGAAGTCATGGATTATTTAGCGGGTGCTGCTAGTTCTCATGTAGACCGACTACCCGAGTTAGTAAGCCAGGCCACAGAACGTATGACTCCAGGCATGCGGATAGTGATTCTCGGCACGCGTCCTAATGATTTGAGTGATACCGAACGGTTTTCTGATTTGTGGAACAACCCGCACAAACGAAATATCGCCGGACAAGTGGTGTCTATCGATGTGACGAATGTGGAAGATCGGGAATATTTTTACTTTGAGTGAGAAGTGGCAAGTGATTCCTGGCCACTATCCAAGTGTTACATATGCCTCTTGAACGTCTATTACAGGTTCACGTAGCGGCCCTGGTGGCGATGGGTGCTCTACTGTTGGGGATGGAGCAACAAAGTACCATCTTGCCATTATTGGCCGTGGTATCTGCTTTGATCTCGGTGTTTTTGACTGACTTCTGGCGTATGATCCGACTGAATACGACTGTGGCGAATATCGCTGGCATTGTGGCTGTTCTTGTTTGTTTGTCGGATTTTTTTGAATATGGCCACAAGCAACAACAGCTTTTTTCGGTGGCAAACTTGCTGGTCTATCTACAGTTAGTTTTACTGTTTCAAGAAAAAAACAACCGTCTTTACGGCCATCTGTTGGTTTTGAGCTTGTTACAAGTGGTGGTCGCATCAGCGCTCGGCTTAGAACTACGGTTTGGTGTGCTGTTAGTAGTTTACATGTTTGTGGCCTTGGCCGCGCTCACTCTTTTCTTTTTCCACCGTGAGTTGTCGAAATACGGAAGGGCTGTCGTAACGAATTCTGATGGAGTGGAATTGTGGGCCAAACCAATGCCCCGATTGGAAGAATCTGGATTACAGCCAACTGCAACTTACGCTGACATGGCCCGAGCATTGACTCCTGTTGGCCTCTTGAAGTCCGTACTAATAATGGGGATTTCTGCCTTTTTCATCGCAAGTACTTTGTTTTTCTCTATTCCACGTGGTGGGACAAGAGACTGGCAATCGGAAGCCACCATGTCAAGTCAAATTGCTTTTGCTCCTGAAGTCACGTTGAATGAAAAAGGTCTTTTGCGTCGCAGTGAAGAGCGAGTCATGCGGGTGAAATTTTATAATGCTCAAACCGACGAGCCCTTCGTAGTTGCCGGTGAACCTTATTTTCGGGGAACGGTCCTCTGGGATTATACTTCGAAGGGAGACGTGGGCCATTGGAGCCAAGGAGATCTGGGCATTGCCGCTGAATATGTCAAAATACGTACAGCTCCGTCGAACCAGTTGGTGGTGCGTCAGGAAATTGCATTAGCGCCACGTCGCGATCAGCTCTTGTTTTCTGTATGGCCTTTTTACCAGGAAGAAAGAACCCCCAAGTCAATCGCGTACAATGTTCGTAAACGGCAGCTGGTGCACAAACGTGACGATCATAAACCGCGACTCGGTAATTTTCGTTATTGCTTGTTGACACCAACGTTTCATTCCGGCAGGCAAGATCCTATTGTCGGTCATTCGAATCATGTGAATTGGCAGGCAGACACGTGGGAACTGGAGCAGGAACTTAAACAACTTTGTCAAGTGGATTGGGAGCAATTTCCCGAGTTGAAAAAAATGGCGGATGAGATTGTCGCGAAGGTCGCCACCAAAGATCGAATATCACATGTCATGGCATTGGAATCACATTTGCGTAACGCAAATGTATACCATTATGAAACTGATTTCACAAAGATCCAATCGCAACGGCAATTGCATGTCGATCCAATTGAAGATTTTATTTCCAATCATCGTACAGGTCATTGTGAGTATTTTGCCAGTGCACTGGCTCTCATGCTCCGTACACAAGGTATCCCTTCGCGACTGGTCGTTGGTTACTTAGGAGGAGAATACAATGAGTTTGGTAAGTATTATACGGTGCGTGAAGAGCATGCCCATGCTTGGGTCGAAGCCTACTTGGAACCAGGTGATATTCCGGCATCCTATCGAAGGTACGAGGGTAGGCCCCAGAGCGCATGGTTGCGACTCGACCCGACGCCACCGGGAAATAGCCTGGCTTCAGTTGCGATTGGTGCCAGTATCTTTGCTCGTCTAGGACAGTGGGTGGACTATACCAAATTGTTGTGGACTGAATATGTTGTGGGATTCAATTCAGAGCGACAACACAGGTCCATTTACCGACCCCTAGCCAGTCGATTCAGGAGTTTTCTGCAAACGACGTTTAGTCGTGAGACGTGGCAGCACCTAGGGGACAGGATTGTGAATCTTCGCTGGTTCAACTGGCGTGCGGGATTGTTGTCTGCTGTCGTCTTGTTGGCCTCGGTGAGTCTATATTGGCTGGCACGCGAGCCTGTTCGGCGAATCTGGCAGGTGTACCGTACAGCGAGACGTCCCATCCAAGGCGACGACGGACATCGTATAAAGTTTTATGATCGCCTGGAGTCGTTACTGGCGCGCCACGGCTGGCATCGACCAGCTGGACAGACACCGCATGAATTTGCAATGGAAGTTGGTGGACGACTTGCTGACCAATCACGGCAACAGTCGGTTTCTTCATTACCACGCCGTATCGTGGAGTTGTTTTACCGTGTTCGCTTTGGTGGATATGTGTTAAACCGTGAAGAGTTAGTAAGCGTCGAGCAGGCATTGACAGAACTAGACAGCGCGTTGATTGCCAGTCACGATGATTGCCAGTCACGATGATTCCTGAATGGTGTCAGGAAAAAAAGATGGCATTCGATACCCTCGAAGATAGTTCAATCGGATAGCGTGATGGTGTTTCCGGCTGGTACAGTTGGTGGGTTTGTGGATTTCAGACGGTCATCCAGTTTCCACCGCATGTCGTTGGCTGCCTGGGGTCTTGAATTTATTTTTTTAGCCCGACTTTTTACCCAAATATTTCCACAACGGTATCACGGATTCTGTAACAGTCTCCATCTCGTATGGCTGCAAGCCTTCACTGATTTTTCCGTCCACTACGTGAAAACATGAATGTCTGGCATTTTTTGGCAAAGTCCATACGTATCTTGTGAAATCGCAGCTTTTGTTATTCCCGGGCGTATTCCCTGTGCACGTCTTGATACATTACAATTCTGTTTGTCGGCACGTTGCCTACCGCGGCGTTCTATGCGTAGGTCCGGTGTTCATTTTGTTTTTTCTGTCAACCACGGGACATTGGATTCGTTACTTAGGATTTACCAGTTTTCGTCAGAGGCTACTTTTTGATGACGTCATGCACCGAGTAGCTTTGCGATTTGTCACAGATCGAAAATTCCAACCAAGAGTTAATCTGGCACACTATGAAGATCGGACTTACCGGCTATCAGGCCTCGGGCAAGAGTACTCTTTTTCAATGGCTTACCGGTGTGGAACCGGACCCGTCTTTAGCGCATGTTTCGCAAAGCGCAATGGCGGCCGTACCGGACGACCGCATTGAAGCTCTGTGTAAAATCTATCAGCCAAAGAAAACAACGCTGGCGCAACTGGAGCTGGTCGACACTCCAGGCCTGAGCCGTACGCATGCAGGGAATGCAGCTCGGTTGGCCCAGATTCGGGAAGCAGGCTGTTTGGCGGTGGTTGTGGGAGCGTACGATGGTGTGACCGATCCGATCAGCGAATTGAACCGATTCGAAGAGGACCTTCTGCTGGCAGATTTTGAGATTGTTGCGGGACGGATTGAACGGTTACGTGAGTCTGTGAAAAAACCACGACCAGATCGTGAGGAGCAACAGGCAGAACTGGAATCATTGGAGCCTATTGCGGCCGCACTTGAATCAGGTCGAGCCTTGGACATTACCGAACTTAACGATCAGCAGTTGCGGGTGACCCGATCGTTTCAGCTGTTTACACAGAAACCGCGGCTGATCGTGCTCAACGTTGCGGATGACGCTTCGGATACTGTTGACATCTCGGACCAGATACCGGGAAGTGTTCCTAGTGTGGCGGTACGGTTGCGACTGGAACTTGAACTTTCCCAATTCGATCCTGAGGAGAGACAACAGTTTATGGAAGAGATGGAGATTCAATCGGGAGATTGTGATGGTTTGTTGCAGCAGTTGTTGGTTGCGTCTGGTCAAATGTTATTTTTTACGGCCGGAGAAAAAGAAGTCCGTTCGTGGCTTTTGAGGAAAGGTGCAACCGCCGTGGAAGCGGCGGGAAACATTCATACGGATATGGCCCGTGGATTTATTCGCGCCGAAACGATGCGTGCTGCGGACTTGATTCGTACTGGTAGTGAACGTGAAATGAAAGCTGAAAATTTGGTACGACAAGAACCGAAGGACTATGTGGTCGAAGACGGTGATGTGCTGTTGTTTAAATTCAATGTGTGAATGGTTATGTGCGACTACTCGGGATAGTACCACTTGATGCCAGCTAACGGTTGTGGAAAATAGACTAATCGTTTTATTTTTTAAGGTGTCTGTTGGTTTTCGCTGGCGACTTCTAAGAAAGCGAGCCACTGGTTCAACCAGTGGCTCGCTCTGAAAAAATTCTTAAGGCTGAGTAGGTTTATAGTTCAAGATCTTCATGAAATGCGCCATCGAATTGATTTTGGTTTTCTTGCAAGGTGTCATCACCTGGTCCTCCTCGCAGGATAACCGGTCCCCCGAATCTTGAACCTGTAAGGCTGATATCATCATCACCTTCGCCCATGCTTACCATAGAGGCGCGAGCGAAAACTGAATCAACCACCCGCAGCGAATCAGAGCCCGGACCAGTGCGAATGGCTGTATGACCATTTGCCTCGACAGTGTCCAGTTCTACGAAATCGGATTTGGCACCTCCTTGTATCATCAAGGCACCCTGAATTGTCGTGTCTGACAAATTCACGTCGTTTTCCTGGCCATTGCCGCTGAACACGGCGAGTCGGCCAAGGTTGGAATCGGTGACTTGGATCTCGTTGTTTCCAGGACCACCACGCAATGATGTTCCCATGCGAGTTGTCACATCTTTCAACGATGCGCTATCATCTCCGGGGCCTGTGCTGATATTCAACCCTCCACGTGTTTTTGAACCGGTGATGTTGACATCGTCGTTGCCCGGTCCCGTGGAAATTCGCATGCCAGTGCGAGCACGGACATTGCCGAGGTTCACTTTGTCTGCCCCTCGATCAGTACGGATCATCAAGTGGCGGCCGACTTCCGTATCCTTGACGCCGATAAAACTGGCCGTAGGTAAAACGGGTTCTGAATCAGTGCTCGAATGGTTCTTTGCTTCTGATGGTCGAGCCGGCTTGGTCCCTTCTGGCGGTCG
>CAYMUR010000016.1:30126-68472 GCA_964393615.1 uncultured Pirellulaceae bacterium
TCGAATGGTTCTTTGCTTCTGATGGTCGAGCCGGCTTGGTCCCTTCTGGCGGTCGCGTCGGTTCCGTTTCGTGTGGTGGTCGGGTTGGCTCGGTCCCTTCTGGCGGTCGGGTTATTTGATGTGGCCGACCACTGATAATCAGGTTTCCATCAATTTTTGAACCACCAATGTGCGCCGTGTCTTCACCCTGTCCTAATCGCAGCACGGCATTTCGAGAGATGGTTGAGCCAGTAACTTTCAATTGATCGTTACCAGGGCCACCGTTGACGATAAGATTACCATCTACTTGCACTGATTGAAGGTTGACGCTGTCGTTGCCGTCACTCATACCAGCTCGGATGCCCCGTGAGATGTCTTTCACAATGACGGAATCTTTGCCATTGACGGTGGTGGCATCTCCATTCGCATCAGGTAAACCTGTAATGACATACGAATTTAGATCTTCACCAGCTTCGATAGAAATGTGATTATCAAGCTCATCGCCTCGGACGACCAGCATATCACCTGCGACACTTGTGATGACATCACCTGCCATTAACGTACGATTTTCCAAATGTTCGATTTGAGACTGAATTGGCTTTCGATTCTGCTTTCGTGACCTCATATTCTCGTTTCTCCTTAACGAACTAAAATACCCCTTCGCCGGCCGGTTTTTGAATGTTGCCCACTTGGCGCAACGTTAGCAACGGATTCTGGCTGTATGCTTAGGCCAGAAAACAGTCCAGGCCTTTGTCACGTACAACGTGGTTCCGTTGACGCCTAACACGCCAGTTCATAAAACACCAGTGTTTCAGCAAAGTTTCGTGAGAAACAAAAAAACATTTCTGAGCCAGTTTGTCTTGTTTTTTTGGAAAAGAAGCCTATGTTCCACCCGCTAGGTCCATCCTTTTTTGAGCTTGCTCGCCAGGCACTATCCTCTACCGAGTGCGGTTACGACTTGCTGGCGGCGAAATTTGACCATACACCCTTTCGCACTCCGGACCGCTTGTTATCTCAGGTCGCACCTTATATTAGTGCGCTGGGTCCTATTGGTTCAGCGTTGGATGTCTGCTGTGGAACGGGTGCTGCGATGGAAATGTTACGGCCTTTGTGTAGTGAACGCGTTGTGGGTGTTGATTTTAGCCAGTCAATGCTCGACGTCGGTTTGATGGCAACACGAGGAGCGCCTGGACTGGCCAGGTTGGAATTTGTGCGGGCCAACGTACTGGAGATGTCGTTTGACCAGGAGTTTGATATGGCCGTTTGCTTTGGGGCCATGGGCCATATCCTGCCACGAGACCAATTCCGTTTTCTGGGACAGGTCAAAAGATCGCTGCGACCGGACGGACGGTTGGTTTTACTATCGTCCTACACCCCACCACGTTCATCACGGATTTACTGGCAGGCACGGATGTTTAATGCTGCCATGCACGTTAGAAATAAGCTTATTTCTCCGCCGTTCATTATGTATTACATGACTTTTTTGTTGCCCAACGCAGCGAATCTGCTTAGCGAGTGTGGTTTTGAGGTGCAGGTCAAAGAGGACGTATTTACGGAACCGTGGGAAAATGTTTGTATGATTATTGCTCGAAATCCCTAGCGAAAACTTTTTGGTTAAAGCAGTGTTGGAAGTACTTTCCCGTCGTAAAACGGATCACGCGTTGTTGGACTCATGTTTCTAACAATCTTCCTCCTGGGGACATGCTGTGAATGAAAACCGGCTCCAATTCAATGCAGGGTTTTCCTAACAGTCGTTTACTTTTTAGAGCTATTTTGTTTCAGCAGTTGTCAACCATTCGACTGCGTCCACGGCAATATTTTCCGTCTGTACCGAAATGATGTTTTGTGGTTGACCAGCTGCTTGATAAGCTTGTGTCACAAGCCCTGGTGTTTGTCCCGATTCTCCAGCGATCCAGAGTGGATCTGGCGCGTCCAACGCCAACAATGCCGGCAAATCACCATATTTAACGGAACCGGGCAGAAAGTTAATGTCGCGGTAGGATTGTAATTGCACAAATCGAAAACCACCCGTGTCGATGGCTACCTTGTCAATGGCTGATCCTGCTTGCGTTTTGGCTGCTGCTACCCAGGGTCCGGCGCCTTGAATTCCCAACAAATGAATTCGTTGGGGTTGTTCTGTTTCGTTTCGCGCAAAAGCGATGAGCGTCAGAATGTCATGGACGCGATGTGCGAATAGCGAGGGATTATAGCAGTAGGTATAACCAGCGAATTCTCGCGGATTGTTAACGACCCGGTTGCGGTTGGCTGTTTCTCCAACAGCCAGAAATTCCCCCTGGTATAACAGGTCCGCTGTCAGAATTGCATAACCACGTGAAAGCGCATGGTGAGCGTGGTGAACCAGTGTCTGTGGACTAGCGTAAAGGGAACCTTTGCCCGATCCGGGATAGAGGGAAATAACCGGGAGCTCCTCTTCGTGCTGGGTGACTCGTAAAATATCTGTGAATTCGAGATATTGTCCTCGATCGATTTTGTTGACCTTTGTACGTTCGATCGGTCCCACCGACGGTAGAGTTCTGCCGATGATGGTCTCGAACGCTCCACCAATTATTTCACGGAAGCGAGTCAGAGACGCGGTATCTTGTGGCGCAAACTGCGCCAACTGACGATTGGCGGTGTCCGCCAGCCATTGAGTCACTGTGCGTTCATGTTCGTCGCCTCCTGACGGCGCTGGATGTTCTTTGTTCCAGATAGTCTGTTCTTCAAGGGTCAAAGGTAAATAATCCTCTTCGACAATTGGCTCTTCCAGTTCGAGTTCAAGATGTCGGTTGAACCAGTGGTACATCAAGGCTCGTGTGACATAATTGTAGTTGTGCGGAAAATGTGTCAGTGGCCAGCAATGAACTTTTTCGGGCGTCCCCAGCAGCTTGTAAAGAGTTTGTAACTCTGGATAGCCTTTGGTCATCATTTCCTTGGTCCAGTCATCCGCTGCTGTCATGGCGACTGGTTTTGGAGCGAAGAGAGCAGTCAACTCGACGTTACCCGTTCCGACTCGCAATAAACTGCAGTTTTCACAAGTACATCCCCCTTGCATGGCTGTAGAGACCATGCCTTGAGGGAATGAAACGCTAGGCCGTGGGTCGATGGCGCACAGTAATAAAGTCTGGGTGCCTCCGCCACTACCACCGGTAACGCCAACGCGTTGGGGATCTACGTCGGGCAAGCTGCAAAGAAAATCGAGGGCCCGTAGAGAATTCCATGTTTGTAATCCCAGCACGGATTGCAATCGCAATTCCGCTTGCGTGCTGAAAAATCCCCAACTTTTTTGATCATCAAATGCGGGGCGCTGCTTGGCGAACTTGTGCACTAACTTTCCGCTCAGTTGCTGGCTGTCAGCATAACCAAGCATATCGTAAATAAAAGTCACACACCCCATGCGGGCGAGTTGAACACAGCGGGATATTTTTGGAAAACGACCTGCCTGCTCAAACCGTTCGGCACCACGTACGATATGCTCACGGATCTTTTGGGGTCCATGATCTTGTAACCGACCTCCATGCCCATGGGGACAGAGGACGGCTGGTCGACGTTTGTTCTTATCGAGAGGGCGGAACAACAGGCCAACTACGAAGTGTTGAGGAATGCTTTCGAAGTAAACCTTTTCCACGGTGAAACCGTCACGTTTGGTAAGACCATGCATGACTGGATTTAATGGTGTCTTGTCAGGCATTGGCCAGAGTCCGGTGGCAACTAGCACCTGGCGTCGCAGTTGTTGGGAGCGATCTTTCCAGGATTCTTGGGTCGCGGGGACGACAAATGGAAAATAACCATTAAGATCTTTCAGCTTGTGCAAACGATGGTCTTGGGGCTGTTTCCCAACGGGTAATACGCGTGGACCAGCAGCGGAACTGTGGCTGCAGGTCCACCCGACGAGTAAAAGAACCATGCATAGAAGGAAAGCTGTAGCATCCAGCCTTGCATACAAAGGATACACCGAGCCTCCTCTATCGGCGACAATAAGCTTATTGTCCGGTACGGCAATTCGTGTTTTCATAGCTAGGGTTTCTCCGTGTTCAGTGGGTGGATTCATTGAATACGAATCCAACACACGTCCCGACCCAATGGGTTTCGCGCGACTGGCAGGCACTCTGAGGTTTCTACGGATGATCTGTGATCAGCGATTTGGTGCGAACCAGGCTTCATTATGGGCACAATTATGATTATGGGTAGAAGAAGTATGTGGATCAACACATGCTAATCTACTGTTGCAGAATATCGGGCAGACGACAAAAATACCCAAGGGCCATGAAATCCCCAGGATTTGACTGTATAATGAATCGCCTTGTCGATATTACAACATGCTGGAGAACACATCCATGGAACTAAGCACCGACGAATTGCTTGAAGCTTATCGTATGATGCGGACCATCCGCGAATTCGAGGAAAGGGTCCATGTCGAGTTTTCACAAGGTGAGATTCCTGGTTTTGTCCATTTGTACATCGGTGAAGAGGCATCTGCCACCGGCATTTGTATGCATTTAAAATCGGAAGATTATATCGCTTCGACACACCGTGGACACGGTCATTGCATTGCCAAAGGGGTCGATGTCTATGGAATGATGGCAGAATTGTTTGGTCGCCGAACAGGACTGTGTGCGGGAAAAGGTGGCTCGATGCATGTCGCTGACTTGGACCTGGGAATGCTGGGTGCCAACGGAATTGTTGGTGGTGGGCCACCGTTGATTTGTGGCACTGCCTTGACTGCTAAGCGTCGTAATCAGGGGAACGTGGCGGTCGCCTTTGTCGGCGACGGAGGTTCCAACCAGGGAACCACTTTGGAAAGTCTGAACTTGGCCAAAGTCTGGAACCTGCCCGCGGTCTTTGTTGTCGAAGACAATGGCTATGCCGAGGCGACTTCTTCGTCCTGGTCAATTGGCGCTGAGAGCAATGCTGTCCGTGCCCGTGGTTTTGGCCTGCCAGCCGTGGAAGTGGATGGCCATGATTTTTTCGCAGTTTACGAAGCTGCAGCAGAGGCCATCGAACGCGCACGAAACGGCGGCGGTCCCTCATTGTTAGATTGTCATTTGCGCCGCTACATGGGCCATTTTGAAGGGGATGCGCAAACTTACCGAGGTGCTAACGAAGTGAAAGATCTGCGAGAAAACCATGATTGTCTCCAGGGATTCACAGAACGGGTTACCCAGTCGGGTATGCTGGAACTTTCCCAGTTAGAAGCCATCGATCACCAAGTCAACGAGTTGATTGAGGATGCGGTACAACAAGCGAAAGCAGCTCCTGAACCAGACGCCAGCGAATTGTTAACCGATGTATATGTTTCCTATAGTTCGTGATACTGTCCCTAATGGGTAGGAGTTGGACCGAGAAGGGTGGGGAAAACTTCGATGCTAAAACGATCTGTTGGGTATCAAAATTTTTGGACAAAGCGACGTAGCTTGATTAGAAATCAAATGGTGGCCGGTACCAATCGAGGATTGGCAACGGTCTCGTCAACGCATTTTATTTGAATCATTTCTTGTTTGTTTCATAAGGAGTATCCCATGTCCCGTGAGATAACGTTTCGTCAGGCGATCAATGAGGCGCTTGATTTGGAAATGGCTCGTGATCCCAATGTTATTCTGATTGGTGAAGACATTGCTGGTGGCCAAGGGGCCGACGGTGCAATGGATGCTTGGGGCGGTGTAAGGGGTGTGACGAAGGGCTTGTATGGCAAGTACGGTGATCGGGTGATCGATACGCCAATCAGTGAATCAGCTTTTGTAGGCGCCGCAATTGGGGCTGCGACTGCCGGAGACCGTCCTGTTGTGGAGCTGATGTTTAACGACTTCCTGGGTGTCTGTTTTGATCAGATCTATAATCAGGCAGCCAAATTTCGTTATATGTTTGGTGGCAAAGCTCAAACGCCGTTGGTGATTCGTACCATTATTGGTTCAGGGATGCGTGCCGCCGCCCAGCATTCCCAGTCCCTATATTCAATTTTTACACATATTCCTGGTCTAAAATGTGTTGTCCCTTCGACTCCATACGATGCCAAAGGTTTGTTGATCGAATCCATTCGGGACAACGATCCGGTTATATTTTGCGAGCACAAAGGGCTTTATGACATGCAGGGTGATGTTCCCGAAGACTCGTATAGTATACCACTGGGAGAAGCCGAAGTTGTGCGAGATGGGGAAGACGCAACGATTGTGACTCTCGCTGAAATGGTTCATGTGGCGAACCAAGCCAGTGATCAGTTGGCAAAGGAAGGAGTCGAATGTGAAGTCATCGATCTCCGTACCACTTCACCACTTGATGAAGAGACTGTTCTGGAAAGTGTCGAGTCAACTGGTCGCTTGGTGGTTATTGACGAAGCAAACCCTCGTTGTAGTATGGCGACTGATATTTCGGCAATGGTTGCCCAGAAAGGTTTCACATCGTTACGAGCACCTATCCAAATGGTCACGGCCCCCCATACACCTGTTCCCTTTAGTGGCGTGTTAGAGGACCTTTACAAACCAAACGTAGATCGTGTTGCCACGGCGGTCAGACAAGTCATGGAGTATCAGTTATGGCAGGCACCTGCATCGAAGGGGTAAGGATGCCCAAGTGGGGCATGTCGATGACCCATGGAAAGGTGGTCCAATGGCTTGTTTCCGAAGGGGAACTGGTATCGTCAGAAACTGACGTGGTAGAGATTGAGACAGAAAAGATTACCGGTGCGGTAGCCGCGCCTGCAGCGGGTGTTTTACGTCGCCACGTTGCACCTCCAGGTGATGAGATACCTGTAGGGGGCTTGCTGGCTGTTATTGCTGATGCGGAAACTTCGGACGAAGCTATTGATGTTTTTGCGGAGCAGGCAGCGGATCAAGGGCCTGAGGAACAAGGTGAGTCGCAAACTGCCGCTCCTGAAACGATTGAATTAGGTGGTCGTAGTATCCGTTATTTAAAGCGAGGTGAAGGTTTACCCGCCGTGGTGCTAATCCATGGATTTGGTGGAAACCTGAACAACTGGTTGTTCAATCATGAACTGTTGGCCACTGGTAGAACAGTTTACGCACTGGATTTACCCGGGCATGGTCAGTCGTCCAAGGATGTGAGTGACGGCTCGCTGGCAATGTTGGTTCAATGTGTGCTTGACTGGCTCGACGCTGTCGGGCTTACGGAGGTGCATCTGGTAGGACATTCGCTGGGCGGTGCCATTGCGGTTGACACCGCGTATCGTGCTGCGGATCGTGTGAAATCGTGTACGTTACTTGCCAGCGCTGGGTTGGGAGTGGAAATCGATAATGAATTTATCGAAACGCTCGTTCAGGCCAGTCGTCGTAAGCAGTTAAAACCTCAGTTGGAAAAACTGTTTAACGATCCCGAACAAGTTACACGCCAACTGGTTGAAGAACTTCTTAAATTCAAACGCATGGATGGTGTTCAAAGCGCACTACATGCGATTGCCGAACAGTTTGTCGTGGATGGCCGTCAAGTGATCAATATACGGGACCAGCTACAGCAGCTCGCCATGCCGACGCTCGTATTGTGGGGACAGGAAGACCAAATTATTCCCGCTACACACGCTCAAAGTTTGCCTGACTCAGTGACCGTCAAGGTATTACCAGGATGCGGGCACATGGTGCATATGGAAGCATTCAGTGACGTGAATCGGGCGATGGAACAACTCTGGAAGTGAATAGCTGTTCCTGAGCCGATGGGGTAAACCGCAGCAACTTCTCAAAGTCGTCTTGAAGTGTGCTAGTGGAAAGTTTGACCGTTTGACCGTTTGACCGTTGGCCGTGATTTTGGGGTCACTATCGGACGGTTTGGTTATGACGCCATCTTGAACTTGATGCCGAACCGGCTTTCGAGACAGATTGTCACTTTTCACTTTCGTACGACTCTCGTTTTACCCGCGCGATGTTTAATACCGAGGAACAGGCGGATCAGTCTCTGAAAAGCACAGTAAGATGTGCATTGTCGATTTTGACCGTTCCTTCGACGTGCGCCACACTTGCCGTCACCAGATTCTTTGGAACTTGAAAAAACGTCAAGGCTGGCACATATTCAAGCCAGACGTCTTGTGGCTGATCGCTCAAAGCGGGTGTACTAGTCACCAGTTTTAGCTGCTGGCCGTTGAGTTTCACCTGCAGACCGTGTTGGGCCGTCAAATGAGTCAGATGCAACCGCAGCGTCACGGACGTTTTCTTGTCGGCTGGTGGAGCGGACATCACTTCCTCACCGACAGAGAAATAGAGCGTGCCGCTTTTGGTGTCTGTGAGGTTGAGAGGTAGATGCTGGGGACAGGTATACGTCTTGTCGAGATCTTTGAGCACGTGTGGATCACCCAGTTCCCGCCACAATTGATGTGTTGGATCGAAACGATTAAATGTTGTTAGGCCATCGGCGCCCTCGGCGAATCGAAACACGGCTTCACCGCGACACATTAGCCATGTGAGCTGATACGCGTGGTGGTACTTAAGACATGGATAGGATGGCGCACCATAACGGTGGGCCAGTTCATTGAATTCCCTTAAGGAGCCTTGCAGTCCAACGAGGTGAATCGGCATCACAATATCGATCAGGTCTTCTTTCAGCCAGGTCTCAAAGTCCATGCCAGATGCCAGGGAGCGTTGAGGAGACATGATGCCACGAGCGGAAATCAGGATAGGTCTTCCTCGCCGAAGGCCTTCCTCTTCAGTCATTCTGCGAATCTTACGAGTCATCTCGTTGAGCTGCTGGACTTGTTCTGGTCCGACCGGTGAAGGAAAGAGGGTGCAAAAGCGAAAGTAGTCCAAATCGATTCCGTCAATGTCGTAGTGGTGGCAGATTTCGCGCAACGCGTTGATTGTCAGATCACGGATCACCGGCAGCCCAAAATTCAACGCTGTTTCGCCTTGCTTTCCCTGCCGCATCAACCTCAAAGTCTCTTCGGGAGTTTGATTTCCTTCGGCGTTGGCGTGTCCAATGGTGTACTCGGGATGGCGAACCTTGATCGTAGAAAGAAATTCAGGAATATACCAATCGTGATTGTCGTTCATTCGATTGGAATAGAATATTTCCAGACCGTGCTTTCGAGCGGAATCGATCATCACCTCTAGATTGTCCATCCCATAGTTGGCCATCAGCGCTTTGTAGTTTTTGACGGCAGTTTTTCGTCTTTCGGGCTTCCTGTCAGGAAACTCATAGATGGTCTTGAAATTGCTTTCCTGGTACATGAGTCGCAAACCAAACACGGACGAATAAAAGATGGAATCGACTTGGGATTCGAGCAGGGCCGTTGTCCGCAACTTCAGCAGCCCCGCGGGAGTCGCAGTCATGGCTGCGGTCTCGTCCGTTCGATGGTTCTTCGGACCACCATGTCCTTCGAAATCATCCCCGTCGTTGTTGAAGATGAGCCTCCGCTTTCGCTGAGCCATCTTTTTGCGTTCTTTGCGTAATTCGGAGAGCGTGTACGTACCTTTGGTTTCATCTGCTTGTCCGAATGGGGTTAGCAACGCCACCACAAATAGCAGAATACAGGCTGTCATCCACGAATTCGTACGAAAAGGATTCTGTTTTATCATGCGGCCCTTTTTTGCAGTGGTTCTTGGACCATCTGGGGTTGGTTTGTGTCAATCGACGAAGAGCACATCCAAATGCAAGTCATCGATGGTAACCATTTTACCAGGTTGTTCTACCCAGGCGGTCACCGTATTTTTGGGGACTTGAAGTAGTTCGGCTGCGATCGAAAACTTGAAACAGACTTCCTGTGGTTGGGTGCTTAAATGGGGCAAAGGATTTGCATTTTCCAGGCGGAATCCGTTGAATTTAACTTGGAGTCGGTGAGCGGACGTTATCCCGGTTACGTTAATCCGCAGTGTCACTTCCTTATGTTTCTTTGTTGTTGGTGTGGACAACACATCGTCGCCGACGAGAAGCTGCAGAGGATCGCAGCCATTATTGGTGACCGTGACTGGAAGGGAATGGGGGCAGGTGTAAGTCTTGTCAAGGGTTTGCAATTTGTTAGGATCTCCCAATTCGTGCCACATGTTGTGTTGGGGATCGAACTTATTGAACGTGGTGATTCCATCGGCACCTTCGGCGAAA
Source organism: uncultured Pirellulaceae bacterium (assembly GCA_964393615.1). Taxonomy (GTDB): domain Bacteria; phylum Planctomycetota; class Planctomycetia; order Pirellulales; family Pirellulaceae; genus CAYMUR01. The sequence goes on from CAYMUR010000016.1 coordinate 40,138, forward strand.
CGTGACATCGCTTCGCCTCGGCAATCTAGGCGAGTCTGTTGATATGCCGAGTGAAATCGTAAGCAGGGATACGCCGGTACGCCGTATTGGTGGGCAAGTTGGATGAACGCCTGCAGGGAACCGAGGTGTTTGCCACGTGGAATTCCATGGTGAATCGGCATGACAATATCGATCAGGTCTTCTTCCAGCCATGTACGGAAATCCATGCCATACGCCAGTGAATATTCCGGATCGATAATTCCCCGAGCGGCAACCAGGATTGGTTTACCACGGCGTAGACCTTCCTCCTGCGTCATCACCCGTATCTTCCGCATCATATCATTAAGGTGTTCTATGTCCTGAGGACCCGCTGGAGGCGGTGATCCGGCAAAACCTTTCTCTAGTTGCTCCATGACATTGACCATTTTATTCGTCCCATATTTGATTTGTGACGAAGCAAAGAGCCGCGGTGAGCGAAAGAAGTCTAAATCAATTCCATCGATATCATAGGTGCGACAAACCTCGCGCATGGCTTCGACGGTCAAATCGCGTACGACTTCCAAACCGAAATTCAATCCCGTGTAGGATTGTCTTCCTTTACGCATTAAACGCAAAGTTTCCGTGGGCGTTCTCGGATCCTTTGATTCGGCATGTCCAATCGTGTATTCGGGGTGCCGAACTTTGAGCGCGGACAGAAATTTGGGGAAATAGTAATCATGTACGTCATTGACCCGATTCGAGTAGAAAATTTCCAGGCCGTTTTTCCGCGCGTAATCAATCATAACCTCCAAAGTGTCCATCCCGTAGTTGGCCATTAACGCCTGACAATTCTTGACGCCAATCTTTCTTCTTTCAGGTTTCCTGTCGGGAAATTCGTAGATTGTTTTGAAGGCGCTGTCCTGGTAAATGAGTTTCATTCCATAGATTGAGTGATAAAAGATCGCATCGACCTGCGATCCGAAAAGCGCGCTAGTTCGCAGCTTGAGCAGCCCTGCGGGAGTTGCTGTCCCTTGCGCCGTTTCTTCTGTTCTTTCGTTGTTGGGTCCGCCGTGCCCGTCCAAATCGTCGCCGTCATTATTGAAAATGATCCGACGCTTTCGTGTCGCCATTTTGTGGCGTTCTTTTTTCAACTCGCTGAGGGTGAGTTCTTTCTCGCCTGCCACGATGGGGTCTGCTGTCAAAACAAACGATGTGACGAGCCCAAGCGCCAGGATGGAGGGTAGGCAACCGCGGAAGGTTCTGAGGTAACCCCAAAGAGGTTTCACAAGTGGACACGTGGTCGCTATCGAATAAAGGTTATTCATTGGAAATGACGTCTCCGTAGTTGAGTGTTGAGAGCGCTTGCCACGCGTGGAAATCGATCACGTCCTGTTTGAATTCAATGTGTCCGTCGACGAACGCGACGTTTACACCACCAGGGTGTTTGCTACGGGCCGCTGCCCAACCCGCTTCCCAGTTAATTTCTGCACAGGGCAATCCATTCTCGGGCATATCGACACATAAAATACTGTGTATGCCGTCGCCGGCACTCGAGTTGGGTGTCAATTTGTGGGTGTATGCAGTCGAGCCGGGAAAATGATAGATCCATACGCCTCGATGGTCCGATTGATCAGATAGGGTGACGTGGTGATCCCGTTGACCGGCGATCACCTCGCTGACCATGGCCGTTTGCGAAGTTCCGTCCAAAATACGACTGATCCTACGACCCATGTTGCCCCCTTGAACGCGAAAGGCACCATCGGTTTCCAAGGCATCACCATTGAAGTCGATGTTACCAAATGAACCGAGACCGACTGCATTTGGACTCGGTGGTTCGGCTTGTACGTCGCTGCCGTAACAAGCCACGTAGTTCGATCGCGCGAAGCCGCCTTTCAATGGATCGGGGTTGAACCATTTATTACTACCATCGCGCCGTCCCTGGGCGTCGTCACTCGGGCACGTGTAGGTGTTGATCTGTAAATGGGCGACTGCCGTATTAACGGGATCACCAATGTAAGAATTGAAATCGAAACGGTCCTGGATATTTTCTTGCTCAAGGAACGGAAGAATCAACAAAAACATTGAGAATTCGCGACGTTCGGTTTTGTTCTCCTTGAAGTTGCAGCCTGCGGGCAAATGATTGAATTGATTCTCAAAATTCAGAATAGCGAGCGTGACTTGGCGCATGTTGTTCAAACACTCCGTCCGCCGAGCCGCCTCCCGAGCTGCTTGAACGGCAGGCAGTAAGAGCGCAATCAGAATGGCAATGATGGCAATGACTACCAAAAGCTCCACGAGTGTAAAACCACGTACCGTCGGTCGTCTCACGCGATCGCCTAGTGAAAAAGCAAAAAATTAAACCGCAAAAATCGAATGTTAGGGAGGGGCGGATCGTCAATCACATTATTTATGATAACATTTCAGGGTGACTCATGCCACATTGCGGTTACAGCAAGCGAGCACGTCGTGAACGCGAAAATAGCAGCAACCCTTTGTGCACAGCATCCACAACGTCGGTATCCGAAATAAGGTTCCTGGCAGTTAAATTTCAATGCCCCTTATCTGTTGCTTTGTCGCGACAACCAGCTTTGCCAAGTCAATCCCATGCTTCCATTACGCCAGAGAACAGTCCATATGACACCGCGCGCCTTAGCGCCACGACGAATCGTGGCTGTTCTGGCTCTCATGGCAATCGGTGTAGCCAGCATGGTCTGCTTCTGGCCGGACCGTAGACGTACAAGCATTGATATTGACCGTGTGCTGCTGATCAGCATCGATACTTGTCGTGCGGATCACCTCAGGTGTTATGGCTTTCCCCGTCCGATCACACCTCATATCGACGAGGTTGCAGCTGACGGCATCCTCTTCACCAACGTCATTTCACCGGTACCGATGACTTTGCCTTCCCACAGTACGATGCTGACTGGCACCATTCCACCTTATCATGGGGTCCATGATAATTTGATGTACGGACTGGGACAGAATAATGTCACCTTGGCACAGATTTTTCGTCGCGAAAGTTTTACCACCGGGGCGATTGTCGGTACGTTTGTTTTGGATTCGCAGTTTGGCCTGGATCAGGGTTTCGACACGTACGATGATCGCTTCGAAAACTATGACGCGACGATCAAGCTTACAGAACGTAAGGGCAGCGACATTAGTCGCCTGGCTATCGAGTGGTTAGAGGACCATCAAGACCAGAAATTTTTTCTTTTTGCCCACTACTACGACCCCCATGCCATCTATGAACCACCCGAGCCGTTTGGGTCTGACTATGAAAACGATCTTTATGCAGGAGAAATTGCATACACCGATCATTGCATAGGTCAGGTCATCCAGAAGTTGAAGGACCTTGAGCTGTATGACTCGACATTGATTATCATCACGTCCGATCACGGCGAGCTTTTGGGTGAACATGGTGAACCGACTCATTCCTACTTTATCTACCAAAATGTCTTACGTGTGCCGCTGATCTTTAAGTTGCCCCAGACACCTGGTAACACCTCGATCAAGTCGAAAGAAGGTCCACGTCGTATTCATTCCATCGCAGGGCTGGTCGACATCGTGCCCACGATTTGCGGTTTGCTGGACACGGAGTGTCCCGCTGCGGCACGTGGAATTGATTTGTCTGACACGTTGCTGGGTGATGTACCACCGTCTGAAGAACGCCAGTTGTACTGCGAAAGTCTTACGGCGACAAAGTATGATGCGAATGGCTTGTTGGGGCTGGTTAGCGAGCGATGGAAGTATATTCAGACAACTCGTCCGGAGTTGTACGACCTGGACAGTGACCCGGGAGAACAGAAGAATCTGGCCGAGTTAGAAGTACAGATCGCTCAGAAGTTTCAGACTCAATTAGAAAAACTACTCGATGATCAGGTGCGTCAACTCGAAGACAGTAACATCACACCGGGATCCGATGCGATCCGGAACCTCGAATCGTTGGGATATGTCAGCGGTACGGTAAGCGAGGATTTGAACTTTGACCGGACAAAGGAAGATCCGAAAGATGCCATCAAGTTGCATGAGGGGAACTCCGAGTTGTTGGCGCTGATCGCTCAAAAAAAACATGTCCGAGCCCGTCAATTGTGTACAAAACTGCTGGAGAGTCATCCCGACTACATCATGCTTTACATCCACCTGGCACGGATCGCCATGGACGAACGTGACATGACCGGGGCTGTCGTCTATTTAGAACAGGCTCTAGAAATCAACCAGGAAGATGCCAATACGCATCACTACATGGGTCTGGCACTCGTCGAACTGGGGAGAATCGATGAGGCCATCGATCATTACCGGCGGGCGTTGGAAACTCGTCCTGATGCAGGTGCTGAGACGCATACGGCCCTTGGCCTGGCTCTTATGACACAAGGCAAAACCGAGGAAGCGATCCGACATCACCGTGCCGCGCTGCGAGAAAACCCGAAATTGGCCGATGGTCACAACAACCTGGGTGCGGCGCTGTCTAGCCAGGGGGAGTTCGATGAGTCGATCACGCACTTGCGTCAGTCACTGCACTACAACCCCGACCATGCCGAAGCGCACTATAACTTGGGGAACGCACTTTACCAACAGGGAAAACACGACGAAGCGATCAGTCTTTTCCGCAAAGCCATTGCCATTAAACCGGATCTGTTCGAAGCTCATTATAACTTGGCCATGGCTATGTCGAAGCGTGATAAAGTGGATCCGGCCATCCATCACTATCGCCAGGCGATCCGTTTTAACCCTGGCCTTTCTCAGGCGTGGAACAACCTTGGCAATTTGTTGGCACGCCTGGGTCAGCTAGAGGAAGCGATTCAGCATTACGAAAAGGCGCTTGAAATAAAAAATGACTATGCTTTTGCACACATTGGTTTGGCGGGCGCCCTCAGGGCAAAAGGGGATCTGCGCCGAGCGCTCGATCATTTTCGCCAGGCCGATCGCCTGCTGCCGAACCATCCGCTGGTACTAAGTGGTATGGCGTGGATTCTGGCGACGCACTCGGACGAGAAAGTTCGGCAGCCAGAGAGTGCAATCCATCTAGCCCAGCAGGCAGCCAAGCTGACCCAACGGCGCGACCCTACAGTCCTCGATACTCTGGCGGCGGCGATGGCAGCTGTCGGTCAATTTGATCAAGCCGTCCAATGGGCGCAAGCGGCGATCGACATGGCGAATTCTGCAGGGGACAGGCAGCTGGCTGAACAGATCCGCCAGCGTTTAGAAGGTTACCAGCAACAACGACCGTTTCGTGACAAGACCGATGGTTCTTGAGAGTCCGTATCGCGTTTTACCCTTGGCAGGGGTGTTGTACAGCCATGCGGTGTTAGCACCACATACTTCGAAATAGAAGAGAGTTAGATAAAAAATCAGTATTTGGGATCTCAGGGGTCGGTCAGCGTAATGGTGATTTTATCATTCGAGGCGACTTAACGAGTCGCAGGCAACCCCTGGGATGAAGGAAACTATATTTCATTTCATTAAGTATACATACTGTCATTTCTTGACATGTTGGGTCGTTTGGTTACACTAAAAGAGATTAAAAGCGTAATGGGTGGGCCTATTTAGAAAATCCACCTGTTTTGTTTTCGTGTTTGTGGTGAATGGTTCTTCGACCGCTGTGTGGGCCGGGACAAATCGATGAACATATCCTTTGCATCAGCATGACTGCCTTGGTAAACCAGGAATATGGCAATGAGAATGACCTGTCATTTGATAACATTACTTGGCCTGATGAGCTTCATTGGGTTGATTAGCTCAACCTCTCACGCGGCTATTTCAGACGACGTAGTCTACGGCCGATTCTACAATAACCAGTACCAACTTTATCGAAACGACGGAGCCACCATGCAGGAGTCGGTAGGCACCGGTTATCTTGCGGGTATTGATAGCGGAATCCTAGAGATGGTTGGTACGACCAATGGCGACGTCATCGTAGCCCGACAGTACAACAATACGTTTGATTTATTCCGTTACGACGGGTCTACCTTGACGAAACAGAACACCAGCCCATCCAAAGGCATTGATAGTGGTTTTCTGGGAATGGTCGCTACATCTGGTGGTGATGTCGTGGTTGGTCGCCGGTACAACAGTCAGTTTGATCTCTTGCACTATGATGTAGATCCCGGTTCTGGTAATTCAGGTTATCCTAATGTCACACAAAAGAACGGCAGCAGTCTCGCGGGCTTGGATGATGGTTTTCTGGGAATGGTGGCCTCTACCGATAACCATGTTGTGGTAGCACGCCACTATGGTAATAAGTGGGATCTCCTGCGTTACAATGTCGATCCTGCCGCTAACAATGCAGGCTTTCCGAATGTCGTCGAAGCAAACCGTGGAACCGAACTGGCTGGGATGGACGATGGCTTTTTGGGGATGGTGGCGGCGACAGACGGCCATGTTGTCATGTCGAGGCATTATGGGGGACAGTGGGACCTGCTCCGTTACGACGTTACAGCAGATCCGATCGTCGAAGCAAATCGCGGAACCAGCCTGGCCGGAATGGATGATGGTTTTCTTGACATGGTGACGACCAAATCTGGCGATGTCGTCATGGTCCGTCATTATAACGATGTCTGGGAGTTGCTACGTTATGATGTGACAGGAGCTTCTATCACGGAGGCTGCACGCAGTCCTTCCGGGCGGGGCAGGGACAATGGATATCTCGGCGCGGTCGCACTGGGAAATGGAGATATTGTACTAGGTCGTCAAGGCGGAGCCAATCAAGTCGAATTGTTTTTGTATGATGGAGTGACACTTAACGAGAAGGCGAACAACCTGTCGTCCTTGCGTGGAGTTGACCATGGCTTTATCGGCATGACTGGTTTTTCGTTTATTCCGGAACCCACAACCATGTCTTTACTCGTCGGAGGTCTCGCAACGTTGCTCTTTGGGGCGCGGCGCAAGCATGTTGTGCGTGGTTGACAGCGGCCAACAAATACATGGTTTTAGGGCGGCATCTTGCCAACAAGAAGGACGTTGCGTAAAAGGATATACCTTATTTTCCCGTGAGGAGAGAAACGTTGTAACAGGTGCAAGAATATGATGATGGCAAAACCGGTGCTTTCTATTGCTATTTTGCTGATGGTCCAGTTAGGATTCTCTTGGTGTTCAATGCGAGCGGCCGTTATCGATGATGTGATCATCGGCCGCACCAATGAGGCCAACCGGTTTGAGCTCTTTCGTCACGATGGGACCACCATGCAGCAAGTGGCCGGACCCAACAGCCCGCTGGCAGGTATTGATAGTGGTATCTTGGGTATGGTCGGTACGCCAAGTGGTGCAGTAGTTGTGGTCCGTCAGTATAACACACGGTTCGATTTGCTAAGTTACAACGGAAGTACGTTAACCGAAACGAACCGGAGTGGCTTGGTGGGTCTGGATGACGGCTTGTTAGGTGTCATCGCCTCATCGAGTGGTGACGTTGTGGTTTCACGCCGCTACGATCCTGCACCTCCTCAGGTTCCAGGCTACGACGTGCTTCGTTACGACTTGGATCCAGGGCCCAGCCATTCAAGTTTTCCCAACATTGCAGAAGTCAATCGAAGCGTATCCGGTATTGCCGGAATTGATGATGGCATCTTGGGGATGGTCACCTCTGGGAACGATCACATGGTGGTGGCTCGTCATTATGCTGGTGCCTTCGATCTGATTCGTTATGATCTGGATCCATCGACCGACAATCCAGGCTTTCCGAATATCGTGGAAGCAAATCGGTGTAACTTTAATCAATGTGCTGGTATTGACGATGGCGTGTTGGGGGTTGTTGCTACTTCGGGGAACCATGTTGTGATGGCCAGGCATTATGACGGCGGTAACGGGCCTCAATGGGACCTGCTTCGTTACGATGTCGCAGCGGATCCGATTGTGGAAACCAACCGAGGTACTGCCCTGGCTGGATTGGATGACGGTGTTTTGGGGATGGTAGCGACACGAGACGGCGATGTTGTGATGATCCGCCACTACGTCGATGGAAATAATGACAGGTGGGACATGATCCGCTACGATGTGACAGCAGATCCGATTGTAGAGCTAAACAGGCAGACGGCGGTCCAAAGCCTCGAAAATGGTTTTCTTGGTGTCGCGGCGCTTGGTAATGGTGGCTTTGCGATCGCAAGGCAAGGAACCAGCGGAACGATTGATCTGTTTGGTTACGATGGGAAAACGCTGATCGAGACCGGTAACAATCTGACCGAGTCTGGCCGGCCTACGATAGGCAACGGCTTCATCGGCATGACCGGATTTCCTTTTATTGCCCCTCCTCTGCCATGTAATTTTAATGGTATCGACGGCTGCGATCTGGCCGATCTCAATCTGATGTTCAGCCAAGGTGACTTGACAGACAATTCGACAAAGGTTCCGCCCACGGATGACATATTTGACCTCGTTGACAATAATACATTCAATAACATTATCGACAACGCAGATGTCGATGCCTGGTTAGCCGGTGCCGCCACGGCCAACGCCTGGGGGACGCCTTACCGTCGCGGCGATACCGATCTTGATCGGGATGTTGACATTACTGATTTTAATACGTTGGCAGTCAATTTTCGGCCTGTAGCAACGGCGACATCTCATTGGAACGGAAACTGGGATTTGGGGAACTTTGACGGAGATGGAGACATCGACATCACTGACTTTAATTTTTTGGCTGCCAACTTTGCGGCAAGCGGCTATGGAGGGACGTCGGTGGTGGTTCCCGAACCAACGGCATTGTTGCTAGTTGGTTTGGGAGTTTGCGGTATTGTGGTAGCTGTCTATTATCGGTAAAGCCCCTGGAAATGAACTCCAGTCTTTCTCCGCACCAAGTCGAAGAGTGTGATGAGGAATGGGTCGAGCGGCACGATATTTTGAAGGCAGATAACACCGGAAATCGAGAACATCGCTTTTCTACGAGACAACAGCTGTTATGCTTTTAACATGACCGTTCTGATCATTTTTGTTGTGCTGACAGTTGTTTTCGTTGCTTGCCGAGCTCGATCCGCATGTGGATGCGGAGATGCTCTGCTCGGTAGGCCCCTGTTAACGACGTGGCTTCTGGCCATTGCTTCAAGCGTAACGACCGGCACGGAACCCAATAAGAGCTGGAAAACAGCAACGTTTTTTGACTTCTGCCAAGGCACGTTAGGGGATGGAGGTGTGAACACCTACGTGGCTGCCGACGGCAGCGTACGTCTGATTAATCTCTGGGACTACAATAATGATGGTAATTTTGACCTGCCTGTAAGTTGTCCTCAGGACTACAACGAATCCGTTCCGCTTGCCATTTACTGGGCAGATGCGCAAGGGTTTTCATCAGATCGTTGTGCGTTACTACCGACTGCCGGAGCAATGGCGGTTCATGCCGCTGACCTGAATGAGGATGGTTACACCGATCTGGTCGTAGCAAACAACTTTGACGGAGAAAAAACCGATTTGAATTCGGTTATCTATTGGAATAGCAAGCAAGGTTTTGACCCATCTCGGAATACTTTGCTACCGACGGTTGCTGCGCGGGCGATTGCGGTTGCTGACCTCAACGGTGACCGAGATCTGGATATCGTCCTGGTCAATCGTGGCAACGGTTATCATCAAGGCGACGATCGACTTCAAGAATCAACAATTTATTGGGGAGATAGAGGAGAGTACTCGGCGGCAAGTAGCACTTCACTCAGGACCGTCTACGGAATCGATGTGGAAATTGCGGATGTCAACCAGGACCACTATCCGGATATTCTTTTTGCCAACGAAGGCAACGGTAAGGACGACAGCGGTGCCATGATTTATCTTGGCAATGCCGACGGCAATTTTTCCGAACAACGCCGGATCGACCTGCCCGGCAGCAATAGCACGTCGATCATGGCCCACGATCTGAATGCGGATGGATTTGTGGACATCGTATTGACGAATCGCTCCGTGAAAAAAGTTGACATGTCGGACAGCGGCACGGTGAAAGAGGCGCATGTCGTCCCCTCCACCATCTATTGGGGTTCATCACGTGGGTTCTCCGCTACAAATCGAATGGAACTACCGACTCTGGAGGCGATTCGGTCGGCAGCCGGTGACCTGGATGGGAACGGTTATCCGGATCTGGTCTTCGTGAGTGGGACCGGTGGTGTATCGTTCGTCTACTGGAATTCGGCCGAGGGATTCCAAGCCCACCGTCGTACGCAGCTTGTCACCGAACACTCTGCTTATGACTGTCAAATCGCAGATCTGAATAAGGACGGTTATTTGGATCTGGTCGTGGCGATTTTTGCACGTGCGGGAACCTGGAACTGCAAGTCACTCATTTTTTGGAACGGTCCTGACGGAATTACCGAAAAGCGACGGACGGAGCTGCCGACGATGGGAGCCATGCGTATCGCACTGGCTGATCTGAATGCTGACGGGCAGCGTGACATTGTTTTTGCGAATAAGCGTTCCGGGATCATTGACGGTCAGAAAACGAATTCTTACATCTATTGGGGCGCCACCAACGAGCGTTTTAGTCCGTCGAGGCGTCACATATTGCAAGCTACCTATGCAGACCAATACGTCAATGCGGACTTTAATCACGATGGATTTAATGATCTCATGTTCGTGCAATTCGCAAGTCCATCAATATTCTATTGGGGTGGCGAGAAAGGCTTACAGCTTGAGAAAACGAAGCGGCCAGAGATTTTTGCATCCAATTCGGCACGGACGGCCGATTTCAACCGAGATGGTTATCTCGACCTGGTACTCGACTTACCCGGCTGTTTGCTCTACGGGCAAAAAAATGGGTTTGACGAAGCCCATCGGTTCAACTTTGAATTACCCAGTGGACCCTGTCAGGTGAGCGTCGCAGATTGGAACAACGACGGTTGGATCGACGTTCAGTTTTCGCTGGACAGAATTGATCAAGTCCTCATTTGTTGGAACAGCCCACATGGTTTTGATCAGCAACAGCGATTGGTGTTGCCAGGCAAGTCTCCAGGTGCCGTGGAAACTGCTGATCTCAATGACGATGGCTATCTCGATCTGATTGTTGGTAATTACAGTGATCAGCACAAACCGGCTGGTTCTGGTGAAAAACTGGTGCTCAATCGCAATCCCCATACTGAGTCGACAATCTACTGGGGATCCGCGGACGGGTTTTTGTCTCAGCAACGTACCGAACTACCTACGATTGGCGTGAATGATTGTACCGTTGCCGACTTTAATAACGATGGACATCTGGATCTCGCATTTACGAGTTATCACGGCGGCGTTCATCGGTTCTTTCCGACGCGGATTTTTATCAACAGCAGTGCAGGATTTGATCCTCAGTCCTATGAGGAGATACCGTCCCAGTCAGGGTGTGGGTTGCTGGCTGGTGACTTTGATCGGGATGGCCACCAAGACCTCGCCATTACTAATCATTTGCAAAAAGGAGGAGATCATAGCGGAACTCATGTTTCTGTTTATTGGGGTAACGGCAAGCGGTTTTCCGAACAGCGTATGGCCAAGTTACCCGCCACGGGCCCCCATTTTCTTTCCTACGCTGATATCGGTGACATTTACCGTCGATCCAGCCGTTTCTCTTATCTTTCCCCGCCGTTTGATGCCGGTAAGAATGCCAGGTTCCGACGGATTTCCTGGAACGCGGAGACGCCGCACCACACCGACATTGAATTTCAAATTCGCACGGCGGAATCCACCGACCAGCTGGAATGGGCCTCTTGGCGGGGTCCGCATGGCGTTGGCAGTTATTTCCACTTCTCAGGTAGCGAATTGCTCGGAATTGCCAAAGCTCATCGGGCGATTCAATACAAGGCGACCTTGATTAGCCCCAACTCAACAAATACGCCTGTGTTGCGTTCCGTTTCACTGGACTACAGGCTCGGTAATTAGTGGCTAACGGTCTGTGGCCATGAGCACCCAGGGCGACAGACAACCAACTACGGAACTTGCCAGCCAACACTCATCATGTGGGGGCAAGAAGACCAAATGATTCCCGCTACATACGCTCAAAGTTTTCCTGAATCAGTGACCATCAAGGTATTACCAGGATACGGGCACATGGTGCATCGGGAAGCATTCAGTGACGTGAATCGGGCGATGGAACAACCCTGGCAGTGAATAGCTGTTAGGGATCCGACCGGCTGGCCAGCTGCAGCAGCTTCTTAAAATCATCTTGCCGAGTTGTACCAGCGAAACCTGGTGGGACCGATTGCACCCAGTGGAGGATTTCGCTCGCCCGAACGCGGTTTCCAAGGCGCAAGTGAGCCTTTGCCAAGTAATATTTTGACCGGTACCAGCGTTCTGTTTTAGGGCGACTGCGACGAGCAATTCCTCGCCACAGGTCAAGGGAAATTTCGACTTTTGTCTGGTCGGGGCTTTCTACCAGTAACAATGCATACGCTTCTTGCGTCGGAGCGTCTTGTGGGTGTTCCGCTGCCAACGCCGCGAGGCTTTCCAATGCCTCGGTTTGATGACCTAACTTGGCGAGTGACTCGGCCTGAATACGACTTGACCTTAGTCGCTGGGCAGGAGTGAGACCAGGGGATGACCCCAGTTGAAGTGTAGTTGTCGAGAGTAATAGAGCTGCCAGTTGTTGTTGCTGGTCGGCGCGATCCTTGGAAGAGATCAATTGGTGTAACTCGCTGATCACGATGTCTAAATCGATCGGTCTAAAGGTAGTCATTTCTCCTAGCGTGACGCTTGCCTTGTCAAATTGCTCGTCTTGTACGAGTAAAACGATCAGTAACCCTTGGGCTTGACCACGCCAGTCAGGATCTGCTTGCGGTGCCTCCCGCAAGGCCGCTTCCAAGATCTTTTTCGACTGTTGTGGCTCATTTGGCAAAAATCGCAGTTGCAATTGGGCGCTGGAGACAGCGGCGACCAAAGCGGCGCTGTTCCACCGTTCAGGTAATTCTTTTTCGGTTCCCAGGATTGTTTGTTCGAAATGCTGTACGGCAGCTAATGCGTCATCATGAGTGGGATCTCCTGCGCGTTCCTTTTCTTCCAGCCAGCGGTTCCAACAACGTCCCAGGGCGAGAAGTGCTTTGTTGGCCAAATTAGTATCAGCTGGAATCTCTCGATACAAATTTAATGCGCCGACAATATTGTCCTGATGTTCATATAGTTGTCCTAGCCACCAGCGAACCTTGTTGCCCGTGTCGGTCAGCGGCCAATGTATCAGATGTTCTTGGAGAAGGGCTGTATACTGCTTCACGTTTGCGGCGTCTTGCGTAGCAGCTTGGCTCGCCGCTCCACTGATTGCCAGCCAATGTGCCTGCGGAGCTTCGGGATGCTTTGGGTAGCGAATTGATGTTTTTCTCCACAACCGAATGGCACTGCTGAGTTCACCGTGATCGTGTTCAATACGTGCTGCGGTGAGTGCAATTCGAAAAGCTCCTTCCAAATCGCCAATGGTATTTGCTTGCTCCGCTGCTTGGCAAAAGGTTTTTATCGCCTGTTCCCATTCGCGATTCACATAAAGTGTTTGTGCAGTTTGTATCATCAGGTCAAGATGATCGGAATGCGTGCCTTGGTGCGCCACACGAGCCACTAAGGCCCCACCACGATTACGCCACGCTGTACCGTGATCACGTGCTAAGGATTCCAGTGATACCGCAATCCGTTTCTGCCACATGGCTGTTTGCGTTTGATGGTCGATTGCTGCTTGCCAGGCGACCATCAGCATTTCCAGAATTGCATAGTCCCAGTCTGCGGGTCGAGTTGTGTCGGTGGCGGATTTCGACAGTTGCAATGCTAATGGCAGGTTGTCAGCCGCAAGTGCCAACCGGATTTGTTCAGCCTGGATGAGTAGCTGATGCTGAGTGTTGTCGGTGGCTGAAAGTAACGATGTGGCCAGCTGATTTGCTTGTTGCAAATGACCTAGCAACCGATAACAGATGATTTCAGTCAAGCGACTCCTCCAGACGATATCTTGCGTCAGAGACAATTGAGTGAGCGGTTGCAATTGCTGCAGACTTAAGGTGATGTCACTAATTCGATCGGCACTTTCCGGTGCATAAGTTAATGCACGATTACGGTAGGCACGTGCCAGTTGAAAACGGATGTTTGTCTGCAGAGACCTAAGTTCCTGGCTAGAAAGACGGCTTGGATCATTGTGCGACTTACGCAAATCCTGAACGACATCGGTTGCCAGGGTTTCCAATTGTGTGATGGCCTGTCTTAAAGCTGTTCGTGTTTCATCCCAGTTCCGATTTTCAATGCTATTATTTTCGGTTGCCTGACGAGTCCATTCTCCTCGCGCCAGCCATACCAACGCTTGCTGTACCCTTGCTACCAAGTAACGTGAATCATCCTCGTACTGGTGATTCCAGTCATCGATAACGGTTGTGGCAAGTTCCCAATCTGCTTCGCGTTTTGCTGGTTCAGAGTGCAGTGCGCGTTCGGCATAACATCGTGATAGTTCGGCGATCAGCAAAATGCGATTTCGATCGGTTAGGTTGCTAGCAGCCAGACGTTGTCGGCAGTAGCTTGACGCCAGTGAAAAAAGTCGCCGCTGCCGTAAACCATTCAAGAAAATGATTTCGTTAGTAGGGTTGGAGTTGGTTGCCCAAGTTCCACCGATCACGACGGTCAATTGCGTTACGATCAGAATGACGATCAGCTTGCGCTTCAAAGAGGTTTGTTGGTCCCCTATGGCGCACCTGCTATTCAGCTGTTCCCACCAAGTGTGACCTATTTGTCGCACAGCAATCGTTCGAAAGCTTGTTGGTACCACTCCAAGAAGGGTCGTTAATAGACGTTCTAAGTCTTGCATGCTTCTGTTTTTGGACAACCAGATCGAGGCCACTACGGAGATGTAACACAGACGCAGCAAAGGTCAAATTGACGGTGGTCCTGTTAATCAGTTTCGAGGAACTCCATAATAAGCTTTGGCTTGATGAAACCCAAACCCCTTTTCACCGTGGTTCAGACATCCTCCGAGGCGGCAAATTGCACTTGATTGAATCCGGCCAGGCGTGAGCTATCATAAACGTCGACGACGAAGCCGAATGGAACGTCTGGATCGGGATCAATAATGACAGGGTTGTCCGGATTGATCTTTGCGATTGCCGTAAGGGTTTGTTCAATGTTGACCAGGGATTCAACTCGGGTTTCGTTGACAAGGTACACCGGTTCTTCTTTGAGCCACAACAACTGAATCACAACGGGCTCAAAATCCCAGCTGGGATCGGGTGTTTGTTGACGGGGCGCCTGTCCTGCGGGTAACGACAATTCCGTGGGTAGAATGTATTCAATGACTTGGAAACTTGCGGTCCACAGGAAGAACACGAGTAGTAAGAACACGACGTCGATCATGGGGGTCATTGCCAGGTCGACACTCGATTGTGTGCGGTTTGTCGAGACAACGTATTTCATGGAGTGGACTGGCTGGGTTGGACGACGGCTACTTGGACATTCCAGATACCGGTGCGGGCACATGCCAAGAGCACCGATTCGATAGAACGATAAGGTACATGGCGATCACCCCGAATGCGTACCTGTAACTCTGGGCTTTGTTCTGAAAAATCTTTTTCGAGTCGTGGTTGCAATTGATCGATCGGCAACAATTTACCTGCCAAAAAAATTTGGCCGTCGCCCAAGACATTGATGGTAACCACCGCTGTTTGTTGCTCGGCGGGAGATTGTCCGCTTACAGCATCCGGCAGCGGCAGTGGCAGCCGGCTTTCATTCTTGGCGAGATGGCTTGACACGAGAAAAAATACGATCAGCAAGAACACGACGTCGATCATGGGCGTCATGTTGAATGTATCTCTTCTGCTGCGCGGATGAGTTGGTAATCGCATGAAACTTTGTTCAGGCTTTCGGGGCCTCGGTTGACACAACAGGATGTGGTTGAAATGTTGTGACCTGTCGTTTAATCGGACGCGGTACTTTAACGTCCAGGTTGGGAACTCTTGAGACGCTTTAACGGTGCCAGTGCGTGTTGCGTTACGTAAGCCGATTCGGCAACCAGTTGATCCACCCAGTTACGGAACACGGCAAAAGCACCGAGAGACGGGATGGCTACGACGAGTCCTCCGACGGTAGTCACTAGCGCTTGATAGATTCCTTCGGCCAGTTGGCCAGCACCCGCTGTACCTTGAGTATCCGCAACTTTCTGAAAAGCGAGAATCATGCCGATGACTGTTCCCAGCAATCCGACCATGGGAGCGATGTTGCCGATGACTGAAAGATATTCGATTTTTCGAAATAATCGAGCGGCTTGTTCAGAGAGTGCATCTTCTGCCGCTTTTTCTACTGCAGGCCAGCCACCTTCAATTTCAGCTAATCCATGTAACAGTACAAATGAGAGCAGGCAGGGTTTCGAACGGCAGCCTTCGTTTGCTTCGGTCAGGCGACCGGCGGCTAACGACACACGTACCTGGTCAGCAAGTCCCGGTGGTATTAAAGTGTTGCGCCGAATGGTCATTAGATGTTCGAAAACCAAGTAAGCCATTGTCAGCGATAAACCAATGAGGACGCCAATGATTGCCAAACCGACTCCACCGCCAGCGAGAATAATTTCCAGAAATCCCTGCGGTAGAACTTCCTCAGAAGAGGGGGGGACCTGGGAGGACGCCACATCCTGTGATAAACCGACCGAAAGGTTCCACACCAGCCCAAGAAAGGTGGTACAGGGAAGCAGGATATACCGAGACGCGATACGAAATTCCACTGAGTTTCTTCCGTGAGAGATTTTATCCATTGCCTGTCCCAATGCAGGTGCCATTCAAGTTATCATAGATGGTTCTTTCATTTCGTCCAGACGCCGCTGGTATGACCTTGAATTATTTTCAGCACAACGGTAGTCATGGATTGTGGTTTTTGCGGAGGCTGTCTCTTGGTGTTCCGTATCCATTTTGTACCGTAAAAGAGGATTCTGTGGGACTGGGTAGCTCCCTTTGCGTTTCACTGCTAGTCCGATGAATTGTGGAGCGATTCGATTTTTGATTTCGCCAGTTGTGCTACCGATAATTCAGCATAATCGCGTACGATTTCATGATAGGCGGAACGCGCTTCTTCGGTGTGCCCCATTTTTTCCAATGCGTTACCGGCTGCCAAGAGACAATCACCGACGAGTGTCCGTTGCTGTGGATAGAAGATTGGTATTCGCATCCACATGAGAGCAGCTTCCTGGTAACGTTCGTGTCTTGACAGGACTTGTCCAACGATGAAATATGGACCGGCGCGAATGTCTGACGGCCATTGACTCAAGGTGGTTTGCCAGGCCTGAACCTCTCCTGGTGTTGCCGTCACGATCTTGGTCCGCCAGAGTTGTGCTTCCGATAAATGGGCAATGATCGGGTCAGCATGCTGCTGGAGTTGTTCTAATGCCGAGACACATTCGTCGCGCCGAGATGTTGGTAATAGCCAACTGGCACCAATCAGTGTTGCTATTGCGTCCCGCTTTTTGAAGGCGCGATTGTCAGTGTTAAGGTGTTTTTCCAACCAGCTAATGGCGCGGTGTGCCAGGGTTGCTGATGGCTGTTGGGCTCGCCATGCCAGGGGAATGGTGTTGATATATTGCGTGTGAGGATCGCTCTGGACGAGCACGAGAAAAAGTTCCGCAGCCAAGTCGTATTGTTTTAAATGCTGGGAACACCAGATTTGTTGTGCGATGATTTGGCGCCGCATCCAGATTCGTGGTTCTTCTGTTTGAGCTTGTTGATACCGTTCGGCTGCTTTTTCAAATTGTTGTGTTGTAAAGAAATGGTCAGCTTTCTGGTGGTTTGGAGTCAGCGATGTTTGAACGTCGATTACCCGTTCACTTGGTATTGTCAATTCAACGCCGGTGACTGCCCGCAGCCTTAATTGTTGACCATCATAATCAAGAATGTCTCCAGTTTTTCGAGTGGAAACTGTGGGATCAGCCGCGGTCGACACGATCACAATATCTTCGGCGCTTGTAATGGTGTAAAAAAATCCGAGCATGACGTTGCACAGAACGGTACGTGTTCTCGCTCGGGTTACAAAGAGGACCAATATTTGAGTCAGGTTCTGACAACACCGTTTCATGGTTTACGATTGCCCAATTGTGAAATGTCAATGTAGGTATGTCGGCCCTGATTTTCCTTTGCGAGTCGTTTCAGGAAATGTTCACGTTCAGAGTCCGGCCCATAGCCAAATTGAATGGTGTGGATGGATGTCACACCACTGTTCAAGCGACGAATTTTCTCCAATTCCGGGCGCGAAAGTTGTGGTTCATTGGCATCCGTAAGGAAAAAAAGAATGTCTGGTTGCATGCCTAATGCCATTTGCAGGGCCGCCATGTGTTTGGTTCCTCCGACAGCCGTAAACGATGTGACAAACCGTCTAGCCAGTGTCTTTCCTCGATCGTTTGCCCACCACATGCTTGGACTTTGGCTGTTTGGATTGAAAATGGTGGGCTGGTTATTGTAAAAGATGATCTGAAATTGGTGTACGTCGTCCAATTCGTTGAGACTGGCGAGTAATTCAGATTTTGCCGCGGCGAGCGGTCGGCCATTAAAATCTCCCATGCTGCCGGATCGGTCAAAAACGTAGACAAAGGTGTTGCCGATGCCAGTAACGCCGAATACGGAGGTTTGCACAGAACGGCCGAACCGTTTTGGTGATGGACGTCCAGTCGTGAATCCTGTCGCATCAGGAAGCAGGTCACCCGGGGTTACGAGAGATGCTCCAGGGCTACTGGTTGCTGGTAATACATCGGCCATCGTTGTCGGTAGATCGTCCTCAACCGGCAGTGGTAAATTCGAAGAAATTGGGGCAGCGACATCAACCAGTTTCTCGATGAAATCGTTCTCGTCCTCAAAATATTCAATGTGTTCGGCTGTACGATTGGCAAGCACGATTCCAGCCGGGCGGTCAGGTTTGACATTGGCACCCCGGGGCATGGTACGGAGGCTTAACAATAACACGGCGACCAGGCCAGCATGCGATGCAATTGACAATATCCATGCAGGGATTTTCACCCGTTTAGCTGGTGACCCTTTGGGGTCGACACGAACGTTGCCGACAGGGGTACGTTCGATTTCTCCGTCCGTAGCGGGCACTGGGTGGAACCTGTTTGGGGTGAAAGAATTATAGACTTATCTTTTTTGCCGTTCAAATTCTGAAACTTTGCTCCAGAAGGCAACGTTCACTTCGGGTAAACAAGAGGCTGGATTTTGACAGCGTAGGCCTTGGTAAAAGTGTTTTTGTTAAGTCCGTTTCAATCGGGGCCTCCGGCTAAAATTGGCCTCCGTCTAAAAATGAATTCTAAGATCACTCTGGCAAAGGGTCAACGGAGACGGTCAGGTATCCTAGGCAGAGTGCAGAAAGGCAAGGGAGGTGTTCGCGCGGCCGCCGAAACACTTATAATTGAAACCTGGCATGACGAACTCGGAGGAATTTGCATTGAAGATCATTAATTTTCCTCACCCCACGCTGAGGCATAAATCCAAGCCACTGCAGCGGGTGAATGCTGAAATTGGTAAGATAGTACGAGAGATGTTCGAGCTGATGTATGCAGCCGGTGGTGTAGGGTTGGCTGCCAATCAGGTGGATTTACCTTTTCGGCTGTTCATTGCCAATTTAGCATCCGATCCGGACGAAGGGCAGGAGCTGGTGTTCATTAATCCTGTGTTAAGCCAACCCCAAGGAAATGAAGAGAAAGAAGAAGGTTGCCTGAGCCTTCCTGAGCTTTATGGTCTCGTCAAACGACCTGAAACAATTCACATGAATGCATACACCTTAAATGGTGACGAAATTGACACGGATTTAAGTGGTTTAGCTGCCCGTGTGGCCCAGCATGAAACAGATCACCTGGATGGTGTTTTGTTCATCGATCATCTTAGTGATACAAATGCATTGGCTGTTAAGGAAACCCTTGACGCTTTTGGACACGAGTTTCGACGCTTTCGTGAGGCTGGTTTGATACCTACCGATGTAGAAATTGCGCAGCGTCTTGGGGAGTGGGAGACTAAATACTGTTAAATCTGCGCCGTAGTTGTATTCCTTGGCGTCGTGTCTGATATGATCCAAAAGAAACTCCGTCCACGAGACACCTTCTGATTTGTGATCAGGTTGTGTCCTTTGTTTTTAAAAAAGTTGTTGCTTGAAGTTATTTAGTAAAGAACCGTTATACCTTTCTGATGTTCGGTTTGTCTCACCGGGTGGTGGCCAACTGATTCTGAATGTTGACAGCCCTATTTCCATTTAAAACCATCTGCAGCCTGATGAAAATTGTCATAATGGGAACGGGTTCTTTTATCGTGCCCGTATTCCAATCACTTCTTAAGTCGTCACATGCCATAGCCCATGTCATTACCCGGCCTGATCGCCAGGGGAAAGGGCGGCGAACGGTTGCCAGTCCAATGCGCGCAGCGGCTGAGGCAGCAGGGGTACCCGTGTCTGCCCCAGATACGATTAATTCCGAAGAAGCACGACAGCTTTTAAGTGATTTAGCTGCTGATCTGTTTGTGGTTTGTGATTATGGTCAAATTCTTTCTCGTGCTACGTTGGCGTTGGCCACCCACGGAGGGATCAACCTGCACGCATCCCTGTTACCAAAATACCGTGGCGCAGCTCCGATTAATTGGGCCCTCTATCATGGTGAAATAGAAACCGGTGTGACCGTTATTCACATGTCGCCACGACTTGATGCGGGACCTTGT
Source organism: uncultured Pirellulaceae bacterium (assembly GCA_964393615.1). GTDB lineage: Bacteria > Planctomycetota > Planctomycetia > Pirellulales > Pirellulaceae > CAYMUR01. The sequence continues at coordinate 60,651 of CAYMUR010000016.1, forward strand.
CTGTTACAGCGCAGCGTGGATATCGTGCCAAGAGAAACGGCGTGTGAGTTGGAAGCACGTTTGGCTCTTCTGGGGGTCGAACCGGTCCTGCAGGCGATTCAACTGTTTGAATGTCATGATGCCTCTTTGGAGTTGGGTATCTCTCAGGATAATGTGTCGGCGACACAGGCACCTCGGCTGAAGAAAAGTGATGGGCTCGTCAACTGGCAGCGATCTGCGCAACAGATTTATAATCAAGTCAGGGCGATGAAGCCATGGCCTCGGACCTATACCGACTGGCACCGTGTCGGGGGAGAGTCGCTGCGTATTATTTTGGAAGAAGTATCAATGAGTGAGACAACGAGTGGAAACGTTTTACCTGGTCAGCGGGTGGGATGTGATGATTTAACACGGCTGGAGGTTGCCACGGGCGAAGGGGTATTGGCCCTAGATATTGTGCAGCCGGCAGGTAAACGTGCTATGTCCTGTGAAGAGTTTTTACGGGGACATTTGGTGGGCGCCACTGACTGGTTTGGCTCGGTTGCCTGTGAATAGTCGTGACCACAGACGAAGAACGCGAGCGAATCTGGAGAAATGGTCTTTGGTTGGATGGCCAGGTAGGGTGCCAGGTCGAAATCCCCCTCGCGACAACGCTGGTTGACGTGTTACGATAGTGACTTGGCCAACTAGGGATGGTTGCGGAGTGAACACGGATGAATGATTGGACCACAGCGGATATCGTGTTGCTGTGCGTGGCGACTTATATTTCGGTCACGACGCTCGTGCGGCTGATGCGTGCCCATCACGATAAAGTCATGGCGAACCTAAAAAATGAAACGATGCAACGACAACGTTTGCAGGTAGAACAGGAGTTAGAGGAATCGAAGCAACAGAAACAGCAAGAGCGCGAAAAACAGCGGGTGAATCAGCACCACAGCAATCCAGTGTAATTTCTTTCTTTAAAAGACCATGACTCGACGACTATATATTGAAACGGTTGGCTGTCAGATGAACATGCTTGACAGTGAGCTTGTCGTGGCCACATTGCGTCAGCGAGGTTATGCGCTGGTCGATACGCCCAGCCAGGCGGACACGATTTTATTCAATACTTGTAGTGTTCGGCAGCATGCCGAAGACAAGATTTACAGCGCGTTGGGTCGATTAAAACATGCGAAACGAAATCATCCACATAAGATTATTGGCGTGTTGGGATGCATGGCCCAGAAAGACCAACGGCTTATTTTTGAACGGGCGCCCTATGTTGACTTGATCGTGGGACCAGGTCAGTTACATCAGGTACCTGATCTCATTGACCAGGTGGCGGCAGGTGCTGGGGCACAAATCGAAGTGAGTCTAGGGCGGCGAGACGGTACGCGAAATCAAATTGTCCGATCGCACGAAAGCTTCGATCCACTGCGTGACCCAACGATGCGACCGACGCCCTATCAAGGGTACGTACGAATCCAAATTGGGTGCGACAAGTTCTGCACGTATTGCATTGTGCCCATGGTGCGTGGACCGGAGCAAGGTCGCCCGCCCGAGGATATTTTGGCAGAGGTGCGGGTGCTTGTCGAGCAAGGTACATTGGAGGTGACATTGCTCGGTCAAACTGTCAATAGTTACCGCTATGTAGAAAACGGGCAGGAAACTCGATTGTCGGATCTTCTTGTGTCTTTGCAGGAAGTCGAGGGGTTAGAAAGAATCAAATTTGTGACCAATTATCCGAAAGACATGTCGGATGACCTACTGATGGCGGTGCGCGATTTGCCCAAGGTATCCCCCTATTTACATGTGCCGGCTCAAAGTGGTTCAGACCGCGTTTTAAAACGTATGAAACGGGGTTATACCGTCAGGGACTATCAGGAAATGATGGAGCGCATTGACCGTTACGTACCGGACGCTAGTGTGACAAGCGATTTTATTGTTGGTTTTTCTGGAGAGACGGAAGTTGATTTTCAGCAAACGGTGGAATTGGTTTACAAATACCGGTTTAAGAACAGTTTTATATTCAAATACAGTGTTCGGGAAGGCACACGTGGTGCTGAGCTTTATACGGATGATGTGCCCGAAGATGTGAAAAAACGGCGTAACAACGAATTGCTTGCTGTTCAGAATGAGGTCAGTACAGAAAATAACCAAGCGTTTCTTGGCCGGACCGTCGAGGTGCTTGTCGAAGGTCCCAGTAAAAACTCGCTAAAAAATGACGAAGAGGGGCCATTGTTGCAGTTGACTGGTCGTACCCAGGGCGACCATATTGTGGTGTTTGACGGCAACATTCGACAGATCGGTCGCATCCTGCCGGTGACCATCTACGATTCCAGCGCTTTTACGCTGTTCGGCACTGTTGTCACGGATCACGTGGGGCCGGAAATGTACACGGTTGGTAGGCTGGGATAGATCCGTTATCCCAGGACGATCAGCTTGACACCATTTCATGTGTTGACGAATGGCGATCATGCGACAGGAAGAATTCGTCCAATATCTCGACAATGCCGGTGCCGCAGCAGCCTGGCTTGAATCGTTAGGTGTTACCGATATTCAGCGTGCGCACCGCAACCTGGTCGGTATGGCTCAAGCGGGTGTGACTTTAGACTTGTTAGGTGAACTGGGGGCTCAGCTCACAGGCTGTTTACCGGTCTGCAGTGATCCCGATATGGCTTTGAATAATCTGGAACGTTTTATTTCCAGTGCGCGTAATCCGATTGGTTTGGTTTCACTGATCGAACGGGACCGGGAAGCATTACCAATCTTGTTGCAGATTTTTTCGACAAGTCAGCATTTGAGCGACATCTTGGTTCAGGATCCCGAAAGCTATGATTTGCTTCGGATTACTGACGGTCAGCCGGTAGCACGACAGATTCTCATTGACGAGATTAGTAGCGAAGTCTCGGTGTTACCGGACATGGACACAGTCATGGTTGCATTGCGACGGTATAAGCGCCGCGAAACATTGCGCATTGCGTACGGCGACATTGTCCGTGGTCAAGGTCTGGAAATTGTAACGCAACAAATTTCTTTTCTGGCAGATGCCATTTGTGAAGCAGCGTTCCGGGCTGCCTGGTGTGAGCTGATTTCCAAGCGCGGCGTGCCCCGTGGATCTACTGGCAAAGAATCGAGGATGGTTGTACTGGGGTTGGGAAAACTGGGTGGCAACGAGTTGAACTACTCCAGCGACATTGACTTGATGTTACTGTATGATCAGGACGGTAAGACAGATCGTACGCCATCGACTAGCAACCAGGAATTTTTCGATCGTCTTTCCCACTTGTTTGTCAAATTGCTTACGGAGTCTACCGACCTGGGTAGTGCCTATCGAGTGGATCTCCGTCTGCGTCCAGAAGGTAAACAGGGCCCGATTGTGGTGAGCCTGGAGAGTGCGCTACATTACTATGATGTTCTTGGTCGTACCTGGGAGCGTCAGGCATTCGTCAAGGCGCGATCCGTAGCAGGTGATGAGGAGTTGGGGAGACAGCTACTCCTCCAGCTGGAACCATGGATATACCGTCGTTATTTGAACCGAGCTGATATTACTGGGATCAAGGCCCTCAAACGCCGTATTGAAAACAGGACGCACCGTGAAGGTGGTGATGCCAGTAATGTCAAAACGGGCCACGGTGGTATTCGTGACATTGAATTTGTGATCCAATTTCTCCAACTTTTACACGGTGGCGACTTACCCGAAGTCCGAACTGGAAATACCTTAAAAGCAATTCAAGCTTTGGAGCAGGTTGGCTGTTTGACCATTCAGGAACGGACGTTTCTTGAAAATAATTACCGGCTTCTGCGCAAGACGGAACATCGGCTGCAAATTATGTTTGATTTGCAAACCCATTCACTTCCCGACGATGAAGTAGAGTTTGCAAAACTTGCCCGACGAGCAGGTTACACTGATCAGTTAGATATAACAGCCGGGAAAAAATTTCAAAATGACTATCGGCATGCAACGGAAATCAACCGTAAGATCCTCAATCACCTGCTAATTGATGCTTTTGGTGAAGACGAAGAAAGTCAACCCGAAGTCGACTTGGTATTGGACCCCAACCCGAACGAAAAACAAATTCAGGAAGTTCTGGGGAAGTATGGTTTTGCAAACGTACAAGAGGCTTACCAGAATCTTGATGCGCTGGCAACAGAACGCATTCCTTTTCTATCCACACGCCGCTGCCGCCATTTTCTGGCTTCTATTGTTCCCCACCTTTTAACGACGATTGCTGTTACGCCGGATCCTGATTTTACGCTAGTCAACCTTGCCAGGGTCAGTGATTCGCTGGGTGGTAAGGGGGTTCTATGGGAACTTTTCAGTTTCAATACACCTTTGCTGCGTCTTTATGTCCGTCTGTGTGCGTCGAGTTCATACCTCTCTGGAATACTGACAAGTAATCCGGGAATGATTGATGAACTGATGGATTATTTGGTCTTGGATCGCCTTCCCAACCAGCAACTTCTTCAAGACAATTTGACTGATCTTTGTCGTGGAGCAGAGGACCTGGAACCCATTTTGCACAGTTTCAAGGCCGCGCAACATTTTCGCGTTGGTGTGCGCGACATCTTAGGCAAAGACGACATTGAGGCGACGACAGGTGCACTGTCCGACATTGCTGAAGTTTGTTTGTGTCAGATTATCCGGTCAGAGTTTGCGCGGCTGGTTAACAAGTACGGTGAGCCGCACACGGAGGAGCAAGGTGTCCAGCGTCCCTGTGAATTAATAACACTCGCGCTGGGAAAACTTGGTGGGCGTGAACCTAATTATCATAGTGATCTGGATTTAATTTTTCTTTATGAAGGTGATGGTCAGACAGTGCACCGCCCCTGGCAGACGGAGGCCGACACCACGACAAACCAACATTTCTTCAGTGAGTTGGGACAGCGAATCATTCACTTGGCCACGCGGTTGGGTCCTTACGGACGACTTTATGACGTAGACGTGCGGTTGCGACCGACGGGCAAGAGTGGCATGCTTGCTGTCTCTTTGAGTGAATTTAGTCGCTATTTTCGGGAAGGGCAGGGACAACTATGGGAACGTCAGTCTCTCTGTAAAGCGCGTCCAATTACCGGTTCTGTTCTTGCGCGTCGACGGGTAGCCAATATGGTACATCAAGCGATCACGCAAACACCCTGGCAAAATAGTTTTGCCAGGGAAATCAAAGCGATGCGCCATCGAATGGAAGAAACGGCAACGTTACAAAATCTCAAACGAGGGCCGGGTGGTACGGTCGATATAGAATTTGCTACGCAGATGCTTCAATTGTCTCTTGTCCGAGAGGATCCGGAAATTCTTGTCCCTGGTACTTGGGCCGCGCTGGCGAAACTCCATGAGCGAGGTTACCTCAGTGAAGCCCTTTTTCAATTTTTTGGCGATGCTTATCGGTTTTTGCGAGGTGTTGAGGCCCGCTTACGGTTGATGAACACGACGGCACGTCATGATTTGCCCGACACGCCTGCTGAGCTGGCGAAGCTTGCCTATTTATTGCACTATGACACTCCAGAACAGCTTGAAGCGGACTGTGTTCGCTGGACATCCGACGTCAGAAAACGATTTGAACAGATCTTTGCATCCTGCCTTGGCGACAGCTAAAATCGTAAGCGTTCAGTTGGAGAGCAACATCGGCCATGTGGAGTGTCTAATCTTGTGACATCGGCCAAAAATGACCTATTACAGGATACGTAAGATGACTCGTTTTGGTGCCATTCTGTTTGACCTGGACGGAACGTTGTTGGACACGTTGTCCGACATTGCGTCTGCTGCGAATAGAGTTCTTGTGAGCCACGGTTTTCAGGCCTTCCCAGTGGACCGCTATCGCCATTTGGTGGGGAATGGAGTTGACGATCTGTTTACACGCGCTTTGGCCATGGAGTCGAAAGACGACGCGCTGATCGCGGGTTGTGTCGGTCATTTTCGAGAAGCTTATGGGCAGACTTGGAACGAGCAAACGAAGCCCTATGAAGGAATTACTGAACTACTGGATTTGTTGGAGGATCATGGGGTGCCAACAGCTGTTTTGTCGAACAAGACACACGAGTTTACTCAGCAATGCGTCCAGGAGTTTTTGGGCCATCATGCGTTTCGTTGTGTTTTAGGACAGCGCGAAGGTATTCCGCGGAAACCACATCCGGCAGGTGCTCTGGAGATTGCCGACCAACTTGCAGTGTCTTGTGAGAACTGTATTTATGTTGGGGATACAAGTACCGATATGCAAACAGCTGTGGCAGCCGGAATGTTTGCTGTCGGTGTTACCTGGGGATTTCGGCCGCGCCAAGAGCTGGTGGACCACGGTGCCGACAAAGTGATTGAGCATCCGTTGGAATTGCTGAAACTACTAGATAACGCTTCGAGTTGACGTGTCATTGCAGCACGTCACAATGGATGGTGGAAAATCGATTTCGCGTATTGTTTGGATTTGTAATTCAGTTCTTCCAGACCTTCTTCGAGAAGGGATACTACATGCCTCCGAAAACCGCCCGCTACGGGTCCTGGAAATCTCCCATATTGGCCGGAAAAATTGTTGCGGGAGCAGTTCGTTTTGGCGACACCGTGATCGATGGAAAAACGTTATTTTGGATCGAATCAAGGCCGGAAGAGTCGGGTCGTTCTGTGATTGTCCGTGGAATTCCTGGGGAAGAACCGGTCGACATTTTGCCGGCACCCTTTAGCGCGAGGACAACAGCACATGAATATGGTGGTGGTGCGTTGGCTGTCACGAATAACACTGTTTATTTTGTGAATTACCAGGATCAACGGATATACTCCTTGGCGGAAAAAGGTATACCGCAAGCGATTACGGCCGAAGCACCACAGAGATTTGCAGACCTTGTCGTTGATCTACCGCGAAACCGGTTGCTTGCTGTCCGGGAGGATCATTCGAAGGGCAAGACGGAGCCGGTGAACGAGTTGGTAGCGGTGGCACTCGACGGAAGTGGAGTGATTACAACGTTGGCTAGTGGTTTTGATTTTTATTCATCACCCTGTATCGACACCGAATACCAACAGGTCGCCTGGCTTTGCTGGAATCATCCGAACATGCCTTGGGATGCAACTGAATTAAACGTGGCGACGTTCTCGAGAAATGGTGAAATCAAGGACCCGCGGCATGTTGCAGGTGGAAACGAAGAATCTATATTTCAGCCTGTGTGGTCTCCCGATGGTTCACTTTATTTTGTTTCAGATCGTACCAATTGGTGGAATCTTTACAAACTGGAAATGTCGGGTAACATCAGTCCGGTGACGTCGCTCGAGGTTGACTTTGGAATGCCACAGTGGGTGTTTGGTATGTCCTCGTACGATTTGGTGGTCCCAGAACTCATCGTAGCACGCTATGCACAACATGGTCGAGAATATCTCGTCCGAATCGACACACGTACCCTTGAACTCGCACATTTTTCGCTCCCATTTTCTTCCTACCAGGCAATTCGAACGACTTCCGAACACGTGTTTGCCATTAGTGGTTCGGCATGCTTGGCCGAATCGTTGATTGCCATCGATCTGGACACCGCCGAATTCAATATCTTACGTTTCAGCAGCGCTGAGCGGCCGCACCAGGATCATATTTCCATTCCCGAACCGATCGAGTTTCCAACGTCTGCAGATCAAACGGCTCACGGGTTTTATTATCCTCCACAAAACTGTGACTTTGTGGGTCCAACAGGTGAATTACCTCCGCTCATTGTGATGATTCACGGTGGGCCGACTTCTGCCACGTCCGAAGTGTACAGTACCAAGGTTCAATATTGGACGACGCGTGGGTTCGGAGTCTGTGACCTCAATTATCGTGGCAGTACCGGTTATGGTCGAGAGTATCGGAACCGTCTGAGAGGCACATGGGGTCTGTATGACGTGGCGGATGCC
>CAYMUR010000016.1:68482-77582 GCA_964393615.1 uncultured Pirellulaceae bacterium
TATCTAGCGGGTCTCGGCAAAGTGGATTCTGACAAATTGCTGATTCGAGGAGGTAGTGCTGGAGGGTACACCACGTTGGCCGCGTTGACTTTTTATGACGTTTTTACTGCAGGAGCCAGTTACTACGGTATCAGCGATCTTAGCCTGCTTGCTGACGACACACACAAGTTCGAGTCGAGATATTTAGATCAACTGGTTGGACCTTATCCGGCTGCCAAAAATATCTATGAAGAGAGATCTCCGATTCATCATCTCGATCGCTTTGACCGACCGGTCATTTTGTTTCAGGGTTTGGAAGACCGCGTCGTTTTGCCAAATCAAGCCGAGGCAATTTTGTATGCGCTACAGTCCCGTGGGGTTCCGGTAGCTTATGTCCCATTTGAAGGCGAGCAACATGGTTTTCGTAAAGCAGAAAATATCATCCGTTGTCACGAAGCGGAACTCTATTTCTACGGAAAAATTCTAGGGTTCGAGCCCGCTGATGCGATTGAACCGGTAGAAATTTTTGGGGACATCTGAGTGGTGACTTGGTCCAGGCAAAAATACGAGAGCGACGGTATTACGAATTTTAAGGTTAAAACTCTGCTGTCAACGCCTTCTTGATCAACCATCGTAAATGATTTCGATGTACTGTCGTTGCCGCGTCACCATTTCCGTTGAGAGATTGTTCAATTTGTTCTTGAATCTCGTATAGCTGGCCCAATGCGTGTGATCGCGCTATAGCGTCAAAGGGGAGGGCTTGCTTCGGGGAGGGATCATGACTCATGGCACCCGTGTTGAGAATGTGAATCAGGCGTCGAACATATTCTGTTTGTAAATTCTGTCGGAATGTGTGTACATTCCCGTTGGTATCTGCTGCTAGGATAGCCCTGGTTAAATCTGCCAGGTATTCGTGCAGCAGATACGAGTTGTTGTAGAGGCTAGAATCCGTAATGCGTTTTAATACATTGCGATGTAAAAGCTGGTTTAGTAATTGTTGGTGAATCGCCAGAATCTCGTCATGAATTTTAAAATCTTCATTGACTTCGAAATGATCAAACCCGCGCCGTTGTTTTTGAAGGTGGGCTAACAGTTCTGGCTGGGGAACAAACGTTCCTGGTGCCAGCACATGGTCCACAAGGACCTGGACCGCACGTTGTTGTTCTTTTCGGTCCACGGGTTGTAACGGCTGGTGTATCTTGTTTTGCCCGACAAAGGCACGGTCGATGCGAACACCACCTGGATATCTCGCGGCAACGCCGGCTGCTATTCCGAACTGTCGCAGTAGTGTTTTAAATTGGTCGCGCAACGCGTGATAAGATTGTCCGCTTTCCTGGTAACTCTCCAACAAATGGTCGGCCACTTCGCGGATCAGTTGCAAACGTTCTTCGGCCCAACTGATCGGATCACTACTCATGTCAAAGGTCATTGCTCCTGGGTCGATGCCGTGACCAGGGCGTCGCATGTCGTCCGCGTCGTTGGCAAAAGCCAGTTCAGGCCGTGTAGATTGCGCGAGGATCTGCGTTAAACGCGCTTCTTCTTCTGCTGGATCGTCGAGTTCCGGAGTGTAACCGTATGTAATGGCCCATTTATCATAGGCGCCCGGTCGGGTGGTGTAGTACAGGCCTTGTGTGCGTTCTAGCGGTGCCAGGTTGATGTTGGGATACTCCATGACAGAACTGGTCACGCCGGAGGCAGCCGTTATTTTGACGTCATGAAGTTGTGTCAAATCATGTAGTTGGCTGGCTTTAAAATTGTGCATCAATCCCAATGTGTGTCCGACCTCGTGAAGCACAAGGTAATAAAGCGACTGTTTCAACAATTCGTTGGTTTCGACGCTGGATGAATCTCTTACAGCGAGTACCTGCCGCCCGAAAATATTGGCCATTTGCATTTCCATAGCCAAGCTACAGAGGCAGCCTTCGGAACCACCGTGGTAAACGAACGGCCGACTGTTTTCTGCTGGTGGGCGCCGAAAGAGGTTCCGGTATTTGACACGATTGGTGACATACACCCATTCCAGCATAATGTCTGCTCCCAGGATCTGGCCTGTTCGGGGATCGACGAAGCTGGGGCCATATCCACCAAATGCAGGAGCAGGTGAACTGGTCCAGCGAATTACGTTGTAGCGAATATCGCCCGCATCCCAATCGGCGTCGTCGGGTTGGATCAATACTTCGATTGCGTTTTCGAAGCCAGCCTGCAAAAACGCTTCGTTCCATGCCAGGACCGCGTTACGGATTGTTTCTCGGAACTCATGGGGTGTTGATCGTTCCAACCACCAGGTAATAGGCATTTCCGGTGGACCTTGATTTTTCTCTGGGTCCAAGTGTTTCAGATGCCAGCGGTGGATCACGTCACGATAGGGAGTAGCGTTTGTTGATGTCATGTCATCAATTTGGTGTGAAAAATAGCCAATCCGTGGGTCGTCTCGACGCGGTCGGTAGTCGTTTTTGGGAGCTTCAATAAAACTATGCTGGACGGTTATCGTGAGGTATCGAGAATCGGTTATACCCTCGTCCTTTTCAGCCAGATGTGTCGGTGACAAATTGTCGTACACATACTCCACTACCACGTCGGTGTTTTTAGGATAGCCGCGGATTTCAACAAAACGTGTTTTGTCGGCGCTGAGTTCACCAAGCTTAAATTGTGTCGTCGGTGAACCTGATTTATCTTCCGACGGTTTTATTTGATGAAATAACTCTTTGAGCAACAATTTGTTTGCACTAACAGCAAAGGTGGTTTGTTCGTCATCCCATGCGACAATGTTTTTGGCAGCGACGATTGCTGGGATAACATTGGCATTGGCCGCAAAACGTAATGGGCTGTGCGGGTCAAAATAGTAACGAGTAGGCTCAAAGTGAAACCGCAAACGACGGTAGTCACGGCTGATCTTGAGGATCTGCTGATCTCGAAAGATACCCCGCCCCAGGCGGAATCGTGAAATTCCGCTTTCGATATAGGTGAAATAGATGAATGGTTTATCCAATTGGTCGACATGGACTAGCAAGTACACTTCACCAGTTTGTCGATTGCGCAATACATCCAGAACGCCAACGATCGTTTCACACTCTGATTCAAGGTCACTTAGTGCGCGTGGCAGAATGTCTTCCGTACTTTCAGCGTTGGAGGATGTTTCACGGGATGTCTTGGTGTCGTCTGCAGCAGCCCGTAGATATCCGAGGAGCACAACAGACAAGGCAAGCGTTAAACAAGAAATGTTCCAACGCAAAACATTATTGTGATAGGATGAGTTTTCAGTCATGTTTCGTTTTCCGGTGAAATAATAATGTCCGTGATAGAAATTCCAGATACTGTTGCCCTTTGTCTTGCGTGTATCGTAACATCTGGAGTGCGGGAGGATCTAAATGCCAGGACAAAAATGTTGCCTTTTCGAGTACTGTAGACAGGCATTGGCAGCACAGCCTACTGGTGGACCGAGCAAGTGGTAGCGTCATGCGTTGAGCTCAATGTGCAGGTAAAAAGATGCCCCTCCCCAGGTGGACCGTGTGGGACAGCGATATTTTTCCAAGCCGGGCAATGCGCTGACCTGACAGGGTCAAAAATGACATTCATATGTTTCATGGGAAATTCATGGAACGGTCAGATTTGCAACATTCTGTATTCTCTGCCCGCCAAGTCTAACCGAAAAGCATGGAACCGACCGTTTTCGTTTTGATAGGTGTAGAAATGGTTTGGGAATCTTTCTGGGACAACAGCTTTTCCGGCTAGCGCTGTGATATTTCTGTTGCGAGTCAGTCACGGCTACCTTATGTTACATAGGTCTGGCAAGTCATCAACCCGTTCCGCTATTGGGAACCTTGTGGCTGCCATTTTCCAGCTCGGGGATTGTTTCACAGTCACTATGGCGCTTGCTACAATAGGTGCTATCCCCAAGCCCTTTGTCTAAGAGTATTTCTAAATTATTATCAACGAAACATTCGTCGACCACCAAGGATGATCAGAACGGTGGTACGACTTGTGTGAAGTATAGACAGGTATAAAACGCAATGCCGTATCCACAGTTTGACCGTTTTTCTGTTCAGATGGAGCCTCTTTCCAACCGTCACAATAAAAAGCAAATCGACCAGGATCATATTTCCGTCACGACGGAAGCGAATCCATTGCCTCAACAAACAGCCGACTTGGTCAATGAATTGGCTGATCGCATGCGTGATGCCAGGGCCAATGGTCGACCACGGATGGTTACTTTTGGAGCGCACGCTATCAAGAACGGTTTGGGCCCGGTTTTTTTGGGGCTGGTAGAGATGGGATGGGTCACTCACTTGGCGACCAATGGTGCAGGTGTTATCCATGACTGGGAGTTTGCTTATCAAGGCCAGAGTTGCGAAAATGTCGAACAGATGGTCGGCGAAGGTCGTTTTGGCAACTGGCAGGATACGGGTTTCTTTATCAATCTTGCGCTGAATGTGGGGGCCTATGAAGGTCGTGGTTATGGCGAATCGGTGGGGGCATTGATTGAGAACGAAGGGTTACAGATCCCGACGGTTTCCGAATTAGAAAGCGTGGTCCATGAGGAACTCACAGAAAATCCTGAAAAGGCTGCTGCTGCTGCGGACCTATTGTGGGTGGTGCAACGATTTGAATTAGCCCCAGGATGGCGCGATGTTCCGCATTTGTGGAAACAATACAGCATTCAAGCTGGAGCGTTACGGCATGGTGTGCCGTTGACTGGTCACCCGATGTACGGTCATGATATTATTTACAACCATCCGATGAATCGTGGTGCCTGCTTGGGACGAGCGGCGGAACGAGATTTTCTTATTTTCGCGGAAAGTGTTTGCCACATGAATGGTGGCGTTTACATCTCGGTTGGTTCCGCGGTGATGAGTCCTATGATTTTTGAGAAGTCCCTGTCCATGGCTCAGAATCTGGCCATTCAACGTGGTACGCGTATCGATAATCACTTCATTTTGGTAAATGATCTTGCTGCATGTTCCTGGGATTGGAGCCAGGGGGAGCCTCCCGAAGAAAATCCGGCCTATTATCTGCGTTACAACAAGACCTTCAGTCGGATGGGAGGTGCGATGCGTTATCTGCAAGCTGACAACCGAGACTTTCTGTTGAATCTAACCCATGAGTTAGGACAGGAGACATAGACGCTGGGGTTTGCCGTACGAGGCCGTGCAGAGTGGCCTGGATTCTATTGAGCGTTTCTTTGGTCATATGTATGGCGAGCTGGTTGGACGGGAGTTGGGATACAGTGAGGCTTGGAATGCCTTGGTTTTGATGGCTGGCGGGAAGAGGTTTCTTTTGTTATTTCAAATTGACAGGTACCGTTTTGTTGTTTTCGCCTGGAGTGCCATTGAGCATTGCTCGACCTGACAATACAAAGGAGTAAACTTTAGGGTGGCAAATCTGCTGGTTAGATCTACGGGTAACTTTGCTATTCTATCCACAACGGTGTAGCCCTATCAGGAGTATCATGTGACTAACAATCATCTCAATTGGAATAGTCGCCAGCTTACACGTGGTTGGCAGCGGGGTGTGACGGCGTTCTATTACGGTTTAGGTATGACCGAAGATGATCTGGATCGACCACAGATTGGTATTGGTGTACCGCTATTGGAAGGTAATTTGTGCAACGTGCACGCTTATGAACTGGCGCAACTGATTGCAGACGGCTGTCGACGCTCTGGTCTCATGGGATTTCCATTTGGTGTGCCGGGGGTCAGTGACAACCTGGGACAAGGCCATGAGGGGGGCAACGCCAGTCTGCCTTCTCGTAATCTAATCGCCAATTCTGCCGAATGCGTCGTAAGTGCACATTGTTACGATGCGATGATTGGTATGCACCATTGTGACAAGAATGGGCCAGGATTTGCCATGGCTTTAGCGCGGCTTAACTATCCGGGGCTAATCATGAGTGGTGGTTCGATCATGCCAGGTTGTCACGCGGGGCGTGATGTGACGATTTTGGATGTTTACGATTCTCTAGCTGCGGCATCCGTGGGTGCGTTGGAGCAAGAGGAAGCGGAGCAAATCATTCGCGTTGCCTGTCCTGGTCCGGGAGGGTGTGGTATCGCAGCCTCGTTCAACACTTGGGGTATTGCCCTGGAAGCAATTGGTTTGATGTTGCCTGCCAGCAGTTCGATTCCAGCCATGGAAGAAAGCAAGCATGGAGAATGTCTCGAGGTAGGTTCAGCTATAAAGCATTTGTTGGCAGAAAATATACGGCCGCGCGATATTTTGACAAGACGATCTTTTGAAAATGCTGCTGCAACGATTGCCGCCATTGGAGGTTCCACTAACGGCGTCTTGCATTTGCTGGCGTTGGCGCGAGAAGCATCTGTTTCGTTTGACCTGAAAGACATCCAGGCTATTTTTCGACGGACGCCTGTGATGTGCAGCTTTGCGCCGCGCGGTAAAAAAACGATGGTGGATCTGCATCACATCGGAGGCACCCCGGTACTTTTGAAACAATTACTTGCTGCTGGTATCCTGGATCCTGATTGCCTCACTGTGACTGGCAGAACACTTGGCCAGAATCTGGCAGACGTTCATTTGCCATCCACTGACCAGGAACTGATTGCGCCGATCGATCAGCCATTCAAGCCCTACGCCGATATGCAAGTTTGTTTTGGCAACCTGGCACCGGACGGAATTGTGTTTAAAGTTTCTAGTCGGGAGCAACCTGATTTTCGAGGTGCGGCTGTTTGTTTTGACGATCCTCGACAAGTTGTCGCCGCAGTGGAACAAGGACGGATTAGTCCCGGCAATGTTATTGTGTTGCGAAATCTCGGTCCGGTTGCGTCTGGGATGCCCGAAGTGTTGGTCGCTTCGGCAGCATTGTCTGTTCCGGAACTGGATGGCAAGGTAGCGCTCATTTCAGACACGCGCGTGTCTGGTGTGTCCCACGGTGCGATTGGTGTACATTGTGCCCCCGAGGCGGCCGTCGGTGGTCCGATCGCTTTCGTTCATGACGGCGATGAAATTTCGTTTGATCTGTTGGCCGGAACATGTAAGTGGCATATTGCTGACGAGGAATTAGCACGCCGTCGTTCCGAATGGACATGTCAGAAACCTCCTCCAAACCGCGGATACCTTGCGGATTTTGCGGCGACAGTTGCCCAAGCAAACCGGGGCTGTGTTAGCCAAGCGTTACACTCACAAGAATAAGATGTGAAAAGGAGATCCAGGCACCAAGATGGATTTGGGAAACTAGAAACGCAGGGATTTTTCGGCGAAACTTTAAATGGTTCAGATTGCAAGCTGTTTGCCAACTCCTTCCTACCTGATTTCCAGCCAGAACTTCTCATCCAGCGTCGCTCTTTCCCAGCTAGGCGCCTACTGGCAGATGCGATCAGTTAACGTTAAGACTGCTACTGTAAAGAGAGACTGGTTACTTCCTAGTGCTGTCTATTTCATTTGATTACAGGCCTAATAGCATGGAACCTCATTTCAGCAGTTTTGCTAATTCAATCGAAACGGAATCCGCATTTGATGTCCTGGCTGTCGCCAAGCGACTCATTGCAACCGGAAAAGACGTCATTGAGTTGGAAATTGGTGACAGTCCTTTTCCATCGTCTCCATCAGCCGTTACGGCCGGGATTCGCGCTATCGAAAACGACGAGTGCCATTACGGTCCTTCTGCTGGTTTACCTCAATTTCGCCAGGCAGCAGCCGAGTACCTGCAGCAGGAATATGACATTCCGGCAACCGCAGAGAATATTGTGGCAGGTCCGGGTGCGAAAAACTTTGAGCAGTTGTTTCTGGAAGCGTTTGTAGATCCGCACGATGGTGTACTGGTTTTCAGTCCACATTTCCCAACCTATCCACCTAATATTCTTCGTCGCAATGCGCGGATGGTGTTGGCACCTCTCAAACAATCCAATCATTTTCGACCTGACCTAGAAGAGGTCCGGAAATTTCTCGATGAAGATCCTCAGCCGAAAGCCATTTTTTTGAACACGCCACAGAACCCGACGGGTGGTGTGGCCACGGCAGAAGATCTGGAAAAGTTGGCTGACCTGATACGAGATCGCAATGTCTACCTATTCAGCGATGAGCCCTATGACCAGATGGTTTGGAATGGTAAACATCATTCACCGTTGGCGCTACCTGGAATGTTAAACCAGTGTGTGGGAGCTTATACGTTCAGTAAATCATTCAGCATGAGTGGTTGGCGGTTGGGATTTGCTGTCAGTAGCCGACCTATCACTACGATGCTGGCGAAGTTGACCAACACGTCCCTTTCTTGTATTCCTCCTTTTACGCAACTGGCAGGAATAGCGGCACTACAGAATGATTTGGCAGAACGCGATCGACGTATGCAGGATTTTCAGGATAAGGTCCGGCTGTTAGTAGATGGGCTCAATCAAATTGACGGTATTCATTGCCTGATGCCTGGCGGAAGTTTTTACGCATTTCCTGCGGTTGCCGAAGTGTGTAATCGCCTGGAAATTACATCACATGGGTTGGCCATGTACCTTCTAGAAGCAGCGGATGACAAACTTGGTGTAGCGTGTCTCGGGGGAGAGTGTTTTGGTGACGCAGGTCACGGATTTGTCCGTTTTAGCGTGGCACAATCCAGTGACCGATTACGGGCTGCGATCGAGTTTATAGGACATGCCGTTCAGCGGGTGGATCGTGTGGCCACCTTTTTGAATGGTCGACAAGAATTTCGTTTGTCATCGGCCTATACAGTTTGAGAATTAGATGCTGAAAGCGTAGGCTACGAAACACTCTTGAGAGCATCGCAAAAGCGAGCTTGCCATTCTTGCCCAAGTTTGAAGAGTGCTTGGGAGCGATGAATTGTTGCAGCCAGAAGCCAATTGTTTGCACCGATTGCGGAATGATCTGTTGAATTCGAGTGCCTGTCAGTGGATACACTCGAGACCACGTCGTTCGGTTCTCGTCCGGAAAAGGTGCCCTTCAAGTGTTGTCACGTAGAGGGTCTGCAAATCGTCATCTCCAAAGGCACAGTTTGTAGGACGGGTGGCTGGTACCGGGTGTGTTTCCAGGATGTCGCCCGAAGGAGAGAAAACGTAGATGGACGGTCCTGGGCCACCTAGTTCCCATCCGGCTGTGGCAATGATATTACCTTGGTCATCCAGGCACATGCCGTCCACGCCACGATGTTCACCAAAGTCGTGTAGTA
>CAYMUR010000017.1:0-43641 GCA_964393615.1 uncultured Pirellulaceae bacterium
TGACCACCATGCTTGCCGGCTCCTGGGCCAAAGTCACAGATCGCATCAGATTCAGAAAGGACTTCTCGGTCATGTTCGACAACTACCAGCGTATTCCCTAAATCACGTAGTTTATGCAAGGCCGAAAGAAGGCGTCGGTTGTCTCGAGGATGCAAACCGATCGTAGGCTCGTCCAATACGTAAAGGACACCACAAAGTCCGCTCCCAAGCTGGCTGGCTAGACGAATCCGCTGAAACTCTCCACCCGACAGCGTGGCCGCAGGTCGAGACAAGGTGATATATTCAAGACCAACATCACACAAAAACTGCAGCCTGTTTTTAACTTCGCGTACAATTTCTCCTGCAATTTTTCGTTCTCTCGCGTTCATTTTCCAGCTGTTAATGACTTGTAGCAGTTCTCCCAACGGTATTTGACAATAATCGGCAATCATACGGTTGTGAAAACGTACCGCCGCAGCATCGTCGCGTAATCGACTACCATCGCAAGTTGTACATGGAACTTCGTCCACAAGGTGATCCAGCTTCGCACGTAACGCTGGAGACACGCGAGACGCTTCGTCCAATGCCGGATAAATCCCTTTGAACTGAAAACGAAAAAGTAGCGCTCGTTGTGTTTGAGCCCGTTTGTTTTTTTTGGAATTCGTCTGCGTGGCATTTTTTCGCTTACGTTTTTTTGCCGTCGTCGGTTTCTCCGCATACACTTCGAACCACTCCTCTCCGGTGCCGTGCATGATGAGCCTGCGCTGACGGGGACCTAGTTGCTCAAAGGGCATGTCAAGATCAATACCTGTTTTCTCGGCAATTGCTTCCAGCATCCACTGAGATTCATTTTTCTGTAGAGAAGGCCAAACATGCAGCGCACCGTCACGCAAACTGAGCCGCGAATCATTCAGCAAGGCAGTCGGGTTGGCTCCAATCTGTGTTCCCAATCCTTCGCATGCGCCACACCATCCCAATTGGCTATTGAAGGAAAAATTATGGGGCAAGAGCCTGTCAAAACTGCGACCGCAATGATCACATGCCAAATGCTGGCTATGGGTCTCGACGTTCCACCGCTCTTCGAGGATCGTCTCATCCACGAAAGCCAGTCGCAAGACTCCCTTTCCCAGTGCCAATGCCACTTCGATGCTTTCGGCAATACGTCCACGGGATTTCTTTCCCACGACAATTCGGTCCACGAGAACATCAACTTCATGGCGTCGACGACGGTCGATAGCTGGTGGATCGTCCAACGAATAAGTCTGACCGTCAACTCGTATCCGAACATAACCCGAAGTGCGTAGAGCACCCCACAACGCCGTATATTGCTGTCCTGCATCGACTTCTACGGGGGCCAATAGATAGAGTTTGGTTCCCTCCGCGATGGCCAGAACCTTGTCAATGATCTCGTCGCTCGATTGAGTACCGATCGGAATCTCGCAATCAGGACAGTGCGGAGTCCCCAGGCGAGCCATCAAAATTCGCAAATAATCATATATTTCCGTCACCGTTCCAACGGTAGAACGAGGAGTGTGACCGAGATTGCGCTGTTCAATGGCAATCGCCGGCGACAACCCATCAATGTGCTCCAACTTGGGTTTTTGCATCTGCGATACAAATTGTCTTGCATAAGCACTCAAACTTTCAACATAACGTCGCTGACCCTCAGCATAGATCGTGTCCATGGCCAGTGAAGTCTTGCCAGAACCACTAGGTCCGCAAAACGTCGTCATTGTGTCACGTTGAATCTCAACATCAACGTACTTTAAATTATGTTGCTGGGCCCCGCGAACCGTTATCTTTTGCGTGGACTTGTCAGACGGCTTGCCTGAACGGTTTCTGCGTTTTAATGGGTGGTCCCCATGTCCCAGGCGCTTCTGGTGCCTTGATGATTCCCGCTGTAGAATTTCGTACAGTGCGACTGCCGTGTGGGAAATGAATTCGCCTTGTTTCGCACGACCATTATCACCAGCAATTATTTTTTCCGGAGTACCCTGGATAATCACATGGCCCCCAGCTTCACCTCCCTCAGGCCCCAGATCAATCACCCAATCTGCAGTTTTAATGACATCCAGATTATGTTCAACGACAACGACGGTATTTCCTGCAGTGACAAATCCATGTAGCACTTTTAACAATAGCTTAACATCAGCAAAATGAAGCCCGGTCGTCGGTTCGTCAAGCAGATAAAGAGTGCGTCCTGTACTTCGCTTCACCAGTTCGCGGGCTAGTTTGATACGCTGGGCCTCGCCACCTGACAAGGTAGGAGATGGTTGCCCCAGTTTGAGATAATCTAGGCCAACATCATGCAATGTCTGTAATTTCTGGAAAACCTTCGGTACGTTTTCAAACAGACCAAGCAGCTGTTGAATGTCCATTTCCAGCACGTCTGCAATAGATTTTTCTTTAAACCGGACCTGCAATGTTTCATGGTTGAAACGATGACCTTCACAGACAGGACATTCCACCCAGACATCCGCCAGAAAATCCATTTCCAGACGAGTTGATCCGTTTCCTTCGCAAGCTTCACAACGCCCTCCTTTAACATTGAAGCTAAACCTGCCAGGCTTATAGCCACGACGCTTGGCTTCAGGAAGCTGTGCAAATAGATTGCGAATATCATCAAACACCTTGATGTACGTGCCTGGGTTCGAACGTGGCGTTCTCCCAATTGGCGATTGATCGATGGCGATCAACTTATCGAGATGTTCCAGCCCTTCCACACTTTGATGCGCACCCGGTTCCGCCTTGCCACCGTTGAGATCACGATGTAACACCTTACCGAGAATGTCGTTTGCTAATGAACTCTTGCCGGACCCAGAAACGCCAGTTACGCAGACCAGTAGACCAAGTGGGATTTCGACATCAATATTCTTTAAGTTATTGTGTGCTGCTCCAATGATCTTCAGAAAATGACCGCCCGGAGCGCGACGTTCCTGGGGAACGTCAATAGCCAGCGTGCCCGAAAGATACTTTCCTGTAACGCTCCGCTTCGATTGCATGACATCCGTCGCAGATCCTTCGGCAACAACATGGCCTCCCCGTACTCCCGCCCCAGGACCGAAATCAACCATATGGTCTGCTGCCCACATGGTATCTTCATCATGCTCAACTACGAGTACCGTATTACCCATATCCCGAAGCTGTCCCAACGTATCAAGCAACTGCTGATTGTCACGTGGGTGAAGACCAATCGATGGCTCATCTAAGATGTACAGCACGCCAACCAAGCCACAGCCTACTTGTCCAGCTAGTCGGATCCTTTGTGTTTCACCACCGGATAACGTTGGTGCAGTACGAGAAAGAGTCAAGTAGTTCAAACCAACATTCATCAAAAAACCAAGACGGCCACAGATCTCCTTGAGAGCTTCGGCAGCAATGACCGCACGCGTATCTCCAAGTTTTAACTGCTGGAAGAAAAGGCCTGCATCAGCAATGGACAGAGCACATACTTCGGGCAACGTGCGCCACGAGCTTTTAGCAAACTGTGGATGTGTGGAACAAAGCTTAACGGAACGTGCCTGTGGATTGAGTCGCGCACCATGGCAATCCGGACAGACAATAGTACTCATGTACTTTTCCATCTGGCGCAGATGCGTGTTACTCTTTGTATTGCGGTATTTTGAAAGCAGTTCAGGAATAATACCTTCCCAGGTTCCACCATATTTTTGTGGCCGTTCACCACCTCGCCAAGTAAACGTGATATGCGTTTCTTCCATACCCCACAACCATTTATCCCGCAATGACTGTTCCAATTCGTCCCATGGAGTTTCCAACATCGTGCCAGGGGGAAGTTGTTCGATCCGCTCTATTGTGTCTGAAACACCCTGGTAGATATGCCTTTTCCACCGACCAAGACTAGACCAACGGCCCACCGTTTCGACACAACCCTGTTTAAAAGACCATTTCGCCTTCGGCACCAGTAATTCAGGATCGAACGAAAACATTCGTCCCAAACCATCACACTCAAAACACATACCTTGTGGACTGTTGAAACTAAACATTTGCGGTGTAGGCGGTTCAAAACTGACACCGCAGGCTGTGCAAGCGTAATTTGCTGACAACACAATATCGTCCGAACTGCTATGCCCGGACCGTTTGCCACGTGAATGAGCCCGACCACTCAAAAGAGCAGCGTCAACAGGCAGTGCTTCGCTGGTAGATTTTTCAGCTGGTGATGTCTCCAGGGCAACAATCAGATTACCCTGCCCTAACTTCATCGCCAACTCCACAGATTCAGCAACCCGAGACCGAATGTTTTTCTTAATCTCCAACCGGTCAACAATGACCTCGATATTATGCCGCATGCGACGATCCAACTGCAAATCATCATTCAATGAGACCACGTTTCGATCGACTCGGGCACGAACAAAACCTTGTTTCAACAAATCAACAAACAGGTCGCGGTATTCTCCTTTTTGACCGCGAACAATCGGTGCCAGAATGGCAAAGTGTGTCTTCGGTGGTAACTGTAGAATTCTCTCTATGATCTCATCACGTGTTTGAGCCGTGATTGCTTTACCACACTCAGGACAAAATCCGGTTCCGACCCGTGCATATAAAACTCGCAGGTAGTCATATATTTCGGTAATCGTGCCAACTGTCGAGCGAGGATTGTTACCCGCTGTCTTTTGTGAAATCGAAATAGAAGGACTCAACCCCCCAATAAAGTCGACATCTGGTTTTGGCATCTGGCCTAGAAACTGACGAGCAAAACTCGACAAACTTTCGACGTACCGCCGTTGACCTTCTGCATACAGCGTATCAAATGCAAGGCTACTTTTCCCAGAACCACTCACACCGGTCATACAAACAAGCTGATTCCTGGGAAGCACCAAGCTGACATCACACAAATTGTGTTCACGGGCACCTTTGATAACAATATCGGAAGGAGTCATAGCTACAGGGTACCGAGAGGCTGATTCGGAAATTTAGCAAAACCTTGAATTATAAAATGAATCGGATCTCTTTAACAGGTCATTGCTTTTTATTCTGAATCCATAACACGTCCATGAATATAAACATCCTCTGCACTGCGTTGCACAACAGGATCATTAAGCCACCGCGCCAGGTCCATTGACTCTATTCCCGCCCCTGAAATAGGACTTCGTGCTGCCGCGCCTCCGATCAACTTCGGTGCCACAAAGACGTGTATTTCGTCAATATGGTTCTGATCAAAAAGAGTACCAAGTAATTCCCCCCCGCCTTCCACAAGCAGATTTGACATCCGCCGTCTACCGAGTTCATCCAGTAATTGCAGTAAACGCTTGGCATGAGATGCAGCGTCACAACATATTATCTCACAACCAGCTGCTTCCAACTGTCGACAACGATCGTCTGGTGCAGTCTGACTAACCGCGACACAGACGGGAGCGACGCTACTGGTACGAACCAATTGACTGTCGAGAGACAAAGATGCATTGGAATCCACCACAATACGAGTCGCTGTCCTAGGACCGGGTGGACGAGCAGTCAAAAGCGGATCGTCCCAATCTACCGTATGACGTCCAACGAGAATGGCATCCATCCTTCCGCGCAGCACATGAGCAACGGCTCGAGAAGATTCACTTGAGATCCATTGGCTACTACCCGTACAACTAGCGATACGTCCATCAAGCGTCATTGCCCATTTAGCAATGATCCAAGGCCGCCCGGCACAAATCATCTTTGCATACGGCGCCATGAGGACATTTGCTTCTTCAGACAACAAACCTATCTCAACTTCGAGACCTGACTTTTGCAACTGCGTAATGCCTTGACCATGTACTTCGTGGTAAGGATCTTCTAGGGCGACCACCACACGGCTGATGCCAACAGCAATGATCTGATCGGTACAAGGAAGAGTTTTTCCATGATGGCAACACGGCTCTAACGTCACATACAAAGTTGCTCCAGATAAACGTTCTCCTGCAGCTTGAATCGCTACGATCTCTGCGTGCGGCCCGCCAAATTGCTGATGCCAACCTTCTCCAATAACCTGCTCTCCATCGGCAATCACACAACCGACCATCGGATTAGGCTCAACATGACCTTCACCACGCTTGGCAAGCTTCAACGCACGATGCATGTGAGTTTGATCCAGCAAAGAAAAACTCATAACTGTTCCACCAAGAAGCTCTCGCCACACGGATCCTATGCTTGACTTAGGCGTTCCAATGCGATTGGACAACAGACAATACACTGTATGATGAAGCACGAACTATGAGTGCTCGTCGCATCATTCATGTAACGATCAATCGTTTTCGGGCAGCCAAATACCAGACTGATTACCTTCGTCAGACGGCTTGGCACTTTCTGGCGTCCAAATCTCACCAGTAGACGACGTCTCCGCAGGTACTGTTTCTGGAACGGGCAGGTCGCTTTCACGCTCTACTGCTGAATCGGGCGCCGGCCTGATCCCGAGGGCTGTCAATGTTTCATACAGTTTTTCGGCAACTCCCGGCTGGTCCAAATAACGCAGCTGAATCTCTTGGACAACTCGCGAAAAATGATCCACTTCACCTCGCTGTAAGCGATAGGAAAGCTCTGCAATCATAAACATAGCAGGCGATTCTCGGTTGGCGACGGACACTTCCTGTGCACGGAGCAAGTAATCCAAGGCATCACGAGTGGAATTAGTGCTACGTGCCAGTAGGGCACAAATAAATGGCTCTGGAAACAACTCACTCATACTTGGACGAGCAAGCGCTTCCTTACCCAGTACTTGCAACGCATGAATCTCGTTATAGAGGATCGACCTGCGAAGAGCCTGTCCCAGCTGTTCGTCTGAAAGCTTGACTGTGTCCAAACGATGCAACCGCCATATGGGAACTGACTCCAAGTCTTCTTTCCACGGATCGATCGCATCAGGCCGTGGTAGTCCCAGCGTAACCCGCAAACGATTTATATCAATATTCCGTGCAATGGCTTCGCGCGACAATTCCAGTCGCAAGACCGTCGCCAACAACGCTCGTCGTAATCCAGGTATTTTGGCGGCTTCCCCAGGCGAATGGCCATCCAATACCTTCATGGGGAGATGCAGCCATTCATGAATAGCATTGTGGTTAAAATACTGTTGCCGAAATTGTTCTAGCTTGTCAACCGATCCTTCAGTAGGGAACTTTGGAGCCGCATGACGCTCGATGGCGGGGATCGGCATGGTCTCTTGAATCTCGCTCGACAAGGGATCCTGTGCCAAACGATCTCCCAAAATCTGTCGCAAATGCGATGTATAATAGTCAGCTTCTCGGATCACCGGAAAGATCCATTCCACCCTCGCATTACGATCCGTCTGTTTACCATAAACGTGTAATTGGCCACTGCGACCAGCGACGTTGTCTACCGCGACCTCTTGTAGAGATTTTACAAAAGGTCTGTCCAATATATCAAAAACTGCTTTGGGTGGTGGTTCATCCGCGGTAGCACCCTGTTTGGGTTGAATGGGAAGATGCACCGCATGCGGATCACTCAACAACAATTCGACCAAGGAATCAGTGTCGGAGACATCATAAACGACACGCATCACATCCACCTCGTCGATCTGTGATGCATCGAGCAATTGCGCTATAGCTTCTGCTTCGACAGCTGTTTCCAGGGAAACATGCTTCAAAGTTGCTAAGCGTCGAAATGCTTCTGTCGCTGCTTCATCCTGTCCTAACCAGCATCTCACATTAGCAAGCTGATACCATAGCCACGGCTCTTTGGAAAACTGCCCCGTAAGCCGTTCAAGCTGCTCCGCGGTTTGAGCCCACACACCAACCGGCACACGTGACATGATCTCATCCACCTGCTCATTCCAAGGTGCATCATCAGGCCGGTCCGGCACGGGCATTGGAGCGCGAAGAAAAAGAGGAAATTGCCACGCCGAAAGAAAGTCATTTAACGTAGAGGAAACCTGTGGCTGGTCTTCGTCCTTGGCAAATGCTAACAACAACATCAGATGGGCCCGCGCAGCAATGCATTTGCGCTCCAGCGTCAGTCGATCGACGACTGCCTCGACAGCACCTAACAATTCAGACGGTACTTTTCCATCACAGATATCAAGCGCGCGTTGCAATGGCTCTACACCATTACAATTTTCATCGCCAATCGCCTGTAACATAGAGATCTGACACAATGCCAGGGGATTATCAGGGTATTTTTCCGCAAACAATTCTGCCGTTTGTCGGGCTCTTTCATACTGTTCCAATTCGATCTCTAAACGTGATTTAATTGACAAGAACGCTGCGCGGTCCTTGCCCGTTGAAATCAACTTGTCGACTTCGGCCAAACATGCCAACCTTTGCTCGCCTTCAAACATCCGCACAATGCGGCTCAACTCAGCAGCGAGATCGGCACAACAACAGAATTTTATCTTTTTGCCACTACCACAGGGGCAAAAAGAATACGAATCTATAGACATGTCGAGTTGTCCTTGGTCCGATACTTGGAAGCAATGAATCTACCGAAAACAAACAGGCGCAGCCAACAATAGAACAGCAGTACCTTACAGTCACTGGCCCCATCCTACCAAAGTGACCACGCTCTGCAAGATCCAGGAACACAACAAGGGTAAATGCTCCCGACCCGCTGAAAAAAACACCAAAGTCTCCTTTTAACATTTTGGCAAAACCTGCGATGCGCCCAACGCACAAAAAGGCTGTACCAGCGGCATCCTGCAAAATACTTAATGCAAGAGTGACGACACATCGAAAAATACTCGTCGCCACAAGAAAGTGGACACCAGTTCACCCACGTGAGAGTCACCTACTCCACGACTTCAATGTTGTCCAGACTGTTCTTTCACTCGGTCAGCTGGTCGACCCGGACACATGAGATTCAGTGAATCAAGTCACTCCTGTACCTTCCGGATAAACCGACCTGTCAGCTTGGATGTCATCTGTGACGGTGGTCGGTCTGGTGAAATTAAAATGGGGCCTCTCTCTGAGCCAGAACCGTTCCGCATAAAAAGTCGATACTACTCAACACGCTACCGCGACTCGGCTGACCCAAGTAATATTCTTCTGAAGGCAACAACAACGCTGTGACCAGCACACCACCCAAGCTTGCAAATTCGCTGCCTACCGACGGGGAGGTATGGGATACGGGTGACACGGTTCATGAAGGGTCGGAATGCGGATACCAAACACCAATCAGACTGCAGGCAAGTGTCTGCCAGCTTATTTTCGCTCAATCACAACCACCCGGGTTAGATCAAACATAGAACTACCTATCTCTTTGACTGTTGTCGCTTTAGCTCGCTGCCAGTTGTGTCCTTTTTTCGGCAATCTGCGCCAGCAAGCCTTTTTGTGGATCGGCAAATTTCTTGATACCTTCCTCCATCAAGACTTGTTCCATATGCGCCATGTCGATTTCGCGATCAATCTCGGCAAGTACATCTGTTCCAACTAGCTGATCCACCATCGGGCTAAAAGTCATACCACTGGCCTGGACAGCTTCATTCGTAGCCGGTGGATTGGTTTCGATATCACTACCCGCAAAGGCTGCCACATATTTGGTAGCTGGATCTTCCGGTTTTTTCGTACCTGTACTGGCAAAAATCATTTCCTGCTGCAAGGCCGTATGATTGTCAGACCAAAACTTTTTGTTTTCTGCCCAAATACGTTTGGCATTCACAATACCGACTTGGCCCTGGGCTTCGTTCGAAAGATGGGCTACGTGTTTCTCCGTGTACACATCAACCCGCGATACAAAGATACTGTAGACACTTTTAAACTGTTCCAACGAAGCACGTCGCTGTGCTCCTCGCCAACAAGCATCGCGAGCGGCCTGATATTGGCGTGGCGAAAAGATTAGTGTGACATTTAATGTGACACCACTGGCCGCCAGTTCTTCCAGCGACTCTAGACCTGCTGGTGTTGCCGGAACCTTGATCATCCGGTTCTGGTGTCCGGTGGCCCATTGCTTACCAAGCTCAATGTACTGCGCTACCCGTTCGGCATGCGGGAGACCAAGCTGTGGATCTTCCAACAACGGATCAAGCTCAAAACTGACGTAACCATCATTTCCGTTTGTTTCTTGCCAAACAGGCAAAAAGACATCTTGGGCTTGCTTTACTAGCTTGTCTGTCATTCTCCATGCAATGTCCGCATCACTCAAACCCCCCTGTAATAACTCATCTAATTCAGCATCAAACCGACCTGTCTTGAGTAGATCTGAGACAATGACCGGATTAGAGGTCGCACCGGTCGCTCCCAGTTCGCGATTAGAACGCACTAAATCTGGATCGATCGAATCCAACCACAGTTTCGTTCCACATGCGATCAATGATTGCAATGATGTCGTCAAAATAGATGCTCCCATATCTAGTAACCCGTCGGCTTGGCTGCATGCAGTAAACGACTGCAGGACGAGGTCCAACTGGTCCATTTTTGTGTGGTAAAACAGGTTGGATATGGGACATTGTAGCGAAAAAGATGCTTTGCAGAAATTGCGGAAACTCTACTGGTTATAAAAATTTCTCCGAATCTACTGGATATAACGATTATTTCTCGACTTCGGATGATTTTTTTCCGATGAGGCAGTAGGACTTCCTGCCGGAGCAACGGTAGGGTCGTGATTGGTCCATGAAAATAGAGGTCATATTGGTATCGTGAGTCCGCCATCTAACCGGTTGGACAGTGGTTCCTACTGTAGATTTTGTGAACCAATGTCCCCATACCGGTAGTAGCGTCCGAAAGGAAATGTTCGGTGTTTACTTCTGAACAGCAATCGACGTTAGCCCTGGTAGTAATGGCCTTCTGGATAATGCTTGCCACCTGCTTGCCAGCAGCCGAAACAACAAGCCCAAAAGACAAAGCAGGCCAAGCGGAGGCGAATATTAGTCCAAAACAAGATTTGCCACCACCAGAATTTGAAACATCGCTCGCTATACCGAGTAGTACTAACGATCATTCATCCCCCTTAGAATCTAACGGTGCCCGGAAAGAGGGCAACGTCTTAGAGAGTGAGACCACTCCTGACAGGGCGGACGCTGAAATAAGCGAAGATGACGTGACTATGGACGTTGCGGATGAACCGCTCTTGGATGAAATCGACCTGGGCGAAGATTTCATCAGCGAGCAGGAAGCAGATGATTCCTGGCAGCACAGTATGCCACTTCTACAAAGTTCGGGTACCTGGCTATGGCGGGGGCATTGGTACACAGAACAAGCGTTAGTCGCCATGTATCGATCTGCACCCAACAACAAGATTCTGTCACGTGATGTGTCTTATACTCAACGTATTTTCGGAATACAACAAAGTCCAGTGACTATAGCAGAGGATAACCAAGATCCATTGCAGACGGCAGGCCAAACATTTCGTACGGAAACCGGTGTCAAATTGACGATCGGCAACATTATTGGCCGGGACAGCTACAATCGTGATCATGCTATCGAGTTTTCTTTTTGCGGTTTTTTCAATTTCGTCGGTCGAGATACCATCACAGCATCACAAGGTCCTGGTTCGAATGATATCGATTTCAACGTCTATGACCTGGGCGCCAACCCATTCCGCCTGGACGGTTTGAATCTAGACCCCGAGGTAGGTCCCACCAGTGGTATTTTTTCCATGCCTATATCTGTCGTTGGGTTCTCCAATGCACGAACACACGCATATATCTATGAAGCCGACCTGAATAGCTATGAATTAAACCTGCGAAAACGTTCGAGACTACGGCGAGACCGATTGTTGTTACAACCAGGTGGAAAATGGCATCGCGATATCAACTCAGGCCGTATTCTCACCCTACTCGGGGGGATGCGTATGATACGGCACAATGAAAGATTTCTATGGAATAGTACGGACGCCATCGATTCAGACGGTGGGAATTCAGCCACGGGAGTGTTCGAAACACAAACACACAACGACATGTTCGGCTTTCAACTTGGAGCTGGTGTCTTGGAACAAAAAGCTTCATGGCATTGGGGCTTCAAAACGACTGGTGGCGTGTTGTACAACTTTGCGGATCGCACCATCCAGATCAATGTGCATAACCTAGGGCAAAATCGAGCGCTGAATGATTTTGAAGATGATAACCAAGCCGTCTTTCTCGGCGAAGCTGGTGCATACATCGGATGGCACCTGAGACCTAATGTGACACTCAAGGCCTCCTACGATATTCTGTATTACACAGGCATCGCAGTAGCCCGCGATGGAATTGAAATCAATGGTAGGGGAGCTTCACAGACCTCGGGCAATAGCCTAGACCCAGGTAATTTCCAACCCGCCCAAGTTACCGACACGTTTCGGCCTTTGGAACTTCGAAACGACGCATTCTATCACGCATTCTCCTTGGGATTTGAAGTTGTTTGGTAGCAGAATCCATCCAGGAATCTGCAAACTTAAACAAAGACAACGGCATCATTACGTATGGCTGACATACGTATGGCTGACAATAGAATGCTCATGGCGAAAATAGTTATATTGGAGAATTTTTAACGATTATATGGATTGTAAGGATTTTTCCTGGTCCTCGTATCCATTATGTCCGATGACGCAGTAGAACCAATTACTATGGGCCTAGTTGGCCAACTTGCGGGCACTAGCGTCATCATCAAGGGACCGTTTGCATGTCTCAGCGGCCAAAAATCGAACCTTCGAGCCTTGTCGTGATCTTTGCCATCACGGCAATGTTCCTGCCCACGATAGTATGTCTTGCTCAGGAAGAACTTGGTGCTATCAATGTCCATGACGAATCAGTCACTGAATCTACAAAAGTTCCCTTGGCACTAACTGGTGATTTCACGCTGGCCACCGCGACACAAACCGAGGAGTTTGACCCCCGTGTCGAAACGGAAGAGTCCGAACCTCAGACAGCGTTTGAATGGGATAACGATGGGTTTGAATGGGATAACGATGGATTAGACCTCGAAACCAACCTTGACGAACCACATCACCAGTTGTCTGGCGACAACTTCCTCACGCAACGGATACCCCTGTTGCAGAGTTCGGGGACATGGCTCTGGCGAGGGCATTGGTATACGGAACAAAGCCTGGTCCTCATGTATCGGGCCATGCCGAACAATAAAATCATCAGCCGCGACCAAACTTTTACACAGCGCGTGATTGGTATGGGCCAAACTCTTGTTACCCATCCGGCTGACAACCAAGATCCCTTGCAAACAAGTGGCCAAACCTTCAAGACGGAACCGGGTGTCAAGCTGACAATCGGCAACATCATTGGGCGGGATGCATATAATCGTGACCACGCTCTCGAATTCACGTTTTGGGGACTTTTTGATTTTGACGGTCGTGACAAGCTAACAGCCGTACAAGCTGGCGCGGATGATGGGGACTTTCACGTCCGTGACCTGGGATACAATATATTTCGCCTCGACGGATTAAATCTTGACCAAGAAATCGGGCCCACTAGTGGTAACTTTATTCTACCAATTTCGATCGTCGGATTTTCAAACGCCTTGTCACATTCCTATGTTTTTACCTCTGATTTAAACAGCTACGAATTCAACTGGAAGAAAAGGTCGCGATTACGACGCGATCGGTTACTGCTTCAGCCTAACGGGAAATGGCATCGAGACATCAATTCGGGTACTATTCTGACGACGCTCGCAGGCATGCGCGTACTGCGCCACAACGAGTTGTTCTTATGGGATAGTATTGGTGCCATCGATTCGGACGCAGGCGGAGGGAACACGGGGCGTGGCCGTTACGAAGTTCGTGCATACAACGATATGGTCGGCGTCCAGATTGGTGCAGGTATCCTCCGGCAACATGCAAATTGGCATTGGGGCATCAAGCTCAAAGGTGGTGGACTGCACAATTTTGCTGACCGTGAGATTGACATCTACGTGAACGACATGGGCGAAACAACTCAGGTCGGTGATCGTTCAAACGATGGCCAATTGGCATTCCTGGGAGAAACCGGTGCCTATATTGGCTGGCAAGTCCGCCCTAACGTTACCCTCAAAGCGTCATACGATATCTTGTATTACACTGGCGTTATACTGGCCCGAGATAGCATCGAACTTAATGCCGAAAACGCCCAGCAAGATGAAGGTTTTTCGTCCTTCAAACCAGCCACGATCTCTGGAACATTCCGACCCTTCGAAGTTCGAGGGGATGCACTTTATCATGCGATTTCAGCCGGAATTGAGATTGTTTGGTAAGGCGCAATCTACAAACCGTTGAATCCCTACGGTTTTAAGTGCAAAACGCGGTTTTTGCTTCCCAAGCTTGCGAATGGCAAAGCTAGATTTTTTTTAAATCCTTGGCGGCAGACTGCCAGAAGCGATACCATTTATCGTACAATGCGAGGGCTGTTCAGTAGTGGCTAACCGTTACGTTAGAATATGCTTGTCGGCCGTCCCCGTTCGAGAAAAGGAAAATTCGCATGTCCTCCGTGAAACCATCCCATCCTGTTAAACAAGTTCATTCCGAATGGAGTCGTCGTGATTTCATGCGGGCAACCGCCCTGGGAACAACCGCCATAGCAACCACAGCCTGGACCCCTGATTCTGCTGTGGCCGTGGATGACAATCCAGTAAGTTCTCCTGAAACAACTGTCAAGCTCTTGTACAATTCCCTTTCTGAAAAACAACGCTCCTCAATCTGTTTTCCCTGGGACCACATGGATGCGGAGCGTGGATTGCTGCGCACTAGAATCAGTAACAACTGGCAGGTAACGGACCCAGAAATGAGCTCTGGTTTCTATACAGACGATCAAAGAGACATGATTCGACAGATTTTTGAAGGCATTGTCCAGCCCGAATGGCACGCACGATTCGACAAACAGATGCAGGACGACGCGGGGGGATTCGGTGAATCCCAAACGATTGCCATTTTTGGCCAACCTGATGAAGATCGGTTCGAATTTGTAATGACTGGTCGTCACATGACAATGCGTTGTGATGGCAATTCAGCAAATCATGTAGCATTTGGTGGCCCAATTTTTTACGGACACGATCCCGGAGGTGTATTTCACGAAAAATCCGACCATCCCGGCAACGTCTTTTGGGAACAAGCCCTGGCAGCAAACAAAGTGTACCAAATGCTGGACGGACGCCAACGCAAACTGGCGGAAGTCGCCACATCGCCGCGCGAAAGCCAAGTTGCTTTTCGTGGCGAGAAAGGCGCATTTCCAGGTATCCCTGTGACCGAATTATCTTCAGATCAACAAGAACATGTCCAGCATGTGCTGCAAAAGCTGATCGAACCCTACCGACAATCCGATCGTGATGAAGTTGTCAAATGCCTGGCAGCGCAAGGTGGTCTGGAACAATGCCATTTATCATTTTTTACAGACAACGATATCGGAAATGATGGGGTCTGGGACGTCTGGCGACTGGAAGGTCCTGCATTTGTTTGGCATTTCCGTGGATCTCCTCACGTTCATGTGTGGGTTAATGTCGCGGACAATCCGTCCGTCACATTGAACGCATAGATTACATGTTCATTAGCTTAGTCCGGGCTAATGGATAACCTGCTTTTAAAAAGCAGCAACGACCCGTAACCGATTACCAGTCCGGAGCATCACATGCTAAAGGGGAAACTGATACATCCCCAGATTCTGGAAACATTGGGGCGTGCAGGACATGGTTCAAGAATTTTGATTGCAGATGGAAATTATCCTGCGTCAACAACATTGGGACCTCGAGCGACACTCGTTTCCTTGAACCTTACACCCGGAGTGGTGTCCTGCACACAAGTATTGAGTTCCCTGCTGACTGCAGTTCCATTTGAACATGCAACCGTCATGGATTATCATCGCTCGGGACCATATGCCCTCAAAAAACCGCCGCCGATTTGGTCCGAGTTTTCAGATCTTTTAAACAAGGCTGGAGCACCACTGGAATTGGAACCGATCGAACGTTTTGCCTTTTACGAAGCCACCCAACAGCCCAATGTATGCCTGACAATCGCTACAGCAGAACAAAGGATTTATGCCAACCTCCTGCTAACCATCGGTGTCATCGTTCCACCGTAACCCGCCTGACTGCCAACGAGAAAAGACCAGAACTTTATCCGAAAGGATTATCATCTGTGTTGTCATCCGAGGGTTCATCATCAAATCCAAAAGGGTTGTCATCTTCTCCTTCATCAAACTCAAAAGGATTGTTGTCGTCTTCTGGTTGCACGGCGTTCTGGTCCTCCTGGTGCACAGTCGGTTGATCATCCTGAGGCTCGCTAGCAACCTCCTCCTTCGGTTCAGTAGTCTTTTTCAACTCGGCTGCCGGTCGTGCCGCAGGATTGGGTTTCAGGTGGATCAAAGGCACATCTAGCGACTGCTCATGGAAATACTGAAGACGTCCCTTCTTCGTTCCTAACAAGATTCGATCTGTTTGCCAATTCGTCATGACCATTTCAATACCCTGGACAGGTGTCGTTCCGACAACCGCCCCAGTTTCCATATCTATAAGTCGCAGTCTCTGTTGAACATCAAGACAATAAAGCCGTTCTGCACTAGCAGCTATAAACTGGGTAATCCCAGCGACTGACCATTGTCGTTTGCCAGTCATGCCATGCAGCTGCCACATTCCATTTGGTTCCGAAAACACATAGACTCGTTCACCAATCACAACAGGAGACACGTAAGAGTCACGACCCGTTGAGGTACGCCACTCAATCTCGCCCGACAACCGGTCTAGTCCGTAAACCAGACCTTCGGTCGTCGTTGCAACCAAACCTCGTAAACCGACAAAAGCTGGGCCCTGTTGGATAATACCATCAGCTTCCAATCGATATTTCATTTTCCCTTCCAACGCATCACCGACGTAAACATGTCCCTGGCCAGTAGACCAACTGACCGTACTCGCCAAAACGCGGGGTCGCCCCATTCCACGTCCTGTTGATTGGAATCGCCAAGGTTCCTTGTCCAGTTCATCCAAATGAAAAGCTTCGAGAAAACCATTCATCGCCAATGTGAAAACCATCCGATGACTGATGGCTGGACCAGCAACAGGAACTCCTGTTAGACGTGTTTCCCAATACACTTCACCCGAAGTTCGCCGCAACATATATAATGTTGATCCATAGATGACCGCAACGGACTGTTCATTGACCGCTGGTCGTAATGTCGGGTATCCAGGTTTCCCAACAGATGTTCTCCAAAGTATACGACCGGTTTCGGCATCGATCGCGTGAACCACTCCGTCCGACGAGGCAAAACAGAGAGTTATTTCAGGAACATGATGTGTCACCTGTTCTGGGTGATAACCACTTTCCTTGAGTGCAATCACCGTCTGTTTGGCAAGAAGTGCGGCCTGTTCTTTCCCCAATACGTTGCCACGTCGATCGAGAGCATGTTCACGAATCAGCGTCTTATGTCCGTCATACTGAATTTCGTGAAGCTCATAGTTCGATTCGGCGCTCACAAATTGACATATTTCCGAGATTTTTCCATAGGCAAGATGTGAGACCACCTGTTTATTCCAGACCGCTTTTAGACCCAGACGACTGGCTGCAGCACTCGACAGGTATCCCTGGGAAATGTATTGGCCCCACGCTTGACCACTCACAACCAACAATAACAACAACATTGACGAAATCGTACGGTGATTTACAACATTCATGCCATTCCTCAAACTACCAATTAAACCAAAATCACGGTTTGCCACCCACATAAAATGCGGCCACTCTGCTACTACCTATCATAATCAAAGAAACAGTGTCAATCATCACAAAAAACGACGAGTTCAGCCACCTTGCCGTCCGGCTGGAATGATTGGAAACTAGATCACATTCCACTATTCATCATTTTATCGACAAAAATGCTCCTGGCCTTGTTAGACGCTTCACCGTGGCAGAAACGCCAAGAGCTTACTTTTTGAAAGAATACCGTTCGGCCGAGGTACAATCCTTACCGTCCCATGAACCAAACACGAAACAAACCGTTCGACGCACCACTACACACCGCTTGCGTACACGGGGAGAGATTGCAAAAGTCATGTTGGCAAATCGGTCCGAAGTAAGTGACATACTTAAAAGAGTACTTGGTTACCTGAATTTTTCGTCGGGCGCAACCGATCTGTCTTTTCTGGCAGGAATCAACGCAATCTTTCCGGTAGGATTGTCTGCAACATCATCCATTTGGCAAGGTGCAAGACCTTCTAACGAAATTCATATGGAGTCTTCTGCCAACAAGGAAGACAAGGACGATAATCGTCAAACAACCACTCTTGAGCGACTAAGACAACTACTCGAACAGGGACTGGACGATTTACGTAAAAAGGACGCTGCTTTTCATGATGCATCACAAGCAGAAGCAGTGTTGCGACTTGTGTTTGACTCTGTTTTACCTCAATATCGCGCATACCACCGGGACCTTCTTTTTCACCATACAGATGAATCGCTCTGGCAGCCACTACTGGTTGCACGCGTGTTCGAATCCGTTTTGCAACAAGGTTCACCATGGGACGCCACGGAACGCATCGTAAAGGGCACTATTTGCGACTTGAACGATTTTGTAGGACATCGTCCGGTAGTAGCGCTAGAAACACGAAAGCTCGAGCCCTACGCACATGAGTGGTCTCGTCCGATTCCGTTATACATACGTGGAACAGGTGTCGCAGCTGGCCGATATGAACAACTCATCGAACGGTGTTTAACATTTTTACAGAATGCGGATGCAGAAATATTACAATCTGCACATTTCGACTTGGAACGTCTCCAAGAACTGAGCAGTGACCCGAGAGCGTGCGACTTTGACCATCCTGCTTCCAAGCGTCCCAATTATTTATTTGGGCAATGGGACGCCCATCAAATAGACCAAAAAGGATATTACTACCGATTTGTCGTACGGGACATCGTACTCGAAGCACTTATATGCCGTGTGGAAGAGTGCGATGATACTCTGGCCGATGAATTGTTAACGGAAACAGCCGCCGTACTGGCAGGCACCATTCTGATGGCATCGGGAATCAGCGGAAGTGGGCCAGGCGCACACGATTCAACCACTAGCTTAGGTAATTTGCTGCCTCGCATCGCCACTTATCGGGACCATTTTTACGAACAAACTTTAAGTCAATTGAACGATGTTCACCGTCTACGTCTTGAACAGGAAGCAGCTAACCTGCAACAGCCCTTTGGCGCAACTCGCCAGGATCTCAATGCACGATTAGCACGCCACCGAGCATTGCAGGTTCAGCACGCTCAACTGGGTAGGGTATTTGCGCGCATGGGTTACCCCGAGGCGGCTGTACGTCAAACAGCAATTCTGCCTGTCACGTCGGCCAGAATGATCTGCAAGATCGACTGTTTGTTGTTGGAAGCAGAACATTGTAGTGAACAGGGATCTTTGGATACTGCAGTTAACCGTACCAGTTTAGCAGTAGACCTGTTGCACCGTGCCATTGAGTGCGGCGCAATGGTCGACCCATGGAATATTCTCGGCTTTGAATCCAATTATTCCCTTTTTCCTGCGCCAGAAAATAGTATTCACGACGATCGAGTGGATGCTTTGATGGAATTGATGGAACGTGTATTTTCACTGTACGCAAAGCTGTGGAGTGAATCTGCAGCGCGTAATGAAAAGATCGTTAGCGAACGTATTTCAGCCGAATTTCGACAATTGGCAGATTGGTGGCATCAATTCGCAGTCCACGAAATGAATAATGTGGAAGGAATCAATGCCCAAAAAATGTTTGTCGCTGCTGAACGTGCGGCACAAGGACTTGCCTTATGGCATCAAGGGGGCGCAGCCACGGGTGACGTCCGTTTTTGGGCGCCACATGCCGAGATGTTCGACTCTCCTCAGGCGTTTGCCATGGTCGTGAATGCACTGCTCGACCAAAAGGATTACATTGCCTCCATGTCACTGCTCATTTATTGGCTAAACGAAGCTGGGAGAGTGGGTCTGGAACAAGCTGATATATCATTCCAAAAGTCGGCACTTCGTTGGTTAAGACAAGTCAAAAGCTCCACAATGCCGCTGGAGGAAAAATGGAATACCATGCAAAAGTTCTTTGATTACTTCGAGGCAAATGCACAAGAGTACTGGCAAATTCCCACTTTTGATCTGGCAATCAGTGAAATGGAAGATCTACCCGAAGATTTCTTACAGGATGATTTTGACGATCCTCTAGAGGAAGAAGAGGACCAAGACGACTTGTATGGTGCAGCTTACGAAGAAGTCGTCTTTCGTGACAGTACGGACGATGGAGTGGAAGGATCTATTTATGACGAAGACTATACCTCCGAACTCGAACTGGATGAACAGACACGGTATCTATGTGAAAGGCTTGGCGTACTAGAATGCCTCGCCGAACTCTGGCAAATCGCGGCATGCGATCCTTCGACTGAATTGCACACCTGGCCAAGTCGCGGCCCCGTGATTCGTCGCTGGCTCGATCAATTGCTCACCAACCGACGTGAGCTGTTGAATTTAGTCGGCAATGTGCATCGTTTTTCTCTTCCGACACCCGCACCCACACCCGAGTCACTAATACAATATGATCGACGGCGGTTGCAAAAAGAAACAATTCTCGAAAAAACAATTTCCACGGCATTAACAACTTGTGACGCCACTCGTTTTGTCCTGGCCGCGCTGTTTGTCCATGACCGGTCGCTGGCTGCTGAGCTTGAACCGGATAAACCTGCAATGCTGGATGATATCGAAATCCACGCCGCGCAGATATTATCGAATGTATTGAATGGAAATGTTGACGCTGTCCATACCGATTGGGACAACTTTCTTACAAAAATGCGGGAACGATCTTTGCTATACGTCCCTCTTTCCCGCCACGGTGATCCCCGCAAGATTCTCCGTGCACGACTTCGGCAACATACCATTGAAGACTTTCTCCAATGGCTACCACAATTGGGATTATTGAAAGAGGCATGTGCGTTAATTGACACAACACGCCAAATGGAACGGAATCATCCAACTGCCGGGGCGGCGGTAACAGAATTTGACTCGCTGTTTGAAACCGGTTTTCAGTCAATCGTGGAAGCAGTCGTTAAATCAGCCTCGTCTTGGGCGACGGACGATCCCCAGTCACCCAATCTCGTGGATATTCTGGAACCACTCACTCAGTCAATGTTACTCATCTGGCTGGCACACAGTCGTACACTTAGGCTGTCAGCGCTCGAACGCGTTTCCGATTCAGAAGATTGGGAACAACTTGTCGATTTTATTCACAATTATGGAAACGATTTATTTACCCAAACATTCCTCGGGTTGGGCAATATCCGTGCGATTCTGCATCAGGGCGTTGGGGAATGGCTCGATCAACTTGCCGAAAATGGTACCCAACCAGAAATGGCCCTTGTCGATGACGTTGATCGACACATTTCGCACGAAGAAGCAGCCGCCCGACTTACCTTGATTCTGGAATCGATCGTAGAAAATTATAGTGAATATCGCGATTACAATAGCACAACCACACAGTCAGACCGCGGTGACTTGCTCTACACACTGCTTGATTTTCTGCGCCTGCGCGTCGAGTACGATCGTGTAAAGTGGAATTTGAAACCGATTTTCATCGCGCATGGTGTGCTTGTACGGAATCAACGCAACCCTGATGCAGAAATCTGGCGAAGAGCTCTTGTCGAACGAACGCAACAAAATGCCGATATATTTTTTGAAAGACTGTCTACTTTGCAGAAGACATATGCGATGCAAATGCCAACGATCTCCGATCGCTTGAAAGGCCGATTCGTGCGTCCCATGATTATCAGCCGTCTGTGTGCCCTCGTTGAACCTGCTATCGAAGAAGCATCTGCTGCTGGTCCAAAAACCGTGTTCGATCTACTGGAAAAAGAAGCTGCCGCAATGGCACGCGATCCAGCAGGCGTCGGCCTTGAAATGCCAGATTGGCTCGCCGCACTCGACCGAGAAGTTCGCAATTTGCAAGGCGATGCAGTTCACTCACAAACACGAACCAAAAGAGCATGCGGAATCGTCAGTCGCAATTTATCCTGGGAAGAAATCCAGCAACAATTAAAAGCATGGCAAGACCATCAAGAATGATACCCGTCGCTCTAGTCGGCAGGAAATTTTCTTCACCCTGCAGTCAACAAATTACCCTACTGCCAAAAAAACATTTCGACAGATGGCTCGATCCCGAACGGCTCCCTTTCACAACAAGTCTGGCCAAATCGAATCACTGACCATCAGGCCAGAATTGGTCAGACACAAATTTTCTCCCACCCACTTAAGTAATTTCCACTGGAGTAATTTCTCGACAGCAGGCCCCGCAAGGTTGTCAATGGAGAACCCTGTTTGGTGCTCGAATTCAAGGCGATGGACACCTTCCAAGCGTCTCAAACCCAATACAAGTCTTTCACGAGCAGCCTGTTCATCGTTCAGAGATTCACGCTCCATGACAGGTGATTCGCCGCCTAACACCCGCTTTAAATAGGTCGTTACGCTACGGTGATTCGTTTCGCGGCAACCGTCCAGATAGCGGGCAGCCCCCGGACCGGCAGCGTAATATTCACCACCGGTCCAGTAAACCTCGTTGTGTCGGGAGCGATGTCCTGGCAGGGAAAAATTGGAGACTTCATAGTGTTCGTATCCAGCGGACGTGAGCATCTCGATGGCCAATTCAAACATCTCCCGTTCACGGTCTGGGCTCAACGGCTGAAAGGCACCTCGTTGCATCCGATTCCAAAACAACGTCCCTTTTTCATAAGTCAATCCATATGTCGAAATATGTTGTGGCGCGAGATCTATCGCCGATTGCAAATCGCAGCGCCATCCTTGCAGGGACTCTTCCGGCAGGCCAAATATCAAATCGAGTGAAACACTGTCGAATTTGTCATGCGCCATCCCAACGGCTCGACGGATATCTATACCCACATGGTCCCGTTCCAGAAATCGCAATTTGTTTTCATTGAACGATTGGGCGCCAAGGCTGATCCGTGTAACACCTAACTGACGTGCCAAATCGAGATGTCGTACGGTCACGTCAGCAGGGTTGGCCTCAATGCTAAATTCCCCTGGCTGCTGAACCGGGAACCAGCGCGTCACCATACTAAGAAGACGTTGCCATGGACCCCATGTCAATTGTGTAGGCGTGCCTCCACCAATAAACAGGGTGCGGACATGGCGGGGTGTCTCCAACCAAGACAATTCCCGGTCCAGTGCAGACAAATAGGATTCGACCAGATCGTTCCGCCTTGCAGCCACTGTGAAATTACAATAACCACAACGGTGAGCGCAAAAAGGAACATGTACATAAGCTGACCGCTCAAGCTGAACCATACTGCATCTACTCGCGACTCTGTCTCAAAAGCAGGGGAGTATACCAGATCAATGACATCTCTGGGCCAGCCACGATACCAGTCCGCAATAACACCAGCTTTGGTCACATGCGCATATACATTGTGCGCAACTCGAAAAATTTCAGTTTCATTTTTCACAACCACAAATGTAGCCGCTGATCAAGCATGTCTGGTAAAGATTTTTCAACAATACCGCGCACTTGGCGAGCATGGTACCGTGTGCTGAAATGAGACGCGATAATCAATTCGTTTTTAAACCGATCACGTCGTGCCAACAGGTCGTCCAGGTGGATGTGGCCCATTTTTCTGATCTTATCCTTACGGTGTCGCGCAGCAACAAACGTCATTTCGGTAATCAGCACCTCCGCTTCGTACATATCGGGACATTCGTCAAGACCTTCAGGAGCACTGTCACCCAGATAGGCTAGTCGTGGGTGTCGATGTTCTTCTGTGACCTCATTCCCGCTCAAACGCAAGTCACGAATCTCGGTACCAGAAAGTCCTTGATATTCAGACTTGAGCTTACGACGTCTTTCCCACACGATAAATCCTACCGAAGGAACCGTATGTTTCGTAGCGCTGACAGTGACCACCAACTCTCGTGAGATCTCTATCTCCTGGCCTGGCGAAATAC
The DNA here is from genome assembly GCA_964393615.1 of uncultured Pirellulaceae bacterium. Classification (GTDB taxonomy): domain Bacteria; phylum Planctomycetota; class Planctomycetia; order Pirellulales; family Pirellulaceae; genus CAYMUR01. The sequence continues at coordinate 23,756 of CAYMUR010000017.1, forward strand.
CAATTAATTCACATGGTAAACGTCCGCGATCAAGTCGGCTGAACGCATCCAGAATCCGTTTTGCACCTTCCACGGCGTGTTCTGGCAAATAAATATTTGGTGGTTCCATTTTCATCATGCGACGTCGAGCAATATACACCGGCAATGCTGCAATATGGTCGAGATGGGTGTGGGACACAAACCACGTTGGTGTCCCCATAAATGACCATGGTTGACCGCCAAGATCAAAACCAAGCTTGAATTCGGGAATGCGCCAGTAACTTTGGACCGCAGCGCGCGAGTAACCTTCAATCGTCAGATCTTTAAACTTCAATTGCTTGGCTGGAAGATTATTAAGCATGGGCACCAAACAGTTTAGAAGCGCGTCCACTGTAGAAACAAGGGGCTACCTCCGAAAGCACATTATTGCCTCGTAGAAGGATTACCTACATCAGGTGGAGACTGTTGATAGTGGTCCACATCCGTTGAATCCAGGGACTTGCTGAATTCATCGCCAGGCATTACCCAAATTTCTCCGTGTAATTTATGCTGTTCGGCTCGTACATGACGGTGGCGCACCAATTCGAGGATTGCCAAAAAAACTCCGATCAATGCTGACTTATGCATGCCGGCTGAAAACAGATCCGAGATCGTAACACCACCTTCACCTCGTAAATGTTGTTTAATTCGTAACATATAAACTTCGATAGGCGTTTCATCATAGACAATATTCGCAGGTCGCGCCAGCTCCTGCTCGCGCAGCAGACGTCCAAAGGCACCTACCAGATCCCACAATTCAACGTGGTGGATCGGTTGGTCCGCCAATTCTCGACGTTGGAGAGGAATGTCAGATGCCAACCGCGAATAGCGTGTTTGCCATTGTCTACTCTGTTCCTCCAGCATACTTGCTGCATCGCGGTACTTCTTATATTCGAGCAATCGTTGCACCAGCTCCTGGCGAGGGTCCTCAATCTCTCCATCTTCTTCCTCAGAACGGGGAAGCACCATTTGTGACTTGATTTCGATCAAAGTACTGGCTAATTCCAGAAAGTCACCAACTGCGTTGACGTCCAACTGCTCGAGCGTTGGCAAGTATTCCAGATACTGCTCAGCAATCTTGGCAATTGGAATGTCAAGCAAGTCCACTTCATGTTTGCGCACTAGGTACAGCAATAAGTCGAGTGGGCCGCGATAAAGATCGAGATCGACACGAAATACCAGTGGAAAGTCCTCCTCGAACAATTCAGAGCGTTTGCCATCTACAGCAATGATTCTGCAAACACTGTCATAAGTCAGCTGCTATAGTTTAGTATGTAGTCGTCGTTTCCTCAAATCCATACGAACCCTTTAACTTAACATTTACACCAGTTCAATACCAGTGAACAGCAAGACTTTCAAAAAATCGAATCCTCCCCTTTTCCTGCGGGCGAGAAAACCAAGTATCATCATGTCCTCGGTTGATTAATCCTGTATTTCTATTCGGACTGCCCACGAAACATACAGCCCTATTGGAAGGGAGCATGACGACGTGAACGATCATGAAACACCTATTGCTGAACTCCGACAGTTGGTACGTGAATTTGTCGATGCGCGCGACTGGCAACAATTCCACTCTCCCAAAAACCTGGGTATGGCTTTAGCTATTGAGGCCGCTGAGTTGATGGAACATTTCCAATGGATTTCAATGGATGTCTCCCGTCAGATAAAGGACGAACCTGTCAATAAAACTGCCGTGGGTGAAGAATTGGCTGATGTTCTTGCTTACACACTGGCACTCGCAAACGTTTTGAATCTAGACCTAACCGAGGCGTTGGTCAAGAAAATGAAGAAGAACGAAACGAAGTATCCAGTCGAAGAATTTCGGGGACGGTTCGGTTCTGGCGCTGCACGGCCTGAAAACTAGTCACACTAACGGACAGACAGGCGTTTCCCACCGTCCGCCAGGCGCGGTACTCCCCAAGCGACTCCAATCCAACCATCTTCGACAACAAATTCGTGGATGGCCAAGTCTCGGATATGTCGGTGATTGGCCAGTTTTTCCTGCAATATCGAAAAATTTCGTTTTCTGGATAACACGTTGCTGAAAATACCTCGCAACGTGACTTGGTCACTCAAACGCAGGTTTTTCCCTGTTAGCTGAATGCTTTCTTCTCGAACCAGCTTTGCATTCACCGTGGATGAATCCGGTATGTAATTAGCATCGATTGTCAAATTGCGCCAACGGTACCTCCGCCCCTTGGTAAGTGATGCTAGACGAATCGTAATACGAACCTGTCCGCTCTTAAACTGAAAACGCACCGGTTCATCGACCGCAAAACGTAGTTTGACATTTTGCGGCAAATCGTCAGGAAGCCTTATCGTTTCAAAACCAAGTCGCTGAGGAATTGTCTTATAAAATCTTTCCAGTTCAAAACGTTTTCCATTCAATTCTAGTTTTTCGACCAGATTATTGATGCTTGATTGATGCATCTGAATACTTAGCAGAGTATCACTAAATGCCAGTGGTCGAGGGGACCATGCCCCCAACTGTTGTCCGTCGGCTAATCGGTAACGGGCCATGATCCGGCGGTCTGTCGTCTGCAATGTTACGGGAACAGGCTCAAGGTCAAGGTGAACAAGTGGACTGTGAACATTGTTTTTGTAAAAATCCACTAACGGTGTCAGTTGACGATCCACTACTGTATCCAAACGATGCTTGGCAGCCTGGACAACATGTTGCTCCATGACCTGGCGTGCATGGCCTTTCTGTTGTTCTGCCCGGTTTTGTCCCAACGTACGTGCAAACGGCCCAAATAATGGAATCCTGTCATAACTCGTTTCAATGCCATGAATGCGGACAGAACTGCGCGCTGAAGCAATCGCGTCGTTGACATGTAAACCTTGTTCGTCAAACCATACTGGTTTTAACGCCTCAAAACGAACTTGACCTCGATTCTGTGTCCGAGCCCCGCCCTGATTGGCCACAGTTTCTGAGCGGACATGACCTTGGGCTACCAACTCGACGCGTATCTTCTGCTGATCCGGTATCAATTTCCAACTCATTTGGGTCGTGGTCCAACTAGTGCCACGAATAACGGCATCACCGAATCTGTTTCGAACCCGATCGCGAACAGTATCAGCATTGGGCAAAAAACGACCCATCAGTTCACTGCTAATGGATACGCGCACATTAGCGTTCCGCCAATGACGATCCAGATGGCTGCCTAATTGATACAGCAACGGATCATCGGACTGCAGTAACCATTCGATCCTGTGAGCAATACATTCCCCCTCGGCAGCACGGTCCATTGCTTCGTATTTCTCAAGACGTTCAAGCAATTCGAAAAAGTCAATCGACCTACATTTCACTCGATAGAGAGCTCCAGCCAAGTCTTGGATCACTCGACGTTCAAGAAACTTTTGCTGTAATGGCGTCACCTGCGGTCCTGACATGCGATTTAGAATCTGGTCAGCAAGATTTCGGCGGGGCAGCCCCTCTGTTGCAGTTAATTCCTCAAGCCCCAAAAACCGCTGCCAGGCCTTTCCTTTCGCCGTCATGCCCAGCATTTTTTGAACTGCTGCATGTTTTTTGTCTAATTCTACCAAGTCACGCTTTTCAGTCTCTTCATTACCTGTCACCAGTGCCACTCGATACAATAACCGCCACAAACCGATCCGTTTCTCGACTCCATAAACAGCACGAGCGTACATCGTTCTGTGGTGACTATCTGGAAGTAGTTTTAATTCAGCCCTTCCCTCGCGAGCCAACTCGGCCAGTCCGTCAAACAACAGGATCAGCTGTTGGTCATCAAAGGAAGTTTTCGATAACAGGATTTCTAATTGATACACGACTCGTTCAGACCATGAACGAAGCTCGGTATTTTTTCCCAAGCTTTTCAACAACGGCATCAATGTGACCGGTCGAGGCCAGCAAGCCTGTGATAGTGACGTGGACTCCGTCAAGCTTGTTTCTACGACCGTGTCCCACTTGTCAGCAGATACTAATCCCTCCCGTATTTCCGCTTGCGATTGGATTCCGGGAGCAATAGGATTCGTTGGCAACACAGTTTCAGAAACTGAGGTGTCATTAACCATTCTTCGTTTTGCATATGAAAAATTCTGATTTTTAAAAACTATTTTTTCAGAATCAGCAACAAGACGGGGGTTTTTAGATCGCGGTTCACTGGGCAACCTGTGTTTTTGATTTTGGACAATTCCTGACGGTCGCGACAATTTCAGACTCTCCATCCGGTGCAACGAAAGCAGAACCGTCTCTGTACTGACAGGCTCCAGGGAACAAGTAACAGCTGGAGAGAAATTAGCCAAGTCGACTACGCCCGCAGACTGCCAACCGTTTTGCAGGTTCTTCATATTTTCCAGATAGTGCTCTCGCCGCTCGAGCTCTCGCCAGGGAGTGGAGCCACTACTTACATGGGCTAACGCTGACAAGTTTGTACAAACTTTTGGCTGTTTGGCCACGGAACGAATGGCCCAGTCGTCATACCGAAATAACGAACCAAATAACAGACACGCGAACAGACCCCAAAACAGCCAGAACGTCGATCCCCTTCGATGTTCCATTCCCAGACCCCCCACTAAATTTAAGACCGGACATTGGTTCCTGAGCAAGGCAGGTGCCCTGCATCATTAGATCGGTCAGAACGGGCGGTCAGTCAACGCAAGGAAGAGATACCGTTGAGTACCGTAGATGCGGAACATCTTGCCACCTCAATGTTCCGTTTCTATCGACCGTAACGGACGCAACGGCCTTACAGATATCAGGTAACGCATCTGGCACGAGGTGAATCCCAATGCGCTGATTGACAAATCTATTGACTGTACTGATGGTGATGTCAACCCAAGAAACGATTCCACCAGGACTTCCTGAATGACATCATCCGACATCCAGCCATCATGTTACGGGCTGGCATCTTATTGCGGACTGGCATTGTCGGTCATCAGTCAGATTTTCAGTCGAAATACCGCACGGCATTTTCGAACAACCGCAGCCCGTCTCCTTGATCGGTCGGCGGCAGGCGCGTCCATTGCGGATGATGGGTCGGATCAATGTGCCGCTCGGGATGTGGCATCATTCCCAATACTCTCCCGGTTGGATCGCATAGCCCGGCAACGTTAGCCAGAGAACCATTCGGATTTAACGGAAAATCCAGCACAGTACCGTAACGGCCTGAGGGATCTGCATAACGCAAAACAAGTTGGCCATTCTGATCCAGGGTACCCAATACGTCGCCATCACGCGTGACAAATTTTCCTTCCGCATGTGCAATGGGTAGATACATCGATTGGATACCCTGCAAAAACACACATTGCTCACTAGCCACTGCAACGTGGACCCAACGATCTTCAAATCTCCCCTGGTCATTCCATGTCAAGGTAGCCGCTGGACCGTCCAGCAGAATCCCAGACTTGATCAACACCTGAAACCCATTGCAAATCCCCAGTACGAGCTTACCCGCATCACGAAATTCGGACACTACGTCGGCCAAATGGTGCCAGATTTGGGAGGCCAAAATCCGCCCGGCGGAAATATCGTCACCATAACTGAAACCACCTGGAAAACAAAGAATTTGGTACTCTGCTAATTGACGTGGATTCTTCAACAACGCATTGATGTGTACAAGTTCGGCAACACCACCAACACGAGAAAAGGCATAGGCCGTTTCTCGGTCACAATTTGTTCCAGGGGCTCGTAGAATCAAGATTTTCGGTGCAGGCATAGATTTTTCATGTCGTCAACATGCTTAAGTTAAAAAAACAATCTCACTTACTAATCCAAACTTGAAAATCCTGGCAGGACAAGCGGACCATTACAATATTTCTAGGACTATCACCATCCTGAAAGTAACGTTAGCAAACAAAAACACCAACCTATCCGAATCACGTTAACATGCTGATCTGCCACTTGGCTGCGTTGATGGAAAACGTTTTATCCATTTTTATTTCTGTTCCGTCAAGCAGCATTCCCATGAGACGATTGGCCTACCCATGTTAAAATGAACCTACCAGTCTAATGGTTTTTGCCAGACAGCCTTCAGTTCTTCAATGGACGCTCGAATCAATTCCTTTTCTGACTGATCCTTGTTCACAACGAGCAACATTCTGTCATCCGTAACTTCTCCCACAGCACGACAAGGAAGCCCCGTGAATCGGCGTTCGAAATGGTCTGTCCGATCGGCAGGAACTTCGCAAAGGAATCTTGTATTGGATTCTGCAAACAGTAAATAGATATTTCGTTCTTCAGGATCCGTTATCTGAAGTTCGCTTGGTACTCGACTGATATCAATCTGCGCGCCACACCCACCAGCAAAAGCCATCTCCGCAATGGCGACAGCCAATCCTCCCTCACTCAAGTCATGGCAAGCCCTCACACAACCTTCTTGTATGGCCCCATGTAAAGCGGTGTAAATCACTTTAGCCCGTTTCGCATCCAGCTGAGGCAGTTGACCATCTGCCAATTGGTGAAGTAATGCCAAATGGGAACCACCAAGTTCCGCATGGGTCATGCCAACTTGATAAATGATGTTGCCAGGCTGCTTAAAATCCATCGTTACACACTGGGCAACATCTTCGACCTGTCCCAAGGCGCTGATCAGCAGTGTTGGAGGAATCGTGATTACACAACGTTCTCCCGCTGCGTCATGGTAAGCAAATTCGTTATTCAAACTATCTTTGCCACTGATAAAAGGTGTATCTAGTTCCAAGGCAACGTCATAACAAGCAATTGCCGCCCGAACCAGTGACCCTAATGTTTCAGGACGTTCTGTATTGCCCCAACAAAAATTATCCAAAATGGCAATCCGATTAGGATCGGCACCAACTGCTACGCAGTTGCGCACTGCCTCGTCAATGGCACTGGCAGCCATGTCATACGTGTCGAGTTCCCCATAATGAGGATTCATCCCACAGGCAATTACCAGACCACGTCGGGATGAAAGAACTGGTCGCACCACCGCTGCATCACTCGGTCCATCCGCCTGAACACCAACAAGTGGCTTGATAACACTGCCACCTTGAACTTCGTGATCGTATTGCCGAATAATCCAGTGCTTGCTGGCCACATTCAACGACTTCAAAATTCCCGTTAATGATGCGCCACAGTCAACTTGTTGTGGCAATGTAAGTGAACGCTTTGGGGCTGGTTCGTAGACAGCATCGCGGACCACCGGGGGACGGCCACTGTGTAGAAAATCCATTCCCAAATTAGCCACCTCGCAATCCTGATACATGAGTCGCAAGCGACCAGTTGGTACAAAGCGGCCCAAAATTGTGGCCTCGACCCCCTCTAATTGACAGAGTTCGTGAAAGGCTTCCCAATGGGCAGGAGGAACTGAAAGCACCATCCGTTCTTGTGCTTCACTGATCCAGATTTCGGTATAAGACAGACCATCATATTTTAACGGGGCACTATCAAGCCAAACTTCGGCTCCGATATATTCTCCCATTTCACCAATCGCACTGGAAAATCCACCGGCACCGCAATCAGTAATGGCATTATAGAAACCGCGGTCTCGAGCCACCAAAATCACATCTAACAGCATTTTTTCCGTGATCGCATTACCTATTTGGACAGCACCTCCGGAAAGGGAATCACTTTCACTATGCAATTCCACCGAACTGAATGTTGCTCCATGGATACCATCGCGACCCGTACGACCACCGACTGCAACAATCCAGTCTTCGGGCTGTGGTTGCTTGTGTGTTTTATTACACGCTAACAATCCCACATTTCCGCAATACACCAATGGGTTACCTAAATAACGCTTGTCAAAGTAAACCGCACCGTTTACCGTCGGAATCCCCATCCGGTTACCATAGTCACGTACTCCCGACACCACCCCTTGCATCACGCGACGTGGGTGCAGTACCCCAGGGGGAATTTCATCCGACGCCGTATCAGGTGGAGCAAAACAAAAAACATCCGTATTACAGATGGGACGTGCCCCCAACCCGGTCCCTAACGGGTCCCGAATAACACCCCCAATTCCCGTGTTGGCACCACCGTAAGGTTCCAGCGCCGAAGGGTGATTGTGAGTTTCTACCTTGAATACGACGTGATTCTGATCATCAAATCGAACAATTCCAGCATTGTCCTCAAAGACGCTAACGCACCAATCCTTGTCTCCCAGCCTGGATCGAATCTCGCGTGTCGCCGCAAAAATCGTCTCCTTAAGCATGTTCTCAAACTGGCGCAGCCCATGCTCGTCCCGGTACGCGATGCGACCTGCTAATGTCTTGTGGCTACAATGTTCACTCCAGGTCTGGGCAATCGTTTCCAACTCGACATCGGTCGGATCACGTTCTAATTCTTGGAAATGTGCCTGGATGGTGTGCATCTCGACAAGCGACAAGCTTAACTGTCCTTCACGGCTTAGTTTTTCCAGGGCGTTATCATTCAGTTCACGTAATGGCACATGAACCAATTCTAACTTGTAAGGAAGACCCATCTGTAACTGGTCGAAATCGAGCGGTCCGATAACAACCCGCTCAATCGCATCATTGGCCAATATTCGCCGGCAAAGTTGTTGCAGCTGGTCCTCGTTGACACCATCAATCCAGTATTTACGTAACGTACGTACTTCCTCAACTTGTAGTTGAAAATCCTTGAGCGCCATCATGGTGCTTGCAGCAACCGGGTCCATTACACCCGTCTTGGGGATCACATGAACCAGTTGTGCACCTGCCCGCGGCGGCTGGTTCAGACATTGGTCACCAACACGTGCTAAAACAAATGACTCAACGATCGAATCAGCCAGTAACTCCGTCGCCACCCGTTCGACTTGTTCTTGCGTGATATCACCTTGTATTAAAAAACCACGTCCAGCGGCCACGGAGAGTTGCGACATTCCCTCTATGCCAAGATCACTGGCTTGTGCGGAAATACCCGCGGCCACGATATCCGGCTGACCAGAATCCGGATAGATATCAACTTCCCACAGTGTCACGATGTTGTTTACCCTTGGTGAGAATAGATTTTAACTTGCGATACTTTTCCAATTCCAATGATTCCCGTAACGAATTCAGCACTTTCTCAAACTTATCCAAAGACTTCAATATCTGGCCCCGGTTTTGCACCAAAATCTGTTCCCATAGCCGAACGTCACCCGAGGCAATTCGTGTGGTGTCCGCCCAACCTGTCGCCACTAACGACAGCAGCTCCGGCGAGGTCGATGCGGCCAGTGCCGATGCAACGAGGTGTGGCAAGTGACTGGTCATAGCGAGTGACCGATCATGCTCTCGAGGTGACATGCGACGGACCTCCGCACCAAGCTGACGCCAAAATTCTACGGTTTTACGTATTGCCGATTCGGGCGTTGACGGTGTTGGCGTAACGATCACGACCCGCCCCTCAAATAAATGATGACTTGCATTTTCACAACCAGCTTTCTCACTACCCGCCAAAGGATGGCTACCAACAAACGTGACGCCCCCTAGCTGCTTCTGACTCAACGCCGCCGTAATCGTAGATTTCGTACTACCCACATCCGTAATTAATGCACGCGCCGGACAAGCACCCGCCACACGACGTACATGATCTACAATTGAACCCACCGGTGTGCAGACCACGACTAGATTGGCCTCACGAACACCTTGCTCCAGTTCGTCCGTTACTTCCGAAACAGCACCCAGCTGACGTGCCCGTCGCAACCTACCCAAATCACGCCCTACGCCAATCACACGTTCCGCCAGCTTTGCCCGCCGCAACGCCAAACCGATCGACCCACCCAGCAGTCCGACTCCCACAATGCTTACGGTTTTCCATGTTTTCATCCAAATGATTGTAACGTTTGTGAGGCTCCGGGTCTTGTGGGTGTCTCAGTGTGTGGGTTCCTTAAACAACAGGAATCGTATAATGGAAATTTGGTGTTAAAATAATGTCAACCAAAAACAGTTATTATCAAATGTTTTTTTCTCCGCAAATTGGCCTGAAACCACTTGCAGAGTTGTGTCGACGAGTAGGCACATCTCTCGAGGCTGGCCTGGTAATTCGAGATATCTGGGAGCGAGAAGCAGAACGCGGAACGTCCGTACAGCGACACCATGTCCAAATCATACGGGATGCTGTCAGGCAAGGAGACAGTCTAACGTTTGGACTGGCGACGACAGGTCGTTATTTTCCAGAGTTATTTCGGGAGTTGGTCCAGGTAGGAGAACAGACAGGATATCTAGACCAAGTCTTTCTACAACTGGCCAGCCACTATGAACACCGGATAAAACTCCGGCGCACCTTTTTATCAGCCATTGCTTTACCATCCTTTTATCTGGCAACCGCGATCGGCGTAATTGGCATTTTAATTCTTTTGCTCGGGTGGATCGGAAATGCGACAGATATCCTGGGCTGGGGATTAGTGGGCACGCGCGGGTTTACAATTTATACTTTCTGTGTGGTGCTAGTGATACTCGTGATTTGCTTTATGGTCCGTGCTGCTTCACGTGGTGATCTGTGGATCGCACCAATGCAACGGGTGGCATTGAAGATACCAATCTTGGGAAAAGCTTTGCAAACATTGGCGCTTTCAAGAATGGCGTGGACACTATCGCTTACCACCAATACAGAACTGGACATACGACGGGCCGTCGAACTCGGACAAAAGAGTACCCACAATATCTACTACACGCGCCACTTGGTTAACGTGGATCACACCTTATTGGAAGGAAATGAGATTCACGTCGCTCTGCGTCGCACCGGAGCTTATCCAGACGAGTTTACAGACGTTGTAGAAACAGGAGAAACAAGTGGCCGGTTGTCCGAATCGATGACCACGTTGTCACATCAATATCAAGAGCGTGCTCAAGCTGCCCTGGCCGTGTTGACAATGCTTGCCGGATTCGCCGTTTGGGGAATGATTGCCGTGCTGATCATTATGCTGATCATTCGGATCTTTGTAACAGCCTATTTGGGACCGATTAACGAATTGTTAAATGAGATGCTGATCTGAGTGCAAGACGTGGCAAACTCTTTAGCTTATGGACCCCGTGGCTAACACCCTCGCAACAAGCTACATTCCTACTGACAACCAATAGTGCCATCCTCAATCTCAATGACGCCTGCCGGTTCAGAAACCAGCTGATTGACAGTCTCTGAACCACTATGCCTGTGAGCCCACCAGCCGATACAAATCGGTCATATCTACATCACGGACCCCTGACGTAAGGACGCTGATTTCGGTAATCATCAAGGAGTCGCCGAAAGCCTGGGCATTGGACTTGGCGGTAAACACCCGGTTGCCACTGCCAGCATGGGAAGAGAAGAACCGTCTTGGAGCTTAATCTGTAGATTTTGTTTTTACCCGCCAAAGAATGCTACCCACAAACGTGACACCCCTACCTGCTTCTAATTCAACGCAGCTGTCATAATCGGTTTTGCGCTACACCCATCTGTCATTCGATCTACACGGCAGACATGCAGCCACCACCCAACTTTATATGCTCCACAGGTGACCGCCGGTACGACTGTCATGATTCGGACTGCCAGGACCACCGTTACAAGTAACCATTTCCATCAAGTGTCGAGATCCTCCTGTAAAGAGTGCATAGCAACGTGGATCACTACAAAAATCACTGATCATGAGATGGAATAAAATGCGTTACGCTTCCATTGAACGGTCAGGCCGGCACAAAATACGTTTTTTCTAGAACAATCTTTCCGGTTCTCCTGTGGATTCTATTGGTTACGAAAAAAAACATGTGTTGAATTTGCACATCACCCAGGGTGATGTAGAGTTATTTAATCAATAAGAAACCCGTGTCTTACGTAACCCTTCTGGCGGAGAGTTGATCATGAAAAGGCTAAGCATCTTGACAGCTATCGCAATTTTGACCGTGTCAACAACTGGTTGTGGTTGCTTTCGCCAATTGTGGGGCGGAGTCAGGGGAACCGTGAAATGCGTACTGGCACCCTGTACTGGCAGAACACAGTGTTATGAAACGGGTTATGCTGGAGGATGTCCTGATGGCACCTGTGTTGACGCAGGAACCTCCTTGGGCACACCCTACATCAACAATCCGACGTTAAACAACAATTACGTTGCCCCACCACCAAGCGTTGTCCCTGGTGGTGCGGTACCTAACGAAGGCGAACTGGTGCCAATTCCTCAGACTACTCCGTAAAAACCGCAAGAATTGGTTGTCCACTACAAACCGCCATGGTCAATCGCAAACAGATTTCACACGATGTACTATCCTGGAACAGGACTTGCATCACTCCCTCGAATTTGGCCTCCCGTTTGCGCGAGAGAAACGGTGCAAATTTACATCCGCATTTTTACCGTTGTGCTAATTCTAAGTCGGTTAACGTTTGCTACGGCAGCCGTAAACGAATCGCTTACCGGCGTTCAATTCGGCAAACCTCACGTTCACCGTTACATCGTGGGCATTATCGTTCGGGCTGACGGAGGAGATTGTCAGCAACTTCTTGGTACAGTACCCGTACCCGACGACTGGCCGGGACAGCAAGTCTCGATCGTCGACGAAGAATTCTCTCTCCACATCCAAAACATCCAATACGGCAAATCCACCAGCGGCCTCAGCGTGATGCAGGTTTCGATTCCTTTGCTAAGACGTGGCCAAGTCGCCAAAGCATTAGTCACTTACGAGATTACCCGCCGGCTACCAACTCCACCGACAGATACAACTTCATTAAGAAAATCCAACAAAGTGCCGCGTAAGCTACGTCAGTACCTTGGGCCCAGCCCATTCATCGAAATTCGCAATTCGAGCATTCGACGTTGGTTGAGAAAAATTGAATGGACCGACGCTCCGGTTTTGACAGGGGTTGAAGCAATCTATGATGCGGTCCAACAAAAAGTGTCTTATCAACCTGGAAAACTAAAAGGTGCCGCCCGATCTCTGAAAGATGGCAATGGCAATTACGAAGACATCACATCTCTTTTCATTGCCCTCTGTCGGATCAAAGGAATCCCGGCGCGCACTGTCTGGGTTCCCGATCAGTGTTATGCTGAATTCTATCTAGAGAATGACCAAGGGGATGGGCATTGGATACCGTGCCAACTGAAGGACGGAGTCGCCTTCGGTACAACCAGTGAAACAGGCCCGATACTACAAAAGGGTGACAATTTCAAAGTGACCGGCCAACGAAAATCGGTTCGATTCGTACCTGAAACCCTTACCGGATCCGGCCGTGGTCAACCGCGAGTAACGTTTGTACGTCAACTGAAAAATACAAACCAAAAAGCAAACAACCCGAAAGCTGTTTCTGAACCTCCCCCCCCTCAAAGAAAACTGGGGTTAGACATAAAAAGTCTTCCAAAACGTTCCGGATTGAAAATCCCTACCGTTCAACCTCACTTACCTGGCGCAGATTTAAAAAAACACTTAAATGTCCTGAAAACAATCCGGGACAAGTAGGGATCGTTGAACAAACAATTGGCAGTCATTGGTGGATTCTATGTCGGTCGCGAAGAATCTCCGGCTTTCCTATGTTTCATGCCCGCGATAAAATAATTGTTTGTAATCACAAAGTCATCATTGGCTAGTTCCGCTTGACCCTATTCACTCTTTCACTAGAAACGTCATGCGCATTTTTTTCATCCTGGCCATCATCTCGTGTTTAAGCAAAACGTACGCCCCCGCACAAGATAATGTGACGGCCACGACACGGCTCAAGTTTTCCTCGACCCAAATTTGGAAAATTGGTATCGTCCTAACTGGCCAGGATCGACCCAGTCGTGGCGCATTTGCCTGTACACCCGTTCCTCAAGATTTCCCAGAACAAAAAGTACGCATCATTGATCGAGACGTATCAGCAAAAGTTCGAAAAATCAAGTTTCGAAAACTGGGATCCGGAGCGCGACAGATGGTGATCAATATTCCTCATATTGCTGCCGGTGAGTCAATTCGATCTGTGTTAACTTTCGAGGTGCAAAAACAACATTTCTCCGCTCCGGACAAAACGGACGCTTACCGGTTGAACCGCCGCACATCCCGGGAACTGCGGAACTACTTACAACCCAGCCCATTTATTGAAAGTCAGCACCCTGAAATCGTGTCTTTAGCCCGTATGTTCGAGCACCCCTCTCAATCAACTTGGTCTCGCATTGAAACAATTTACGATTGGGTGCGCCAAAACGTAGCCTATGTAGATAGCAAACTTGAAGGAGCCCTGGCAGCACTTCGGGATGGCAACGGAGATTGTGAAGAAATGACTTCGTTGTTTATCGCCCTTTGCCGAGCCAACAAAATTCCAGCGCGCACTGTCTGGGTACCAGGACATTGTTATCCGGAATTCTATGTGCTGGATGAAACTGGCAAAGGCCATTGGTTCCCCTGCCAGGCAGCCGGAGATCGATCCTTCGGAGAAATCACCGAATCCCGTCCAATCCTGCAAAAGGGGGACAGTTTTCGCATCCCAGGTACACCTCAAAAACAGCCTCTGCGCTATGCACAGCTAGTTGGTAGCCAACCAGGATCTGGACTGGCACATCCACAAGTGGAAATCGTGCATCAGCAAGTACTTGCGATTACAGCACCAGCCACGGAACAGGTCGATCCTGCCACACCCTAAGCTTGTGACTCGATGCTAGCTTATCCTGCCTTGCTATCATCGCAAAATCTCTAAACCCACACATCGCTTATAGACGATGAGCACTCCTAGAGCTTCTTCAACTCCCCAAACAACCTGGATTGTGTGCTATGTGGGTAAAATCTATTCTTATGTTAGTGGTTACCTGTAGTTTGACAGGTTGTTGTTCGCTTTCACAATATCGCCCCTGCGGACCCGGTTTTTTCAACAATGTGATGGTGCCTCAAGGGTTTCTGGGATCCGATTTTCGTCCTGCTTGTACTAAACACGACACCTGTTACCGAACATACGGCTGTTCCCAAAAAGCATGCGACAAAAAGTTGCTTCGAAACCTGCAATCAGCCTGTAACTGTTCATCGCTTCCTTCACTTTGCCGATTGCGAGCTTTGCAATGGTACACCCAAGTCCGATTGTTTGGACGTCTTGGATTTCAGCAAACACAGACAATCCATTGCCCGGCATGTAGTAATCAGAGTGGTGACCCCGACACTCCGTGAACGTCTATCCGTTTGCAACCGAGTCATTTGAGATGCGGCCGGCTTTACATGTTTGCACTGATAAAGGGATCGGATTGGTGTAAACCGTTGCAGCTTTAATGCATCTTGCCATCTGGCAGCGTTCCGTATCACAAACAGTGAATTGTTCTGATCCTGGTCGTTGCCACACCAAACGATATGTCTTGAAATTTCGAGACACGTTTTCTGTGCATTCGGGATTTGGAACGGGGTCTGGACAGTAATCAGATATACTTTTAATTTCGGACTGCGCCTGTTAGAAAAGTGCTCCCCCAGTTTTTATACCAGGATCAGTGAGAGAATCGGGGTGAGGTTGCTTGGCCCTCTCCAGCTGCATACCGCCACCCTTCTGTCGCCTGCAGTCATAGATCTCTTTTGTGACTCCCATTTTGCTTGGCGGCTACAGGAACTTTCTCATCCGGGCCAAGCTCAACATCGGCACGAGGTAATTTGGAAATAATCTAGTGTCTACATGATGACATCTCTAAGGCATCGGAAAGAGTCCTTGCCGGGCCTGTGGCCCGGCAAGGACTCTTTCACTGCAACCAGACCACGTTTAAATAGAAGGTCAAAAGTAATTCGTTGCGCTTTGCCGTATCTCCACAAGCCCTATCTGGCAAATCAGCGATAGGATTTTCTTACGGTTCAATCGGCTCAGATCTAGCCCAACATGCACCTCTGAATTATTCTATATAGTATGTTTCGAACTATCGCTATTTCTACCGGCAGCACTAGGTCTGAACGCTTCATGACTGTGACATTTTCTTGGCGCATTCTAATGTTTGTCAACGCATTATACGGGGTAATCGGCCACGCACCCGCTGCAGAGATCGCCACGACCGTTCAAGCAGAGCGGATTGTAGAACGGCACATTCAGATCCACAGGACTTTCGTGGGTACCACCATGCCGCCGCGACGAAGCGTCATTGGCAGCGCCGTCGACGGCCGTATTGTCGAACTTTTAGTACGGGAAGGCGAGGCAGTACAAACTGGCCAAGTGTTGGCACGTCTCCGAACCGGTACACTACAAATTGAGTTGAGGCGGGCACAAGCTGAACATGACTTGCGCAATCAAGAGTTGTTGGAGCTGGATAACGGTTCACGACCAGAAGAAATTGATCGGGCAAAAGCGATTGTAAATGGTGTGCAAGCAAAGTTAGATTACACCACAAAGCGTTTACAGCGTGCACGTCGTACTTATGAAAATGGCGAGGCAGTCACTCTGGATCAGCTGGAAGAAGCAATCTCTCAATCATCAGCGGCCAAGCAGGATTTGATCGCGGCGCAGGCCGACTATGAAATGGCCCGCAAAGGACCGCGCCAGGAAAAGATTGCCCAAGCGACTGCTCGCGTCGCTGTACAACTCGCGTTAATTCGGCAGATTGAGGACCGAATCGCCCTGCACACACTCAAAGCCCCTTTTGACGGATATGTGGTGGTACGTCACAACGAAGTTGGAGGATGGGCTATGGCAGGAAAACCCGTGGTTGAAATGATTGAATTGAATCCAATCGAGATTGAAGTTTTTGTATCCGAAGATTTTGTCACTCATGTGCACAGGGGCATGTCTGCAACAATCTCGCTAGAAGCGCTACAGGGGAAACACCTGACTGGAGAAGTGGTCTACGTCGTCCCGCAAGCAGATTTACGTAGTCGAACTTTCCCTGTCAAAATACAATTGACCAATCCTATCGAAAATGACCAACCTCTCATTAAAGCCGGTATGTTTGCTCGTGTCACTCTCTCGTCTGAATCACAACAAAAACGAATGCTAGTTCCCAAAGACAGCTTAGTCCTCCAGGGCGAACAGCGTCTGATCTATCTCATCCAACCAGCCAACAATTCTTCTGGCCCACACCGTGTTCGACCCGTTCCTGTCGAACTGGGAGTTGCAGAAGGTGAATGGATCGAGATTTCCGGAAATATTAAAGCCGGAGAATTAGTAGTCGTCAAAGGCAACGAGCGACTTCGTCCCCAGCAAACTGTATCAATCGCTCCTTAACATCAATTGCTCCTGAACGGGGTCCCTGCCTTATGCACCCCATCGATTTTTGTGTCCGAAACCCGGTGAAAATCTCCGTCGGGGTTTTGTTGATGGTGTTATTTGGACTAATTTCTTTAGTCCGAATGCCAATGCAACTTACACCTGAAGTGCAAATCCCGACAATCACCATTGAAACACGGTGGCCGGGTGCCAGCCCACAGGAAATCGAACGTGAGATCATTAAAGAACAGGAGGATCAACTAAAAAGCGTAGAAGGCCTGCGGGAAATGACCTCCGAAAGTGAAAATTCCCGAGGTCGGGTGAAACTGGAGTTTGTCGTCGGCACAGACATGTCTGAAGCTCTGATCAAAACCAGTAGCCAGCTACAGCAAGTGCCCGAATACCCCGAGGATGCAGACGAACCGGTTATCTCACTTTCCGACGCCTCAGACCGCGCAATTGCCTGGTTTATTCTTAGTCAGCGCATGCCCTCGTCTAATGAAATTGTGGAACTCCAGCGACAATTACCACATCTCGCAAAAAAGCTGGAACCCGTGTTGAAAGCACACAACCCAGGCTTATCTGTATTGCGGTTGCGCCGCGTTGCGGCAGAAAACCCCGCCATTGCAGCTGCACTACCAGCCGTGGAAATTGATGTTCCAAAATTACGGAAGTTTGCACAAGACGTCATCGAGGCCCGGTTTGAACGGTGCCGAGGAGTTACCAATTCGAATGTGTTTGGCGGTGAAGACCCAGAACTTCGGATCGAAGTCGATCCACAGAAACTGGCAGCTCGCAGCCTGACAATCATGGACGTCCGTCAAGCGATTCGCGGCGAAAATATCGACACGTCCGGCGGTGATTTCTACGAAGGGAAACGGAGATGGGTCGTACGGACACGCGGCCAGTTTCGCAGTCCCAAACAGGTCGCTAACTGCGTACTATACGCCGATATAAACGGACCCGTTTATATTCGCGACGTGGCCACTGTCCGACTAGGCCACAAGAAACCAGAAAGTGTCGTGCGGCGCTTCGGAAAATCAAACATTGCCATCAATTGCCAACGTGAAACAGGCGCTAATGTACTGGAAGTAATGCATTTGCTGCGAGAAGCAAACCGTGAATTAAATGAAGGAATTCTCCGCGACCGAGGACTCGTTTTGACCCAGGTCTATGACGAAACTGACTATATCTATTCGGCCATCGGCCTGGTCAATTGGAACATCATCATTGGTAGTGCCTTCACAGTAGCAGTGCTATTTATCTTCCTGCGCAGCATCCAACCCACCATCATCGTGGCATTGGCAATCCCCTGCAGTATCATTGGTACCTTTCTCGTATTGAACGGCTTTGGCCGGTCACTCAACGTAATCAGTCTGGCAGGACTAGCCTTTGCCGTCGGAATGTTGGTGGATAATGCAGTCGTTGTTCTGGAAAACATTTATCGCCATTATCAGCAGCGCCGAGGAGGATTTGACGTGGCCGTCACGGCGACTAAAGAAGTATGGGGTGCTGTCGCTGCTTCTACCTTGACAACCTTAGCTGTTTTTTTACCCGTCATTTTAATCAAAGAAGAAGCAGGACAATTGTTTTTCGACATTGCCCTCGCCATCAGTGCGGCTGTTGGTCTATCGCTTTTGATTTCCGTAACCGTTATTCCTACTGCCAGCGCACGGCTGTTTGGCAAACGCCAGACAAAACCATCTGCTAAAACGGCCGGGACGTGGATCGGCAAGTCATTCGACCGCCTGGGACAACTAGTTGCTCTGGCTGTGATCAGAATCAATGCCGGTTTGCAACGAACATTTTTGCGACGCATTACACTCGTCATTTTTCTACTTGTTTTTAGTATCTTTCTGACAATTTCACTTTGGCCCAAGGTGGAGTATTTACCGACCGGAAATAGAAACTTGGCCATCGGCTTGATTCTGCCACCACCCGGTTACAACCTGGACGAACTCATGCAAATGGGAACACATGTTGAAAACGCTTTAGAACCTTACTGGAATGTTGAGCCTGACAGCGCCGCAGCAAAATCATTGCCGTTTCCAGTTATCAGCGACTGGTTCTATGTAGCACGTGGCCGGCAGGTTTTCCTCGGACTCCGTGCCTACGAGCCGACCCAAGCACGACGCCTTGTTCAATTGATGTGGACCCTTAACCAGACTTCATTGGAAGACCAGAGTATTTTTGACGACGGTACCCGTATTGTTTCCTTTCAATCCAGTCTGTTTGAACAAGGGCTTACTGCAAGCCGCACCATCGACATTGAAATCAGTGGTCCTGAACTAAATCGGCTGGTCTCACTTGGTGGTCATGTTTTAGGACGCCTCATGGGTCCTGAGAGTGTCGTTCCCGGAGCCCAGGCCAGGCCCGTTCCGAGCCTCGACTTGTCAAGTCCCGAATTGCACGTTGCGTCTAAAAGTGAACTCGCTGTCTCGCTAGGAGTGCGTGCCAAAGAACTGGGATACACCGTTGACGCACTTGTCGATGGTGCCTACGCGACCGATTATTTCCAGGAAGGTGACAAAATCGATCTGACCATCATGGGCAATGAATCGTTTTTAAGAAACACACAAGATGTGGCCTCACTAACGATTGCGACTCCAACGGGACAACTCGTTCCTCTGTCCACAATCGCAGATATCACCTTCAACAGCGGGCCAGAACAAATCAACCGACGCGAACGGGAAAGAACGATTACTATCGCAGTCTCACCTCCCGAAGATATTACCTTACAGGAAGCAATGGAACGCATCCATTCTCAGATCGTTCAACCGCTCGAAACAGATGAACAATTAAAAGGAGGTTATCAAATCAAGATGGCAGGTACTGTCGACAAATTACGAGCAACCTGGGATGCCCTGTT
>CAYMUR010000017.1:43651-71220 GCA_964393615.1 uncultured Pirellulaceae bacterium
CTGATCGACCGGATTAATAATTTAAAGGCGGAAGGTGTGCCTCTGGAAGATGCCATGCAGCGGATCGAGCGGGAGATTCTCCAGCCTATACGCGATCGTGGAATACAGGACGCGGGTTACATGGTCAACTTGTCGGGTACAGCAGACAAACTCCGCGATACCTGGAAGGCTCTCCGAGGGAATTTTATGCTGGCATTGGCTATTACCTACCTACTAATGGCTGCATTATTTGAATCATGGCTCTATCCATTGGTTATCATATTTTGTGTTCCGTTTGGAGCCATTGGTGGACTCGTCGGTCTTCGTATGCTTAATGTCTATTTGCTTCTTCAAGAGATACCGTCCCAATCGTTAGATGTGCTTACAATGCTCGGCTTTGTCATCCTGATTGGTACATCAGTGAACAACGCCATCTTGATTGTACACCAAGCGCTGCACTATTTACGACACGATCAACTAGACGCACGGCAAGCCATTTTAGAAAGTGTGCGTGTCAGAATCCGTCCTATTTTTATGACAATGACAACCACTGTATTAGGACTGTGTCCACTAGTACTTTTTCCAGGAGCTGGAAGTGAGCTTTATCGTGGCTTGGGAAGCGTCGTTCTGGGAGGGCTTGTTGTGTCCACTGTATTCACGCTCGTTCTAGTTCCCACCGTTTTCAGTATGGCACTTGACGTCAAGTCACGTCTTGCCGAAAGTTTCAATCGCTTTGCAAAAAATGGACAAACCGTCACCTGACCGATACAACGCCCGTCCTCTTAATTCGACGGTGCATTTCTCGTTTTTCTTCCATGGACCAGTCGTGGTATTCCAGCTGGCTGGTATCAACACAGCTTCAACAAACCCGGCCAGGAAATCCTAGACGCTGCATGCTAAAGCTACTACCGTGCAGTTGGCACTGGATCAGTTGT
This sequence comes from uncultured Pirellulaceae bacterium, assembly GCA_964393615.1. GTDB lineage: Bacteria > Planctomycetota > Planctomycetia > Pirellulales > Pirellulaceae > CAYMUR01. Next base: position 44,566 of record CAYMUR010000017.1, read on the forward strand.
CAGAGAAGTTTCGGCTCGGGCGACCGCGACGTTCTTAGTCCGTGCTGGTGATGGGGACACCGGCAACATTATTCGCTGGTCTGTTTGTTGATAAACCTGATCGGGCGATGCATCGAAAAGTTCCTTCGTGGACGGTCTACTTACAGCGTGCTCCATGACACTACCACCACAGCCACTGGTACAATCACTGTTGTTAACCCCACACGCTGTTCCACATCCACAGGCAACAGCCATGGAACAAGAAGATTCACCTTGTAAGCCGTTCGCTTTGCACGTCAACCGACTGAGCGGGCGATAGAAAAGATCCTTCCAGCAATTGGTTTTACACGCAACTGCACCCGTCCAATGACCACACCGATCACACGGATCAGAGTAATCGGGTGGATCACTTTTCCATGAACTTATATAGACATCACCACCTCCAGAGCCCTGCCAACGATTGCTGTGGAAATTGGCCCAATGCTCATGAAACAATTCAAATGGACCTCGCTTTTCTGAGTGACGACTACAGGCACGACACTCGCCGGAAACCGGATCGCCGGCTGTTTCTTTATATTCTGTCAAATCGACTGTAGATCCTCTGTCACGGTCACCTTCAAATTCACGGTCACCTTCAAATTCACGGCCACCTTCAAAGAAGTACCCTTTCTCCGTGTTGGCCGCCGTATCCGAAACCAGTGAACCCCCATGGCTTGGACAAGAAAAGTCACATGCACTGTGCTGCCAATTTGGACCACAACAACCAGTACCCAGGCTCACAAAAACAAGTATCGTAAACAGCGAATAAAAGATATTTTTTTGCATTGTGCTGTTTTTTTTAACTCCTGTCTGGGTGGAATAACTGGCTTTCTTCACGGATAAAAACGTCAATTTGGCCGTGGTGCAAAAAGCTTCAACCGGCATGATGCACTTGATAATGCTAGCAACACATGTATCCCTCTTTTTGGATGAACAAGGCCATTTCCACGGTCAATGAATGCGTACGGCTTGCTGCGCAGGATGGAAAACAAACCCCTCTTTGCGTCAGAAATATCGGCCATACCACTAGTAATATCAAGATATTCCATAAAATCGTCACAGTTTAACAGCATGGCCAAGTCCCTTGGCGCTGCCAATTCTTCCGTGTATTTCACACTTTGATTGTCAAATCGTGGACAAATAAGGGCACATTATTTCTAGTACAATTCGATGAAATATCAGGAGTCAGACTTTAATCAAACAATTCAAGACGCTCATCAACCAAGCTACCACTCAAGGACTCGTTCGCCAGGCCTACGAAACAGGCAGGTGATGGCTAATATTTTAGCTTGGTGGTCACGATCCGCTCACGAATGAAGGTCATTGTTTTGACAGTCTAAACTGAGAGAGGCCCCTCAGACTCGTTCAACATTGACTAACATCCCAAATTGCCAGGCACAGGTCCTCATTTGACAAGTAGTAAAAATGGATCACCTTCAAATGCTGGTATATGCCAGGTTGCCCGCTCGGTCGTGGTAGAAAAATATGACTTGTTGTTTGCCTAAACCTGCCTGGAACAACCCTAAAACTGGTCCGTTCCCTCTATCCCCTTTTCCTTCCTCGTCATCTACAATGGCGGTTTTCCCTTTAGCGAGTGACAACCATGCGATGCGCTTATCTTGATTGTGCCAGTGGGATCAGTGGCGACATGACACTCGGTGCCCTGGTGAATGCAGGTGTTGAACTGGAGTCGATCCAGCAAGGTATTGATTCTCTTGGTCTTCCCAGCTGCCGCTTGGTTGCCGAAAAGGTTAAACGACGTGGCTTCCAGGCCCTGAAGGTATCGGTAGAGCATGATCCTGAACACGCTCACCGACATTTACACCACATTACAGACATGATTGACGGCAGTAACTTGACTGCTCGACAAAAAGATCTGGCGAAACGCATATTTACCCGGCTGGGAAAAGCGGAAGCAAAGGTTCACGGCACAACTATTCAAAAAGTTCATTTTCACGAAGTGGGTGCAGTCGACTCAATCGCCGACATCGTCGGGTCGGCCATCGCATGGGATCTTCTGGGTGTCGAACGCATTATCTGTTCTCCAGTACCGACAGGACAGGGAACAATTACGATTGCCCACGGAATTTGTAGTGTACCGGCACCGGCTACCGCTGAGTTGTTAACCGGCATTCCACTGGCTGCCTCCACCACGGATGCGGAGTTAACAACCCCGACAGGTGCCGCAATCGTGGCCACACTGGTTGATGAATTTGGACCCTTACCGCCCATGCAAATTGAAGCCATCGGTTATGGCGCTGGAAATGCTGACTTCGAAGAACAGGCTAATATTTTACGACTCATGGTGGGCCAAACAACTGATCTACCCTCCTCCGATCAGGTTTGTCTGTTGGAGACCAACCTGGATGACACGAGCGGTGAACTGATTGGACACGCATGTTCGCTGCTCATGGAACAAGGGGCACTGGACGTTTATACGACCGCTATCCAAATGAAAAAGAACCGGCCAGGTATTATGCTATCGGTACTGTGCAACATGGAAGACATGGAACAGATGAAGACAATCTTGTTTCGTGAAACTTTGACGCTAGGAATTCGGTACCAGCGTATCGCTCGTTTCAAACTAAAACGTACGTCTCATAGCGTCGAGACTCAGTGGGGACGTGTAGAAGGAAAAACCATTCACCTGCCAGATGGTAGTATCACATTTTCACCCGAGTATGAATCCTGTCGCAACCTATCACGGGCAAATCAGGTATCCTTGCCAACCGTATTTGCGTCCGCACGCCAAGCCTTTCACACAACACAAACTTGAACACCCTTTAAACAACAGCAGGACTGCCAAATTCAGGGTTATTTCACGAGCACAGTCGACGCCGCTGCGAGTAGGAGACTCCCCCAATGCAGGAAGGTAACATCTCATCGTGGATGTTAGTGGCAGGTATTGCCGTATTGACCTGGATTTTGTTGCGGCGCACCTGGAAATACAGACGCCAATCACAGCTGGCAGACACATCCTCCGATCCCCATGCAGATTTTCGTGACCGGCATGACACCGGCATTGAAGTTTCGCGTGACATGACTCGTTTGCAAGTAGAAATATACGACTTTGCGCGTGATATGCGAGCTGATATTGATACGAAAATGCGAGTCCTACAAACTTTGACTCGCCAGGCAGATCAACAGGCAAAACGATTAGAAGAGGCTATCGACCAGGCAAAAAATCTGGGAATTGCCGAATGTCGTGACACCTTAGAAGAAATCCGACGTGTCACGGCACAAGCAGTGGTTCTCGACGACATGCAAGCAGAACTTAATGGCACGCTGCCTCAAATCGCGCCGGTAGACCGTCTGCAGGACACACACTTTCGCAATCAGGTGTTTGCGCTGGCCGACAATGGACTTTCCGCAGAAGGGATCGCTAATCAAACGGGTGTCACATTAGGCGAGGTAGAATTGACACTCAGTTCACGTCGAAGTAGTGAATCATAAAGCGGGATACCAGTATTAAAACATTGAGGGTTTTCGTTCAGCTCCCATTTCTCAACATCTACTTTTTTGGACCTATTTCGGTCGGTCGGTATGACCTAAATCGCGTCCAGGTGCAATCTGGTCGCGAATTCGCTGCTTCAACAACTTGATGTCGGGAATTCCATTTCCCTGCGAACGCGACCACACCAGATGGCCTTCCAACGAAATCTCAAACACTCCGATTCCACCTGGAACCAAAGCAACTTCACCAAGTTCTTCCGCAAAGGTCGTTAATAACTCCTGCGCCACCCAGGCCGCCCGAAGCAACCAGCGACATTGCGTGCAATAAATGATTTCAACACGCGGTAGATGCGACATAGAAACGTTCAACCATCCGGATTTTTTGGATCCAATTCTAAGGCCGCTGAATTGATACAATAGCGCAAGCCGGTCGGAACCGGACCGTCTGGAAACACGTGCCCCAAATGCGCATCACAGTGGCTACAAAGAACCTCTGTCCGTCGCCTGAAAAGGCTGTTGTCTTCCTGTTCAGCAACGTTTTTCTCGTTCACCGGTTGATAAAAACTGGGCCAGCCAGTGCCTGAGTCAAACTTTGTTTCAGATGTAAACAGTTCCGTCCTACAACAAACGCAACGATAAACACCTGGTATCTTGCTATCCCAATATTCTCCGGCAAAGGCACGTTCCGTGCCTTTTTTACGTGTTACGTAAAACTGATCCGCCGTCAACAATTCTTGCCACTCGGCATCGTCACGTCGCATTGAGCAGTTTTCGACTTGCTCCAAACGTTCTGGATTTTCAGCCATTTTAATTACTCCGTCGCTGATTGGCTTGATGGCTTGCAATAAGATAGCGTGAGTAAAGCGTAACCTGTGACCAGATTGCCATCCCCTTCGAGCCATCGCGGATGCTGATTAACCCAAGTTCCATTGTCATGCTGCCGCCTGGTCAGTTCCTGTGCCAGTTCGTCACGCCAATGGTGTTCCACTCCCGCTTCGTCCACAAAGACATCTCCGCCCATGGCATCCAACGCCTTCGCAAAAGTGTGATAATAGTAATACAATCCTTGGTTACCCAACCCTGGATTCATCTTCAAATCATACTGGGTTCGTATCCAATCCAGTGCCGCTTTGACACGCGAATCGTCTGGACCAACTCCGGCATAAATCATGCTCTTCAGCCCTGCATAAGTCATCGAACCGTAACCCCGCAAGCCTCCATCGGGCGTTTCTCCCAACTGGCTTTTACCTCCTGCTGCCGGCGTATAGTAAAAACTGCCGTCGTTGATCTTTGCCGCAAAGCGAGTTGTGTTGTATTCAGTTTCCAGATTTTGACAACGGGAAATAAATTTCAATGCCCGCTGGATCGCTTTAGTTTGCGGATCATTTCCAGCCGCGATCAACGCTTCCACAAAAAAACTGGTATTGGAAAGATCTGGTCGGCCATGTTTACCATAACCTGCCCCACCGTCTGCTGGATCAGCGTGAGCCGTGCCATTACGCGGGCCCCACTGGATATCTTTTACAAAACGCTGAGCTGCATGAATCAGATCATTATATCGACCATCCCTGTTTGCCTCTTGAAAACAGAGGATCGCCAAACAGGTTTCATAATTCCGGTAAAGTGATCCCGGTTGGTAAATGCCTCCGTCTTCTTGCACAAATGTCTCTAACCATTGCACACTCCGCTGCACGAGTGGGTCATCCACATTACGACCATTGCGTAACACAGCGGTCGTTACCAAAGAGGTGACTCCCGTGCCTGAGTGTGAGCTATAAGACCCATCGTCAGCCTGCCCGGTCGTCCGCAAGTAATTAATTGCGCGACTGATGACCAATTCGGTATTTTCAGACCTCACCCGTTGACGTTCGTCGGCTTCTGCCCAATGAATGTCCAACAAAGGGGCCACTACCAGCAACATCATAAATTGTAAATTGCATAAACGTACCATCGTCAATCTGTTCCTTCTGAAAAAACACTGCATGCCTGAAAAAACACTGCGTGCCTGAAAAAACACTGCGTGCTGTCACTTTCACCTTAACGGGTACCCTACACCGCCCACGACTGCAATGATTTGTTGACCTTCCCATTATTTGCTTCGCTGACTTGATTTAATTCACACCACACGCGTGACAAATATCTATAAAACAAGATGACTTCTGACTTGTGTACATTCTACGTTATCCGGCCCGATTGGAACAATTCATTTTACCTTCGTTGTCGAGGATTTGAATAGACAATCTATCAGCTCAATCCAGTTTGGGACAACCAGCAATGAATGCTTCAACCTGAGAAAGGGGAGGTATTTCCGTTACCACTCAAAATCAATCAGGGGAGACAAATGCAAAGTTCCTCTCATTAAATCGGCAATAACAGATTGCATTCATCATTGCAGTCCATCTGACTTGCCGTCCAGAAACCAATCCAGCACATCGTCCATCGCCAACTGAATCTCCTGTTCACGGTCCAACCATTTTTCTGCATCCAGCATACCAACCAAGTACAACACCTCATCCATTGTTAACTCGTATGCTTCTGCCCAGTCCTCCTCCGGTTCTACAACCACCACAGCAACCGCTTTGTCCGGCCTTGGCATGTTTTCGGCAGAACTGGTTACGATCGCCGGTGTTTCCCAAGACACGACCAGAGTGCCCATCACCAGCAAGCAAACAGCAACCGCCCCCACAAACCAATAGGCTGTCACAGGCCTGGTGAACATGTCAATCGTTGGCCGTGTAACCAAGGTCCCGGCATCGACATCGCAATCCCTCGATGCGCGTCTCAGAATTGATTGCATTGTCTTATCATGAAGTTCGGAAACAAATTGTGGTCGACTGGCATCAGCATCACGCACGAGACACTCTACCATTGAATCCTCGGGTCGCATCCCCTTCATTGGTCGTAACAACCTAAACATGATCCAACTCCATCGTCAATTGCCGCACCAGGGATGCAGCATGCGCATCAGGGTCCAGAGGCTTTGCAGGAAAGCTCGCTCTCAAAAGCATCCGCCGTTTGATTTTTTGGCGGGCACGAAACAAACAAGTTTTGACGCCAATGCGTGTACACTTCAACACACGGGCAATCTCGCCGGTACTCATCTGTTCAACATAAAACAACCAGAGGGCTGCGAATTGAGAGTCATTCAAAATCTCTGCAGCCACTCCCCACAAATTTCGACGCTGCTCTTCCATTTCTAACCGCCAGCCAGGCACCGGATGGTCTGACTTGATCTGTGAAATATTTTCGCTTTGAAAACACGCCACCGACGGTCTTCGCCGGTGATTGATCAACAACCGATGGGCAATCGTAAACACCCATGTTTTGAACGTGTAGTCAGAACGATACCGAAACAGTTGATCATAGACTCGCCAGAAAACTTCTTGTGTTAAATCCTCAGCATCTTGATAGCTGACCGCACGTTGGCGCAGAAAATGGATCAGCGGTACCTGGTATTTGCGCACCAGTTCAGCAAAACTTTCAGTACAGCCACTTTTTGCCAGCTCTACCAGAGTTGTTTCATACCGATCATGCTTCTCAGACCGCATCCAGTTAATCCTTTGACTTCAATTTCTTTTCATCTCGCATCCTTCGTCTTTTGTCTCGATAAAGCTTTTTATGCTTGTGAAATTCTTTTAAGATGCCAGCGGACTTTAAAACATCCTTGCCATTTGCTTCCCAGCGGATGGACAGATTAGTTCCATCAACCGTCGACGTAAGGCCCTCCAAGACGCGCATAACATGTTCGTGCTCTCGGTGTCGTAGCATAATCATAGCGCGCAGCCCATTCATTACCGCCACTGCGTTAGTTGCCGTTTCTTCCTTGTTAGTCACCAACTTTGAGTCAGCAAAGACCTTACCATCTGCTTCACCAGCGGCGAAGGAAAACTGGTCACTATCACTTAGGACAGGGCAGCGACCCGGCCAACCTAATTCTGCCATCTCAATACCTCGGGCCAGTAGCAAGGTGCCATCTTCGGCAGCCATGGCTAATGGAGAACTGGCGCTTATTGCTGCGGCTTTTCCGTCCAACACGTCCAATGCTACCATGACATTTGGGGTTTCACTTGAAAACACCATGATCGAACCCTGGTATAAGCAACCAGTAATATAATGGTCTTTCTTGCGCCCATGGTCTGATTTCCATAGATAAAGCCGATGTTCTCCATAACTGCTGACCCGTAAATCAGGATGACGTTCACGGAGCAATGCCAGTAACTTTTGCCCATCAACATTTTGTACTTCTATTAATACCGTTCCTCGATGTTTTTCAAACCCATTGTCAAAGAGTGTTGCACTCCGCAGGTCCTCCCGGGGATCCAAGCCCGTCTTTTCAATCATCTTGTCGATGTGTTCGCGAACACGCTCCCGACTCAACCATTTAGAACGTATATACTGGCCCCACCCGGATTCCCGCATAGCATCCATATCCATATGGACCAGCCACTTGGTATCAGCTGGTATGCGTGCGATGTCCAGAGGACTGGTCAGTGCCGTGCGGGGAAATATTGTCGTTGTGGATGCGAGCAGCAGGACTAACGTTCCAGAATAAGAGATGGGCCGTATGGAAATCATCATTTTCCTCACTTATAGGGTCACTTTAAATACGTGTCCTTAAACATAACACTCCGAGAAGTACCGCTTCCTCGGAAGTCCGGAAAGAAACCGGCCATGATAGCACAACGCACCAATCGGCATCTGCATTACGTCTGCATTGTAGTTACCAGAAAATATTGGTGTGGCAAAAATGACCTAGTTTAACTCCTCTACTCTTTATACACCCAATCAAGCCTCCTGGTTACACAGAATTTCAAAAAAAACGGTCTCTGGCCCCACTTAATTGCCCACAACCGAAGTCCGCTGGGTAAGTTTTTCGACGTTTATCCAATAGGGTGGTTGACCATCAAGTCCCTAATACATGAACATCAAGGCTATGGAAACGACATCACTTAAAAATGCGCTAGTTAGTGTTAGTGACAAATCTGGGCTCGTGGAATTCGTACAGGGACTGGTACGAGCGGGTTATGCCATCTACAGCACAGGCGGCACCCGGCGACATCTTGAAGAAAACGGAATTGGTGTAGTCGATGTTGCTGACTACACAGGATTTCCAGAGATGATGGATGGCCGAATCAAGACACTACATCCTAAAGTGTTTGGGGGAATCCTTTGTCGCCATGATCGGCAGGATGATTTGGCCGCTTTGGACACACACGGCATTCACCGCTTTGACATAGTGGTTGTGAACCTCTATCCCTTCGAAGAAACCGTATCGCGTGAAGGAACAACACTTGCCGAAGCCGTCGAACAGATTGACATCGGAGGCCCCAGCCTAGTCCGTGCTGCTGCCAAAAACCACGCACACGTCGCTGTCGCCACACATTCAAATCAATACAGCGACATTTTGGCTGATATTAAACAGCATGGCACTGTCACCCGCGAAAAGCGTTGGCAGCTGGCAGTCGATGCTTTTGCGAGAACTGCCCAATACGATCAGGCAATCGCCACCTATTTCAGCGAACAGCAAAACACTTCATCCTTCCCTGCTACGCTTCAACTTGGGTTTCGCCAACAATTAGATTTGCGCTATGGTGAAAATCCACATCAGGCTGCGGCTCTATATACTGATCTGTCAAATCGTGATGTGACCGTTGTATCGGCCGAACAATTGAATGGCAAAGAATTGTCCTACAATAACCTGCTAGATCTTGACAGCGCGCTGACCATGGTACGGTCTCTAGCTGAACCGGCAGTCGTTGTTCTCAAACACAATAATCCCTGCGGGGCAGCATGTGCTGCAACGTTGGCTGCCGCGACACAAAAGGCAATGGCCGGTGATCCATTAAGTGCTTTTGGGTCCATTCTTGGTATGAACCGAACAGTCGATGCAGCGACGGCAGAGGTGTTAGCCGAGCCAGGTTTGTTCGTTGAGGCAATCATTGCACCACATTTTGATTCAGCCGCGGTCGAAATCCTCACAACACGTCCCAAGTGGAAAAATAATGTGCGTTTGCTGCAAGTCGGTCCGTTCGACGGCGAATCTACCACCCTTGACTACCGTCGCATTGTTGGCGGTCTTCTGGTCCAGGAAGCGGATCGCGGCAGCAACCCTGAAAATAACTGGAAAACAGTTACCAGTGCGAAGCTCACCCCTGAGCAACTGACGGAATTAAGGTTTGCCTGGACCATGGTCCGACACGTCAAATCAAACGCGATTGTATTGGCAAAACAACAAGCTTTAGTTGGTGTTGGTGCAGGACAAATGAGTCGTGTTGATGCGGTCGAAATTGCAATTCGAAAAGCGGGTGACAGATCGAACGGATCCGTTCTGGCCTCCGATGCGTTTTTTCCGTTTCCCGATTCGATTCACCAAGCAGCCGATGCAGGAATCTTGGCTATCATCCAGCCAGGTGGCTCACGGGGAGATGAGCAAGTGATCGCAGCATGTGACGAACGTGGAATCCCTATGATCTTTACCGGACAACGACACTTTAAACACTGACAACCATGGCGACCATTCTTGATAAAATTGTAGCGACCAAGCGGCGTGAAATTATCGAGGCACAGCAGTTGGTCTCCCTCAAGCAGCTACATGCTGCCGTCGATTCGGTCACGCCACCACGTGATTTTTTTGCCGCACTCGCCGCAAGCGGACCGATAAAACTGATCGCCGAGATCAAACGGGCAAGCCCCTCTGCTGGATTGATCCGCCCTGATTTTGACCCACTGAAAATCGCCACGACGTATGCGAGACACGGAGCAACATGTATCAGCGTACTGACAGACGAGCCTTATTTTCAAGGAAAACTTGCATACCTGACTGAGGTCCGTAAAGCTGTACCAATTCCCGTACTGCGCAAAGACTTTTTACTGGACAGCTATCAGCTTTGGGAGGCCCGTGCCGCAGGCGCTGATGCCGTATTGCTAATCGCTGAATGCCTGGATGATTGTGATTTGCGAAAATTACACAATGAAGCGATCAAACTGGGAATGACACCGTTGGTCGAGTTTTACGAACCAAAAAATTTACCACGTGTTCTCGACGCCGGAGCCACATTAATTGGTGTCAATAATCGTGATTTACGCACTTTCCAAACAGACCTGCAACACACGCTACGCATGCGTGACCGCATACCAGACGATTGCCTGCTTGTAGGGGAAAGCGGTATTCGTACGCCTGAAGACGTACAACAATTGGAAAAGGCCGGTGTGAACGCAATTCTGGTTGGCGAAAGCCTGATGGCCCAGGAGAACATTGGCGCTGCAGTCGACAAGCTTTTGGCAATTCCTTGATGCTATCTGGCAGGTATCAGATCAATCATATCACTATGAAATACACCGATTGAATTGCCAAATTTAAAGCTGGGCAATTGCTATTTCCAGCCAAACTGCAAATCTTTTTCAGACCGTCACCACCGCAGGGAATTCTTCTCGCACACGATGTTCGATCAATCGCATAGACTAGTCAAAGTCAATGCATCCTTAGAAAATACTTGTCCGCCGCTAGCGATACTTCCATTGCGTATAATTACCACGCCAGCCATGACTCTTAATTCTATGCTGTCGACTCCGTACACCAAACCAACCGTAAGCATAGCCAGTGGCCGGTAACATTACTGGTTGACCGGGATGATAACCATGTCGCCGTCCAAAAAAATGCTTGGAGGTCGCAGCAGGCCGGAGAATCCAATAATTCGGTACGGCTCCCAAAGAACTAGTGGTGATCCAAGCTACTAGAAACACGGCAAAAACAGAGTGGACGAGTTTTTTTTTCATGCGTAAGCTAGTAATAATTCTAGTCCATTGAAGAAGAGAGACATCGGCTCAAATCGTAGACGTGAGTCTCACATCGTTTGATCAGACAGTACTACTTTGAACCCTAATCGTACTGGTAAATTCACTACAACCATTCAAAAAGTGGTCCAGCCACACCAGCTTGCGCTCGCCAGCGTTGGTTCCAAACAACACCATCCAATTAGTTAAGTAGATCGGTTATCGACATGCGGTTCACTAACTTCTGACAGGTGGTTTTTTTAAATTGACTAGAAATCACCATAAACAGAGCCGCGTAGATTGCTTGAAAAGTAGGCCGCCTAAGGAATTTGGGTATATTTAATATATTGGGAACATTCGAAAGTGTGTTCTGAATGTCTTCCTGAAAGGCTCCGGTCCAAGTGGGGTTCGTGTGGAACAATTGACTGCTGCAAACATGGAGGGGGCAGTCGCAAACAAGCCACCCAAGATGAGCAGTTATAGAAAGCACCGATTGAAGTTCCAGAATGATGAAAACTGTGAGGTCCAGTCATGGGTCTAGAATTGCAGTGCCTTGCTTGCCGAAACCAGTTCGAGATCCCGCCAAAGCAGAAGGGCGGTGGTCAAGTTAAGTGTCCCTATTGCTCCATGATAGTTACCATACCGCCTGCCCGAACATCCCATTTGCCAACCATGACAAGAGACCTGCTGCCCGTCGATCGTCGATCCACGGGACATCCAGCCGGAAATGCAAGGGCTAGCGGTGACGACGCACAATTGCCAGCAGTCGCCCCGCCTATCGAAAAGCGTTCACCAGTCCAAAAGAAAGTCGTGCCACCCCCTGTCGTCACCCATAAACAAGCGGGCATGAAAAACACGACGCGCGCTCAAACTCTCGCGCACGATTCACAATCCAAACAACATTGGAAGAAAAATTTGGTGGCCTGGTCCATTTGTACACTCATCCTGAGCGTGGTGGTATTCTTGTTGGTACACCTAATAAGATAACCAGAGGCAATGGACAACAAAAGTTCTACCGCAACATCAGTCCTGATCGTTGAGGCCAATGGGGCATCAGAGTTTGATTTCTGAGGCTAGCGCATAAATCTCCTCGGCGTCCAGAACAAGCCTGTTGTCATCAAATAGCCGTCGAATAGCCGCTTTGTGAATCTTCATTTTTACCCCGCCAACGCCAATGGCGCCGTAACACGTGATGCCATGGCGGTCGGTACCTCGATCAACAACTTCAATACCATTAATACCAGTCGGTGGCACAGCGTTCAGATCAATGGCGACTTGCAGTTCAGAAGTACTTTGCAAAAGTTTGGCAGACAATAACTCAACACCAGCCGCTCCCGCGGCAATTACAACCTTGGCACCCTCCAAAACAGCAGCCAATTGCTCATCAGTCTCAGTGGCATGCGGGCTTAAAATAGCGTCATCGTATTCTTGTTGAATTTGCTGGCATACTGTTGCCGCTCTCTCGAGAGATCGCGATCCCACACGAACCACCGCGCCCTCACGCGCCAACAACTTTGAGGCACGGTGTCCCACCGGTCCAGTCCCCGCCAAAACAACGGCGACACTACTGGTCAATGAACATGCTTTAGCAGCCACACGGACAGCCGCAGCAGCCGTCGTATTAGCACCACTCGGATCAAGCATCACCGAAACCCGTAATGGACCAAAAAACGACTGTAACGTTGCATTCAACAGAGATTCGGCCCCAGACACGTTGGAACCACCAATAAAAATCGCACTCTGATGCAGGTCTTCGGGACCACGAGTAAAGATGGCACCATGTACTAAACCGGGCACCTGATCGGGAGTGACTCCACCATGGCGCAATAAAGTCTCCGCACCTGCATCCAAGGCAACGACACTGTCAAAAACGCTAGGATGCAAATCGGGATCCAACTGAACAAGGATCCTTTTTTTTTGACCCGTGTCGGAGCCTGCCATAATAAGTTCTCTGAACGCGTACGGCGACCTTGTCAATCATTAACCGAGACCGACGGCGTACGTTAGTGGCCACAGATGACCTGCTACCGCCGAGGATACGACCAAGGATAGTTCGCACGGCCTCATTAAGTTTTTCACACGTCACTCAACCGACAAATCTTACTTTTTTTGTCCGACGCTTAAAATCCACGGAAGGGATGGGCCGCTTCTTCTTTGCCGGAAACAACTTCGTCTGCCGTAGGTTTTCCAGCCATCGCATTGGCGATAGAATCCTTGGTGGCTTGATAGTTGTACTCGTAGATCTTTTTGTCGTCTTCTGCTTCCCAATGAATGAAAACTCCCGCGACAATGACCAAATCTTCACATTGATCTTTCGGGATAACCCCCGCTTCCACAGAATCAGCAACTGCCTTTGCAACGGCAGCTTGTGCCGGACCAAACATTTGTACAGCTTGTTTGGCTCCTTTAATGGTAACTTTGGTAATCATCACGGTCGCAGGCTTTACAGCCAAATTCGGCGTGAGGACCGCCAGCAAGTTAGAATGTCCTTCACTCTGACGTGCAAGAGCGTTCGCAAAAGCTGTTCCGACCGGACCGTCTTTGTTGCCAATCAACAAGTCAATATGAGCAATTTCATTACCGTCACCTACCAGGGCTTCACCGACAAACATAGACATTTGAGTTCTCCATTATAGTGCCAAGGCAAGAAAATGATTAAATGTTTTAGGAACCGAACCCCTGCTGTAACAAATCGTTAATCGTTTAACAGGCAGGTTCAATCAGCAAACATAAGACTCTAAAATTTAACAAACCGGTAGGCTATTGCAAGGACCCCTCGGCGGACAACAAAAACGGCCCGTAATGAGCCTGCGATTTGTCTCATCCGGATGCCCTACAGTCTCTTTGTTTTTAAACGTCCGGATATAACAGGTTTCTATCAGGCATGACTCAGGCAATTTCCGTCATTGGTACAAGTGTACGGGCATTAGCACAATCCGTGGTGCGAGCGGGCATGAGGCCAATCTGTGCTGATTGTTATGCCGACCAAGATCTATCGAACCGCTGTGGCGTCGTTAGAATTCTCGACTATCCGAGAGAATTGGCAAAATTCATGAGTCGCAGCCCGAACATCCCCTGGATGTACACGGGTGGGCTGGAAAATTATCCACAGCTGATAGACCAGATTTCGAAAGATCGACGATTATTTGGAAACTCCGGTAATATATTGCGTGCCGTGCGTGATCCATTTGTGGTATCGCTTGCACTTCGCAACGCCGGACTCGATACGCCAGAAACACGACCCGCCGGGGCTCAAGTCGAATCGAATGGAAGCTGGTTCTGTAAATCAAAATCCTCATCGGGCGGATTGAAAGTTCGGCTTTATTATGGCCAACCGCCACACGACCACGACACCTATCTTCAGCGCCGCATCACCGGCCGGTCCTGTTCTGCCATCTACCTGGCCACAACCCGTCAGACCGAGCTGTTGGGCGTCACAGAACAAATTATAAATCGCCCATGGACGGGCGCGCCCAAGTTTGCCTATTCAGGATCCATCGGACCGATCAGACTGGATCGCTACGCAGAGGAACAAGTAAAGAGAACAGGGGAGGTGCTGAGAAGCCGGTTTGGCCTGCAAGGTTTATTCGGAGTGGACGCCATTCTGGCAAACAAACGCTGGTGGACCATTGAGATCAACCCTCGCTATACGGCGTCCGTCGAAATCCTTGAACGAGCCCAAGGAATCTGTGCCGCAGGTTTGCACGTAGCAGCATGCTCTGGAAAAGAAATGTTTCCCCTAAAAAATCAGCCGAAATGGATAATGCATGGGAAAGTGATTATTTATGCGACCCAGCCCGTGGTAGCCACCCCGGAATTTTGCTCATGGATTGCCGAGCAAAACAACCAAGAACAACACTGGGCCTCGACTGCTGATTTGCCACATCCCCACACCGCTTTTTCGTCAGGGGAACCTATCATGACCATTTTCGCCAGTGGCAATCACTTGCAGTCTGTCGAAAATCGCCTGAAACATTTTCTTATGGAAATTCGCCGTCGTTTAGTCCCGCTGCAACAGATAAGATGCCCCACAATGATTCACTAGAAACCATTTCAATCATCTGCCCCAGCAACCCCATGCGCCAAACTGCGATTAACTGCTATTTAACAAGCTATCCGAAAACATCAGTTCTGGAACCTAAACCAAACCCTCCTACGCAGCTCCTTTTTCTATACAGTTTTGCGCATTGACATCATCGATCGTTATGCACCGCCTCCTCGGCCAATTCTTCAGGATTCGGTTTCCAACGTCTGCCTGCCAATGTCGGTTCGAAATCAGTTTGACCTGCTAAAACAGCAATGGCACGCATCGCTTCGCGGGTCAATTGAACCGCAGCATCCCGTTCGTTAGCTTGTTGCCGATACGATGCCATTTCAAAAGGAACGCCAATATGAACACGGACTCGCGCTCGCATCAAAAAGGGACTATGAACAGTTTTTCGGTATGGCGCACCTTCGATAAAGCAAGGTATGAGGGGGACATTTGCACGGATTGCAACCAATGCCGCCCCTGGCCGCACAGGCAGTAAGAAATCCTTACTCGTATTGATGCGCCCCTCGGGGAGTAATCCCACCAAAGATCCCGCAGCTGCGTAACGAATTGCCTGTTTTGTTGCTGCCGTATCGATCCCTCCGCGATTAGTAGGGATCACTTCGGCCAAACGCAGGAACCAGTGAAACGCAGGAAGATTCACGAATTCTTTAGCGACCATCCAATGAACTAGTCGGGGCCCGACCGCTAATTGGATGAAAAATGGATCTACCGAACTTCTGTGATTCGTCACAATTACTGCCCCTTGCCCGGGTTTCAGAGGCATTTCCCGGTCGACCGAACCACGCCACCACAAACGTGTCAGCCAGTGCGACACTTGATACAAAAACCTTTGAAAATAACTCATAAGAATTGGGAACTGGGAAGAGATGATAGAAAACGCCCAACCAAAACCGCTAAATGATAGTTGTAGCACGGAGTCGTTAGAGCAATATCTAACAAGGATTGAGTATAGCTGTATCCTGGACAAGTGTAGAGGCCCCGAAGACGAAAGTTACTTCGTAGACACCAGGTGTGATGGGGCGTAAAGCAACTACCTGGGCGAGCGATACCAGCTCTCAACTTACAAGAATTTCACAAACAAATTCGTCGATAGTGCCCCTATTTTTTAAACAACTCAGCAGCACAACGACCCTCCCGTTGATAAGGGAGACAAAAAATCGACGCCATACATTATCCGGCAAGGCGAGTAATACGATTGACCGGTGCATAAGATTCAGAAATCTGATCACCACATTCGTACGACATCAAGTAAGCATCTTCGGTAGTGTCGTCATAGAAATCGCGCAGTACCATCGTCGCGCGAAAGCCAACATTCCGAAAAAACAACTGCGCTACCAAGTTTGTTTCACGAACTTCAAGAAGAATTCGCGACCGCCGCTGGGGAGACAATTTCCCTATGAGCTTATTCAACATCTGCTTACCAACGCCACTACGACGAAAATCCATGTGCACCGCAAAATTGAGGATATGCAAGCGATTCTTGTGAAGCTCGTAAACCATACAACCTACAACTTGCCCATCATACTCGGCCACCATACCGATGCAATTTCGTTGACGCAGACAACGAATAAAATCATCCTCAGACCACGGAAACTCGAAGCTCGACCTTTCAATCCCAAGCACTTCCGACATATCTCGTCGTATCATCCAGCGAATGTGCACACGCACATTCTGCTGTTGCTGAGAACTCATCAAAGTCTCCTTTTTCAGTTTCCAGTTAAGAGGAGTACGTTAACAAATGCTTTACGACATGCCAATACGAGCTATTCGCTCCAAAAATTTGAGTGACCGAACTATTGCCAAATGACAAATTTTCATCGCCACTGTTATCTACTAAAGTTGCTAGCAACTTTCGGTCGCTATGTTTTTGGCTCACGAAATCAGCGGGTTACCCCTGAAAATTATGTATCGGCATTCTGCGGAATGTCATACACAGTAAACGCCGGTCGCCTGAGTTAGATCCTGCAAGAACTGCATCCAAGAAAACAGGGCAACGCTTTGGTTAGGCTGATATCACCCTGTAACTATCAAGAAAATTTTATGGCCTGCGCTGCAGAAGAACCTGGTAACGTGTTTGGCTCCATCGCGAGACGATGGCAGGACCTATCGCGGTGACCAACAACACGATGATGATGACTAATCCAAACCAACTTGGAACCAGCCACAACCACCAGGCAATACCAATCAACATTCCATGAAAGGTAGGCCAACGGGCACAAAGTATAATCCAGCGAGTCCATCGCACGGGGACTCGTCGAGATGCCCACCAGACAAAACTGATTAACAAGACTGAAATCGCAAATCGCGTCACTGTGGTAATGGGTGATAGCAACGGAGTACTAAAATCAACGGCATAACGACTGCCCTGAAACATCATCGTCGTTGCACGCTCAGCGACTTGGTTTGGCTCAGAAAGAGTTCGACGATCATCCCTCGATTCACCATCCATTTTAACTTCTGTCGCCCGCTCAAGAGACTCCCACTCAGATGGTGTACCCAGGTGTTCAGCAATCTGAGATTGTTGCGATTCTATGCCAAATAACTCGTCCGAGAATGGGGAAACGTCCCCAAGTGCCATAAGTTGACTCCGTTCCAATCGGTACCTATTTACCCAAACATGATACCAGTTCATGACGTCCTCAGTTGTTTGCTCTCCGACAACTTGTGTGGACAAATCCATTAACTCTGTCATTGTTTTCAGTCGAAATAATTGTTGTCGCGAACGTGAGATCGAATGCTCCTGGTCATGTGGTTTGCTAATAGGAGCAATGACAGTCCAAAGGGTACGTTGCGCGGTAATGTCGACGAGTTCAGGCGCCTGAAAACGAATCGTTGAGGCGTAAGACAAATCAGGTGTGACCTCACCGGTATATTCAATTTCGATGCGATGCGGTAACCAAGTGGAAGACAACGCCACGTCCCATTCCGCTTCACCAGCGCGGTGCATCCGCGCTGGCAACCCCCCAACTTCTGCATGGATCAAACGTAAGGACGGTGGTACTCGTAGCTGACAACGATCCATACCACTCGGTTCCAGGTCAAACGTCACATGACCTGTATATTCAAAACTGTCTGAAGCCTGCTGGTAAATGTGAATATCTACTTGCCGTATCTGTGGCACACCATTTTCTTTGTCAACGGGAGGTTGCTCAGCGCGAAAATCTCGGTCAATCGCCACATAAACACTCTCTATATTTTCCTGCTGCGGGTAGCTCTCCCGCATAAATCTTGTTGGAAGACTCGCGGGCCTCAACCAAGGCGTGTCCCAGGCAATGGTTTCTGAACCTCCACGCGGCAGCACAACGTAATGTGTGCAGTCAAGCTGGTTAAGTGGATTGACGTGTGGAACATGGACTCGTTGGCCAGGTGCAAAAGTAAGTGGCAGTTGAAATTGCAAACGATATTTGTCATAAACCGTATCGGAAAGGTGGAAAACTAGCCGGCGTCGATCAGATTCGGTTCTGTCCGACAAATTGAAATCCAGATGGGGCTGGATCTGTACTGGATTGCCAACAAGCCGTGGCACATCAAATACTATTTCGTCCAAGAAACCTTCTTGCAAGGTGACTTCATGATCGACCTTCAGACTCCAAACTCCTTCACGTGAGATAAGAGAATTGACCTGAACCGATTTGGCCAATGGAGTATTGCGATTAACGATAACCTTGGCAAACGGTTTGGTGCGATCCATTTCCCATGCCCCCACAATGCGCGCCGCTCCCAATGGAAATGCTTCATTCGGTAGCGGATCAATTGATTGTAGTCGGCTCATTGACTCCCAGCTAATGGAGACGCCATTTTGACGACCGACGATCACACGGTCTGTTTCGACCGTTGCTTCTGCCAGCTTGGCAACAGGAAAATCAACCGCTTGTCCAGAAACAATTGGTAGATGTCCACGCATCGTCAAACGGTAAGGTCCGTCATACCATTGGTTCAACAGCACATTGAGATGACCAGAAGGTAACCGGTACCAGCGTGCGGCAATCGAATGATCCGTATCACTCAAGAGAACCTCATCCACGAAGATATCATCACTGATTTCGATCTGGTGACCAAGCTTTCCAGGCCCACTATTTTGTACATCCACATCAAAACGAAGCTCAGCTCGTTTTTCTCCATAGACAACAGCAAGTCGTTGATCCACCCGCATCTCATTCGAAGCAGGTTGAACCATGATAACCGGGCCTAAAAATTTTTGCTTCGTATGATCGTAGACTCGAGGAGGTTCAACTTGTGTACCACCCCAAGCCCGCACAAACTCTGGCCCTGGCACCGGTGGTCCAAAATCCGCGGAAGCTGCTTCCGTCAATTCAAGATTTTCATGTCCCGAGACAGCCAGCCACCGACGCGTTATCATGCCATCCGTTTTGATTTGCGGAAACACAATCTGTCCGATCCCACTAGTCTCCGTAACAAGAAACGACAAGTTCAGAGTCAACACCTCATCGACAGGTTCGTACAACTCGAGTACCAAACGTTGAGAGGCATCTGATTCATGACGGTGAACACGGCGAATTGGTGATTCATCATTCAACGGTAGCATCCTTAACCGTGAATCGGCAATGAGTTGAACCATTCTTAGCTTGCCCGTGATCACTCGAAACGTCATCTGCGCGTCTAATACCACCGATCGCGGCTGAACCTTGAGCCAGAACATCTGCTCCACATCAAGTGCACCTGAAAATCTCGTCATGCCTCCCCCCGACCAGCGCAACGACATCCGGTCGCGACCTCCCACTGCTACGCGAAGCTGCTGCTGTTGTTCGGCCCAGTGAAGCGCCCCATGCACACCAGGAATTTCCAAGTTGGGCGGATCGGGTGGCACATCTATCAAGAATATACTGTCGAACACACATGGCATCTCAAACCTCCATGTACCGAATGGTTCTACTACCAATTGACGTGGCACCAAGGAGAACTCCAACCGATATGTTCCCGGATCTGAAATGAAAAACTCAAGCGCATCGCCATCTTCTGTCCAGCGAATTGGAATTGATCGGCCGTCTAAAAGCGCTGTTGGACTCGGCAGTCGTAATTCTGACCTGTGAAATTTAAGTTTCGCCTGACGTTTGGTACCAAAGGTTTCCAAGTCACTTACCACTTTTTTGGATTCCATAATCAATCGCTTTCCTGTTACTTCCCAATCCACCCTGGTACGATATTGAACTCGATAAATAATCCAATCAGGAATCGCATATTGAATTTGTTCCTCAAAACGTCGCAGTACTTGGTAAACAGGTTCAGGTACTGAATAATACTCACCTGCCACTTGGTTCTGCTCGTCAACAGGAATAAATACTCGGTATGTCGATTCGCTGTCCGCAGTTGGTTCAGTCGGTAAAACAGTCTGCGCGCGGCAATTCGACAACATGGTCCCTACCACAATTAGCGACCAGACTGTTGGCATCATCTGTCGTACAGTCGAGGATCCGGAAGAAGGAATTCGGGAAGGCTGCTGCCGTTGGTAACCAATAGCACGGAAAAGGATAAGCAATCCACCTAATAACGCTCCCATAAACAGACGACTGAATACAGGTATCAACAGCGGTGGTACCAGCAACGCAACGGCGGCACATACGGCAATGATTACTGGCCAAAGCTGACTTGCGGATCGACAAAACCACCAAACAGCAGTTGCCGTGGCAAAAAGACAGGCCCAACCAACGACATCTAAACGTCTGGCATCATAAATTGAACGACAAGGTGTGATGTCTGAATCGAGTGGTAATCCCATCGAAAACTGCAGCTGACCAGTTGTTTCTGAATTGCCTTCGGATTGGTTGTTTCCGTTTACCAACTCAATCCATTCGCTACGATTCAAGGGATGAAACGGCTTCTGCTTTTCCCCGCGCGCCCAATGTCCGAATAACCGATGTCGCCAGGTGTGGTGCAGCGGGGGGCGTTCTAGCCGCACCACTTGCGACGGCTTATAGCCTCGCGGTAAGGTAATTTTCCATTGGCTCAGAAGACAAGGTACGTCGACCACAGGAATCGGTGCCTCAACACTATCAAACAACTTCAACGGAACACTCTGATGTTCCAACTCCACTGCCAAAGTGATCTCTACTAATCCCTCTGGCAAATCAATGCGAAGATTACCATCAATCATTGGGACACTAGCAGTTATGTCATTCGAGTTGATAGTAATTTTGCGAATCTTTCCCTCGGCATGTGGTGTTATCTGAAAATGGCGGGCTGCAATATTTTTCAATTGATATATGACTCGATGGCGCGAAAATCCGTTCATAGAGTAATTTGATTCGACATCATGACGGCGCAACCACAAACGACCAGACACCTGTTCCGACGTCATTGGCGACAAGACCAATGCCTGGGTCATTGCTGCAACGATGTGTGGTGAAGGATCATAACGAAACACCGCTCGCAACGAGTTGTGTTGATCCGACCGGGAGCCAACGGTGGGAATCGGATGGAGACGATGATTCCGATTTTCTATCAGTACCTCTTGGTCTCCTTCGACTCGAATCATCACCTTTCCAACCTGTTGCTCAGCATTTGTAACCGACAACAAAGAAATAAAAGTATCATTCTGTAAATCACAAGAGCGTACTGCTTGAATCTCGAAGGGTTTGCGTCGAGGTCGACGTAATATTATCTCCCACATTTCCCCAACATCGTGTGGGAAAGAAAATTCTGAATTTTCGGGGGTAAGTAAACGTGCCTCAAAACTTGTCTCCGGCTCACCCAAAATCATCCAGCGGGTTGGCGATTTTACAGATCGCGAAAAACGGATTTTCAACCGGTCAACATAAAGCGGTGTTACGCGCATTCGATGAATCTCACCAAGTCGGTTTGCTCCAGCATTGACTTCCGTTTGAATATCTACAGAGAACTGTGCTTGTTGCTCTGAAAACCATACTGATACCGATCTCGCTTGCTCGTTATCCTCAAAAATCAACTCACTCGTCTCATCACCAAACCGCGACCTTTGTGCTGCGGACAATGCCTCCATTTTGCCTGCGCGCCAGGCGGGATCTCCCTGCCATTGCAACGCACGTGGCACATCAGAACTTACTGCGACCTGGTGATCCTCCAGTTCTACTTGCTCAAACTGCACAAAACAGAAATCATCACGGCTTAATCGTTCACCGACCGCCAAAGCCGGACGGTGCCCCGAGATGATTACTCGCGGATTTTCCTCTGCCTGGAGTGAATTCTTTAATCGAACACGCAGTTGCCTCGCCGTCGCCGATTTGCCCATTGTCCAATCGGTAATGGCACCAGGTGGTTCCGCGTCAATCGAATCAATAACCCAATTCCCTGGAATCTTCGCCATTAATCCAAACCGTTCACCTTCGATGCAACGAACATCCACCACCGTTCTTCCGGACAACACAGACTCACCAAATCGTACACTGGTACCTTGACGTACCAGAACCCGCTCACGTCGCGGCGCTAATGCCAAATCAACAACAGGTGAAGCACGAAACAGGGCGAGTTCCAAGATGTCGGCATCCTTTGAAGGTGACTGGTGCAATGGAGCAAAGAGTTGGCATCCATCAAACTTTGCACCGATTACTTCCAGTGGTTTTTCTACCCGGATTTCTGCCGTGCCCTCCTGCCACAGCATGTTCCGTGGTCGTATAAACGGAAGTTTCTCACGTGCCAATCCACGTGGTGCAAAAGCGGTGAGCCGCACAGCTATACCCCTTCCAGCTACCGGTTCGGGAAAATGAATGACCAGAAATTCTTCTGCGTCTCTCGCTGCAGACTCAAAAGACCAAGGCACCGCCTTACCTTGAGATTCCGCAGCAGTAATGCGCAGGTTAGAATCCAGATCCAACAGAACCTGCCGAAGCGGTTGATAAGGAACATCAAAGCGAATTTCAACCTCTACTTCCACACCATATTCGTTAATCTTAAACCGATTGGACTGGTGAGCCATAATCAGCCGCTGAGAATCGCGGGTCAATAACTCCGGTAAGACATGCAACGTCACTTGGTGCCGGCCACCCAATTCAATGTGCCAGAAATTAAATCCACTTGAAACAGATTCAACCTGCCGGACAGCCAATCTTGGTTCCAATGCTGGTCGCTCACTATCGGATTGAATCTTTTCAGAAATTACTTCACCAAAGTTAGTTTCAACTGCACCCCGAATGAAATCAAAGCGTTTATCGCTCCTCTCGAAAGGCCCCTGGACAAGACCATGATTTACCATCGGGATCATGCCATGTGGAAGTTCCAAGATCAGTTCATTGGCAGGGCACTGTGCCAGTTCAAAATTAAATCGAAAAACGTCGCCAGTTTCGGGCCGTCCGACCAATGACCAATCAAAAAGCAGCACCCCTGTCCTGTCGATCAAGCCGACTACACTTCCATCTGGCGATTGCCCGAACTTGACAAACTGGTTTTTGTCCTCGTTGTTCCATCGAGGACGAATTAACGGCAACTGAGTGTTATCCAAAGAAAGACTAACCGGACGGTCCACCTTATGGACAATTTCCCATCTTCCCACTCCTTGCGTCAACTGACCATTATCCAGGCGGGCCACATAAGTCGCCCGATCAATACGCACAAACCTACTGGTGGGACTGGTCGCATGTTCTGTAATTTCACGAACCAATCGCCCAAACCTGGTATGTTTCATGGGACGATACTGTAATTCGCCAACCGGAGCATTGCGCATTTCCTCTTGGGGAACCTCGATTAAACGAATTCGCAGTGAACCCTCTGGTTCCGTGACGCTCGGTGTCTCATTGGAAACAACCGTACCAGCACCCATGAATAGTGCGCACATCAATCCAACCACGAAGGTCATTGCCCATCGCTGCCAGACAAGGGAACTACGAAAAGTTGGCGGTCGCAAAATACTGGTATCCGTTTTCGATTTGAAACACATTGCACATTTCGTCAAGGCCAGCATTGTTTGGCAAAACAACTGCCGACGGCCAATTTGACATTCTCGCAAAGCGATACTCATTGCTATAGCCGAGGACGAGACACAGAAGAAGGATTTGAAACCGTGACTTCCTTTAGAACACGACTTTCTTCGCGACTCGATTGAGTATGGTCGATACCAATCGTCAAGCGTTCGATCGATGAGGATGTGGTACCATGCACTACACTATCGTGGTGTTTGCGCCGCAGAAGCAACCAGTGTAATAAACGCTGAAATAGAATTAAAACGACACCCAACATGGAAACTTGCGCAATCAGGATCGAAGTTTCCGGAAAACGCTGGCCAACACCGAGAATGGCAACTGCGAACAACAATAATACAAAAGGATGGCGTAATGGGGAAAAATAAATCAACAACAAACCGAATCCTAACACAATACTCGCTACCACCAGTAAAACTATTTTCTGATCGGCAGTGCGTACTTGTATGACAGGTAACGCAGACAAGGTGCTAAACAGGTATTGATTCGTGCCTTGTGCAGCCGGACCTGGCTGGTGAACAAAAGTTTCAAACTGTTTTTCCATCCGTTCAATGACATTATTCGAACCCCAGGAAAATAACATAGGCCATGCCCAATTGAACTCCGGAGTCAACCACTGCGGATTTGACAGCAACCATTCATCGCGAGGTGTAATGAATTGCCAGTACGACTGACGAGTCCAACTCTGGCCGGCAATCCGTGGTGTTTCGATGTGCATATTTCCCTGTACGGGACGCCCTGCCGGCATTTGATAAAACACTTCAAGCAGATAGCTATGCTTGGTTGGTGCACCACTAGAAACTAAATCAACCGTTATCGTAGAGTCGCCAACCCAGGATTTCATTGCAGGCCGACCGTTGACAAACACCTCGACATTTCCATTATGCACCTCAGCTGGCACTCGTAGTGGGATTGTCAAATTTGCCGTCGTCAATCGAAAAGTTGCCCGGTCCTGACGTTGATCGTGCGACAACCAGGTCTGGACCCAGGCCAAGTCGACTACCACCGTCTCCCCTTCTCCTCGGGCAGGACGGTTAACAGCTAAACTAACGATCGATGACTCACCATTGCTCGTCCAGTGAGTAACACCCGGATCATTCGAATCTGCCGTCGCCTCTTCGCGCCGAACCCAAAATGAATCTTCTACTGTTGCCATGAGTGGCAAATGTGGTGCGATATCCAGCGTATGCTTGGTAACATTTCCTCCGGACGGCAATACAAATGGAATCGAAAAAATATCTGAAGTACCAAGCGCCGTGGCCGGAATAGCCATGCCAAACTCTAACGTAAGTACCACTTGACCAGAACGAGGTCTGCTGAGAGGAATCGTTATTCGACGTGGCAACTGTTCATCAACCTGCGGTTCATCGCCTGGACCATTGGTCCGATCCACAATCACAATAGGATCCGCTGGTTCACCCTCGACTTGGTATTTAATATTCTCTTCCTTCATCAACAAAGCTGGTAGCAAAACGGGCAATTGTTCCATCGGCTCATGACGAACATCGTATTCAATACGCTGTTGCACGCGAATCTCTTCGTCGCGGATTACCACGTTCGAGTGGAGTGTCGTTGAAACAGACCGTTTACGGACAACATATTCTGCTCCAAATATAGCTGGAGATGAGGTTGTGCTCTCACGATAAAAAAACGGTTCCTGTAGTCGATCGGAAAAATCCTCTGGAAAAGAAGATGCAGCGACCACATTCCATGCCTGCAATTCCTGTGATCGAGGTGACAAGGCAATGTTATCATCAGGGATAACGGCCAACTTCGCCGCGCGCAGTCCCTGGCTTTGAGCACGCGGCAAGCTAACCTCGAAATAGCTTTCCTCTGCCTGTTTCAATGGCCGGACAGCACGAACGACTAATTGCAGATTGCCTGTAGACGGTTGTTTAAGTCTAATCGTTAATGGAGATGTCTGTTCCAACACAAGCGCTGTTTTATTAACAAGCTCTGCGGGTTCAACATCTTCGACAACCCAATCTTGCATTTCTACATCGATAAATGAGGCTTTTGCTCCACGCACCGTGACATCAAGGCGGGTTTCCAAACGAAGACGTTCCGCTTCCACCAGTAACGTGTGAAATGGTTCGATGGTAACTCGCGATTCACGAGGCTCAATGCGCACCTTCAGAGAACAAGGCTGTCGGAAATATTCAAAACTTGCCAGCACCGACTCTTGCTGTAATGACTCGGGCAATGAGTTGATTCGGCGGACTGAAGGACCGACACTCCAGCGTGGATAACTTTCGGAGTCAGCCGCCAGTGCAATATACCCTGACTGGTGAAAAGCGTTCACCACCCGGAAACCCGAGACTTCAATTTGTGCTTCTTGCCGATCACTCTCCAGTATGTGTTCTGTGTTCAACTGGATTTCTGGTGGAGAGGTAGTTGGGCGTTCGAACTTGATATCCACTGCCTGACGCACGTCGGAGGCAGGCGTGTCTT
>CAYMUR010000018.1:0-1580 GCA_964393615.1 uncultured Pirellulaceae bacterium
CCTCAGCACCGGGATCCTCTTTGATGGAGCGACGCTCTCGACGGATTTCTACATTACAGCTGACGCGGCGGTCAATAAAATTACAATGAAGTTTCGGAGAGCGGACGGAACGGGCCCCTTTAACTTGAACCTAAAACAAAACGGTGAAGTAACCGGCGGGTTGAGTGTCGGGACTTTGGGCATCACTCACTACGGTACAGATGTCTGGCAGACCGCTACTTGGAGCTTCGCCTACACCGGGACGAGCAACCTTTGGGATGTTGACATGTCCTTCACGAATCTGGAGACCAGCGCCACTACATCCGAGACGTTCAATAATCTTGCATTAGCCGTGACCACTTCCGATGTCTTCATCGAAGTAACTCCTAGGGGGCAGGACTCAGGGACCATGTTCGTGGATAACATCCAGGTATCATCCCCAGTCCCCGAACCCACCACGGCCCTGCTCCTCATCCTCGGTGTTTTGGGGATGGCCGCCAGGCGGCGACTGAGTGGTCAATAGGTTCGTGGATGGGGTCGTGCCAGAGCGGTTTATGGCTACCCGGCTTGGACCCCAGCAGAAATTTCACTTCGGCTGATGGAATTCACACCCCAAAGCGATGGGCGCCTCTCTCTTTTTCTACGGAGACCGTAGTTTACCTCTGG
Source organism: uncultured Pirellulaceae bacterium (assembly GCA_964393615.1). Lineage (GTDB taxonomy): Bacteria > Planctomycetota > Planctomycetia > Pirellulales > Pirellulaceae > CAYMUR01. The sequence continues at coordinate 646 of CAYMUR010000018.1, forward strand.
TTTCCATGTGATCCGTATCGCAGGGGGGTTGCGTTTCATCGATTTGGCATTATTCTGCTCTCTGTTAGTGCCTGTAAAAATTTGGGATCTGTTCTATTTCAAGCCATGCTTGAGTTTTTTACTTTTTACGTACAAGGATCTTTCATGAGATATCCTCTTAGCTTGCTGTTAGGAATTGCCTTGCTGACCCCTAGCATTGGTAGCGGTTTTGCCGAAGAACTACCCTCGGGTACGCCGGCTGAGGTTCGACTTAAAACAGAACGTCAGCACTGGAGTTATGCGATCGGTATGAAAATTGGTCAGGGGTTACGATCGGATGGAATCGTGGCTGACTTTGACTTACTGCTGATGGGACTCAGAGATGCCATGTCAGGTCAAAAACCACGTTTGACCGAAGAACAAATTAATGTTGCCATGCAGGCCTTGCAAAAAGAAATGCAAACCAAACAAAAGGGACGGCAGCTGACCGAAGGGACGGAAAACAAACGGCAGGGCCAGGATTTTTTGGTAGCCAATGCGAAAAATCCAGGAATCAAGTCGCTACCGAGTGGGCTGCAGTATGAGGTGTTGCAGGTGGGGAAAGGGCCATCTCCTACACTCGAGGATACAGTCCGTACTCATTATCATGGTACCTTGGTCAATGGCACTGTGTTTGACAGTTCTATCAAGCGAGGTGAGCCTGCTGTGTTTCCCGTCAAGGGTGTGATTGCAGGTTGGACCGAGGCATTACAGTTGATGAGGGTGGGTGATAAATGGAAATTGTTTATTCCGCCTGAATTAGCCTATAAGGAACGAGGTGCTGGTGGTGTGATTGGTCCCCATGCCACGCTTATCTTTGAAATCGAGTTGTTGGGAATTGAGAATTAGGCGGATGTTTTTGTTCCAGCGACAGGTTTCCAGCGACAGGTTTCCAGCGACAGGGGCGTACAGTCTAG
>CAYMUR010000018.1:1680-33501 GCA_964393615.1 uncultured Pirellulaceae bacterium
TTCCAGCGACAGGTTTCCAGCGACAGGTTTCCAGCGACAGGGGCGTACAGTCTAGGTGCTGTCTGACTACTCCTCGGCGACAGAGAGGGTAATTATTTCGGGAACCTTTTAGACAACTCGCATCCGCTCCCGTTCGAGTGCGTCGGCGATAAATCCGATGGCGCGTGAGGCCATGCTATTGTAGTAAACAAAACCATGGCCGCCGTGACTGGTTTCTAGATCGTATTCATGTGGGATGCCTAATGCGGACAGTTTCATGTGTAGCCGGTCCGAACTGTCGTGCCAGCGGGAGTCGATCGGATCACAGCAAAAAAACTGATGTCTTGGCCAGTTGAGGGCGTGGATATGTAATGTTGCTGTATCCTGCCTTGCTTCTTCTTCGTTACTGTACATGGCGGTGAGCACTTCATCCCCTTCGGTAATCCGGGATTGGTAGTCGATGGCTGGAGAAATAGCCGCCACGACTGGAAACAGGTCAGGATATTTGTAGGCCAACCGCAACGCGCCTTGTCCCCCCATACTGGTACCCAACAGCCCAATGCCTGGCGGTTTACTGCCAAATTGTTGTTCGGCAAAAGTCAGGATGTTCTCCAGAAGATGCTGTTCGCTAGTCAATTGGTCGTCGAAATTGGGGCAGATTCGATCCGTCCACCAGCTTTGTTGGGTGACCGGTGCGACAACCAGTAAACCATGTTGTTCGAATTGGTCGGTGAATTCGGCATGGTCCCGGAGCATTTCCATATGAACGCCATGTAGATAAATCACCAAATAACGCTGTTTATTTGTCTGTGTGGGGACAAAAATGTCACAAGGATGTCCGGCCACCGTACGTTCTTGCCACTTGTTGTTAGAATTCATTACAGGAAAACTTTCCTTTCGAATAGCATCACTTGGACCTGTTTTTTCAGCCGAAGGGAAAAATCGCTTGGGGTTATAGCCTGATCGAGCAGTGCTATCTGCTTCAAAGTCATCATCATAAACGGAAATGGTCAATTGTTTTAGGTGTTTGAGTTTTCGTGAAAAGTTCCCGGATTGAATGCAATGCATGCTTTAGGCTGCCATCACTGCAGTTTGCCGATGGGAGACCTAGAAACCAAACCTTTACGGATTCGTGCAAAAGACAAGGAAAACGTCTCTCGGCTGGTCTTGCGATCACTGGGAAAATCGTCGATACACGACCAAAACCCCGATTTCCAATGCCTCTCGACGGAACGACAAGGGAAGCCATTGGGTTTTAGCGATCTTGCAAAAACTAAAATGATTGCAACCGATTCAGCGATCTTTTTCCAAATCATTTATTTTTCCTCTGACTTTCCATGAGACCATTGCGGATCCTTCTCATTACGCGCAGGTTTTGGCCACTGGTAGGTGGAGCGGAGACGGTGATGGCCAACTTGGCTACCGAGTTCAGAAGTCAGGGCGTCGAGACGACAGTGGTTACCGCGCAGTGGAGCAAGAATTGGCCAGAGTCGTGTGTCATGGATGATGTCCCAGTGGTCCGCTTGCCACAACCAGCCCAACGAGGATGGGGAACCTTGCGTTACATGAACTATTTGAACCGTTGGTTGAGAAAGCAACGGGACCGTTGGGACTTGGTGTACGTATCGATGTTGAAACATGAGGCTTACACGGCGGTGGGCAGGTTGGCTTTTTCGGCCATACCAGTTGTGCTCCGTGCCGAAGGAGGTGGACTGAGTGGGGATTGTCACTGGCAGCATGAGTCTCGTTTTGGCAATCGCATCAAATCACGTTGTCAGCAGGCCGACGCTTTGGTGGCCATTAGTCCGGCCATTTATACGGAAATGATTAACGCAGGATACCCAAGTCAAAATATTCACCGCATCGACAACGGAGTTTGTTTGGTAGCGCCAGTTTCCGTACAACAGCGTGCTGTTGCGCGGCAATCCTTGGCGGAACTTCATCCGGACTTGCGTTTTCCCAGCGGGGCAAAGTTGGCAGTGTATAGCGGTCGCTTGCATGCGGGCAAGGGATTGAAGCATTTGATAGCAGCCTGGCCGCGCGTGATGAAGCAATGGCCAACGGCCCGCTTGTGGTTGATTGGTGCTGGAGAAGAAGAGGCTCCATTGCGGGACCAGATTCAGTCACTGGGGCTTTCCAATCATGTTGCCTTGCCAGGCCTGTTTGATTCGATGGACGACATATTGGCAGCGGCGGATTTGTATTTGTTACCATCTTTTGAAGAAGGTATGTCGGTGGGACTATTAGAAGCAATGGTGCGTGGTTTACCCAGCGTGGTTAGTGATATTCCCGGCAATCGAACGGTAGCCCAGCACAAGGTGACTAGCTATCTTGTTCCGCCCGGTGACATGGCTGCGATAGCAGATGGCATCCAGGCCCTTTGGAGCACCCCTGAATCAGCGATGCGAATGGGACATGCGGCGCGGGAAAAGGTTGTTCATCGTTTTTCATTGGAAACGGTAGCACGACGCCACCTCGATTTATTTGAGCAGTTGATTGAGAACAAAAAAGCACGCGGTTGGTCGAAAAAACGACCTGTTTAATATTTCATGGCGACTCGAATATTGCATATCATTCCGACTTTGGTTCGCGGTGGTGCGGAGAAACAGTTGACACTGTTGGCATCCAATCTAGCACCGGACCGATATGATGTGCATGTGTGTGCATTGACCTCAGCAGGTTCCTACCAACAAGTGCTGGACGAGCATGGCATCCCTGTACACGTTATCGGCAAGTCTTGGAAAGTGGACTTCCAGGCGTATAGGCGTTTGCGAAGTCAGATTAAAAGCCTTCGTCCAGATATTGTGCATACATGGATCTTTGCTGCCAACAGTTACGGCCGGCAAGCTGCTTTGAGTTGTGGTGTACCTTATGTCGTTGCCGGGGAACGGTCCATCGATCCCTGGAAAACATCTTTGCACTTTTGGATTGACCGTTATTTAGCCCGACGGAGTCAAGCGATTGTGGTGCCAAGTGCTGGTGTACGAGAGTTTTATGTCCAGCACGGAATACCCAGAAACAAATTTCATGTCATTGCGAATGGAATTTCGCTAAATGAATGCCAGGATAGACCGTCGCGTGAGGAATTGTTGGCTGGTATCAATATTCCTGCCGATGCACGGTTAATTGGTGTCGTGGCGCGGCTTTGGTCACAAAAGCAGCTGAAGGATGCCATCTGGGCGGGGGAGCTGGTGAGTGCTGTGCATCCCCATGCGCATCTTGTTTTGCTGGGGGACGGTCCAGATCGTTGGCGTTTAGAACGATACAGCAGGCAGGTTCATCTCGACGGCCGGATTCATTTTCTGGGACACCGTGAGGATGCCTCGTGTTTTTTCCCCCATTTTGATTGCTTGTGGTCAACGAGCGCGTATGAGGGGTTACCGAACTCCGTCATGGAAGCGATGGCTGCCGGCATTCCGGTAGTGGCCAGTGATATTTCAGGGAATCGAGACCTTGTGGTGTCCGGAGAGACTGGATATCTGTTCCCGCTTGGTGATCGTGCGGCTTTGGCACGGCAGACCAGTCAACTGCTCGAAAATGAATCGCTAAGACAGCAGCTGGGACGAGCCGGCCGACTTCGTCTTCAGAATTGTTTTTCTTTGGACCAGATGGTTCAACATTACGATGAATTATACCAGCATCTGTTGACGTTAAACCCGCAATAAGCCATAGCAAAGCACGCCTTATTAAAACAATGACCAATGCGAGTGTCCCCTACAAGTCGTTGTCTATGAGTTTCATTGACTAACCATCCGGCGGTTTGCCAGAGGGAGAGGACGGTGTTAGTTCGGAGAAAAACTACTGTTAGGACGCGACTAAAATCGCGGTTAGGTACAAGTTAACGATGTGCGGTATTACAGGTGCCATCTGGACAGAACCAGCACGGGCGATTGATCACGAATTGTTAGGCCGCATGACCGATGAGCTTGCGCATCGTGGTCCTGACGATCAGGGAATCTACCACAGTGATTGTCGTTTGCGCCCACCCTATGAATCGCAACCGGGAGTGGCACTGGGTCATCGACGCTTGTCCATTATTGATGTTCAAGATGGTGGGCAGCCAATGGCGAATGAGGATGCGACAGTCTGGATTGTCTTTAATGGCGAGATCTACAATTATGTTGCACTTCGCCAGCGATTGGAGGGGGCAGGGCATCGTTTTCAGACGCAAAGTGATACCGAGGTCATCGTCCATTTATACGAGGACGAGGGCATTCGCTGTTTGGAGCACCTCAATGGTATGTTTTCATTTGCGATATGGGATTCCAGGAAGCAACAATTGTTTTTGGCACGCGATCGTTTGGGGCAAAAACCATTGGTCTACTGTCTTCAACCGGACAGGCTATTGTTTGCCAGCGAGCTCAAGAGTCTGCTGCAGGTTCCGGATGTGTCCCGCGAAATGGACCCCAGTGCTGTCGACGAATATCTGACTTATCAATATGTTCCGCATCCGAAGACGATTTTTGCGAGCATCCGCAAACTTCCTCCCGCACACTATGCAATTTTTTCGGCAGGTCGTCTGGAGATTCGTCCTTACTGGGCCCCTGATTTTCAGCGAGAGGTTGTGTTGAGTCCTGAGGAGTATGGTGAGCGTGTGCAGGCCACCCTGCGTTCCGCGGTCGACTTGCGCATGCGCAGCGACGTACCATTGGGAGCGTTTTTGTCAGGTGGTATGGATTCTTCGATTATCGTTGCTTTAATGCAGCAATTAAATTCGTCTCCTGTTAAAACGTTTTCGGTCGGTTTTCCGGTGGCCCAGTATGATGAGACTGATTATGCCCGTCGTGTTGCGGAGCACCTGGGTACGGAGCACCATGAATTTCAGATGGTTCCGGACTGTGTGGATGTCTTGCCAAAACTGGTCTGGAATTTTGACGAACCTTTTGGGGATAGTTCAGCGATTCCAACCTGGTATTTATCGCAATGGACGCGTGAACATGTGACGGTGGCTTTAACAGGAGACGGTGGAGATGAATTGTTTGCCGGTTACAACCGCTATCGGGCAGTTCGTTGGGGTCAACGATTTGATGCTTTGCCACGTATGATTCGCACGTTTGGCACGGCAAAGTGTTGGCAGTCACTGGTAGCCAGGCCGCGGCAAAAACAGAAATCCCTAGTCCGCTTGTTGCATCGCTTTCTTACCGCTTTAGGACAGTCACCCGCACGTCGCTACCTACAATGGGTAGAAATATTCCATGAATCCCAGCGAGCAGAACTATACAGCGACGAATTTCTGCACAAGCTTCCTGTGGTTGATCCAGCATCACTGTTGGAAGACGCATGGCGTCGTGCCACCACCCGCGATGACGTCACCAAGGCCTGCTTGGTGGATCTTGTTACCTACCTTCCCTGTGACTTGATGACCAAAGTCGATATGGCGTCCATGTCCCATGGTCTGGAATGTCGCCAACCGATGCTGGATCATCGTTTGGTGGAATTGGCAATCCAAATGCCGATCCAGCTGAAAATGAATCGTTCCTATGGCAAACGCGTGCTCTGGCAGGCCCACCGACATTTGTTACCACCTGCCATTGGTAAACGGTCGAAAATGGGATTTGGCGTACCACTGGGACACTGGTTTCGTCATGAGCTTCGGGACATGTTGCATGATGTTCTTTTGGGGCCGGACCGTCGAACGGAAACGCTGCTAGATATCCATTCCGTTACACGCCTGATGGAGCAACACGATTCGGGCAGGTTTGACCATGGCTATCGGCTCTGGGCACTTTTGGTGTTAGAACTTTGGATGCGCCAATGGTGTAATCCATAGAGACTGCAGTGCTGGCAGGGGTGACGTAGCGACCATTCATCTGGGTCTTTAGGTAATATGTCCAGGTAGGGAGACGGGCGGCCAGGGATCGAATGTTTACTATTGAGGCGCTGAATCGGGCCTGCGGAGAGATCCGACGATTCAGTGTAGATTCATTGTTTTATGACAACGAGCGGTATCCTGTTAGCTTAAATGGACCTTGAACATTTAGGGCCAACTTTGCTAGAAGTCTATTTGCCAATAACTTTCGGCGATTTTGCATCAGGAGGTCCAGGCTGTTGCTAAATATCGAAAAATGAAGCTGCTCACCGGTTGTTGCTTTTTGCTTCTCGCAAATCTCTTGTTATGTCATGCGCAGTCGTTGGCTCAATCTAACGACCCGGTGATTTTTCGGCTACCACCAGTGGATCCAACGGACAACGACCCGCTAACAGAGACGTTAGCGAATGCAGGGGATGCTGATCAGTTGGTCTTAAACGCTCACCCAAGCGGTTGGGAATACGGTCAAACTCTGTTGGCCAAGAAAGACGAGATCACTTTTCAGGCCGAAAAGTTCGCGTCTGAGATTGAGTTTGCAGTGGTTGAAAAATTCGAATCGGAAAAAGAATCGCAGTGTGGCTGGTTTTCTCCTTCCTGGGGGGCGCCTTTCGAATTGTGGGATGGAGGTATTGAAGTCGGTATTAATGGCGCTCATGGGAATACGAACATGTTGTCGCTTACCACTGGAATCAATTTGACACGCACCGATGGTCCTTCCGAAATGTTTTGGGAGTTGATCTATCTGAAAACAGAGACAAACGAAATTGAAACACAACACAACGCGATACTGAAGATCAACTATGACTTGGAATTCAAAGAATCGGATTGGACTTGGTTTGCGAAGTTTTTTGGAGTATACGACGAGTTCAAGGCATTTGATGTCCGTTTGTCAGTGAACACGGGCGCTGGTTACAATTTAGTAAAGACCGACACAAAGCAGATGAAATTCCGTATTGGTGCTGGTTGGTCCCGCGAGATCAATGGACCGGATGATCGGTATGTTCCGGAAGCGACATTTGGAATCGGTTTTGAACGTGAACTTCCCGGTCAACAAAAACTGGTTCTCGATTCACAATACCTGCCTGAATGGGAGGACTTTTCCTTTTACCGCATGATTAACGATGCCCATTGGAAGATTTTACTTCACGAAGCATCTGACCTGCATCTTAAAATTGGTATCATCGATCGGTACGACAGTACACCTAATGGTGCTGATGCGAACGACTTGACCTATTCACTTTTACTGCTGTGGAAGATTTGAACAGGTATGGTCGCAATCACCGCTGGCCATTCGCATTGCGCGACCTGACAAAAATTGAGAGCCTGCGAAAAGGGTTTGCAGGTACTCATTTTCAAGCAGCTGTGGTGCCCGTACTGGCCCCTGAATCGCTTGTCAGACTTCGGCAATATCGGCTTATCCGCGATAAAGTTTTTTTTCATAAATATTTGATTTTTTCCTGATCCCCCTTTCAGCCTAGGTTTAAGAGGCCTATAATCGCAAGATTCCCAGTTCCTGTTTTCCACCCCTCCTGCCTTCATTGCCAAAACTGATGCCAAAACAAAAAACACATAAAGGTACCAAGAAACGGTTCCGTCTGACCGCCAAGGGAAAGGCCAAGCATCGCCAAACTGGCACTAGCCATCTTGCGGCGAGGATGGACCAGAAGCGCAAACGCAATTTACGGGGCACGACCACCGTTTCCAAGGTGATGGAGAAGTCAATTCGCGAAGCGTTGGCAGGGAACAGTTATTGAGCCACTGGTACTGAGCCACTGGTACTGAGCCACTGGTACTGAGCCACTGGTACTGAGCCACTGAGAGGTAGGACCAGGGAACGTGGAACACACGGCTGTGGCCTGCAAGCGGCGCTGGATGTGGTTTGTTTGCGATATCATGGTAAATAAGTATTTGTAAATAAGAATATGAAGTGCACGGGCTGGACAACGCTTCTCGATTGAGAAGGGCCTTGATGTACCAAGAATGACGGGAAGTCTACGATGAGAACTACCAAAGGCCCGGCGCGCAACAAAGCCAAGCGTCGTCTGTTTCGTAAAGTCAAAGGTTACCGCGGTGGTCGAGGTAACTTGCTTCGTACTGCCAAAGAAACTTTGATTCGCGCAGGACAGTTTGCATTTCGTGATCGACGTGTTCGTAAGCGCGAATTTCGAAAACTATGGATCATTCGCATCAATGCGGCAGTACGCGAGCGCGGGATACGATACAGTACCTTTGTCCATGGCCTTCAGGAAGCCAATATTGAGTTGGATCGAAAGATGCTTTCCGAGATGGCAATACATGATCCAGCTGCCTTCGATGCAGTCGTCGAACAGGTCAAAGAGGCGATGGCTGCGTAATGCAGCGAGTCTCCCGCTGTGTTGCTTTGCTTTCCACAGCCGAGCAGAGACATTGTTGCGTTCTTGGTGGAGAAGTATTTTCTGGTTTTTCATTTTTGGTTTTGGAGACTGCTGGCCGGTCCGTTCCAACCCAAGTCGCTGCTCAGCTTACAAGCATGCAACTCTCTGAATTTCAACAACAACTCGACGATTTGAAGTGTTCTGCGCAAAAAGCCTTTGCCCAAGCGACAGATACGGAGTCGCTCGAAGCTGCGCGTGTACAATACGTGGGGTCGAAAAGTGGCGAATTGAAGACGTTGCAGAAGCTGCTGGGAAAGATTGCTAAATCGGAAAAACCTGCGGCGGGCAAGTCGTTCAATGAGGCAAAGCAACAGGTTGAATCCGCTTTGGCATCCAGTGTCTTGCGCCTCCAACAAGGCGCAGAGGTGGGGGATTGCCAGGACCAGTTTGATCCTACCATACCTGGCCCACGTCCTCGTCTGGGACATTTACACCCGATCACACAGACGATCGAGGAACTCAAAGATATTATGGGCCGACTTGGATTTTCCGTAGCCGAAGGGCCTGAAATCGAGGACGAATGGCACAATTTTGAAGCACTTAACATACCGCTATCGCATCCGGCGCGCGATCCGCTGGACAACTTTTACCTTTCTGTTGGCGAAACGACCCATGGTCAAACCATGCTGATGCGGAGTCAGACGAGTACTGTGCAAATACGTGTCATGGAAAACAAGCCACCGCCAGTGCGAATTGTTTCCTTGGGGAGGGTGTATCGTCCTGACACGCCTGATGCAACGCACTTGCCGATGTTTCATCAGATTGAAGGTTTGCTGGTGGATCGGCAGGTTACCATGGCAGATCTCAAATCGGTACTACGGATGTTTGCCACCAGTTATTTAGGGACGGAAGTTCACGTGCGATTTCGTCCTTCGTTTTTTCCGTTTACTGAACCGAGTGTCGAAGTCGACATGCGTTGGCAGGATCGTTGGCTGGAAATGGGCGGCGCAGGGATGATCGATCCGGCCGTGCTAAAATCAGTAGGTTATGATCCCGAAGAAGTATCTGGTTTTGCGTTTGGACTCGGTATCGAACGGCTTTGTGCGCGCCGCCATGGTATCGATGACATTCGAGAGATTTACAAAAATGACGTAAGGTTTTTACATCAGTTTTGACCGCCCGGCGGTACAAAATGGATGTCATCACGTCGAGGAATCGCGACCATGCTCGTTTCCTGGAATTGGCTCAGAGAATACCTCACTCTGGAAGTGGGTCCGGCCGAACTTGCCGATCGTTTGACGATGGCTGGTCTAAACCATGAAGGAAGTCATGAGGTGGGTGACGACTTGGCCATCGATCTGGAAGTTACCAGTAACCGTCCAGACTGCCTGGGACACATTGGTGTGGCGCGAGAGGCGAGTGTGTTGTTTCAACAGAAACTCCGGCTGCCTGAAGCGAAACCGCCTGCAGGCGAGACATCGGTTGACCAATGGGCCAACGTGACATTGGAGTGCCCTGATCTTTGTTATCGTTATACGGGCCGGATTATTCGTGGTGTTCGGGTTGGTCCCAGTCCTGATTGGCTAGCGCAGCGATTACAAACGATTGGGATTGGGGTTGTTAACAATATTGTTGACATCACGAATTATGTTTGCATGGAGTTCGGTCAACCATTGCATGCGTTTGACATGTCCAAATTACGGGACCGTCGCATTGTCGTGCGTCAAGCTGTGCCGCAGGAAACCTTGGTGGCCATCAATCATCGCACCTATACCCTTGATCCGGGCATGTGTGTTATCGCTGATGCTGAATGTGCTGTGGCATTGGGAGGTGTGATGGGAGGTGCTGAGACCGAAGTTACCGACAAAACGGTAGACTTATTGGTGGAGGCTGCGGAGTTTGACCCAGTATCGATACGCAATACAGCTCGTCAACTTAATTTACACAGTCCTTCGTCATATCGGTTTGAGAGAGGGGTGGATTCCCATGGTGTTGATTGGGCCAGTCGCCGTTGTTGCGAGTTGATCCTGGAACTGGCAGGGGGTGAATTGGCAAGAGGAGTGATTGACGTGGGACGACCTCCATTGCCCCGCGAGCCGATTACATTGCGCATGAGCCAACTCCCACGGATTCTTGGCATCGATATGGATCACGATATTGTTGCTCGTATCTTGCGTGAGCTGGGAAACCAGTCGACCTCGTGTGATGAACAATCAATCGAAGTCATTCCTCCGACTTGGCGCCGTGACTTGTCACGGGAAATCGATTTGGTCGAAGAAGTAGCCAGAATCCATGGTTATGAAAATATACCGGAAGATGTGCGGGTGCCGATGGTGTCTTCGCATCGATCGGATTCTGACCGTGCACTTGAAATCGTCCGTCGCGTGTTGACGGGTGCAGGTTTTGACGAGGCCATGACCTATAGTGTGGTTTCAGAAGAAGTCTCTAATTGTTTTAGTCCTTGGACATCTGCATTGCCACTGCGTAGCAGTACGCCAATGTTAAAGGGAGCCGATTGTTTACGTCGCAGTCTCATTCCTAGCTTGTTAGGTGCTCGGCGTGTCAACGAATCGCTTTCGAATGATGCCATTGAGTTGTTTGAAACGGCGCGAGTTTATTGGTCTGAGAGCTCCGGTTTACCGCATGAAGAACTGATGTTAGGAATTACCAGCGGCGGTGATTTTTTATCGCTCAAAGGGGTGATCGAAAGTCTGGTGGCGGTTATCCAGCCAACGGCCACGCTTGCTGTCCGAGATGTGTCACATGAATTGTTGGATGAGACTCACAGTGCAGAATTGTGGATCGGTGAACAGCGGGTAGGTTATCTTGGCCAAGTCAGTGCAGCGGGATTGAAACAAATGTCGTTGCGCACACCGGCAACCGTTGCGGAACTACAGTTTTCTGCATTGGCATCTCTGGCTGACCTTAAACGACAACACCGCAAACAAAGTCCTTATCCCGCCGTTGTGCGGGATCTCAACTTGGTAGTGGACGAACAGGTCCGCTGGCACGAGATTGATGACACCGTCCGTAGTACGGCAGGAGAATTGCTGGAATCGATTAACTTTCACGAACCGTATCGTGACCCAGACAAGGATGGGCCGGGCAAGAAGCGGTTGTTGTTTTCGGTGACGTTTCGTTCTCTCGAACGTACACTGACTGGCGAAGAAATCGATGCTCTACGTGAAAACATTGTAAGTGCCTGCCACCAGAAGTGTGGTTCCAGTATGATTGATTAATGGGTGTCGGTTGACTGCCTTGGCACGTTGTATCATTAATCGGATTGTTGTTTCGTAGGCCGTGGAGTCAGTAGGAGTGCCACCATGGTCAATGCGATACCTGTCATCTGTAGAGTTCCTGCTGGTTCGCCAAACAGAAAAATACCACACAAGGCACACAACATCACTTGGGAGGCAGTCAACAAATTGGCATGGATGACTGTCAAGTGCTGCAGCGATTTTCCCAGTGCATAAAAGGCGATGGCATTAAAAACACCAGCCAGAATCATTACCCACAGATTGTCTACCTCAAGAATCGTGCGAGAAGGCTGCGTGTGCCAACATGTCCATGTGCCGAGTACTACAACACCAGTCAGGCTGACCGTAAGAAGCGTGGCAATTAATGACGTGCCTTCGGACAATGCTCGGCGAATCACTACGTTACAAACGCTGTAACTGAATCCTGACAGACAGGCAGCCCCCAAACCGAATCCTAGTTGCCAGCGTGAAATTTGGCCAATATCCAGGTGGTGAATTGCCGCCACACTCTGGTCCGCCACCGCACTGAGTATCGCAATGGACAAGACAAGTAGTAGGATGGCTAGCGCGGAACTTGGGCGGATCGGTTCGGCCAGCCAAATTCGGGCCAGTACTGCCGATCCGATTAATAACATTCCCATGGAGAGTGGAACGCTTAAAGCCAGTCCAATCTGTCCCAAAGACCATTGAAACGCGACGTTGCCAGTCAGCTGCATGAAAACGCCTGCCAGCACCAGACGAATGATCCAGTGCATCCTCAACAATGGGTGTAAGCCATACCGTATTTGCCAGACCAAGGTGGTTCCTGTGACCAACACCAGAGGAATGGCTTTGACGAAGGAGACAAACACCGGATCATTCTCAATAGCCACTCTGCGTAGACAGATGTTGGCGGCTGTGTAACCTGCGGCGCTTACCATTCCAGCCACCACCCCTCGCACAAAAGAAGCATTTGTTTTAGTCGACATCTGGGGAGATGTAGATGACTTGGTCACAGGACGAGACAAACGGTCGGACATGGAGACCTTTGGATTTCGGTATATCGAATTTGCGGTGTTTCAAAAAGGGTTGCATGTTTTGGGCAATAGCCAAAACCATACTGACCGATGGAGGGCAGGAGTGAGGCGACCAGCGATTCCATGATTAGTTTGGAAGTGGTCCATTAGGATAGTCCTTTTGTACAAATGATTGTGCCTCATTAGAACTTATTGTAAAACATTAAAATATCAGCGGTTGGGGAAACTATCAAAATAAAAGGCCACCCGATTCATGAGTGGTTCCTGACCTTGGTAGCCAGCTCACCTATGGTGTGTATGCATTCCGTGGAAACTATAATTTTTGAATGGCTCTGGTTTCTGGCTACCGGTCTTCCAGGGAGTCGGTGGCAAACATAGAGTGTTTACACCAGGTTCCCAAGGCGAATCGCATGAATCTGATGGGGTGCAGCAGACAGGAGATATCGAATTAAATAACTTCCTGTTAGCATATCATGATTGCGTGTTCAACATCTGTTCCAGAGGGTCGACTTTGTTTTACTCCTGATCCATACATTCCGAGTTGGAGGTAATGAACGTGAATTTACAAGGCAAGGTTGCATTGGTCACTGGTGCTGCAGGAGGCATTGGCCAGGGTTGTGCAGTGGAATTGGCTCGTTGTGGTGCCGATGTAGTGGTTAATGGTCGTCCAGGCGGGACCAGTTTGTCGACGACATGTCAACAAATAGAGAGTTTGGGGAGCAAGGCGATACCGATCGAGGCGAATGCGTTTCAGCGATCTGACTGTGAACAAATGATATCCCAAACGCTAAGTGCTGCCGGTAGGATTGACATTCTGGTTAGCAATCCAGCCAATGGTCACCGATGTGCATTTTTGGATTTTGATCCCGACGAATTTGAACGGAATATCAAAGGCACCCTGACAGCCGGTTTTCACATGGCACAGTTAGTTGCTCGGCACATGGTGGAGCGTGGCGAGGGTGGGAAAATTATTTTTATCTCTAGCGTACATGCTGAAATGCCATACCCTCCGTGCGTTTCCTACAACGCTTCAAAAGCAGGGTTAAATCACATGTCCAGTTCGATAGCCGTGGAGTTGTTTAAACACCATATCAATGTCAACTGTATCAACCCGGGTTGGATTGATACGCCGGGAGAACGACGTGATTTTACCGAGGAACAGATTCAGCGTGAGGGTCGAAAACTCCCCTGGGGCCGTATGGGGACATCAGCGGATATTGGCCGTGCTGCGGCATTTTTAGCTTCCGATGACGCCGATTATATTACGGGTACTGCCCTCCGTGTCGATGGTGGATATGTCTACAAGGATGCGGCCCCGCCTGCCTGATTTGTGAGGTATTCCGTTTGGGTACCCTATTTGTCGTCAGTGCTGGTCATGGAGTAAGGTTTTTCAGAAGTGTGTTTTCACATCGTTCATTCAGAAATCTTCTGAAGTTGACCGGTGGTGGTGAAGATCAGGTTGTAGACGACTTATCCTTCTGATCGCATCACAACAAAACCGGTTGCGATGTTCAGAATATCAGTCTTGCCGCTAGATGTTCGACAGCCACAACGACCGGCAGATCCGTTTGTGTTACGATGCAATCAAGTCAGCGAGCCTTTGTTTCAGATAGAAATATTGGACCTGACTGAACCTGTCGATTGGGAACGACGCAAATCTATCTGTTTACGGAGGTACTGATCTGTCCACTCGCTCGGTATCCGAAATATCTTTTCGGGCACGCTATCTTTTTCCAATGGATTTACCACCGATCGAGGATGGTGAATTACGGATCCAAGGTGCACACATCGTGGACCATGGGCCATCCGCCAGTGGTTCGGTCGCTATCGATTTGGGCAATGTCGCTATTCTTCCAGCCCTGGTGAATGCCCACACCCATCTTGAATTTAGCCAACTTGACAAACCGCTGGGCTCACCTGGCATGGCGTTTCACGATTGGATTAATGTCGTTCTGGCATATCGAGAAGCCAATCCATTCAGAGCTGCGAAGGCGATTCGTGTCGGGCTGGATGAAAGTCTCCGCGCAGGTTCGGTTGCATTAGGAGAAATTGCTACCGGTTCACCGGCGGAAGATATGTATGGTTTATCTGATATGCATACGGTTTCCTTTACCGAGTTGATTGGATTGTCCAAGATACGGGTCGAGCAACAGTTCGAGATGATACGACAGCTAGAGACCAGTTCTCGTCATTTGTTTCCATCGACCGAATATGGCTTGAGTCCCCATGCACCCTATACCGCACACTACGACCTCGTCGACCACGTCTCCCGGTTGTCCACCGTAAAACATTTTCCGATGGCTATTCATCTTGCAGAAACCAGGGAGGAGATCCAGTTATTAAAGGATCAAAATGGACCACTCCGAGAGTTACTGGTAAACCATGATGTTTGGGAGCCGACGGCGTTTCGTCTAGGTACCCGTCCCTTGGACTACCTCCAGTTATTGAGTTGCGCTCATCGGTCTTTAATCATTCACGGCAATTATCTGGACGAGGAAGAAATTCAATACATTGGTGACAACAGACGTCACATGTCAGTGGTTTACTGTCCACGTACACACGCGTATTTTGGCCATTCACGGTATCCATTAAGCCGAATGCTTGACGCTGGTGTGAACGTGGCACTGGGCACTGACTCCAGGGCATCGAATCCCGATTTGGATCTGCTATCCGAAATGCGATATCTTGTTCATGAATTTCCGGATTTAAGTAGCCATGCAATATTACGAATGGGTACTATCAATGGTGCGCTTGCCTTGGGTTTGGACAACGTCCTAGGAACGCTCACACCTGGAAAGAAAGCGTCCTTCATTGCTGTCAGGCTAGCGGAAAATGACCAACCAGATACTGGTTGTTTGGTTCTCGATAACGATTCTTCGATTGAACTGGTTGTTGTCAATGGTCGGTTGAGATGGTCCACGCAGACCATGCGAGCAGCTGTCCAAAGTTTGTTGGACGCATAAATGCAGAAGTTGTCAATGGAACGGCTTGCTAATCAACAAGAGGGACACTACATTTTGTATTTCTGGTTTACCTTCCTTCAATCATGCGGGTGAGCAGGAAAGATTCCTAGGTCAATCCATCTACGATTTGAGTGAATAACAGATGGCACGAGTTGTTTTGGCGATGTCTGGTGGAGTGGATAGTAGTGTCGCAGCACATTTGCTGTGTACAGCTGGTCACGACGTTGTCGGTGTTTTTATGCGACATGGCACAGAGTCGCCAGTGGCTTGCACGGCAGATACCGGGCAACCTGCCAGTTCCCTACCCATTGTCAATGAGCGTCTGGATCACAAACAAGGTTGCTGCAGTGCTACGGATGCACATGATGCGAGGCGCGTGGCTGACCGGTTGCAGATACCGTTTTATGCCTTGAATTTGCAGGAGGAATTTGCGCAGATCATGGATTATTTTGTCACCGAATATTCGGTTGGCAGGACTCCCAATCCATGTGTCATGTGCAACAATTGGATCAAGTTTGGCAAGCTATTTGATTACGCTGACTCAATCAATGCGGAGTATGTTGCTACGGGTCATTATGCGCAACTTGTTAAGGATGCGGTGACGGGTGCACCCGCATTGTGTCGTGGGGTGGATACGTCCAAGGACCAGTCCTATGTCTTATTTGGTATCGAGCAAGAATTATTGTCACGTATGCTGCTTCCGGTTGGAGGATATCAGAAACCACAAATTCGTGCGCTGGCGACAGAGATTGGTTTAAGCATTGCCGACAAACGCGACAGTCAGGAAATTTGTTTCGTAACGTCCGGAAAGCATGATGAATTTGTTAAGGCCCGGCGAGGACAGATTGACATGTCAGGCGAAATTGTGACGACACAAGGTACCGTAGTCGGCACACACTCTGGGATTGAGAGGTTTACGATTGGGCAACGGAAAGGATTAGGGGTGGCGCTGGGGGAGCCTCGATTTGTGGTACGCATTGAGCCAGAAACACGACGCGTTGTGATTGGCACTCGAACGGAATTGGCGAGGCACGAGCTGACCGCAGGTGATGCCAATTGGTTGACTGACGTAGCGAAGCATCCCCATCGTTTTCGTTGTACGGCGCAGATCAGGTACAACAGCATTGCTAAACCAGCAACTGTCGAACTGCTTGGATCCTCTCGTTTTCATGTTCAGTTTGACGAACCACGGCATGGTATAGCACCGGGTCAGGCTGTTGTTTGTTATGAGGGTGACCGTGTTCTGGGAGGCGGATGGATCGAGTAGCGTGATAGGGGTACCATCCGAATCCAGCATTGGATCATGAATTCTATGCAGATAAATCTTGCAAAGTGAGGCGATCGTTTCCAGGGAGTCCACGTTAAGGCCTGGCAAGACAACGGTTTGCGGCGGTTGTTGTACAATCTACCGATGCTTTCGTTGGTTTGGTTTAGAGACGAAGGGCCCTCGTCGAATATCGTGTATCGTGATTGCCAGCCATTCGCTGTTGAAGTCGTAAAATCCGTAGGAGCTTTCGAGACCTATTGCTTCGCCTGAGGGGGGAGTTCTGAACAAAGTTGCCCTAACAGGCTGGCTGCCGACGACGTGGATCGAGCCACTAAAAAAACAGCGAAGAGAGGGTATGGTATGTTTGGTGACGCTAATTATTATGTTCCATATGCATGATCTGTAACAGTTTCTGTGCATGATATGCTTACTGGTTTCTAGACGATCATCAGGACACAAAAAAATTGTGCAATCATTGGATGGATAGATAATGTTTGTGAATTTAATGCGGAATCATTCTGTTCTGTTGCTGATGGTCATTTGCCCGTCAGCATCACTGGCCGGACGAGCAACACCTCCCTCATCCATCAAGGTGGAGTCCGGATTTCACGTTGAATTATTACACTCGGCTTTAGAAGCAGAGGGGTCATGGATCAGCATGACATTTGATAATCGCGGTCGCTTGATCGTTGGTCGCGATGACGTGGGGCTGGCAAGGATCTGCTTGCAGGATCAATCCAAGATAGATTATGAGTTGATCAATGAATCGTTACGTCATTGTCGGGGCGTGCTCTTTGCGCATGATAGTCTGTACGTATCGGCGACTGACAGTAACGGTATCTATCGAATTCGTGACGCGGATGGAGACGACCATTTTGACGAGATCAAATTGTTGAAGAAAATGGATTATCGTAGTCGCTATGGACATGGGCCGAACCAGCTTGTTTTAGGGCCTAACGGAATGATCTATCTCGCCAATGGCAATGACGTTTCATTTCCTGAGGGAACATCCAGTGATTCTCCCTATCGTGACCCACGTCATGACTGGTTATTGCCAAGTGTCCATGATTTGGGACATGACAATCGTGTGGGACACATTTTACGGTTTGATCCAGATGGCCAGCATTGGGAGGTGATTGCGGGTGGCTTTCGCAATCAATTCGATATGGTGTTCAATGTGGATGGCGAACTGTTTACTTACGACGCTGATATGGAATGGGACGTCGGTTTACCATGGTACCGGCCCACACGTTTGAATCACGTTGTTTCGGGAGGCGAATATGGATGGCGGTGGGGCAGTGGAAAATGGCCCACCTACTATCCCGACAGCTTGCCTACGACGCTTGATACGGGCCGTGGATCTCCTACGGGGATGGTTTCTGTAGCTGGCAGTCGTTTTCCCCCCAAATACCAAGAATCGCTATTGATGGCGGATTGGCAGAATGGCCGAATTATGGTGGTTCGGTTGACCCCTAGTGGTGCGAGTTATACTGGGGAGTACGAAGTGTTTTTAGAAGGTGCTCCCCTGAATGTGTGCGACATGGAATTTGGGGGAGACGGAGCACTCTATTTCATCACGGGTGGGCGTCGTTCACAGTCAGGCTTGTACCGTGTCACGTATGTTGGCGATGGCGCGGAACGACCGTCGTTAGGGCCGATTGAGAACTTGTCCTTTTTAGAGTCCAAACGAGATCGGCAACTGAGACGACAATTGGAGAATTATCATGTCGTAAAAGAACGCTCGGCGATCGACTTTCTTTGGCCTTGTCTAGGAGATGACGACCGATGGATTCGCTATGCCGCTCGGTTAGCACTGGAACGACAGGAAGTCAACTGGTGGAAACAGCGGGCGTTGGCTGAAAAAGATGTGAGTTGTCAATTGAATGCCCTTCTGGCGCTTGCACGTGTGGGTCCGACGAATGTGCAAAAGGATTTGTTTTCCGCAATGAGTCATCTGACATGGGAGAATCTGGAGGTGGATTCCATTCTTGAAATGCTGCGGATCTATGCGATTTCGTTCATACGTCATGCAAGCCTAGATCCGGCAACGAGGTCTGACTTGGTATTAAAACTTGGTTCGCGTTTTCCACACAGTGATGTTCGGGTTAACCAGGAGCTTGGAGAATTGCTGGTTTATCTTGACACGCCTGATGTGGTCGAAAAGATCTTGACGCGGATGGAACACGCGCCCAGTCAGCAAGAGCAAGTCCATCATGCTTTAGGATTGCTGCACGTCGAACGCGAATGGACATCCGAACACCAGCAACGACTTCTTTCCTGGTTGGTCCGTGCACAAGATTTCCATGGGGGAAAAACAGTCAATGCTACCATTGACTTTATTCGTGATAATTTTCTGGAGACCCTTGAGGAAGACCAACGGACCGATTGGCAGAAGATTTTGTCTCGGACGGTGAATCCGTCTGATGATAAATTGCCCACAGAATTTCGGAAAATTGTGCGACATTGGCAACCGAAAGATTTGCAGTCTGAGTTGGATGATTTAGGAAAATCGCAGCGGTACCTTGCGAACGGGCGCCAAGCAATGACTGCTGTGCACTGTTTAAAATGTCATCGAGTCGGCCACGAAGGAACTCCTGTCGGACCCGATTTGACCGATGTTGGTCGACGTTACGATGCACATAAGATCTGGGAGTCGATGGTCGATCCTTCTAAAAATGTGGATCCCAAATATCGGCAAATGACTTATTTTCTCGATACGGGATTAGTGGTCACCGGCCGGGCTTTACATGTCAGTGGCCAGAAATTGGTGATTGAAACGAATCCGTTGACTGCGGAACAGTTTGCTTTTCCGCGGGAGTCGATCGAATCTGCTACGCCGTCTCCGGTATCTCCGATGCCTGCTGGTCTGATGGACACACTGACACAGGCTGAAATTCTTGATCTGGTTGCTTATCTTATTTCTCTGTCCTCCCAAGAGATATCCGCTGATACAAAGGTTAATCCATGATGGTCGCGCAATCGGCGCGCAGGTGAGATTGTCCGTTCCCTCGAAACTTACCATTTCTGCTCGGAATTGGTCCTAAACGGGAACGAATAACGAATACCACCGGTGATGTTTCCCTGTGTCGTATCCTGCTGGTGATTCGTTACAAATTGGACAGGCAGCGTCACGTTGTGTTTGGTGTGGCGGATTGGATTAGGTGAGAGGAAGGTCGCTGCCTGTCCCAGTTGGAAAATGTGGCTTGATGCGGTTTTTACAGTAACAGTATCTGGCTTTTGTTAGTTGCCAGCTCCGTGGTACTATCAGTGGTGCTTGTGCTGGCGATTTTCTGTTTTGCGGACACTGGCGATTGATAAAAGCCATGCTAGGAAAAGCGTCTTGTGGTGTGATGGTTGCTATACAAACGAAGTAGTCCGTGATAGTAACGGGTTGTTTGGGATCGTTAAAAGCCAACAATCGGTGGATAAATTAGTGTAGATAAGAGCCACTACTGTCTGATCGAAGGCCCTCGCAGCACTGATGGCACTTTCCTCGTGTGCTTGCAGTAGAAGTACTATCTTTCAGCGATATTTTTGGTCTTTGCGGTATTCATCTTGTCGTGTCTGACGAGTTCCGCTATTTCTAGTCCCGCGCGAAAGAGTTTTCTTTCGGTGGCCTTGTCTTTCCTACACTCGTAACGATCATACGGAACGTACTGATGCTCGTCGTTCACTTCGACGCCATCCTCTCTTTCCGCGCCGTGATGGCGCTGTTGATATGCGTGTCAACGCTGACTACTAATGTCTGCGCGCAAAAAATCAACCAATTGGGAGGCTTAGGGGAACGCTGGGGGTCGTCAGAAACCCGTTCAGCCCGCGAGTTTTATCGAGCGAATGGTCCTGTCTTTTCGACGCAAGATGCACCCCAGGTGGTCGAAGTGCGAATTGTAGGGAGTGAAACCTATACCGATAGCCAGGTGCGCTCGCACGTCCAGACACGTCCCGGACGGCCCTATGATTCTGAACAGGTTCAATCGGACGTACGGCGTCTTATGTCGAGTGGAATGTTTCATGACGTCCGGACTTTTAACGAAGAGAACAACCGTGGAATATCCGTAACTTTTCAGGTGTTTGAACGACCGACAATCCAAGAAATCAAATACCTGGGAAACAAAAAAATTAAGGATCGTACATTACGAAAAGAATCGGGTCTTGAAGTAGGCGAATCCTTGAATTTGTATACGGTGCGTGAATCGCAAAAGAAACTGGAGAAATTTTATCGCGAGAAAGGTTTTCCAAAAGCCAAAATCGAAGTTGTTGAAGGAAACCGGTCTCATGATCGCAAAGTTGTCTTTGTCATTAACGAAGGGCAACTGCAACGCGTTCTTAAAGCAGAGTTTGTGGGCAACCAATTTGTGTCTGAAAGACGTCTGAGAACGAAAATCGAAACGAAACGCGGGTATCTGTGGTTCATCAAAGGTCGTTTTGATCGAGTAAAACTAGACGAAGATGTTGACAAACTCACAGCGTATTATAGAAATTTCGGTTTTTTTCGCGCTCGTATTGGACGGGAATTTGATGTTAATGAAGCGGGCAAATGGGTTTCAGTAAGATTTGTGATTGACGAAGGTCCGCGGTACATGGTCCGCAACGTCTCTTTAGTCGGTGTCACAAAGTTTGAGCAACACGAACTGAACCAGCGGTTGGGATTAAAGAAGGGCGATTACTTTCACCTTGGTAAGTTGAATGCAGATGTTGCCAAGTTGAAAGACTTTTACGGTCACTACGGATATATTTTTGCAGACATCCAGGCGGAACCGCGATTCCTGGAAGATCCGGGCCAGCTTGATCTGGTCTTCGACGTGAAGGAAGGTAAAATTGTTCGAGTTCGAAATATCAACGTTCAGATTGCTGGTGAAAATCCACATACCAGTAAGGAAACTGTCTGGCCACGACTTGACATGCGTCCTGGAGAGGTACTGAGCAGTCGTAAAGTTCGCAATGCCGAACGACGACTGAAGGCAGCACAGATTTTTAGACATGATCCAATCAACGGTGTGTATCCCCGTGTGGTAGTCCGGCCAGTGGATGAGAAGGTAGATCCAGCCTACGAAGTCCGGGGGCAAAGTCCGGAGCAGTGGGTAGATCGTTCAGCGCCAGGTCCGACCTATGTTTCTCAGGCAGCTGCAGGGAATCATGGTAGCTCACCGGGAAAGGCTGATTTGCAGAATACTCTGACTCCTGGAAACACCAACCATCGTCGGTTTGGTTGGCCAGCATCGGGGCAGCAACGTCCAATAAGTGCTTATCCAATTTCAAATGGTGCAGCGGTTGCAGCACAACATGCTCCCCAGGTTCCGTACTTAGGCCAAAACATTGGTTCGGTAAACAGCGCACAAACACCTGCACCTGGTCATACGTTGAATACGACAAATCAACTACGTAATTTACCTCCGCTGAACTCGCCTTCTTCCTCGACACAACCAGTTTCCCGCTATGCGTTGGGTTCTACGAACCAAAGTGGTCGTGCACCAGCAACGAATTCGCCAGCAGCTTATGCGGATGGTCCCTATTTACAATCGGGAGCTAATCCTCCTGCGGGAAATCGTTATTCACAAGCCCTGCCACCTCCTCCTCCGCCATTGACTTTGCCGAGTTTGGGACCCGAACCGAGTACGTTGGCAGACGTTGACGTCATGTTGGAAGAGACACAGACGGGACGCTTTATGTTTGGTGTGGGTGTTAACTCTGATGCGGGTGTCATTGGGAATGTTGTGGTTGACGAGCGCAATTTCGACCTGTTTCGTCCTCCACGTAGTTGGCAGGATTTTGCCAGTGGACGGGTGTTCCGTGGTGGTGGACAAGGTTTTCGATTGGAAGCCTTACCCGGTAGTCGGGTACAGCGTTACACGGTTAGTCTGACCGAACCATACCTGTTTGGGACACAAATCAGTTCCAATATTAGTGGTTACTTTTTTGATCGACGATTCTTTGATTGGGATGAACAGCGGTTTGGTGGACGGCTAGGATTTGGATACCGTTTGTCACCGGATCTATCGTTGGCGTTTAATGGTCGTGCGGAACAAGTTGAAATTCGCAATCCACGTACGGTTGGCGCTGCTCCTCAGCTGGATGCGGTCATTGGTGAACACGACCTCTTCAGTGCGCGTATTTCGTTATCTCACGATACGCGAGACGTTGCTTTTTCGCCAACCGAAGGCCACTTATTTGAGTTATCGTACGAGCAAGTAGTGGGTAGCTTTGACTATCCGCGGGGTACGGCAGACTATCGCCAGTACTTTCTTATCAATCAGCGACCTGATGGTTCCGGTCGCCATACGTTAGGTTTTAGTTTTCGGGTTGGTGTGTCTGGTGCAGATACACCAGTTTTTGAGAACTTCTTTGCAGGTGGATTTTCTACGCTTCGCGGATTTGATTTTCGAGGTGCTTCGCCTGTTGTCAACGGTGTCATTGTTGGTGGTCGGTTTCAGTTTCTTGGTTCAGCAGAATATCTGTTTCCATTAACGGCAGACGACATGTTGCGAGGAGTCGTCTTTGTAGATTATGGAACGGTAGAGCAGGATATTGATATTCATAAGGACACTTACCGCGTGGCACCTGGGATCGGATTACGAATTTTTGTACCTGCAATGGGTCCAGCACCGATCGCTCTTGATTTTGCATTTCCTGTGGCCGATGCTGAGACGGATGACCGACAAGTGTTCAGCTTCTTTATTGGGATGACCCGCTAACGCTTGCTTGTGAAATGCAGACTGAGGGGTTAGTCATACCGGTCATCATGTTATCGACCGTTGTAGAAGGGCACAGCTCACTTTGAATCCATCGGGATCACGCCATTCCATCCATCGGGTGCAATGCGATTGTGCTGTGCAATCAAGACATTAAGAAAATCCTTGGCGTGGTCATCTGCCGGCACTTTGTGAAGTAGTTCGAACGCTGAATTCCAGTCCCCGTTCAACAAAGCATCCACTGCTTTTTCGTAGGTCGTAATGTGGTGATCAGTCAACAGTGGATAGTCAGCTTCGGGGGGCAACAGTTCACTTGTTTCCAGGGACTGTTGCATGCCATACGGCCGTACAACGGCTAGTCGACGTACACGGGCAACTTCTGGTGAGATGTGCGTACGAACGTAGTTTGCCGTATGTTCGTCAAGTACGATTCCAGCGCGTAGTCGCTTGGTCATACCTTCCAGGCGCGATGCTAGGTTTACAACTGGGCCGAACACGGTTACTTTGACTTGGTCTACCGATCCAATTTTTCCGGCCACGGCGCGACCGGTTGCCAGGCCGAGGCCAATCTGAAAATCGGCTAGCGGATGTCCACAGCGGTTGGCACTGGTCGAGAATTCGGACCGAATGGCCAAGGCAGCTTGACAGGCACGTTCAATGGCATCGGGCTGCGGAAACGGCCATCCCCAGAAGCCCATGGCTGCATCGCCATGAAAATCACCGACCACTCCACCTCCTTGAAGGATATGGCGAGTCATCACTCCCATGGCCTGACTGACTCGCTCCAACAGTTCCAGCAAGTCATCGCTTGACAGTTCCGTTTGTCGTGAAAATCCGCGCAAATCGCAAAATAAAACAGATACTTCCGTCTCGCGCGGGGCTAAGACGACATCCGGATCTTTTCCTGCCAGCGCTTCGAGTACCACCGGAGACAAGAACTGGCCCAACCCCGCAAGGCGTCGCAGGTCGAGCAGGTTTCCCAGCATTGTACCGGCCAGTTCCGCGAACTTGACTTCATCCCGCAAGTCGTGTGGATCAGAAACCCGCGAACCAGCTTGATGGGAGCTTGCAAAACTGCCTGCCATGTAGATGACCCATCCTCGACAAGTGTCTCCCGGTACGGGGGTGGCGAAAGCCCAGTCAACGTTGTCGCGCACGGTATAATTAGTTGCATCTTGAGAATCAGGCCGGTTCCAGACATGCACAATGCTTTCGCGCTGTTCGGTGGCTTGACGCATCAAGCGTTCGCTGGGATGAAACGTTGATTCCGTCGCCAGTCGGCAATCCCAATGGAGTACGGTGGCATTTGGCTCACGGGTCTCTGATATGGGCGGTAGTTGGTCAACGTGGACTGATACGATTGCAGCTGCATTAGCCCGTGCTACTCCCGACAGCAGGACGTTTACTAAACGCGTCAGTAATTCACGATCGCTCGAGGCACCTTCAATCATTTCTGGTAATCGAGAAAGAACTTGGATCCGTTGGTCTGCGTTGCGAAAAGCAAGCTGTTTAAGGTATTCCGGACTGAATGTCTGTTCGGTGACCGGGCGCGGGGCATTCAGTGATATTTTGATTTCTTCCTCAGTAAGAGTGAACCTGGTGGTCCCGATGACAAAATGATTTCCAGATCGCATTCGCAGAGATTTACGTTCTTGCCCTTCATAGAAAACAGGATTTCTGGCCGAGTCAAAGAGTGTCACTTGGACATGAGTACCTGTCCACAACAGTTCTACGTGTCGTCGCGAGATTTGCTCATCCCAGGGTACGGCCCATGTTCCACTGGCTCGACCGATGACAACTTTTTCTCCGACAGGCAATGACCTGCGCCAGCGGAATTCTTGATGAACGCCTTGAGCAATCAGGTCGGGCATACAGGTCCTTGCTCTTCAGTCTTTGGTCTTTGGTTTTTCGGCGTTCGTTAATGCCATTGCAGCGGCCACCAGCCGGGTCAGAGACGCAGGAGATTGCACGAGCAGGTCTGCCGAGGATTGTATTGTGGCATTAGCACGATCCAGGTAATCCGTTTCATCAAGCGCACGAGCCAGATAGATGAGATTGTTTGCGGCGACAGATACTCCGGAAGGACGCACATTATCCACTGGATCTTTGGCACGGGCTATTAAAGACTGGTGATCTTCTGCGGTAAAGTAAAACCCGCCATGCTCATCATCCCAAAACAGCTCAATTTGCATTTGGGTCAATTGTTGGGCCTGGTCCAGCCACTTCCGATCCCCGGTAGCGCGATGGATCGCAATGAGTCCGTCTACGAAAAATGCATAGTCGTCCAGATAAGCAGCGAGTTCAGCGCGTCCTCCTGCATAGCTGCGCAACAAGCGGCCCTCTGCAGTCAACAAGTTGGTCAACACAAAATTAGCGGCTGACTGGGCCGAATCGAGATACGCTTTATTTTGTAAGATTCGGCCTGCATCTGCAAATCCACGGATCATCAGGCCATTCCAGCTGGTGATGATCTTGGTATCGGTTAAAGGGCGCTCACGTTGATTTCGTGCAGCAAGTAGTTTTTGCCGGATCGGTTTCAATGAGGCTTCTCGTTGGTGAAAAGCGTCATCCGATAGATCCAAAAGTCGTGTCACCAACAAAGGGGTGTAATAGTTTTGTTCAAAGTTGGCTGGCCCCTCCAAGCCGTAAACCGGAGCCAGCAGATTCCATTCGGTTTCCTCCAACAATGACTGAATCTCATCGAGCTGCCAGTTGTAAAATCGCCCTTCGTGACCTTCAGTTTCTGCATCGAGTGCTGCATAGTATCCACCATCAGGAGCTGTTAATTCCCGGGTGACGAATGCCAGAAGTTCTTCGACAACCAACCGATAGGCGGAGCGATTGGTGAGCTCGAAAGCTTCTGCATAGACGGAGGCCAACTGACCATTGTCGTACAGCATTTTTTCATAGTGAGGAATGTGCCAAAAACGATCGGTACTATAACGGTGAAAGCCACCCCCCCAGTGATCCCGAATACCACCTTCGGCCATGCGATCCAGGATTGTTTCCAACAATTGCCGCGCTTCGACAGTATCGCTTTTGCGTATCATTTCGATCAAAAGCATTAACTTGGAGGGTTCCGGAAATTTTGGTCGATCCGGTTGCGTTGCGCTGAATCCAAAACCCCCGTGAATTGGATCTGCTTCTGCGGTCAATTCCTGCAGGACTTTTTTAAAAAGTGCTTCATTCAGATCTACCTGGGTAGGCGCCGACTTGCGTTCCAGATGAACCTTCAAGGCTTCGGTCAATTGATCGGCATAAAGATGTACCTTGTCGGCTTCCTCTTGCCACACTTTTTGCATTTTCTGCAAAATCGTCAGAAAACCTGGCGAACCGGGCCTGTCGTTGTCGCGGGCCGGAAAATAGGTGCCGCCAAAAAATGGTTTGGCATCTGGAGTAAGAAACATGGACATTGGCCAGCCGCCGCGGCCACTGATCATATGGACGGCTGTCATGTAAATGTTGTCGACGTCCGGACGCTCTTCGCGATCCACTTTGATACATACAAAATGTTCGTTCAATAATTGCGCGATTTCTTCGTCCATGAACGATTCGCGTTCCATGACATGGCACCAATAGCAACTAGAGTATCCAACCGACAAGAAAATCAGCTTGTTCTCACGCTTAGATCTTTCCAATGCCTCCTCGCCCCACGGATACCAGTCGACTGGATTGTGTGCATGCAATAACAGGTAGGGACTTGTTTCCTGGGCAAGCCGGTTCTGGTGCTGTTGGGTCGGCTTGGTTTGGTTGTCCGGATGCACATTGACCGGAAGTACGGTGTCCGCAGCGATGTCACTGGGAGGTGTATCCTCGGAGGGAGTCTGGTCAGATAATGGGATGTTAGGTTCAGCATGCGCTGGGTCGGTACCTTCGTCTGCAGGTAACGATGGCAAGGGGGGACTGGAGATCGAATCCGCATCGTTTGAGCATCCCAGCAGAAGGACTGTCGCAAGAATGGATCGCATTGCCATTCCAGTGCTATTTGACAAAGATCGGCACAGCGGTTCTTGCTTAGATATCATGGGTGTGGTCATCAGACTGGTGGAGTTGCAGGGGCTCGATGAATTCTCCTCCGACGGTCGAAGGGCCTGCGGCATCTCCTTTGTCATCCTTGGAAAAGATGGTTGAATCGTCATCCGGAATGAACCTCATGGCGTTGTTTTTGTCGGACTCTGTACCAGCAAGATCCTGTTTGTTAAGGAGCATCTCTCCATAGAGTGCACGAAATGTTACCGTGCCGACCGTCAGCAAATCTCCTGGGGCCAGGTCCGCTTCCTCAACCCGTTCATGGCCAATATAAGTTCCGTTTAAGGATCCGAGGTCACGGACACGCACACCATTTTTTGATGCGTATAACTCACAATGGCGTCTGCTCACCAGAGTATGGGGCAGCGAGATTCCAGCATCGCGTCCTCGCCCCAATACAAGCGGCAGCTGTACGGTTATTTCGGAGGGCCGCATGTCCCCGCCCACTACCACAAGTTTCAGATCCATATGCATCCAGCTCGGATCTAGCGGATAGGTGATTTGTATACCACTTTGACATCATCCAAGACGTCGCATCCGTCCATCAGTAGCACACACACCAAAAGTTTACACAGAGGAGTTCCCAGCGACAACGGTCCGACCAGGGGGCCTCATCGTATACCTCGATGGTTAAGCATTACTAAATCATCCACTGAAAAGACCTTAGAGCTGACTGGAGAGCAAGGTAAATAGTGGAAAAGCGGGAGAAACCGTTCAATCAGAACGCTTTGATTCTCCCATGCGGTCTTGGAGGTCGGCACTCGCTACGTTCACTTGTTTCGTACAGGTTTTTAGGGTTTTGGGACCTGTTGGGATGGCTGAAAGAAAATAGGGTGGTCCATGACCTTACGTGTCATGAGCTTGGCCGAAGAGAAGCATGTCGGCAGGGAGCGGTTAAAATCGCCCCCTGTGACCACGTTTTTCACGAGGTAGAGTGCGATTTACCAGACAAATCTGTTTTTTTGTAGGAGATGGCAACATGCGATTCTATCAAAAAAATTGTCAATTCGATTATGGCCAGGCGCGTCTCGGAGACGTCAAAACGTATGGTGTACGCAGCACGCGTACTGGCCGCGTCACCATTACCGGGATCGAAATTCATGGAGAGTTGTTTGCACCGTCTCTTTGCTTCTGGCGGTCGTTTTTTCATCGTTTCAGCATTTCGACCGACGTTTTAAGGCTATACGATCCGTCGGAGGTGTTTGAGCGGGTTGTACAACGCGAATCGCGGACAAATATCCGCTACTGTATTGAACGGGACTCTGATGGATCCAGCACGATCGTGGTGGTATGTGCCGCTGCAGAAACCAGTAGGCCCTCCAACAATTGACATGCAAAATAGCAGTCATAGAGATCGAGCGAGACCCTTGCCAAAGATAATTTTTCGCTTTTCGTTTCTGCTGAGGAAAGGAACAACCGATGAATGTCCCACTTACGATGGCAGCCGACTTGGACTACATTATCAGCCGAGACAGGAGGGAATTTCTCTATCACAAGATCGTGTGGGACCCCTGGTCATGGCGCGCAACGAACAGCTAATTCGACAGCACAAATTATTACAGATTTTGGAACGATCCCGGTTTGGCCGGACGTTGGAGGAGATGCGAGATGACTTGGTCGACGAACTTGGCCTCTCATCATTGCATCCACGTAGTGTACGGCGTGATCTGGAAGCCTTGCAGGCGGCTGGGATCGATGTCGACGTCCATGACCTGCAGCGTGGAAAAGTGTGGAAATTGGGACCACAATTTCGTGGCTCTCAACCGATCACGGCTTCGGTGAGCGAACTTCTCGCTCTGTCGATCGGACGGGAACTGTTATACCCATTGTCCGGTACGCCGTTTTGGATTGGTGTCGAGAGTTTTTGGTCCAAGATTACAGAACGTATGCCGCCGGCAGTGTGGCAGCACTATGAACGGTTACGGGGGATTCTTTATGTACGTGGTACGCTTGCCAAGTCGTACCGAAAACATGAAGGCATCATCAAAACCATCAATCGTGCGATTCAGCAGCATCGGGTTGTAAAAATTGACTATCAGAGACTGGGTGAAGACAATCCACGGAAGCGAGAAATCGAACCTTATGCTGTCGTTGTGTATCAGTCGAGTCTGTATATCGTGGCCGCGGCACGGGAAAGAGCTGAGAATTCTGAACGAATACGTCATTGGAAACTCGATCGGTTTCGTAAGGCCGAAGCGTTAGATGTGTATTTTAAGCCACCAGACAACTTCGATTTAAATGACCATTTAGCACAGCGTCTTGGTATCTTTGGAGGTGGAAAACCGAAAAATTTTCGTATCCGTATCAGCCCTTATGCGGCCACTTGGGTCCGTGAAGATCCCTGGCATCCTGACCAAGAGGTAGAACAGCACAAAGACGGCAGTCTGACGCTGAAGGTCCGGGCTGTACACGAATTGGAGATTATTCCACGCGTGTTAGCGATGGGCACCGAAGCCGAAGTACTGTCGCCAAAATCATGTCGGGATGCGATTGCCAAAATGGTTCAACAAATGGGAAAAATGTATCGCTGACCGAGACAGATCCCAGGATGGACCACGTCTCAGTCTACTGAGCCCGGAGAGAGGATTGGGGCAACGTCATCACCGCGACCGAAGGTGAAAACGAGGGCAGGGCTCGCTTTCGGTTTGACATTTTCTGAGTGTTATCTGCTGGCCAACTCCCTAATTTCTGTGGTCCAGTCTCTTGCTCTATCTTTCCTGATGTGTACCTCTGAGTTACGCAAAATGGCGCAACTGTTGGAAGAAAATTCAATTCATACAGGCTGCTGGCAATGCGTGAAAAACTCAGTTGAATAATCTGTAAGTCTATATTGTCAAATAGTTTGCGGGTTATATAAGTTGCGAGAATCGTGTCCATTGAAGGGGTTTTTTGGTGGTCGGCATACCATTTGCAATTTGAACAAAGGGCGTGCTAACGATGAGTGCCAGCCACAGTGATTTTTGCGACTCTCGGCCCAATTGGCTGGGATGTCGTCGGTATTCTGGGCCGCGTTTGCACCCACCGGACAAGATTTGACAAAAAAATCTGTAGGAATTGGAGTCTCACCGAACTCTTGCCGCTTTGGTTCGTAAAAATGAATATAAGTACAAAAAGTCGTCAAATGATGGTTTCCAACGAGTTACCAGTGACAGAGTGGAGCGATGAGCAACTTTTCATGCGCTACTGCCAGTCGGGTCAACGCGATTGTTTTTCCCAACTCGTTCGGCGTTATGAAAAAGAGCTTTATAGCTATCTCCGCCAATATACGGGCAATTCCGAGATGGCGGAGGATGCGTTTCAGACGACTTTTTTACAAGTGCACCTGAAGTGTCATCAATTTGATTCAAGTCGTAAGTTTCGGCCGTGGTTGTATGCCATTGCAACGAATCAAGCGATCGATTTGCAACGGCGAAACCGTCGTCACCGCGCCGTCAGTTTGAATCATCCTGGAACAGAGGATGGGAGCCAAGTTGCCCAGTTAATGGACCTGTTGGAAAGCGATGAAGCGGGGCCTTTGCATCACCTACAGACTGCAGAACGTCGACAATGGGTGCAGAGTGCATTGAATGGGTTGCCTGAACATTTGCGGACGGTCGTTTTGTTGGTGTATTTTCAAGGGCTGAAATACAGAGAAGCAGCGGATACGTTATCCATTCCGGTGGGAACAGTAAAGAGTCGTCTTCACGCGGCGATCCTCAAATTGAATGAGGCCTGGTATTCCACCAACACCCAACTAAGGTGAAGTTTTAGAATGCGACAACAGTTGCTTGGATATCTGCTGGGTGCGTTGGAGTCCGCCGAGGAAGATCGTGTTGAGGAACAACTGCAGCAAGATCCAGCCTTATGTGAACAACTGGAGGAGCTGGACGCGAGTCTTGAACCTTTACGCCAACAACGTTCGCCTTATCCTGTACCAAAAGGTTTGGCGCAGCGAACGTGTCAGTTTGTCGAACGGGAAATCGAACAATCTCGGGTCGACTTGGCATCAGCTGCCGGGGTAGTGCCTGAAACCTCTTCGACAGGAGATCGTACCCGCCATTGGTCTCTGGCGGATATGGTGACTGCCGGCGGTGTGATGACAGCCATGGCTCTGTTATTCTTTCCAGCCATTGCTAATAGTCGATTCCAATCTCAGGTGACTGGATGTCAAGATAATCTACGGCTATTGCATGTCGCATTGATGCAATACGCTGATGCCAACCATGGTTTCTTTCCGGCCGTACCAGGTACGGGTGAGTTGTCATTCGCCGGGATTTATGGACCACTATTACATCATGGCGGGTATGCGGTTGACCCCGGTCTTTTTCACTGCCCTGCCGTGGCTGATTCGACTCATCGTAAATCCCTTGAAATACCGACGGTGTTGGAATTGCAGGCAAGACATGATCGGCAACTGGCGTTGTTGCGTCGTCGTGCGGGAGGGGACTATGGGTGCAGCCTCGGGACCGTGGTCAATGG
>CAYMUR010000018.1:33511-55278 GCA_964393615.1 uncultured Pirellulaceae bacterium
CGTGTCCATTTTGCCGTTATGGCGGATGCTCCCAGTCAGTCCCGTGCGGCGCGTCAAAGCATCAACCATGCGGGCCACGGGCAGAATGTTCTGTTTGAAGATGGCCACGTCCATTTTCTGGTAAAATGTCAGGCTGACTTTGACAATGTGTTTCTCAGTGACCGCCATCTTGTGGAACCGGGGCGACATCGAGACGACGCTGTGCTGGGTTACTGCACCGATTCGCCAGCGATTTATCAGGTCGGGTTAACAACAGATAGCGAATAAATGGACCGCGCAGGACCTCACGGTGTTTGCCTCTCGCTGCATGTTATCACAGGGCATCAAATTTCCTGCCAGGAACATCACCACTGGTTGATACCAAGATGATGGATAATGTGCATCGTCTGTTCGAAACAAAGCAAGGCGTTCCTGATATCTTACCCATGTGCCCCCTGGGATGCCTGCCTGTCACTAACGGCACGGTCAATGCTAACGAGCCGTGTTAACAAGTTCGCTGCAATGGCCGAAACTGGCTGCCGATCATTAGACTGGGAACTTTAACCAGCCCTTCGCGTTGACTGCCTGCTCATTCAAGATTTCAGTTCTGACAATGTCTGTTTTGCAGCGTGAGTGAGAAACAACACGTCGACACCTGCCACAATTAGCGTATAACCTCGCTCCATGTAGGGTCGGACAGCCTTGGCGGACATACCAAAATAACCAAGTGGTATTTTTGCGGCTTGACATGTCTTGGTGATATGGTCAATGGCATCCATAACGACCGGATCGTCGATCTGCCCCATTTTCCCCATGCTGGCCGCCAAGTCAAAAGGGCCAAGAAACACTGCGTCGATTCCCTCGACTTGTACAATCGACTCAATGTTTTCTACCGCCTGAGCATGTTCTGCTTGGACAATGACAGTCACTTTGTCGTTGGCAGATTCAACATATTCTTGAAAGTGAAGGCCATAGCCGTGGGCACGTGCTAGTCCTACACCACGGTCGCCCGCCGGAGAGTAGCGAGCAAAACGGACAACGTCTGCGGCTTGTTCCGCCGAATTGATTTGAGGAACGATGACTCCAGTGGCCCCCAGATCGAGTACTTTCTTAATCGGTACTTCTTCTGCGGAAGGTACGCGGACAAGGCATGGTGTTTTATGTCCTACGGCTTGCAAGATGGCCAGGATATTTGCCGTTTCCAATGGCCCGTGTTCCCCATCGACAAATAACCAGTCGAAACCGAGTTCAGCAAGGATTTCGGATGGTGTCGGTGTTGCCAGGGTGACGATCGTGCCGATCAGTGTTTCGCCGGACTTCAGTCGCCTTCGAAAATTATCTGCCATGATTTGCCTGTGTTAGAACGCTTGGATGAGATTTATGATTATTACGCGTTAGCATACTACAAATTGTCATGACTGCCGACCCGGCCAATGGTGTGATATTGTTAGTCGGGATTGCCAGTGTCACATTTCTTCGTTTTGCCATCGATCTTCCATCAAGGAAATTGGATCAGTGACAGTTTGTGCGACTGCAATCAATGGACGTCATGTTTGCCGATAGCCCACAGAACAAATAGGGGCATGCTTGTTTATTGTCCGTACGACGAGCGCCATTCGGGAAGAAGTGTTCTGGTCTATGTTTGTGATTGGTCCTCGATGCGATATAAGTGTGTGCGCGTGCGCAGGTACAGGGCATTACCGGAAGCGGCAGGAGAAGCCCAAAAACCATCGTCGAGTTGATTTTCAGCCAGGACTTGAAAAGTTCTTCCGGCCGTAATGACTGTTGACTTGCCTTTCTGATCGAACAACCAGATTTTTCCATCGGAGTAGATTGGTGAGGCAGAGAAATCACCGCCCACTCGGGACCGCCAGATTTCTTGACCTGTAACCGCTTCGAGACAGCTCGTGACACCTGCGTTGTCAATCATGAACAACAACTCATCGACTAGAAGCAAAGAAGGGCGTTGTGGCACGGCACGATTGTAGGTCCAGACAATGTGCGTGTCGTTTACCAAGCCACTTCCATTTGGTCGTACGGCTCGCAATTCTTTGCCGGATCCCATTGGTGAGAACACCAAGCCGTGGCCGGTCACTGGCCGGCAGGCACCTGAATGGCTGCCCGTCGCTTCGACCCGCCATAATTCTTTGCCCGTTTGCGGTACATAACCGTACAATGCCATCGAACCGAGGCTGATCAATACAGGTTGCCCTGCCACGTTGGCGATTACGGGTGTGGAGAAAGCCTTGCGATAATCCCCCTCGTGTTTCGGATTGCCCAAGTTGTCTATATCGCGGAAGTCCATCGTACGGTCGGTGCGCCAAACTGTTTTGCCAGTGTGCTTGTCCATTGCAACGAGGTATTGTTGGTCGCTACCGTCGAAGTGCAAAATCAATAAGTCGTGAAATAGAAATGGTGATGATCCAGGGCCGCGAAAATGATTACAAGTAAAGTCAGTTCGTTGCCAGATTATTTCCCCTGTGTGGGCATTCAAGCAGGCATTGTAGGGAGCGCCAAAGCTGATGTAAACGCGACCATTTTCAATGACCGGTGAGGGGGACCCATAGGAATTGAACGGGTGGCAGTAAGCGGGCAAGGCGATTTGGAGCAAACGTTGGTTCAGAACGATCTTTCCTGTCCGTTTGTCCACGCAGATGACGGCCAGCCAACTTCCATCTTCGGGTGTGTTGGTAAGCCAAATGCGATTGCCCTCAATGACAGGCGATGACCAGGCTTTGCCGGGTATTTCCGTTTTCCAGACTACGTTTTCCGTTTCACTCCACTGAATGGGTAAATTTCCACCCAGGACGTGACCCTGGTCAGTGGGTCCACGATAACTTGTCCAATTTTCTCCAGCCAGGATTGGATCGACAACAGCCGGACAAACGATCAGTAAAAACGAACATATTCCAGGTGTGAATCTTGTCATCGACTTCTCCCGTATGGGGCATTACATTCTTGCTCACGTCTGCGATTGTATTTTATCTTGCGGCGTCTGGCAAACGATCACGTCACATCGACTGATAATGTTGGGTGATGGTATTCACAAGCTATTCCATTCACCGAACCATTCTGCGATCGTTTGTCACGCGCGATAATATCTTACGTTGCAGGTTTCCTTTGATTGATCACCCCGTGTCAGCCACCTCCCACCCAACGCTTTTCAAGTAGGCCAGGGCAAAGGCGTTTTCATGATCTACTTCGGCAGGATCCTTGTAATTTTTATACTCCGTCTCCAGTGTAACATTTCCACGATAACCATATTGATCCAGGGTTTTTCCCAAAAGTTCAAAATCTACCTCACCCTTGCCAGGAGTGATCTCCAGCAGATAGTTCCCAGCCGGTGTGTCTTTTCCGGCGGCATCCCGTAAGTGAATGTGCCACAATCGATCCTGTAGCAGACGCACGTAATCGTCGATATCGTATCCACTCACCTGCCAATGGCTTGAGTCGATGAGAACACCAATGTTGTCAGATCTCAAATAGGATAGCAGCTGTTTTGATTTTTCCACGTCGTCATAGACCAGCCAAGCATGAGGCATTTCAAGCAGGATCTTAATGCCATATTGCTTGGCATATTCGGCTTGTTGGTCTAACACCTCCGCGGCTGCCTTCAGATCCCGGTCAAGGTCTTCTATGTCTTCTTTTCTTCCCGCGTTTAAAACCAGCATCGGGATGCCTGCAATCTTTGCCTTGTCAATGAGTGTACGAACGCGAACGGCATATTTGTCTGCTTCACTTTTCACGTGCAGCCTGTAGTGACTGCAGTCCTGTTTTGCTTTTTTGATTTCTTCGGTTTCCGCAGACGAGTGTTTTCCAGCAGCTGCTTTTGCCGTACCCGTTTGTCCACTGTAATAGGCGGTTAACGTTACATTTGCCGCGACAGGTTTCAGCGCATATTTCTGCAACAGCGTTTTGACCCCTACCGGATCAACCGCTTCCACTGGAAAGTGTTTGCTGTGCGTAAGCATCTCAGCGATTTCGACATGTTTTAATCCGTAGTTGGCAATATGCTGTAATGCCACCTCAAGAGATGACAACGAGAAAGCCAGCGTAGAACAGGCTGTAATTTTCGGCATGGCGATTGTTATGTGTTATGCGGCTACATTCCAGGTGTTAGTTGGCCGACGGCCACCGAGTGCATGCGATTTATACTCGCCCCTGTCCAGTGGTTGCTGTACGATCTGCATTCCCTTCTGTTACCCGGCATAGAAAATCAGATCAAAGGCCGAATGAAACCATCCACGGATGCAAATTGTAGTTTCCAGCCATGCAAGTCACAAGTTGATTTATCAATGGTTTCGGTTGTATTCTGTTTTCTGGATCGGCTTGATCTTTCCGGCATGCGCCAACACAACTTTCTCTGTAGTTTTAAACCTTCGCCTTTGATATTCAGAGTCGTTGGCAGGGCTTCCAGTGAGGTTATGTCGTCGATATGGTGTAGATTGTGAAACAATGTTGTGATGCTGAGAGACGATTGTGGTGAAGATCATCTGGATGCCGTGGTTGTCGAAGGTTTTATCCTTCCACCGGAGTCGGGCCTCGAACACACACCCATGAAAAAACATTGGGCAAGAGTGGCGTAGCCCAAGAAAGCGAGCCCAAAACAAATGTCGTCCAACTTTGAAGTTTACGCCAGTCGCATTCCGTTTCCCGAAGGACCGGTGTTTGACTCGCAAGGCAACTTGTTCGTGTGCGCGCGTCGCAACGGGTACATAGTGAAGGTAACGCCTGACGGTAAGGTACATCATTTTGTTGACACGGGTGGCAAACCGAATGGCCTTGCCATCGATCAACGTGACAATTTGTATGTGGCAGATACAGTTCGTAAAGAAATATTAGTCGTAGATCCAATGGGCGCTGTGGATGTTTTTATTTCCAAGGACTGGGGACAGACGCTATTGGTGGGACCCAACGATCTCTGTTTTGGTTCAAGTGGTACCCTTTATTTTACTGATCCAGGGCTTTCGATGGACATGTCAGATGGGGCCGTGTATTGTTTTCATCCAAACAAATCCGAACAACAATCTCTTGCCAGTAAGTTGCCGTTTCCCAATGGGCTGGCAGTCACATCAGACGAAAAGACTTTGTATTTTGTGGAATCCGTAACGGATCGGTTATATGCTACCGAGATCAACAGCGATCTCGCAGCTGTTCCACATCTGATTTGTGAATTCGGTAACGACACCATACCGGATGGCATTAAATGGTTCGATGAGCAGCATCTTGTGGTGGCAGGACATCGTGCAGGTGCCCTGGTGATGGTTGATATTACCGATGCCACACAACGGGTGATCAGAATGCCGCACAGCTCGAAACCGACGAATCTAGTGATCCATCAGGATCATGTTTATGTCACGGACGACGCAACACAGGCCGTGTTGGTGGCACCGCTTTCCAGTTTGCAGGGTTAGCGCCGATGATGTATCAGAAAACGTTTTCAATGCATGGCTATAGAGGCCGTTGAAACTCTTTTTAGTACTGAACCTGTTCTTTGACCAATTCCTCGTAGAGTTCAGGTCGGCGAGTTTTTAAAGTGTAATTCGGCAGACTGCGCTGGGCTGCGATTTCGGCGGCCGCCAAGTCGGTTATGATCATTTCGTCTTGAATGATTTCCCGTTGACTGCAGCCTATGACTTTGCCATCGGGCGCAAAAATGATAGCTCCACCACAATGGTGAGGCTGGAATGGTGAATCTCTGGGGTAGTCATCTACATATCCTGCCCGTCCTGCCTGGTTGGCTAAGACCGCGAAACACGCGTTTTCTCGCGCCCGCATCGCGTAACTGGAAATGAAATAATTGTGAGTATGTTGACGAGCGGCAGCCATGGATGATGGCGTGTCGTCCCACATTTCTATGCGGGCCGCATGGGGCATCAGTAGAATGTCAGCTCCTCGTAAGGCAAGAATTCTTGCCAGTTCAGGGAATTGGTTGTCGTAGCATATAATGGTACCAATTTTACATTTTCCGATATCGAATACCGGTATTTCACGGCCGCCTTTGTAGTGTAATACTTCGTCGCGAGACAAATGGATCTTGCGCTGCTTTCCAATGTATCCCTGGGGGCCAACGAGAATCTGACTATTAAATACGATGTCATTTTCTTTTTCGCTCAGGCCAACCGAAATGTAACAGTTATACTTTCTGGCATATTCAACGATTTGTTGGGTGCAAGATCCATCTGGAATCGATTCAGAAAGTTCCCAAGTATTCGGTGTACAGTGACCAACAATTTGTAGTTCAGGGAATAGCAAGAGTTCAGCGCCTTGCTCTGTTGCCAGTTGGCACCAGTGATCGATTCCCTTTAGAACCCCCGAAATATCACCCAAGGGGCTGTTGATGCTGATGGCTGCTACTCGAATGTCGTGCATAGTTTTAAAGTCCCATGGGCGGTGTTGTTGTTAGAATGGGGTACATGCATTGGTAGTCATGCGGATTTCACATGCGGGCCAACTATTGGTGACGGCTGATGATGCCATGTCGTGTTACCAACCACTATATTCTGGCCACGGTTAAATTCCAACAGTAGTGGATGGCCAGATTCGGTGCTGTGGGCGATCCCCAGCCACTCGTTGACCGGGCCGTTCGAGTCATGGGGCACTGTGTGGCCACTGTTGAATCAGTTGTGTACTTGTTCTGCCAGTCGTATGCTACGATCCGGCAGGTCGTGGTTGATTAGGCGTCGGTCAGCGTCACGCGGCATGGAGTTTGATCAGACAGTGAGAATGTTTATCCTTGGGACAGGTGTGCTGAGTTTTGTTTCCTGTCATAATGGGATCTCTATTTTTAATTTTAACAATTGTGATACGGTGCTAACTTCTAGTTTATTTACCATGTTCGACCTACGGCTTGATTTGTCGTAACTGGGTGAGAGCCGTTCAGAAGCATGAATC
This sequence comes from uncultured Pirellulaceae bacterium, assembly GCA_964393615.1. Classification (GTDB taxonomy): domain Bacteria; phylum Planctomycetota; class Planctomycetia; order Pirellulales; family Pirellulaceae; genus CAYMUR01. Next base: position 40,385 of record CAYMUR010000018.1, read on the forward strand.
AATATTGGATAATTTTTTTCTGTCGATATGTCTGTCACATCGTCAAGATTGTGCAGGAAAGATCGTGTAGCCAACAACGAAAATTCGTGGTCTTGTTTCTTATTTCAATCGTTGTTTCACACGGGACGAGTGGCGCTGATTGGCCACAATGGGGTGGCCCTGGTCGCAACTTTCAAGTGTCGGGTGTCAAGCTGGCTGATGCATGGCCTGAAGAGGGACTTGGGCAAGTCTGGCAGCGGGCACTGGGTGACGGTTATTCCAGCATTGTTGCTGCGGATCAGCGACTTTTCACCATGTTTCGAGAGAATGATCAGGAAACGGTTTGTGCGTTGGCAGCCGATACGGGAAAAACAATCTGGCGGTATGATTATCTTGCCCCCTTCCTGGAGGAGACCGATGTTGAACAATTTGGGCCCGGACCGCTGTCAACGCCGCTGATTGTGGAGAAGCGGTTATTTGCGGTGGGTGTGACCGGAATTCTGCATTGTCTCGACCTGGAAAGCGGCAAGTTGCTTTGGAGTCACCAACTCGTTCGCGACCTTCAAGGAACCAATCTCTACCGCGGCTATTCAGCGAGTCCAATTGCGTACCGGGATAGCGTGATTCTTCCGGTGGGGGGACCGGGTCGCGCGGTGGTTGCCTTTCACCAACAAGATGGCAAGATTCTCTGGCAGAAGCAAGATTTTGCGATTTCTCATGTTTCTCCTATTCTCTTTCGCCTGGAAGATCAAAACCAATTGGTTGTTGTAGGCGAAAAAGTCATTGTTGGTCTTGATCCTGGTACGGGTGAATTGTACTGGCAGATGGCGCATCCGATTCTTGGCGGCCACATTGCTTCCACGCCGATCATCGGTGCAGACGGACGACTTTTCTATTCTGGGGCCTACGGAGCTGGCAGCTGTTGCATCCAACTAACACAAACAAACAAACGTACCATTGCTACCGAATTATGGCAAAACACGCATCTACGCATCCATCATAGTAACAGCATTCGTGTGGGTGACTTTATTTATGGCTCCAGTGGTGATTTTGCGGCTATCGTGTGGATGGCGTTAGACGCTTACACGGGAAAAGTTGTTTGGCGTGATCGACAGGTGGGTCGGGCAAGTTGTCTTTATGCAGCTGGAAAATTTGTCCTGTTACAAGAAGATGGCACACTCATGTTGGCCAAGATGTCAGCAGCAGGCTTGCAGATTCAGTCAATGTTCAAGCTGTTTGATGAGCGCGCCTGGACCGCTCCAACGCTCGTTGGTAATCGGCTTTACGCACGCAATCGACATGAGATTGTGGCGATCGAATTACCGTAGGGTCACTGGGCTACATGGCAAATTGTCCCATCGGGGCATCGGGCAAGGTTGCAGGAGATGTTGAGCAGGCCGCATGATTTGTATCTTTCCGAAGAATGCTAAGATTTACGATTGACGTAGCGGTTAAGTTTTACGAAATTGTGGAGAATGATTCAGAGATGTTGGTGCCGCTGCTAACCATCATTCGTTTGCCTGCTGGTGGAGAAGAAGTGCCTTGATCCCTATCGGCATCAAGGGGCAGGAATCAAGGACGTCTGACGGATAGAGCTCCATCCTAAAAGCATACGTACGGTTTTTCATTCAGAAGATAACAGGAAGTAAACTGGACGAATCCATGGAATTTTCTACCAATTTTACCCATTGGGATTGGGCAATTGTTGTCATCTACCTGTCTGGATCCGTTGTGATCGGCTTGTATGCGAATCGCTACATTCGCAACATGGCCGATTACATTGTTGCGGGTCGCTCGTTGCGATCGTACATTTCCATCGCCACGATGCTTGGATCGGAAGTCGGGTTAGTCACGGTGATGTACACCTCCCAAAAGGGATTCACGGGTGGATTTTCCGCATTTCACATCGGACTCTGTGCTGGTTTGGGTCCACTGATTGTCGGCCTTACGGGAATCATTGTTGTGCCTTTGCGCGAGGCTCAAGTCAAAACGATTCCCGAATTTTATGGCCAACGTTTTAGCACGGGCGTGCGGGTTCTGGGTGGCTTAATTTTAACCGTTGCCGGGGTCTTAAATATGGGGGTCTTTCTTAAGGCCGGCGCCATTTTTTTGACGGCATTGACAGGGGTGCACGACCCCACGACTGTGAATGTTGTGATGACCCTGCTCATTGTGCTGGTGTTGATCTACACCATTTTAGGTGGCATGGTTTCCGTCGTGATTACCGATTATATCCAGTTCATCGTATTGTCGTTGGGATTGATGCTAACTGCATTTTTTGCAGCCCGGCAGTTGGGTTGGACACATATTGTCCAAACGGTCGAAAAGGTACATGGTGAATCCGGTTTCAATCCGTTTGCCGAAGGTGAATATGGTCTGTCGTACGTCATCTGGAGTTTTGTACTCTTCGGATTGGTCTCTTCGGCGGTTTGGCCGACAGCTGTGATTCGCGCGTGTGCTGCAGAAAATGTACAAGTGGTTCGCCGTCTGTACACGTTTTCGTCGATTGGTTTTATGACCCGATTTATCTTGCCACAGTTCCTCGGCATTTGCGCACTTGTGTATTTTTGGCAGGACGCGGTAGGTCGTGAGCTGTTCTTTACAGCGGAAGGTGGTGTTGTTGACAATCCAGATCTTACGCTAAAGGCAATGCCTACCTTTTTGGCCCAGATTCTGCCTGCCGGTGCGATTGGGATCGTCTGTGCTGGTATGTTGGCTGCTTTCATGTCAACCCATGACAGTTATTTGTTGTGTTGGGCTTCCGTATTTGTGGAGGATGTGATCAATCCTTTAATGGGTGGAGAACTGGCGACCCGGACACGCTTAACCCTGGCCCGAATTTTTATCCTGGTGATTGCCGTGTTTCTGCTAATTTGGAGCCTGTGGTATCCACTGGGACAGGACATGTTGGATTATCTGGCTGTGACCGGTGGGGTGTACGCCTCCGGAGCGCTTGCGTTGTTGTTGCTAGGTTTGTATTGGGAACGTAGTAGCAACGTTGGTGCTTATTTCGCATTGCTTTCAGGATTGTTTGCTGTGCTTGGTTTGAAGCCGGTCCAGCGCCAGTTGGAATTGGCTGACCGGCTGGGATTTGAACCGACCGGTGCACAGATCGGTTTGCTTACCTTATTGTTATCGGTGGGGACGATGGTACTTGGCTCATTCTTGTTCCCCAATGCGTCTGCCAAATGGAAAGAATCATGATTGATAATTGGGCTGCATTTTGGACGTGGGTTTTAATTATCACGGCAATTTTGTTTAGCTGCCTGGGGATCGTAGTGGCTATCGGAGGCTTCTTTGATATTCGCACACTGCTGCAAACGATGGACCGTCAGCATCAAGACACCGAAGAACAAGGCGGCGACGAAAATCAAAAATAGCGACACCACGCGTGCCTTATGCCACGGCTGATCTGTGTTGATTCGATTGAACGGATCATGTACCAACGCAATGGTTTCTACTGCAGGCTTCATGATTTTTCAGATTTTGTTTACGGCCAGTAAAAAAAGGTTGCGACAAAAAAATCGCTGCTAGTGTTGTGTGATTAGTCGGCAAATCTTTCAACCACAAGAAGATTGTGATGCCACACGAATTTACGGGATTTCATCCGAACACGCTTCGGTTTCTGGCTACGCTTAAACGCAACAACAACCGCGAATGGTTTCAGGCGAACCGGAATCGCTATGAATCAGAGTTTCTCGCACCCGCATTGGATTTTATCGAGGCCATGCAGAAACCGTTACAGGAAATAGCGCCTTGCCTACAGGTGGTTCCCAAGAGAACGGGCGGTTCGCTGATGCGGATTTATCGAGATACGCGCTTTAGTAAGGATAAGATACCTTATAAAACAAACATCGGAATCCATTTTCGCCATGTAGCAGGCTGCGATATCCACGCACCGGGATGCTATGTGCATATCGAACCTGGGCATGTTTTTTTAGGGGTGGGTGTGTGGCACCCCACGACCAAGATACTGACGAAGATACGTCATCGTATCGACACGGATCCGACTGGTTGGAAACGGGCGAGTCGTGGAAAAGTATTTTGTAAGCGGTTCACGTTGACGGGTGATCGCCTCAAACGGCCACCCCTTGGTTTCGCCTCCGATCACCGACTGATCGAAGATTTGAAACGCAAAGATTTCATCGGTGCCAGCCAGGTAGCTGAGGAAATGATTTTTACAGAATGCTTTGTTGACGAATGTCTCGACGCGTTCCGCACTGCCCGACCGTTCATGCGGTTTCTTTGCCAGGCATTAGAAGTACCCTATTAACGGTGTCTTATCTTGCATGGAAAGCAATCGTGTTTCAAGTCATGGTAGTTGGTGTCACGTACCTGGGGGACAGCCACCAGGCAAAGACTGTACGTTTGCGATGGTCTATGTTTCAATTCGTCGATTCCGATTGGTTGTTCCAGAGATCAACGAGCTGGCGTAGGTCACAATTGCCACCTGACAAGATACCAACCACCTCTTTCCCTTGTAACTGATGGCGCAATTTCCAGGCGGCTGCGGTGGCCGCTGCTCCGGCCATTTCAGGCAGGTTGTGTGTTGTCTGGAGAATCCAACGTACCGCATCACGAAGTTCATCATCGGTCACTAGTACCATGTCGTGAAGATGACGCCGCATGATGTCCATGGTCAAGGCGGCCGATGCTCTTGTGGCTAGGCCTTCGGCCTTGGTGTTCACAGAATCATGGCTGGTTGTATGGCCTGATTTCCACGTTTCCGCGACCGCTGGTGCTCCTGCTGATTGTACGCCGATGACCTTGGTACGGGGTGAGCGATGTGCTGCTGCGATCGCCGTGCCACAGACGCCACTCCCGAGCCCAACTGGTACCAGGATGACATCCGGGTGGGGTAGCTCGTCAAAAATTTCCCAGGCCATCGTACCGACGCCTGCGATGAGTAACGGTTCGTTCGCGGAGTGGACATAACGATATTGAAAACGTTCGGCCAGCTCCTCGCAATGTGTTTTTGCATCGTCAAAATCACGCCCGAATTCGACCAATTCCGCACCCAGTTCTCGCATGGCGGCATTCTTGTCGGGATTGTTTCCCTCCGGCACGACCAGGATACATTTTGCACCAAAACGTCTGGCGGCAAATGCCAGGGATTGGCCATGGTTACCTGTCGTGGAGCCGATAATGCCACGCTTACACTGATCTTCGCTCAATTGACTGACCAGGTTGATTCCTCCCCGAACCTTGAAGGAACCTGTCGGTTGATGATTTTCGTGTTTGAGATAGAACGTCAAGCCAAGTTTTTTTTTCAACAACGGCCAATCATATAGCAATGTCGTACGAAGGTGAGAATGGACGACCGGAAGAGCCTGTGTGAGATCGTTGTGTGTGGGAGGAATCATGGCCGTATTGTACTGGAATCCGAGCGTTTGCGCGAATCTTGGGTTGCTCACCTCTGCCTCAATACTGTCTGGCGGAGGCGGGGCCTGTCAGGGTGACGGTCCAGGTCATGCTACCGATACGGTCGCCTAAGTCGAAAAAAACACAGCCATTATGATTCCGTGTTCGGTCTGAAATGTTAACGGTCGATAGTGAGAAATAGGGTTGGATCGTGTCAAAGTCCTTAAATCGGGTTGCAGTCAGCACAGTCACCTTTTATTCTGCAACACAACGTTTACATGGTCCCGGGAATGTGCCGTCGTTGTGGCACGACCATGGTCCGTCGTCATCAGTAGGGCGCACCACCAAATCCGTTCATCCCAGCTGTTGTTTTTAGGGAGACAATTCCATGCAGACTTACAATGCTCGCATCGGGTTGGTTTTGTTTGTTGTTTACCTGAGTTTGTATGGCGGCTTTGTGTTTTTGAATGCTTTTGCTGCCGAGACGATGGAGGCCACGCCATTAGCTGGCGTTAATTTGGCGATTTGGTATGGCATTGGATTAATTGTACTGGCCGTGGTGTTAGCATTGATTTACGGTTGGGTCGCGAAATCAGAAGATGTTCCCCCCACGCAGGAGGACCATTCATGATTTACGAACCATCTGTCGTTGCTACGGTCGTGTTCCTGGTGTTTGTAGGCATCACATTGGGTTTGAGTTTTTTTCTAGGAAACAAAGCAAAATCGTCACAAGGATACTTTGCGGCCCACGGCGAGATTCCCTGGTTTATCAACGGTATAGCGTTTGCTGGCGACTACTTGTCGGCCGCGTCGTTCCTTGGCATCTGCGGTATGATCGCATTTTATGGCTACGATGGATTTTTGTATTCCGTGGGTTACTTGGCAGGCTGGATTGTAGCCTTGTTCGTTGTGGCCGAACCCATGAAACGTCTCGGTAAATTCACGTTTGCCGATGCATTAGACGCCCGGTTTGGTTCACCTGGTATTAAGCTGGCCGCGGGTATCAGTACGCTGGCCGTTAGTGTGTTCTACTTGATTCCACAAATGGTTGGTGCCGGCGTGTTGATCCAGCCGTTGCTCGGTTTTCCACACTGGGTAGGTGTATTGTTAGTAGGGATGACTGTGATTGTCATTGTTGTTACCGCCGGCATGGTTTCCACGACTTACGTACAATTTCTCAAAGGTTCGTTGCTGTTGGTGTTTAGTTTCATCCTGACCGCCATCATCCTGGCACGCGGATTCGAAGCCACGTCAGGAGGCAACGATGGATATGCTTTTCGTCAAGTGGGACCTTTCGCTGCCAGCACGGATGTCAATGGGTGGACATTGCCAGGCGAGTTAAGTGCTGGTGTACGACTTGAGTCGCTTCGAGATAAGGATGTCCCGATTGTACGATTCGACGATTCAACGCTCGGTCGGCCTTCGTATTGGAGTGTTCGGCAAACGGATGACAATACGGTGATGCTGTTGGAAGCTCAAACCCTTGCCAAGACAGCCGATGGAAAAACACTGGTTAATGGTCAGGTCAAAGGCAAGAAGAAGGGAGAAGCCGAACTGCACCCGGTAGGACATGTCAGCAAGTTACCCGAAGGCAAGTCGAAAACTGGCCCTTTGGGGCTGTTGTCTTTTTTCAGTACGCTGGCGAATAGTGAAGTCGTCTTGTGGGGTAGCCAGCAAGCGACTGATGTGAACGGACAGTCGTTAACGGTGTATTACCAAAAACCTACGCCCGGTAGCCGCATCCTGAGGCCTGGTGAGCACCCGCGGTTCCAGGGTATTCGTAGTGACCAGCCACTCGACAAGTTGAATTTCTTATCGCTGATGCTGGCTTTGTTCTGTGGCACGGCATCATTACCACACATTTTAATTCGTTATTATACGGTGAAGGACGAAGCGAGCGCTCGCAAGAGCACGATCGTCGGCATTGCCAGCATTGGTTTTTTCTACGTGTTGACACTCTATCTGGGCTTGGGAGCAATGACCAGCGGTGCCCTTGACGTGACTAGCAGCAACATGGCTGCCCCCTTGTTAGCCAAGAGTATCAGTCAATGGTTGTTTGCCGTTATTTCGGCGATTGCATTCACGACGGTGTTAGGGACGGTGAGCGGTTTGATTTTGGCTTCGGCTGGTGCAGTGACACACGACCTGATCACTAGCTTCATGGGCATTTCATTATCGGACCAGGAAAAAGTACGTCTCGCCAAAGTGGCATCGGTCAGCGTGGGTGCCGTGGCCATTGTATTGGGTATTTTGTTTGAAAAGATGAACGTCAGTTACCTTGTAGGTTGGGCATTTAGCGTCGCAGCATCGGCCAACTTGCCATCTTTAGTGATGGTGCTGTTCTGGAAAGGTGTTACTCACCAGGGCGTGATTGCAGCGGTCGTTGTTGGTATGACCTCATCCCTTGGCTGGATACTAGTTAGTGCTGATACGTTTTCCAAAGTTTACGGGTTGTCAGCAGACAACGCGCTAGTCCCGTTTAGCCAGCCGGGGATTGTTACGATTCCTCTTGGTTTTATCACTTTAATTGTCGTGTCGTTGATGACGCGACGGCAGGCCGCAACCAGATGAGTTTAAAAAGGTACCCGACGTAAATCCCAAACGACCCAAGGCGCAGACAACCCTTTCAAATTGGTGAGTACCTGCGTTGCTTGTTTGGCGCCTCGTATCTGGTGGATTGGGAAGGCTTGTTTTATGACGACTCAATGTCGCTTAACGCTTTTTAAGTTGGTCCAGTAATACGGCAACGAGGATTAGCAAACCGAATACGACCATTTGTGTATAGCTATCCACATTGGTCAGGTACATGCCGTTTCGAATCACAGCTAGGATGAGTGCCCCGATGAGTGTTCCCAGAATCTTTCCTTTACCTCCGAATAAGCTGGTTCCCCCAACGACCACTGCGGCGATAATTTGTAGTTCATATCCCAGACCACTGTTTGGATTACCGACGCTGAAAAGAGATGCCTCCATGACACCTCCCAATCCTGCCAGCATTCCGCAGATTACATAAACAAACAGTAATATTCGCTTGACGGGAACTCCGGATAAACGCGCCGCTTCTGGATTTCCACCGACTGCGTAGATCGTTCTTCCAAGTGTCGTGTGTGTCATCAGAATATAAGCGATTCCATAGAGAACAATCATGAACACGACCGGGTTTGGAATACCCAGCAAATTAGCGCCCGCGCCCAGTTGATGAAAAGTTTCCGAGTCGATATTGACTGGAGAGGGACCACCGGCAATTTTGTAGGCAAATCCCCGCGCCGTCTGCATGATCGCCAGTGTTACGATAAACGGTGGAATGTTGAAGACAGTCACCATGAGGCCGGTAAATAGGCCGATCAGGGCGGAGAACAGAATGGCGCTGAGACAACCAATCAGTAGCGTACCGAGACCTGGTTCACTACTCGTTGTCATCCCATGAATCGTAGTGGCTACGATGACACCGGAAAAAGCCATTAAACTACCTACCGATAAATCGATGCCGGCCGTGATGATGACCATGGTCATAGCAATGGCAATGATTGCGGTAACGGCCATTTGGTTTCCGACGGAAAGTAGATTGGCGCGGGTAAGAAACGTTGGCCACATGTAACTAGCTGGGCAGAGGACCTGCACACTCTGCAGAGACGCATATTCTCTTATGAAATCCTGTAACCTGTTCTCACCGAGTACCGGCCATTGGGATGAAAAGTAATGTGTAACAATCAAATCGAGTTGTATTGCTGCATTGCCAAGCCGGTGCATTTCCTGAATGACGTCTCGTGGTTCGCCGGATACGACGTTCACAACATGGACACTTGATGTGTTGAGTTCTTCTTGAATTGCCGTGGCGAAAGCAAGATCATCCTGGCTGCGACGAACGACAATTAAGACATTCGCTTGGGGGAACTGTTGGACAATTGCTTGGGCGAAAGATTTACCTGTACGTGGGTCGGTTGGGTGTTGCTCATTCAGTGTTGCCAGAGAGTAATAGCCTCCCAGCAATGTCAGGACGAACAAAGTACCGTACTGTGAAATGAACCTGGACTGCAGCAATTGCTTCATCGCGTTATCCTTTAGCACCAACCGCAAGATACATAATGTCCTCTGGCGTTGCTGCAGCTACGTCGCCGATTTCACCTTTGATGTGACCTTCATGCATTACCAGAATGCGGTCGCTCATGCCCAAGATTTCGGGTATTTCGGAACTGATCATCAGAATAGACTTTCCTTGTGCGGCGAGTTGGTTCATCAACAAGTAGATCTCATATTTGGCGCCAATGTCGATGCCCCGGGTTGGTTCGTCGAAGATGATTACTTCGGCGTTCCGTTGGAGCCACTTGGCAAGGACAATCTTTTGTTGGTTGCCACCAGAGAGTGTGTTAACATGTTGGTCGTAATGGGCGATTTTGATCTTCAAACTATCGACATATCCGCGAAATGCAACATGCTCTGTGTGGTGATTCAGTATGCCAAAACTCGAAAAACGTCCCAGGTTCGGCAGGCCGAAATTCTCCTGTGCCGATCGTTCGAGAACCAGGCCCTCTGCCTTGCGGTCCTCACTAAGCAAACAAATCCCGGCGCGAATGGCGTCACGCGGTTGGCGTAGCTGTAGTGGTTGACCATCTAGTTCAATCGTTCCCCTGGTTGGCTGATCGGCTCCAAAGATCAAGCGAGCTGTTTCAGTACGTCCAGCACCTACAAGGCCAGTCAATCCGAGTACTTCGCCACGCCGGATGGAGAATGAGACATTTTTCACACGACGTGTATGACAGAGATTGCGCACAACAAGACGTTCTGATCCGATGTTACACTTTTCTTTTGGGAATTCTTCATTGACATTTCTGCCCACCATCCAGGCAATGAGTTTTTTACGAGTCATGTTTTCAATCGCTTCCGTGCCTACATGTTCGCCGTCACGTAATACCGTGACGCGATCTGCCACGTCAAAGATTTCATCCAAACGATGACTAATATAAATAATGCCTATATTTTGTGCCTTGAGTTCACTCACGATAGTAAACAAGTGTTCTACTTCTTTTAAGGTCAAGGCGGCGCTTGGCTCGTCCATGACGATGATACGAGCATTCAACGACAACGCTTTGGCAATTTCAACGACCTGTTGTTGAGCCACTGACAACGTACCACAGATAGTTTCGGGATCGATGGGCACTCCGATTCGTTCAAACAGCTGGTTTGCCTCTTGGCGTTCTGTGGTTGAACGGATGAATTGCAGGGGACCACCGATACGACCTAAAAAAATATTGTCTCGCACGGTCAATTCTGGAACCAGGTTAAATTCCTGATAGATAATCCCGATGCCTGCTGACCGAGCGGCATAGGGATTTGCGATCACTGCTGGTTGGCCGTCGATCTCGACCGTTCCAGCATCGGGAAGGTGTGCGCCTCCCAGGATCTTGATCAAAGTACTCTTGCCGGCGCCATTTTCTCCCAGCAAAGCGAGTACCTCGCCGCGGGATAGTTCAAGATCGATATTGTAGAGCGCACGCACACCGGGAAAAGACTTGCAAATTCCTCGCATTGAGAGCAGTGGGGTTGCGATCGACACGGATTTTCAATCCGGTTGGTGTTTTATTCAGTGACAGAAAACAAGCATAGGCGTCGATTGTCAGACAACTTGATTTGCTGCTCTCCGGGTGCACGTGGCCAGTTCCTGCCAGTACGTCTCCATTTGGCTTCATCTGGAGTTGCAGTCAGAGAAAGCAAAATAAAACGTTAACGTAATTCGGAATCCAGGTTGGCGTCTTCTTGCTTGTATAGTTCTGTCGGAATCAATGTAACTTTTTCGTATTCCTCGCCATGGAGATATTTCAATATATTTTGCATCGTTTGACGTCCCATACGATCAGGGAACTGAACTGGATCCGCATAGATTTTTCCATCCTTGATTGCTTGTTTTCCGTCCAATTGGCCATCGAAAGCGACAATGGCGACCTGGTCGGCTTTGCCCGCTTGTTCCAACGCAGCATAAGCTCCTAGTGCGGATGGATCGTTAATGGCAAAAATGCCGACAAGATCCGGATGGGATTGCAGCGCAGCGGCTGTCGCTTCGCGGCCAGGGGCTCGCAAACCACCCCCGTCCAATTCGGCGACGATTTCGATTTGACCTTCCGTGCGTGACGCATTGTGAGCTTGAATGATTTCCATGAATCCGTCCACTCGCATGACGCAGGAGTTTGCCTGTTTAAAATGCAAGATCATTACTTTTCCACCGGCATCTCCTAAGACTTCGAGCATGGCGTGACCTGCCAATTGACCTCCCTGGAAATTGTCAGAACCCACATGTCCTGCAATGGTCACACCGTCTGCGACGCACTGCAGGTCACAGGTGAATACGGGGATGCCTGCATCGTTGGCTTTACGAATCGCCGGACCGATGGAAAGTCGATCGCAAGGATTGACGACAATGGCTGAGAATCCTCGTGTGATGTAGGTATCGATCTGTTCCGATTGAGTCTTCACATCACGATTCGCATCGTCGACGATCACGTTATAGCCGTGTTGCGCTGCTTCGTTCGTAAGATTGTTGGCAATGACTTTGAAGAAAGGGTTCGAAAGCGTCAGGGCCGAATAGCCAATGTTACCCTGGGTGGCACTGGTAGCATCAGTTTCTTGTGTGGTAGCCGAATTCTGTCCTGCCGGCGTTTGAGTCGCAGCATTGTGGCTCGTTGTTTCGGTGTTTGTGCCTGAGTCGATCTTTGTCGTTACGTCGATTTGACTGCGGTTACAAGCAGTACCGGTCAGGATTAGTGCCACGGCGATCCTGAGACTACCACGTAAGAACATGTTTATCCTCCTCGCATAGTTTCGGCGAACCGGTAGATCCGGATACTCGTTGCGGTTGGTCGAGCTCAGCGTACCATATGCCAGACGTCGATACCATCCGACAGTTTCCGATAGCAGTCGCTGATCCTGGGACCATTGCCGGCGTACCCGTTCAGCGGCGCGCTAATGTTGTGGAAACGCTACCGCACTCTGAAAATTGCCGTGCTTGAAATCGTTGTTTTTTGGGACCACTGCCTGGCATTCCGACCATTTCCATCGAGGTACTGAGTTTTCCAGAAATTTCCGGACGTGTTCCATGAAATGGGTTTGAAACTGGGCGTGTGTAAATGAAATGGCTATGCTGAGGTTTCCTTCGTCGTGGAACGCGCAGAGCCTGTCGTGATAAGACAACACGCGTTCACTAGAAACGTGTGTTTTTTGCAGCAAGCGGTCTCGACATTGTCGCTGCTCAGGGTGTTAAGTCATACCATAGCTCCGGTTTAGCCCCTTTGTGACAACGCCCTGTTGGTTTGGCACGTGAGTTGCTTTTCTAGTCTTATGCCCACTGGTTGTTTCAGAGCCTTTGTCCCCTCAGGCTCTAGCGACTGGTGGGTTCTTCTTAAGAAACATCACTTTTAAACACCGTATTGAAAAAGTACCATGCAATCAGGTGAACTTGTCGAACTAGCTGCATTATTGGCCACGCACAGTGATTCCATCGTGGGTTGCGAAGCGAGACTTAACGAACGTAGTCTACAGCAGTATTGGACAACTTCTCGTTGTCGTATGGATCGCTGGTCACGATCTCTCAACCGATTCACGACATTTACTGAGAAGGAACGCAAGCCTCTCGAAGCGAGTGATACCATCTGGTGTCGTTTGCGTGGCGAACTAGAAGAGATTTTCACCGCTGAAGTTATCACACGTGTTTGGACAGCGATTGCTGTAGCATACGATGCGAGACACCAATCGAGCGAATTAGAGTCAACCGCTCGCAGCATTCTGATTGGGCATATCGAGGTCCGTCATCGGGCGCTCAGGTTGCTGGTCGATCCGGTGTCCATGCAACCAGCGGAAGCGGAGTGGCTCAACCTGCTGCGGCGTCGCTGTGATCGCTGGACTGATTTGCTGATAGGGCGCCTTTTGGCGCGGCAACTCGGGAATGTGAGCGATATTGCTTGTGATCGTCGTCGTGCCGAAGAGTTTGCAGATGACTTGAAAAACAACGAGAAAATGGAGACAGAATGTGTTGCCTGGCCGATGATTACCACGTCTTTGCGAGCGGCATTTCAGAAAACAAAAGAAACTCCAAGTCCCAATGCTGACTTAAATGCTGCCGTGGTGACCTCTTTGTTGGCCTGTTTTCCGGCCGACCTGTTCGACTCCATTGGCCTGGTCGGTTCTCTTTGGATCGCCAGATTAGAGAATTTGGCAGATGATGTTGAATTGTTAATTGCGGAAATCGTGCAACCCGATCCAGGTTGAGATCTAGCATCAAGTCAGGTCCATGTCGACTAATGCTTCACGTCTGCGAATGCGTGTTGTAAGCAAGTCAATGCTTCCGGACCTTTTGAGCCATCTACGACGACATTCACACGGACTTCGCTGGTGTTTACCATGTCGATGTTGATGCCTGCATCGGAGAGCGAGCGAAACATGCGAATCGCGACACCCGTATGGCTGCGCAGCCCAATGCCCCACACCGAGAGCTTGGAAACATCCCGGCTGCTGGTGACGGGGCCACATTGAAACTCATCTGTCAATCTGTCGGCCACGTGTTGACTTTCTGCCAATTTGTCTTTCGGCACGGTGAAACTTAGATCTGCCAGGCCGTCATGCCCGTGACTTTGTACGATCATGTCCACAAAGATACCTGCCGCTGCGACGTCTTCAAAAACCTTGGCGGCAACTCCAGGCACATCGGGGACGTTATTAATGGTGACCCGCGCCTGTGAATCATCATGGACAATACGATCGATGATCAAGCCTTCCATGTCGATGCCTTGCAATCGAGTGACGACATCCAGGGCATCACCTGACTCACGCCTGCGGTTTGTCGACGCGATGTTTCCATCTTCTGGTGGACGGTCAAGTTCGAACGCTTGGTGGACCACGGCCAAAGCGCGAGGTGCTTGTTCGCGTTCGACCAGAACGGAGATCTTGATTTCGCTGGTTGTAATCATCTGTAGGTTGATGCCAGCTTCGGACAGGGCACGAAACATGCGGTCTGCTACGCCGGTTTGTTGAGCCATTCCCAAGCCAACGACAGAGATCTTGGCGACGTCTTCAGCGTGCGTTACGCCGCTCGCTCCCAGAGCTTTAACCGCGTCCTCGGCAGCTTCCAGTGTCTGCGATAACTCGTTCCCTGGTACCGTAAAAGAAACATCGGCCAAATTGTTATCGCCTATGTTTTGTACGATCATATCGACGCTGATATTGTGCGCGGCGATACGGGAGAAAATTTGCAGGCTTGTGCCAGGAACATCCGGAATGCCGACCACCGTGACACGAGCTTCGTCCATGGTGATCGCGGCTCCGCCCACGGCTTTCTCGGATGACTCCGGTTGGGCTACGATCATTGTGCCAGGTTTGTCCGTAAAACTACCACGAACATGAATTGGTACGGCAAACTTTTTTGCGAATTCGATCGAACGGCTGTGCATGACACCAGCACCCAGACTGGCTAATTCCAACATTTCGTCGTAACTGATCTGGTTGACTCGCCGGGCAGCCTCTAATTTTCGTGGGTCGGTCGTGTACACGCCATCCACGTCGGTGTAAAT
>CAYMUR010000018.1:55288-70271 GCA_964393615.1 uncultured Pirellulaceae bacterium
TCACAGGAATCAGCATTCAATACGGCTGCCAGCGCGACCGCGGTCGTGTCACTGCCACCGCGACCTAATGTGGTAATATTAAAATCTTCATCAATCCCCTGAAATCCTGCCGCGATCACAATGTTTCCGCTGTCCAGTAACTGCTGTACGCGTTCCGTTGAAATCGAAGTGATACGAGCTTTTGTATGGGTGCTATCGGTACGTATTCCAATTTGGGATCCGGTTAAACTGACTGCCTGGTGGCCGAGTGAATGAATCGCCATTGCCATCAATGCAACGCTGACCTGTTCACCCGTCGATAACAGCATGTCCATTTCACGGGCTGGTGGCCGTAGGTTGATTTGCCGCGCCAGATCGATCAGCATATCAGTGTTTTTTCCCATGGCGCTGACCACCATGACGACCTGGTTGCCATCTTGCTGGGCTGCTACGGCGCGGCGCGCAGCGGCCACGATTTTTTTACTATCTGCAACGCTAGTGCCGCCAAACTTTTGGACAATGAGAGGCATGGGAATGTTGTTGTTCTCCGGGTGAGTGTTCTTCACGACGCCCACGGATTTATGTTTATACAGCTGGTCCGTGTATAAAATATTCCATTAAACGTGAGCCGTCGGGGAATGCGCTGTCCGAACTACCAGCAGAACATTCATCATAGCTGGTCAGAGGATCGGTTTGGATACCAGTGCCAGCCATGGCAAACGGTACGAAACCGTGGCTATGTGTTTTTATCCGCAACGGAGTCGGGTGGTCCGGAGATACCAGCATACGGTATTTGCCTTGGGACCGTAATGCTGCCAGAACTGGTGTCACGATGTGTTGATCGATGGCTTCGATGGCCGCGACTTTCGCCTGGGCGTCACCTTCGTGGGATGCCTCATCGGTTGCTTCGACATGGACGCAAACGATGTCGGTGGTCGGAATTGCATCGACTGCATATTTTCCCTTGGCAGCATAGTCGGTATCCGTGTAACCGGTTGCTCCGGGCACTTCGATTCGTTCCCAGCCAATAATAGCGGCTAGACCTCGCAAAAGGTCGACCGCTGTAATCATCTTTCCAGATTTACCATATCGTTCGGCGAACAACGGTAGAGCCGGACGACGTCCGATTCCCCACAGCCAGACGTTGGTTGCTGGCAATTGCCCGTTTTCACGACGAGCTTGGTTGACCGGGTGATTGGCAAACAGGTCGACCGTACGGCTCATAATGTCATTTAACCAATCACTACCAGGCCCGCGTGGGTAGTGGTCCGCGACGGACTTGTCCGTCAAGTCATGGGGAGGCGTGGTAACTGTTGTCGTGGAAAAAGGGGTCGCTTGTTCCTGGCCGCGGTAGATTAACAAGTTGCGGTAGCTAACACCTGGCGAATAGGTGAGGGTCGCCTGACTCAGTTGCTCCTGGGCGTCAGCCAATAGCAGTCTGGCCTCTTCGTTACTGATGTGGTCTGCAGTAAAGTCTTTCATGATCTGGTCTTCGATGGTGACCAGATTACAGCGAATAGCCCAATCATTGGTGTCGAGTTCAATTCCTTGAGCGGCGGCTTCTAAAGGTGCCCTGCCGGTGAAATTTGCGACTGGATCATAACCCAGCAGGCTCATGTTAGCGACTGCCGAGCCGGCAGGTAGATGTGCAGGCACATGATTTGCCCGACCTACAATGCCTTCTGTAGCAATGGAGTCCATGGCCGGAGTGCGTGCTACTTGTAATGGAGTCTGGCCGTCCAATGATTCTTGAGGTTCGTCGGCACAGCCGTCAGGAATGATGATGGCATATTTCATGTGTCAGTCTAAGTGGTGAGCAGCAGTCGGTGTTGTCGTATTGATACAACGGGTTTCGTCATGCTAGCGGAGTGACGGTTGTAGACAATCTATGAGAAAACAAGTGTACAAAATAATTTCAAAGTCACAAAATACAGTCGTAGAATTTTTGTTCAATGCTATGCGATTCTCTACGGCATGGTTTGGAAATCGTAGTACGGCACTCAATCAAGGACTCGCATTTTTACCATCTTGTCACGGACGCTGGGAAGATTCTGTAAAGATTGGCCTGCCGTGTGCATGGGGCCTTCGGCAGCAGTATGTGTCATGATAACCAGTGGCAAGCCAGGCGATTTCGACTTGGAAGGAGGTTCGTGCTGAATCAGTGAGGAGATTGAAATTTGATGATCCGCAAGGACGCCCGTGATTTCTGCCAACACACCAGGATTGTCATCCACAGCCAGGCGCAGATAATATCGTCCTGGCACGCGATCTGGATCACTGAGTCCTATGGATTCTGTATCTTGTGATTGCAGATTTAACGTTTGGAAAGTCAGTTGAGTGCGACCGACAGCAGTATCAATCAGGTCCGCCATGACGGCGGAAGCGGTCGGCATTTGGCCTGCACCCAGGCCATGAAAAAAAACATCACCGATGGCATCCCCTACGATATTAATGGCATTGTAGGCACCACGGACTTCTCCTAATGGTGTTCCACACCGAACTAGCGTCGGCGAGACATGCAGTTCCAATCCAGTGGATGCGAGATCAGCCATGGCTAACAGCTTGACACGATAACCCAATTCAGCGGCGTATTGCAAATCGATCGAGTCAAGTCCTTCGATACCTGTGCTAGGAATGTCTCGCCAATGAACACGAGCCCCAAAAGCCAGTTGGGCTAAGATAGCTAGTTTTTGTACGGCGTCAGTTCCGTCTACGTCCATCGTTGGATCCGCTTCGGCATAACCTCGTTGTTGTGCTTCGGCAACGGCATCCGCGTACTGGGTACCCGCTTGTTCCATTTGTGAAACGATGAAATTGCTTGTCCCATTAAGAATGCCGCTCAACGAAGTAATTTGGTTACTGGAAAGGCATTGACAGATGTTGGTGATGATCGGAATACCGCCAGCCACGGATGCTTCGAACGCGATCGAACGCTCCATTTTCCGGGCGAGATCAAACAATTCTGTACCATGTTCTGCCAGTAGCGCCTTGTTTGCTGTGACAACGTCCTTACCGGCCTTGAGTAGTTGCCGCATGATCGTACGGGCTGGCTCCAGGCCGCCGATTAACTGGGCCACGACAGTGATTTCGGAATTGCTGAGAATTTTTTCCAAATCCTCTGAAATGAGATTATCGGGGAGTTGGCAGTCGCGAGGTTTGGTTTTGTCGCGCACAACCACCTGGGCTAATCGCATAGGCCGTCCAGCATTTCGTGCGACAAGGTCACTACGTTCCGTCAGTATTTTCGCAACGCCAGAACCGACTGTTCCTAACCCAATGAGCCCAATATTTAATGTATTCATCGCGTTGACATGGTTGGTTTAGGGTGAATGAGTGGCATGATAAAAACACGGCAATTTTTCAGGGAAAAATATTCCATCGGTCCGGATACCATTTGGAGTCCCCTGGTTAGACGAAGGTTCTTCTAGATATGTTAGGATGTTCGAGAGATACTCGTCAACCAATGGTTGATTTGTGAACCTCCTTGCATGGACTTGCCAGCCTTTTCAATTCCCCAGGAACAACCATGGATACTGCTGCCAAAGAGTTCTTCATTCGATTACTGGAAACCCCCAGTCCCTCTGGGTACGAACGTCCGATTCAGGACTTGGTGCGTGAATACGTTGGATCTTTTGCTGATGACGTCAAAACCGATTTGCACGGGAACGTCATTGCTTGTGTCAATCCAGGAGCGCCATTACGGGTCATGTTGGCTGGCCATTGTGACCAGATTGGTTTGATCGTAACACAAATTGATGGAGATGGTTTTATCTACAGTCAGGCGATTGGTGGTTGGGATCCACAGCAACTGATTGGGCAACGGATGACGATCTGGACCAGTGACGGTCCGCTGCCAGCGGTGATTGCCCGGAAAGCAATTCATTTACTCAGTGATGAAGAACGGAAGCAGGTCGTAAAACCGAAGGACTTGTGGCTAGACATTGGCGCACGGAACGGCGATGAGGCGAAACAGGTTGTACGCATTGGTGATGCGGTGACATTACAGCTGGGATTTCAAGCAATGCCAAATCGATTGGCCAACGCACCGGGGATGGACGACGCGACAGGCCTGTGGGTGGTCATGGAATCGCTCCGACGTGCTCAAAAGCAAGGACTAAATTGTTCACTCTACGCTGTCTCTACCGTGCAGGAAGAAATAGGTTTGCGTGGTGCAAGGACCAGTGCGTTCGGAATCGATCCTCACGTTGGAGTTGCTGTAGACGTAACACATGCCACGGATTGTCCGACGGTTGATAAGAATCAGAATGGGGACATCAAATTAGGTAGTGGGCCTGTTATATTTCGCGGCCCGAATATGAATCCTGTAGTGGTAAACCGGCTGTTAGAAACTTGTGATGCTGACAAAATTTCTTATCAAATAGCTGCAAGTGGCAGGGCACAGCCGAACGATTCTAACACGATTCAAATTAGTCGTGCGGGTGTTGCGGCAGGACTGGTAGCGATTCCGAACCGTTACATGCATAGTGCGGTAGAGACAATTTCTTTGGACGATATTGAGTCTGCGGCAAATCTGTTAGCCGGATTTGCAATTCGCATTGAAAGCGATACAGATTTCACGCCTTAGCGAGAGCCGTCGCGAAATAGTCGTTTGTCAATGCGCAGAAATTTAAAGCCAGTGCCGGTTTACTGCATTGGCTTGTTAACGTGGAGTCGATCGGTCTCTGGGGTACATGCTTTCGGAATCATTTTCTGAGGTTATTACCGAGTGGAATGAGCGGGCCACTGGCCTGTTCGAGCACTTCACGTACTGCTTCGACAGCGATAGCGAAATTAAGGTTTTGCGCATTATTTTGACTAGTTACAGCATTGACCCCCACGACCTCACCACGCATGTTGACCAAGGGTCCACCGCTATTGCCTTCGGAAATGGAGGCATCCGTTTGAATCCAGGGCACATTTGTCAATATACCGACGTTGCGCATTTCTCTTGATGTACGTAAGCCACTAACGATGCCCTTGGTCATGGAAAAAGAGAAGTCCAATGGCGCGCCAAAAGCGGCAACGTCTTCGCCTTTTCGAGGCGTTTCTGGTGCCAGTGGCAGGGGGGGGATTGGATGAGTGGATGGAGACAACTTCAATACAGCCAAGTCTTTTTCGGGCGCCAGGGCCAGCGCTCCATCGATCATTGTAATTCGACCATCTTTGAACTCAACGTGGGCAAATTCAACATTGTGGATGACATGATAGTTGGTAATAACAACCCCACTGGCATGTACGACAAATCCACTGGCGGTACCTTTGCGGTTGGCTCGAAAAGTATTGATTCGGACGACCGCCGGTTCGACCAAATCGACTAGGTCAACCAGATTTGCAACGGGTTCATTTCGTTTGCTTGGACTCCACGTTGCGATATTTCCCCAATCTTCGGGTATTTCGCGACTAGCATCATCCAATGCTCGCTGTTGAATGTAAGCGTCGGCAAGCGATTGGGTATGCGAATCCATTTCGATGAGGTTTGCTTTTTCGAACCTCGTGTCGTTGGCCGGATCATGGGTGTTGTAAAGGGTCGTAACGACTATTAAAACAATGCAGCCTAAGCAGCAGGACCCTCCCGCCATTAAGATCTTAACCGTTAGACCGGGACCAATCTGGTTTTTGACCTGAGTTTTGCGATCATGGTCTTTCAAAAGGCTCAACGGTAGCCAAATGCGGGGGATGTGAAATATTTCCCGACAAACTGGGCAGCGAGCTAACCGCCCTTTGGCTTCCGTTGGCAGGGGCAGATTTTGGCCACAATGAGGGCATTGAATGGGGGTAATCATGGCTGACAGTGAAAAGTGACAGGTAAATAGGTTAATTTAACTCCATCATATATACAGTTAGAGAAAAATTCGCGTTGACCCGAAAATCAAGCAAAAAATTTGCCGGGAACTGCCAAATTGGCATGTCATTTCTGGTGGCAGACAGGTCTCTTTGGAAGTGACTGGGGAACGATTGCCGTAAATCCTTTAGTGCAAGTGGATTGTGAGTCAAGGGTAGCTGTTGGCACGATGCTTGCATTGTAAGGGGATTTTACGGAGACGTCTGCCAAAAGCGAACGGGATTGATCCTGTCTTTCCATTCTCCTTCCTGCTTACTAACCGGCTAACGATATCCACCCCGGGGGGCGGAGTCGGAACGAAAATAGTCCCTCAAAACTAGGAGGTAATTCGACGTGGCGAAAAAAATGGTTTTTGAAGATGAAGCTCGTCAGCCTTTATTGGCGGGTGTATCGAAGCTGGCCAGGGCTGTCAAAAGTACCTTAGGACCTCGAGGGCGTAATGCCGTGTTGGACAAAGGGTGGGGTTCTCCCAAGGTAACTAAGGATGGCGTTACGGTTGCCGAAGATATTGAATTGGACGATCCGAACGAAAATCTAGGTGCTCAGCTTGTCAAAGAAGCAGCCAGCAAGACGAATGACGTGGCTGGTGACGGAACCACCACGGCTACGGTGTTGGCTGAAGCGGTCTTTCGCGAAGGCATCAAAATGGTGACTGCTGGAGCGGACGCGATGGCACTTGCACGTGGAATCAGTCAGGCCACTCAAGCGGCTAGTGCCGCCATTGGCAAGCAAGCTGTTTCGATCGACGAAAAAAATCGCAAAGAAATTCAGCAGATTGCTACCATTGCGGGAAATAATGATCCGACAATTGGCAGCGTGCTTTCGGAAGCTTTTGTCAAGGTTGGTAAGGATGGTGTGATTACTGTCGAAGAAGGGCGTGGCAGTGAAACGACGGTTGAAGTGGTCGAAGGCATGCAATTTGACCGGGGATTTCTTTCGCCGCATTTTGTGACTGATGTTGATTCGCAAACAGTGGAGCTTTCTGGAGCCCTTGTGTTAATTTACGAGGAGAAGATTTCCAGTGCCAAAAAACTGGTACCTATTCTGGAGGCAGTCAGTAAAGCCAATAAGCCATTGTTGATCATTGCCGAAGATATTGAAGGTGAAGCTTTGGCGACATTGGTGGTGAATAAGATGCGTGGCATTCTGAACGTTTGTGCGGTCAAAGCTCCTGGTTATGGTGACCGTCGCAAGGCTATTTTGGGTGACATTGCCGTGCTGACCAAGGCAAATGCTGTTTACAAGGATCTTGGTGTTGATTTGGAAAGTGTTAAATTGTCTGACTTGGGGAAAGCCCGCAAGATTGATTTGACCTCGGAAAACACAACGGTTGTCGGTGGAGCTGGTTCGAAAGACGACATCGATGGCCGGGTTGAACAGATCCGCATTGAAATCGAAGTGACAGACAGTGAGTACGATCGTGAGAAGCTGCAAGAGCGCTTGGCCAAATTGGCTGGTGGTGTCGCGCAAATCAATTGTGGTGCTGCGACAGAGACCGAAATGAAAGAACGCAAGGCGCTACTGGAAGATGCCAAGTCAGCAACACAAGCCGCTTTGGAAGAAGGGGTTGTTCCTGGGGGCGGTGTTTCATTGATTCGTGCTGAAAAGGCAATAGATAAACTTGGCCTGACGGGAGATGAGCAGTTGGGCGGAAATATTGTCAAAGCGGCACTTGAAATTCCCATGCGTGCAATCGCGGAAAATGCGGGTGTCGATGGTGCTGTGGTGGTTAGTCGAGTGCGTGCTCTCAAGTCCAAGACCGAAGGCTACAATGCCGACAAGGATACCTACTGTGACTTGGTGGAGGCCGGTGTTATTGACCCGGCAAAAGTGGTCCGAACAGCCCTGCAAAATGCGGCTAGTGTGGCATCTTTGCTGCTAACGACCGATTCGCTTGTCACCGAAATTCCCGTGGAAGAGGAAGAAACGCCCGATCATCATGATCATCATGGCATGGGCGGCGGCATGGAAGGCATGGGCGGCGGTATGCCAGGCATGGGCGGCGGTATGCCAGGCATGGGCGGCATGGGCGGTATGGGAGGCATGCCAGGCATGATGTAAGCGAGGCAATGCTTGGCATGGTATGGCCCGGCAGCTCGAAATTTTTTACTTCCTGTCAAAACAAACTAAAACAAATTTTTATCTGCAAAGGAAAATATGATGGCTAAATTCAAGTTGCGACCACTGGATGACCGGGTCGTGGTTGAGTCGGTAGACGCTGAGGAAATAACTTCTGGCGGGATTGTTTTGCCTGACGCAGCACAGGAAAAACCACAGCGTGGTACGGTCGTTGCGGTAGGTCCTGGTCGCCTGATGGACAGTGGCAACCGAGGTGATTTGTCGGTTACCATTGGTGATGAGGTCATTTATGGTAAGTACGGTGGATCGGATGTCGAAGTTGACGGTGAAGAATACAAGATACTTCGTGAAAACGATATTCTTGCCAAAGTGCTTCACTAAAAAGTCGTTGCTGCGGTGATGCGCTTCGCAAAAGAGAAAGAAATCAACCAAACATTCACTTGTATAAGGAAACCTAGAGCGTGGCTAAACAACTTTTATTCGATGATCACGCGCGGGCCAAGATGCTGCGAGGGGTCGATAAATTAGCGGATGCAGTAGCGATCACCATGGGACCGACTGGCCGCAATGTCATTATTGACAAATCGTTTGGTGGACCAACGGTTACTAAAGATGGTGTCACCGTGTCAAAAGAAGTTGAATTGGAAGACCGATTTGAGAATATGGGTGCCAAGCTGGTGAATGAAGTTGCCAGTAAGACGTCTGATGTTGCCGGAGACGGTACTACGACAGCAACCGTCTTGGCTCGTGCCGTCTTCAAGGAGGGTTTGCGAAACGTTGTGGCCGGTAGTAATCCGACCGCATTGCGTCGTGGTATTGACCGGGCTGTAGCGGCAGCCGAGGAAAAGCTCATATCGATGGCAAAGAAGGTGACCAGCAAGGAAGAGATTGCCCACGTTGGAGCGATCAGTGCTAATAATGATATGGCAATCGGTGAAGAATTAGCGAACGCCTTGGAAAAGGTTGGCCAGGACGGCGTGATCACCGTCGAGGAAGGGAAGACTCGCGAAACGACCGTGGAATTTGTTGACGGAATGCAGTTCGACAAGGGCTACATTTCGCCTTACTTTATCAATCGCCCATCGGAAATGGTTTGTGCGTTGGATAATCCACTGTTGTTGATTCACGAAAAAAAGATTTCCAACCTTCGTGACTTGGTTCCTATTTTGGAAAAAGTAAGCCAGACCGGAAGTCCGTTGTTGATCATTGCCGAAGATATCGAAGGTGATGCACTCACGGCCCTGGTAGTTAACAAGTTGCGTGGCGTGCTCAATATTTGTGCGGTGAAGGCTCCCGGTTTTGGAGACCGCCGTAAGGCCATGTTGAGCGATATTGCTGTCCTCACGGGTGGTACCTTGATTAGTGAAGATCTGGGAATCAAGTTGGAGAATCTGACATTGGACCAATTGGGTAAGGCCAAGACGGTTTCAGTTGACAAGGATAATACCACGATTATCAATGATGAAAATACCAAGGACGTACAGAAGCGGATTCAACAGATCCGTAACCAAATTGATGACACCGATAGCGAATATGATCGTGAAAAATTGCAGGAGCGGCTTGCCAAATTGGCGGGTGGCGTGGCAGTAATGTCGGTTGGTGCTGAAACTGAAGCAGATATGAAGCAGAAAAAAGCGCGCGTTGAAGATGCTTTGCATGCCACGCGCGCAGCCGTCGAAGAAGGGATTTTACCTGGTGGTGGAGTGGCGTTGCTTCGTTGTCAGGAGGCTGTGGCTCAATCTCGTTCAGGCGCTAAGGGCGATGAAAAAGTTGGTGTCGATATTATTCTGAAAGTCCTCACGGCTCCGCTCCAGCAAATCGTCGATAATGGCGGTAAAGATGGATCGGTTGTCGTAGATGAAATCAATCAGAAGAAGTCAGTCAATGTCGGCTACAATGCGAATACCGGCGAATATGTTGACATGTACAAGGCAGGAGTGATTGACCCGGTTAAGGTTGTACGGACGGCATTGGCCAATGCAGCTAGTATTGCCGGCCTGATGTTGACGACGGAAGCCCTGGTGACCAATTTTGAGGATGAGGATAAGGACAAGCAGCGAGTCGAAGGTAGTGTCCGTTGAGTTGGGAGCTTGTGCCCCCTAGCCTGGTCCCGTAATAAACACCAAAATGGGCCACTTCCGCTGGTCGGGGTGGCCCCTTTTCGTACCGCTTGTTGGTGTTGGTCCGGGTATCGACAGTGGGGCAGTAAAGTCAGCACATCAACTTTCCAATCGGTACTGTATAATTCCGATGACTAACTTGTTGACTGGTGGTCAGAGCGCCAGTCACACTTCAGGCTTTGGCACCCGATGGCCCAAAAACGAGACTATTACGAAGTACTTGGCGTGTCGCGCAACGCAAGTGACCGCGAGATTGCTTCGGCTTATCGTAAACTGGCGATCCAATACCATCCAGATAGCAACTCGGAAGACGATCAAGCGGTCGAGTTGTTTAAGCAGGCAGCCGAGGCCTATGAAGTTTTAGGAGACTCTGAAAAGCGCACGCAATATGACCAATTTGGGCATGCGGCTTTCGAAGGGGCTGGTGCGTCCCCTCATTTTTCTGATGTCTCAGAAATTTTTGAAGCCTTTGGCGATATCTTTGGTGGTGGTATTTTCGGTGATTTTTTTGGCGGAGGACGTCGTTCCCGCCGAGCTCGCCGTGGTGCTGACATTAAGTGTGCGGTGACACTGGACCTTGAGGAAGCCGCGAGTGGAATTGTTAAAACGGTTCAGTTCGACCGCCGGCAAGTATGCAATCAGTGTAGCGGTAGTGGAAACAAGCCAGGTTCTTCGCCACGGCCCTGTGTTCGTTGCGGTGGCCAAGGACAGGTTGTGCAACAGGCCGGAATACTGTCAGTGCAGACAACCTGTCCGAATTGTGGTGGTGCCGGTCAACGCATTACCGATCCCTGTGTAGCGTGCCGTGGAAATGGCATGCAATCCGAAACGGTGCACCTCGATGTTGCTATTCCAGCAGGAATTGACGATGGTATGCGAGTTCGCCTTACCGGAGAGGGTGAACCGAGTACTTCAGGTGGACCAGCCGGAGACTGCTATTGTTTTATCTCTGTCCGCGAACATCCTCTGTTTCAACGTGATGGGATTCACTTGATCCTTCGATTGCCGACGACTTATACACAGGTCGTTTTGGGAGGAATGGTTGAGGTTCCCACACTGCAAGGACGAGAGACATTGGAGATTCCACCAGGTACAAAGATTGGTGAGGTGTTTCGATTGGGTGGAAAAGGCATGCAAGATCCACGCAGTCGAGGAACCGGTGATCTGCTCGTACAGATTAATGTTGAAGTTCCCAAAAAAGTTTCGGGCCGACACGAGGAAGTGTTGCGAGAACTGGCTGAGTTGGAACAAGCGGATGTCAGTCCACATCGAAAAAGTTTTATGGAGACGTTGCGCAATTACTTTGTCAATAATGACGATGTAACAGCCCATGTGGAGGAGGGGTGATGGTGTCGCAAGACAATAATAATGAGCGTTTTGAATCTGAAGACTGCGCACGTGAAACAGGGGAGTTCGAACCCAGTGTGTCCCCCGAAGAATCACCATTTGCCTCTGATCCTGAAATGGAGCCAACAGAAAGTGAAGTGGTTTCGTCGGACAAACCGCCCGAAGTGGTGGCATCACTTCAGAGTCAATTAGAGGATGCCAACGACCGACTGTTGCGTTTGCAGGCAGAACTGGAAAATTTTCGGAAACGGTCACGACGTGAATTGGATGAACAGCAGCGGTATGCCCAGTTGCCAATCATTCGGGACTTGTTGTCCGTGTTGGACAATCTTGAGCGCGCGGTGTCAGCTACTAACCAGTCGGACGGACCCACCGCCGAAGGTTTATTACAAGGTGTGCAGCTGGTAACGGTCGAATTGCAGACTGTATTGGAACGGCACCACTGCCAGCGGATCGAAATCGCAGAAGGTACTGTTTTTGATCCCAATCGACATGAAGCGATTTCACAGCAGCCATCGGCTGAACATCCGCCTGATACGGTTATGCATGTGGCCCAATCTGGTTATCATCTGTATGACCGTATTGTGCGTCCTTCACAGGTAGTTGTTGCGACAGGTGTTCAGGACGAAGTGGACAGTGAAATTCCATCCGACAGTTCTTAAAAAGGTTGATTGTCATGCCTACTTACGATTACGAATGTGGCGCTTGTGGTCATGCATTCGATTTATTTCAGTCAATATCAGACGGTGTGAAACGAAAGTGCCCCGAATGCGGCAAACATAAGCTCAAGCGGTTATTCGGTACCGGAGGCGCAGTGGTGTTCAAAGGCTCTGGTTTTTATCAGACAGACTATCGTAGTGAATCGTACAAAAAAGGTGCTGAGAAGGCGAAAAAAGCTGCCGACTCGAAAAATAAATCCTCGGAGAAGTCGTCCAAGGGGGATTCCTCTCAGAGTAGTTCTTCGAAATCAACTGGCAAAACAGACTCCTGAATGGTTGTGACTAAGTCTGGGCAGAGGTCAATGTGTACCCTGTCCGGGAAATCTAATTCCAGCGGGTAAAATTGTGGCAATGTTGCGTTGTCCAACCTGTTTGAATCTGTTCGACATGGCGCAGGCTGATACCATACCATTCTGTTCTGAACGGTGTCGAACGGTGGACCTGGGGGCTTGGCTTGACGAGCGGCACGGCATGCCTTACGAATCACAAGAAGAAGAATCGGACTTTGAGGAGGGATAGTATCGACCCAGCGGAGCGCGGTCTAGGCGAGTCGTTTTTGTACCGTTCGTTTCTATGTTTTGATTCTCGGAGAAAGGTAATATTATCCAAGCCGTCGGCAATTCGGGGGGGCCCGTGTTCCGTCTCCAGCATTAAAGGAAGGCAATCTCTTGGCTGATCATCCAGTCACACTGCGGTCTATATCATGGCGGGATTTTTGCCCTTGGCTGATCATCGTACGGTCATTTCGTTTGGCGATCAGCCCACAGTTGTTGACGGTGGCTACACTTGGGGTCCTGGCAATGATGTTTGGCTTTTTGGTTTTGGATCTTTTATTGTCTTCCGAAAGCGAACATGCCGAGATCAGGAGTTCTGTAAGGGAAATGATGCATCCACCTGTCCCCGAAATTCCTCAGAATATTGAGGGGGTTTGGCAGGCACTGGTGAATGGTCCTGTCTATGGTGTCTGGCATCGGTTGAATGCCCCTTATCGGTGCTTATTGATGAAGAACCGTGCTATCGGCTTGTCTGGGGTCCTCTACTGTTTCGGTAGTGCATTGTGGATGCTTATTGTTTGGAGTTGGTTTGGTGCGATTATTGTGAGGTCGTCCGTCTTGCAGTTGACAGTTGACGACCGACCTCAGTTGTCTCAACTCTTTCGACATGCTTTTAAAAAATTCAGTGCACATCTCGTGGCACCGTTGATCGTGTTGCTTTTAGTTGTCGTTTTGACAATGGTGTTGATGTTGCTGGCCGGATTGTTCGCTCAGTGGGATGCGTCACTTTGGATAGCAGGATTGTTATGGGGTCCGGCCTTAATTTTCGCATTTGGAATAGCAATCCTTTTATTGGGACTGTGGCTGGGCTGGCCACTGATATGGACCACGATCGGTACCGAAGGCGGGGATTCATTTGACGCATTGAGTCGAGCGTACAGTTATACATCCCAGCGGCCGCTTCACTATTTGTTCTACACATTGGTTGCCACAGTGGTTGGTACTCTAGGCTGGTTTTTTGTCTATTATGTGTCTGATGCGGTGATTCATTTGACCTACTGGGGAGCTGCTTGGATTACCGGTTGGGAGCGAATTACAGTGATCACGGAGAATACTGCCAAGCTCGAGACTGCAGGCCGATTAGGCGTCTGGATGATTGATTGTTGGGTTGGTCTTGTTCGCACCCTTGTCACTGCCTTTACCTATACCTATTTTTGGGCGTCTATGACGACGGTTTACCTGTTATTGAGATCGGATGTTGACCGAATGGAAATGGATGAAGTCCACTTGGATCCGCAGGATGCGACCTACGGCTTGCCCCCTTTGGTGATGGATGAAACAGGCGTACCGAGTGTGGCGGATGAAGTCCCAGCGGCTGGTCGCGATAATAATTAACATCCGGTTTCACGGGAACGGGGTGTTCCAATTCACAAGCCGCAACGGATAATGTCTCGAGTAAATCCAGGACTATGATGGGTCGACTGTGAATTGGACCGAGAGCGGTCAACTGTAGAGGATTACGATCATGACATCATTACGACAAGCGTATGAAGAAGTAGCCATTGCGCATCGGCTTGCCGTGCGACACGGGCTTAATGAAGGAGTCTGGAATCATATCAGCTTGCTTTCTCCCGAAAATCGTTCACATATTTTGATCTCACCTGGCCACACACATTGGTCTCAAGTGAAAACCAGCAATCTGGCGCTGGTGGATAGTACTGGAACATTGTTAGCAGGAGATCGGCCTCCCATCCGTGCCGGATGGATTATCCACTACCCGGTTCACCAGGCTCGTCCCGATGCGGCCTGTGTAATTCACGTGCACGCACCCTATATCACGGCCATGTCAATTCGAAACGATGTGCGGTTCGAAACTAGAAGCTCGCAACAAGCTTCCAGATTCCACAATGATGTTGTCTACTTGGAATCATACGATGGATTGTTGAGTGACGAATGTGAAGGGGAACGGATGGCCGAGGTGTTGGGGGACAATCGTATATTGCTAATGCGTAATCACGGCGCCCTGGTTGTTGGGCCGAGTGTTGCAGCTGCTTACCTCGACGTTTATCAGTTGGAACGGGCTTGCATGTATCAGTTATTGGCGCTGGCCGGAGGTGGTGCGATGCAACTCATTCCCGAAGATGTCGCATCGGCATCGTCACAACAGGCTCGAGACGGCTTTAATAACGAGCATTTCGAAGGGATGCGGCGTTGGATTGAAGCGGTTGAGCCTGACTATGCAGAGTGACAGTCTGTGGTCACTCGATTTTCGTCGACGCGGTGAAACCTCGGGACTTGTCATTCCCGAATATCCTTGGTCCGTATCCGAGTTCATGAAAGCCAAGAGGTGTTCAGGTGGATCAGTTAGCGTCTACTGGTCCGTGTAAACGAGTGTATCCTCTT
>CAYMUR010000019.1:0-1352 GCA_964393615.1 uncultured Pirellulaceae bacterium
AAAAAGGACTAGAACCTTGGAGGAATTGCGTGAACGATTGCTGGGTGTTCACGATGAGGATGGTGTGCAGGTCATTGACCGGGTTGACCTGGTCGAAGATTTGTACTCGGGTGCGGACCCATTGGTCGCACCTGATTTAATCATTGGATACAATTCCGGTTACCGTGCCAGTTGGGAAACGGTACTAGGGAAAATGCCTCGCGAAATACTTGTTGATAATTTGGAGCGTTGGAGTGGTACGCACTTAATCAACCCAGATCACGTACCTGGAATATTGCTGACAAATTTTGAAGTAGCCCGTCATGAGCCGGAGTTAAGTGACATTGCTCCTACGATTTTAAACGCGTTTGCGATTGACAAGCCAACTCATATGACTGGGCGACCACTACAAAAAGAGACGTAGTGAGTCTGCCATTGACCTGATCGCATCTGGGTGCGGGAGAGATGTGGCTCAACGAGTGACGAATCTAACAATCAGAGTTGAACGAAGGTGTTGTTAAGTACTGAGTTGAAATACGGTTCTATACCAATGTGTGACCTTGATCAATCACCAATTGTTGTTGTTTCCGGTTTGCCGCGGTCGGGGACGTCGCTGATGATGCAGATGTTACAGCAGGGTGGAGTCTCCCTGGTGACGGATGGAATCAGGCAAGCAGATGACGACAACCCGAACGGTTATTTTGAGCTTGAGGCCGTTAAACGGACAAAATCTGACGGCACTTGGTTGAAGCAGGCTGCCGATAAAGCGGTTAAGGTGATTTACAAGTTGCTTTACGATTTGCCGGAAGATTGCCACTATCAAGTCATTTTGATGCGTCGTCCAATCTCAGAGGTGATTGCCTCACAGTCTGCCATGTTGGACCGTAAGGGAAGCCCAGGCGCAGCGATTTCGCAAACACGTCTGGCTGAAATTTTTTCCAGGCAATTGGACGAAGCAGTTCATTTTTTAAGTGTACAACCGCATTTTGAATTATTGGAAGTCAATTACCATGATGTGCTTCACGAACCGTTGGTCGTGTCCAAAGCAGTGGCCAAATTCTTACACCGTTCCCTTGACTTGTCGGCGATGGCCAGTGCAGTGGATACGAGTTTATATCGACGCAAGGCAAAATAAATAGTAGGGTGTTCATGGTCACGCATAAAAATTAAGGGTGCAGAATATTCGTTTTAAAATTGTGTCATGTGCTGATGAAGGCAGGGGACACTGAAACTTGGCAAATCTGTTTATCCTGATATACAGCTTTTCTTTAGCCCACAAAAAATCATGCTGTTGTCCTACATAGGTCCAGGTGCTGGAATTGCCCTGGTCGGATCTTTTTTTGTCGTTCTATTGGCGTTGATTTCGGCGTGTT
>CAYMUR010000019.1:1362-3191 GCA_964393615.1 uncultured Pirellulaceae bacterium
TCGACGGATTTGGCGCATGATCCGTGGGCAGCAGGCATTGCGCAGAGCCCGTGTTCCCCGTGTCGTCGTGCTTGGCTTGGATGGGTTGGAACCGGAATTGGTGGAGGAGTACCTGAAACAAGGCCATATGCCGAACCTGGCGAAACTTCGTGAGCAGGGAAGTTATCAGCGTCTTGGGACGACCTGGCCCCCTTTGTCCCCCGTGGCCTGGTCCAGCTTTTCAACCGGAACAAATCCGGGCAAACACAACATTTTCGACTTCATTGCAAGAAATCCGAAAACTTATCGGCCTGCTATTTCGTCGGTGAAAATTGGTAAACCACGGCGGACTCTGCGGCTGGGGCGCTATGTGTTACCGTTGTCGAAAGCTGAAATCACGCTTTTGCGTAAAAGCAAGCCGTTCTGGTCTGTTTTGGGAGAAGCGGGAATCTTTAGCGCTGTTTTGAGAGTACCAATTACATTTCCTCCCGATCGTTTTCATGGTGTTCAATTATCCGCAATGTGTGTCCCAGACTTATTGGGTACACAGGGGACGTTCTTGTATTATTGTGAGGGTGAAGCTGTTGAGCGAAGCGGTGAAGGAGATGTTGGTGGTGAGCACATTCCGGTAGAAAGAAATGGAAATGAGATTCGCTCTTGGTTGAGAGGGCCGGCGAATCCATTAGACAAGGGCCACGCCGAGTTGCGCATTCCATTTACCGTCGTGTCTCATGAAGGTAATGCGGATGCAGTGCTTCGGGTGGGTGGTCAGCAAGTACCGCTGGAGCTCAATCAATATTCCCCATGGGTCCGGTTTTCTTACAGGACAGGACCAGGGATGAGCATTCAAGGCATTGCCCGTTTTTTACTGAAGCAATTTGACGATCGGTTTGAAATGTACAGCACGCCGGTACAGATCGATCCGGAGCGGCCTGTGATGCCAATTTCTCATCCGGCCGTGTATTCGAATTATTTGTCGCGTCAACTTGGTGCGTTTTCGACGCTAGGGCTGGCTGAGGACACCTGGTCACTGTCCGAAGGAGTGTTATCGGAAGATGCTTTTTTAGAACAAGCTTACAATATTCATGACGAACGCATTGCCATGTTTCATGATGCGCTCGATACGGTCCGACAAGGGTTGGTAGTTTGTGTA
This sequence comes from uncultured Pirellulaceae bacterium, assembly GCA_964393615.1. GTDB lineage: Bacteria > Planctomycetota > Planctomycetia > Pirellulales > Pirellulaceae > CAYMUR01. Next base: position 2,495 of record CAYMUR010000019.1, read on the forward strand.
TTTGATGCACCAGATCGGATACAGCATATGTTCTGGCGTTTTCTGGAGGACGACCATCCCGCATTAGAAGGCTGTGACAATACGCACAGCGATACGATTGCCAGCATGTACGGCCGAATGGACAAATTAGTCGGAGAGACGATGCAACGCATCGGACCCGATGATACATTATTGGTGATGAGCGACCATGGCTTTAAACCATTTCGGCGTTGTGTTGATTTGAATACATGGCTACAGGAGCATGGTTATCTTACGTTACACAATGGACGTGAATCAGGACAAAATTATTTGCGAGATGTTGACTGGTCGCGTACTCGGGCCTACGCATTTGGTCTGGCTGGAATTTATGTGAACCAAGTGGGGCGCGAAGCGCAAGGGATTGTCAACGCCGGGCAAGAGAAACAAAATCTTGTTGCGGAAATTGTTTCCGCTCTTTCAGGTTTGATGGATGTAGCAAATGGCCAGACTGCCGTTCGGGAAGCGATTGCGAGTAGCCAGGCATATGATGGACCGTATGTCGATGCGGCACCGGATATTCTGGTTGGCTATAACACTGGTTACCGGGTTTCCTGGGATTCTGCTGTGGGCAAGGTCAGTGGAAAGGTATTTGCGGACAACCTCAAGGCCTGGAGTGGTGACCACTGTATCCACCCAAATCTCGTGCCTGGGGTACTATTCAGCAATTTAAAGTTAAACC
>CAYMUR010000019.1:3201-43121 GCA_964393615.1 uncultured Pirellulaceae bacterium
AACCAGCGCCCTGCCGGAATTTGCGATTTGGGTCCGACAGTTTTGGAATTATTAGGAGTTACCAGACCGGATTATATGGATGGCGAGTCGTTGTTGCCGAATGAGTGAAGATGTCATTTGTCTGCTTTTTTACGAAGATCGGCTAAGTCCGTACACTCGTTAAGAGATTGCCTGCTGGGTCATCCATGATTTCATGGATAGCGCGTGACTTAAGACTGAGATTCACGACGAGCGATAGATACCAACGTCAGAGAGTAGAATTGAAATAGGCATATTCTGGGTGTCTAGGCACTGACGTAAAGCATTGTTTTGTAAACATCTAAAATTCAACTTGTGAATTGCCCTGAATAAAGGAAAAATTGAATGATGTTTTTCAATACAGTCAAGGTTCCAATCGACCGCACACTCTACGACCGGCTCGTTCGGATTGCCAAAATAGCGGGTTACTCGAATAGTAAGGAATTTATTGTTCATGTTTTAGAAAAAGAGGCGGGTCGTATGGACCAATCGCAAGACGACATAGAGGTCGAAAAACAGCTGCGTGGTCTAGGTTACATTGAATAGTGTTACCAATACGTGGAACTCAAGAAAGTGATAAGGAATCAATTTGAATCTGTTAGTTTTGTTGATCCATTGGCAGTCTTGCCATTGGGCATACTGTCGTGAGAAATTTCTGGTATGAGCGTTATGGTATAGATTTAGTTTTCCAGGAAATTACAGTTTTCCAGGAAATTACAAGGGATATGCGGAATTTGGTAATTCGCTTGGTACGTACGACTACTAAGGGTGTTTCCCGGCTAGTATCCATTTGACAAAAAAACAGTTTTTCAAGAAATGGCGACGTTGAACGACCGACCATGGATTTATTTAATTCTTTATGTACTGATGTTACAGAATGGATGCTGGTTCCATTTGTCGGGAGTCCGTTAGCAGGGCTTGTGTTTTGGGGAACGGTAGTCGGATCGTTGATGACGATTGTCTTTGGAAGAACATCGAATCAGACCGTGTTAGTTCGTGTGGTGAACCGTACTCGGGCTCAACTGTTGGCGATTAGCTTGTTTCGAGATGACTTGGGAGTGACGTTTCGCTGTCAAATTAAATTGCTTCAATTAATTTGCTTGCGATTGTGGTACTCGATTCCACCATTGTTGGTGATGATCATTCCGAGCTTTGTTTTCTTGGTACAGTTGGCCTTGCGATACGAAAAATTGCCACTTTTGCCGGGTGATCAGGCCATCGTGTGTTTACACCTGGCGGAACCCTATTGGACGAAGTATCGGGATACGCCCCTTATCACGCCACAGGGTGTGACGGTCGAAAGTGATGGATTGCGTGATGAAGTTTCAAAATCGATTGCTTGGCGCGTTCGTGCGGAGGATGGCCGGTCAGGCGATCTGAGTTGGCAGCTAGGTGACCAAGTCATCAAGAAAACGCTGGCAGCGACGACGATGCCTGGACGATTGTCGGTCGTCAGTCAGGTACGGACAGCATCGACGGTCTTGAATCGGCTGTTGCATCCGGCAGAAAGGTCTCTGGAACGAAGCAGTGCTGTGCGGTATATAGAAGTCGCCTATCCCCACACGAGAAAAACCCTCATCGCAGGTTGGGACATTCCCTGGTGGGGTATATTTTTTGCAACGACGATGGGCGCCGCATTGGCGACCGCCACTTTATTTAAAATTAAATTTTAAGAGAAGCTTTGCATCGCGACGGAGCGGGTGAGATAAAGAGTGTTACTTGCCAGGATGTAGTATTTGGTTTGTACAATTCACCCAGTTCTACATTGGCCCGTCATGGCATTCTCCGTTACGGCTTGTGAACTGCGGTAAGGGCATTCCAGGAAATCGAAAACGATTGAGTATTTGCATGTTCAGATTACGGCGATTTCAGCGAACGACGAACTGTATTGTCAGTCATTTTTCATGAGGTGAATTGTGTTGGTGGAGCGTGTATAGTAGTTTTGCTGTTGTCAAGCAAGGAGTCGCAGTGGCTACTTCACCCGAGTGGTATTTTTTGCGTTTCAGGCAGGCGTTTATTTCAACCGAGTCAATGATTAAGCAATTGTATGGACCGAATACTTTACGAAACACATAGTCATACCACGTTGTGCAAACACGCTTTTGGAACGCCAGACGAATACGCGATGGCCGCTCAACATGCCGGGTTGAAAGGGCTGATGATCACCTGTCACAATCCGATGCCTTTTGGGTTTTCATCTCAAGTGCGCATGGAAATGGACGAGTTTGACGAGTATTTAGATCTTGTTGAGTGTACCCGTTCTGCTTGGTTTGGCCGTATTGATGTACGGCTCGGTTTAGAATGTGATTACTTTCCTGGTTTTGAGGACTGGCTGGAGAGACAGGTCAAAGCGGCACCTTACGACTATCTCCTTGGTTCTGTCCATCCACAAACTGGTGAGTTCCGTGAACGATTCTGGACAGATGATCCCTATGTATTTCAAAGACACTATTTTGAACAATTGGCGCTAGCAGCTGAAACAGGATGGTTTGATTGTTTGGCACATCCTGACTTGGTCAAAAACACAACAGCCACGGCCTGGCAACCTGATTTAATTATGGATGACATTCGCCACTGCTTGGACCGTGTGGCAGCTACAGGAATAGCAATGGAACTGAACACTTCCGGTCGTAATAAAGTGATTGCCGAGATGAATCCTTTTCCAGGAATGCTTTGTGAAATGGCGTCACGTGGCATTCCAGTTGTGATTGGAGCAGATGCGCACAGGCCGGAACGTGTTGGAGAAGGCTTTGATGATGCGCTTAAACTGTTAGGACAATGTGGATATGAGTCTGTGAGTTTCTTTATGGGGCATCAACGGCAGGATGTTTTCATTGAACAGGCGCGACGCAGTCTTCAACCATCGGAGCGTTCTTCCTGAGGATTTAGTCTTATCAATCTTCTTTCGATGGAACTCGATAATCCTGTGACGAACAAAAATCCCAGGACGGTGGTCAGTAAGCTAGTGGGTTCTGGCACTACGAGCCAAGGGCCGTCAGACTTGTAGCCAGCGGGGGAAAAATAATTGGCCAGGCGTGCGAAATCAGTGATGTCTACATCGAGATCTCCATCGAAGTCGCCGTCGGTCCAGGTGTGGTGTTTGCCGCCGGGATCGAAATGATATGCGAAGATTCCAAAGTCTGTGATGTCGACGTCGTGGTCGCCATCGATATCACCGGATATTGCTTGCCAGGGAGTTAGGGTGATTTCATTCGGGTGATAGACAATGTCAAAAAAGATGCCGTTGCCTGGATGACGGCCTGTTACTGTTTCAAAATTTCCCACGGCACCGTCGTGTGTCATGATGACAAACGTTTCTCCGATTAGTCCAGACATCGGAAGGGACGTTGTCAACAATTCGAGTGTTCCTGCGAGATTCGCCGTACCGCTTATCCGTAATTGGTCGTAATCGACCCCCACGGCAGGACCGTTTAACTCGATCTCTAATGTAGAGGTGCTGTTTTGTAAATAAGTTCCTTGAACGAATGTTGGTCCTGTTGTGTGACTGGGAGAAAAATATCCTCCGAGCATTTGTAAATTCCCGTGAATCACAGCACTGTGCAGGGATCCATCTGTCATGTTCAAAGTGCCATCGGTGAGATCGAGTTCGATGACATCTAAATGACCGCCTGAAAGATCGAGTCGGCCGGACGCAGTTAAGAGGATGCGAGAGGCTGTGGCAGTACCTTCGGTTACCATGAGTTGTCCAGCATTGTTGACCAGTATCGTATCGGCGGAGACGCTTCCCGACGCGTGATTTAAAGTTAAGGTTGTACCAGGACCTTCTACGGTAATCTTTTGGACGACGTCCAACGCATGGTTGTTGGTAACTAGTTGGTCCCCTTCGGCCAGAACCAAATTTTTTGCCTGGGATGTATTTACTAGCTGGACAAGGGGGTCAACGTAAGGAGAACGGATATAAGCATCGTCGTCCATGTCAGGGTTGCGATTGCCAATCCAATGCGTGGCGTCCCAGGTATTGGTTGTTCCGGTGAGAAAATCTTTGCGTGGCAAATCAACTTCGCTATAGCCATGACTGGATGCCATCGCAAGCAAATCCGTAGAGCTTGGTAAGAGACGCCGGTTGGTGGGAATGGTGGGTGACATCAATGAGAAACTGTCAGCCAAATGTGCAATGTTATTCACAGAAGAGTACTTGATGCCCATCGTGGCACCGCCGATAAATTGCGGATCCACATCGTAGTCACCGTCGACTGTTTCGCCGATCGTCGAAGCATTCGTGGCAGACATGCCCAGCGTATGTCCAACTTCGTGTAACACCAACGTTAACAGATCCGTGATGTTTTGCGCCTGGCTAGTAGAGGCGGTACCCTGGTAGCCGGTTTCCAAAACAGAGGGGACTGTACCTGTAAAGAATAATGTCTGGTCGGAGTCCGTCAGGTCTTGAAAGAGTGTCTGTTGCATGTTGAACTCGACATGGTCTTTTGGCGTTGGATCTAGATAATAATCCTGCTCATACCCGCCACTTCCGACTTCCGTGTTAATACGGATCGTGGCTTCCGTTTCTCGAGAAGGAGTGCCTTCTTGAACGACCAAGTCGTGTAACCCTAATATGCCAGAGAGGTTTTCGTACCAATAGTCGATGGTGATGGTCGTATCGGGACCGTTGTCCTCGAAAACGTCCTCATAAAATTGGGCCGCATACTCGAAAAAAGCTTGCAAAGATTCAGCATTGGGATCGAAAGTAGGTTTCTCGGACTGGGCCTGATCGAATTGTACGACGATATCGATGGCCAGCGAAAAATTGGCCATGATCAGCGCAAGTGTGAATCCAGCAAGGAGTTTGGATAGAAAACGGGACACTTCAATAGCGAATGGCAGGAGGAGTACTGGGTCGGTTAACGAGAACCGTCTATTCATGCTATTCCTGGTAGTCCAGAGCGTCAACGAAATGCTGCCCGTAAGGTCGGACTGAGCCCTATAATGTGCAAAATCTAATAGTGAAACGGTGTATCACGAGGATTGTGCGGATTCTCGCCGGGCGACAGGACAGTCAGTCCCGCCGGGTGACAGGACAGTCAGTCCCGGAATCCACCGTCGCAGTGGCGACGAGAAACTGCATGCTGGTAGGGAGAATGTTGGGTACCCAATCAGCCGAGTAAAACAATGGGAAAATATTCCTTTACCTTTTGCGGTCCGATGTATACGATTGTTTTAAACGGTCGTTTGATTGGTGGGCCAGAATGGTCGTTGTGAATTTCGGTTGCTTCGCTCTAGGTCATGAGGTTGGTGGTGGCATCACAGGTCAAAGAATCTTGTTCAGCGGATACACGAACTCGAATTCTGGATTCGGCAGGTCCTGTATTTGCCGAGAAAGGTTTTCGAGCGGCCACCGTGCGAGAAATTTGTCGTGCTGCCCAGGTGAATTTGGCCAGTGTGAACTATCACTTTGGAGACAAGCAGCGACTGTACATCGAAACGGTGAAACAGGCACACCATAAGCGGTTCGAACAGGTGCCTTCGCCCCAGTGGCCAGCTGATGTGCCAGCGGCGGATAAACTACGAATTTTTACCATTGCTTTGATCACTCGATTGATTGGTGTCGAGGAAGGGTCTTGGCAAACCCGTTTGATGATGCGTGAAATCTTGCAGCCGACAGAAGCTTGTGAAGAGCTGGTTCGGGATTATTTTCGTCCACAGTTCAATATTTTGTTGGAAATCCTTAACGAAATACTCCCTTCGTCAACAACCGATGTACAACGTCATCAGATTGCCTTTAGCATTGTTGGTCAATGTGTGTACTACCGAATTGCAGAATCGGTGGTTGGCTTGCTTGTCGGGCAGAGTGAATTTGAGCAGCATTATGGTCCGGCTGAGTTAGGTGAACATATCGCACAGTTTTCGTTAACCGCATTAGGTTTGGCAGAACCTTGGTCGAAGGCACCAGAATAGAAAATGAATTACGAAAATATCGTCAGACAACTTGTGCGTTTGACATTACCCGTACTGATCCTTGGTGCGGGTGTGATCGTATTTTGGAGTCTTGTCAGTCGGCCCAAGGCGGCAGTCCAGTTGCCCAAAAAGCTAGGACCACCGACGGTAGAAACGGTGATAGCCATGGAGCACAATGGTATCCTTAACGTGCAAGTTGATGGCCTTGTTGTACCTTACCGAGAAATTGTAGTCGCTGCCGAAGTAGCAGGACGACTTGCTTTCAAAGCGGAAACGTGTCGCGCTGGAAAATATGTCACCGAAGCGACTCCGTTAATTCGTATTGATCCATATGAATATCAATTAACTGTGAGGCGGTTGGAAAAAGAGCTCGAACAGGCAGATGCTTATCTCAAGGAATTATCCGTCGAATTGGTGAATGTCGAATCGCTGATTGAAATTGCTCGTGAAGATGTCGCATTGCAGCGTAAGGAACTTGGCCGGACGGAGCAATTGGTCCGGTCGGGTGTCGTGACCGACTCACAAATTGACCAGGAACGGCGTAATATGCTGGCGGCGCGCAATAACCTGACGGCGCGAACCAACGAACGAAGATTGTTCGATACGCGACGCAACCGGCTGTTATCGGGACAGGAACTAGTGAAAGCCAACCTGGAAAAAGCACGCCTAGATTTGGAACGAACCAATTTAGAGGCGCCGGTCACCGGTGTCATTGTCGAGGATGTTGTGGAAGAGGGAACTTATGTACAACCAGGACAGACACTGTACATGATCGAGGATACCTCAGCCGTTGAAGTTCAATGTGCGTTGCGGATGGAGCAGTTGGTTTGGCTTCGGTCGGAACAGGCAGAAAATGACGATTTATTGGTAGAGCAAAGCGATCCTTACGATTACCAAATTCCCTTGACGCCGGCCACCGTTGTCTATGAGTTAGATGGAAAAAATTACACATGGCAGGGGACGTTATCGCGGTTTGACGGCATTGGTCTTGATGAGAAGACACGAACGGTTCCTTGCCGGGTGATTGTTTCCGCTCCGCGGCAGGTTGCGGGTCTGGACGGAATCGGCACGGATCGAGGGCCCAGGGCGTTAGTACGTGGTATGTATGTCACCATTGTGTTACACGCGCAATCTGCTGAGACGTTGATTGCAGTTCCCGAGCGGGCGATTCGTCCTGGTAATCGAATTTGGCGTGTTGACGGTGGCAAACTTTCGATTGACCAAGTCGAAGTCATACATGTCCAGGACGGTAACACAATACTACTATCACGGAAAAATGGCGTAAAAGCCGGTGATGCCATTGTTACCTCGCCTTTGGCCGGGGCACGTGATGGTATCGCTGTAGAGATTTTTAAGAAGTTGGGAGTCGAATAAGTCATGTGCAAGAGATGTCTCCTTCTTTATGCAAACTTTGGATCAAGCTGATCGGGCACCAAAGTCCATTACCACGCTCGATGTGTTGACAGTACTATGCGTTCTCTTATCCGCTGGGCAGTCCGAAATACACCCGCTATGAATACCGCAATGGTAGCGGTGTTGTTAATTGGTGGCGCCAGTTTGGGGATCATGCGGCGTGAAGTTTTTCCGGAGTTCGAATTGGAGGTATTGTTAGTTACTGTTCCGTACCCAGGTGCGTCTCCCAGTGAAGTCGAGGAAGGGATTTGCCAGAAGATGGAAGAGGCGGTGCGGTCCATAGCTGGCATCGACAAGATTATGTCGATAGCCCGTGAGGGTGCTGGATTTTTAATATTGGAATTAAATCCAGATACACCTGACATCCAAAAGATCTTGAATGAAGTTCGTTCGGAGATCGATCGCATTCCCAGTTTCCCGAAGCTTTCGGAGGACCCTGAAATCAAGCAGATTACGCTTCGCCAACCAGCGATTCGTGTAAACATTATTGGAGAAAGTTTAGCGGGGTTAGACGAAGAGAGCAAAGTTCGAGCTGAGTTGGAATTGCGCGATGTTGCGGAAAGCGTCCGAGGAGATCTTTTGCAATTACCGTCGGTTTCGCAAGTGAACATTATTGGCGAACGCGACTTTCAGATTGACATTGAAGTTTCGGAGAGCACGCTTCGCCGCTATGGATTGTCGTTGTCTGATATCGCTGATGTGGTTCGACGTGAAAACATTGAGCTTCCCGGTGGCAGCATAAAAACTTCCGCACAGGAAGTCCGTCTTCGTGGAATGAACAAGCGAATTTTGGGGCATGAGATAGCCGAGATTCCACTGATCAGTGATCCAACCAGTGGCACTTTGCACACGATTGGTGACTTGGCAAAGGTGCGCGACCACTTTGTAGATGAGACAGCGATTAGTTACGTGAATGAGCGTCCGGCAGTAGTTATTTCAGTGGACCGTACGATGAACGAAGATTTGCTGGAAATGGTACGACAGGTCAAAAGTTATGTTGCCGGGCATACTATGCCGCACGGTTTTGAAATGAGTACATGGTTTGACCAGTCGGTGAACGTGCGAGATAGGATGGAATTATTAACCCGTAATGGCTTACAAGGTCTAGTGTTGGTATTTCTTGTGCTGGCGATTTTTTTGGATCTCAGGCTGGCTTTCTGGGTTGCCATGGGGATACCGATGGCGGTACTTGGTGCTGCGATTGTCTTGCTGTACGGAGGGCATACCCTCAACATGCTTTCTATGTTTGCCTTTCTCATGGCGTTGGGAATTGTTGTCGACGATGCGATTGTGATTGGTGAAAATATTTACGCTCATCGACGACGACATGCTAACTTTGCAGATGCAGCCATTAACGGAGCCTATGAAGTGTTGCCGGCCGTGGTTTCTTCTGTGTGTACGACCATCATTGCGTTTGTGCCGCTGATGTTTGTGGCGGGGATCATGGGCAAGTTCATTGCGGTGATGCCCATTGCTGTCATCGCAATGTTAATCATTTCTCTTTTTGAAAGTATTTTTGTTCTCCCTTGTCATCTGGCTCACAAAAAAAGCATGTTATTTACCGTCCTTGGCTGGATCTTGTATCCGTTTCGTTTTCTAACGCAATGGGCCGATTGGTCGAACCGATTCATGGAGAAACGATTGCAATGGTTGATTCAACGTCTCTACCTGCCAACACTTGATTGGTCGCTATGCAACTGGCCGATTGTTGTCAGCCTGGCCGTGGCGTTGTTGATTGCCACAGTGGGGATGTTTCAATCTGGTGTGACGCCCTGGATTCTGATGCCAAAACTGGATAGTTATCTCATCGAAGCAAAGATTTTGTATCCTGATGGGACGCCGAGTCACGTTACTGACAAGGCATGCAAGCGTCTAGCGGATGCAATTCGCGATATCAACAAACGTTATACCCAAAAAGGTATTCCATTAGTGAAATACGTATATCGTACGGTGGGAAACGTTGCAGCGCCAGGAGCGATGGGTCCTGATGCTCGTGCCACGGGTAGTCATGTCGGTCTCGTCGAGGTGGAGATGTTTGATTCGTCGGAAAGACCTGTCCACAGTGAGCAGATACTGACAGAGTGGAGGCGGCAAGCCGGATTGTTTCCAGGCGCCGAGTCACTAAAGTTTGGCATACCACAATTTGGACCGGGTGGTACTCCGATTGAATTCAAGCTGTTGGCACGTAATGAGCATGTGGATGAACTCGAGGAGGCCGTCGAGTTGTGTAAGCAACAATTGGCAAGTTACCCTGGACTATTTGATATTGCAGACGATTCGCAGCCTGGCAAGTGGGAGTTTCAACTGCAGGTCAAAGAGAAAGCGCTCTCGATGGGTATCCCGATGTCCCTATTAGCTGAAACAGTGCGAGCTTCCTACTACGGTGAGGAAGTCATGAGGCTGCAAAGGGGGCGACATGAGGTCAAGCTAATGGTGCGTTATCCAGAGGTGGACCGTCGCTCACTCGGTGATTTTGAAGAGATTCGCGTGCGTACACCTGGTGGGGCAGAAGTGCCATTGACCGAACTGGCCGAAGTCACTGTACGACGTGGAGAGTCCGAGATTAATCGTATGGACCAGATGCGGTCGATCACTATTACAGCCGACGTCGATGAGACACAACAAAATGCGAGTTATGTCGTTTCCGATCTAAAACAGGCAGATGGTGGATTTCTAGCCCAGTTGCAAAATCAATATCCACAGGTGTGGCTGCGTTGGGAAGGGCAGCAGGAACAGACTGATCAGTCGTTGCAAAGTCTGAAAGTTGGATTTCTGGGGGCGATGTTTGGTATGTTCGTATTGCTGACGTTGCAGTTCCGCTCTTATTTTCAGCCTATTCTTATTTTGGTAATCATACCTTTCGGAGCCATCGGCGCGATTTGGGGACACGCATGGATGAAAATGCCGATTACGTTATTCAGCGTTTTTGGCTTGATTGCCTTGACGGGTGTAGTGGTCAACGACTCGATTGTTCTGATTGACTTTATCAACCGCCGAGTTCGTGGGGGATTGCCACTACGACAGGCACTTCTAGAAGCAGGCTCGCGCCGTTTTCGACCAGTGTTACTCACCTCGATGACAACCGTTGCCGGTCTATTTCCTATTCTGCGTGAGACTTCATTTCAAGCTCAAATTTTAATTCCCATGGCGGCGAGCATTTGTTTTGGTCTGGTTGCTGCCACGGTGTTGGTGTTGGTCTTAATCCCGGTGTTTTACTTCATGTACGCACGTTTTATTCAAGCTGTCTATGCTCCACTTATGTCATCTGATACCGAAACAATTCTCGTTGACGGACCACAGGACTTACTTTCGCTCGATCGTACTCTCCAGCAACCCGGTGTCGAAAATCCAGCCAAAGAAAATTTAGGTACCTAGTCGGTTGCCAACAGTATATTGGCTGGAGTAACGGATTGAGTTTAGATTTACCAATTCAATAGAAAGGATGACCAACGTGGCGAGCTACGTGGAAGTCGATTTGAAACGATTGGAAAAAAATTTCCATGCCATTCGTCAACGTGTCGGACCGTCAGTCAAGATTTGTGGAGTCGTCAAAGCCGATGCGTACGGACTGGGTGCGGTTCCGATTGCCCAACGGTTATCTGCATGTGGAATTGATTTTCTGGCCGTGTATTCTCCCGTTCAGGCAGTTTGTTTGGCAGACAATGTTATTGACTGTCCGGTCATGATTTTAATGCCTGTGCGGACAGTGAGTGAAATGGTCGGGCTCGAAAAAATGATTGTTGACGAAAGATTACATCTGACGATTCACGATGAAATACAGTTGGAGGAGATCAATGCTTTAGGGCGTCATTTCGGGACTCGGATACCAGTTCACCTACATTTGGACACCGGGATGAGCCGAGGGGGCTTGGACGATACAGCGCTTGATCGGGTCTTGAAACGTGTGCCAAATTGTGAGGCGGTTCGCGTGACTGGCTTGTGTACTCACCTTGCTGCCGGCGATGATGATCCTGATTTCAGTCGGCAGCAGTTGAACCGCCTCAGAATTTCGGTCGACCAAAACTTGTTGCGTTTGCCAGACGACTTGTTGATCCATGCTGCGAACACATTTGGGGTGTTACGAGACAGGCAGTTCCACCAGTCGTTGGTTCGGGTCGGTTTGGGACTGTATGGGTATGGGCCGCGATTAATGCAATCGGTTGAGTCATCCACACAATCCGTGAATCTGCAGCCAATTGTACGATGGGCCAGTCATCTCGTTCATGTCCAGGAATATTGCCGTGGAACACCCGTCGGTTATAACTGTACCTATTGTTTACCACGTGACAGTCGGCTGGGACTGATACCTGTAGGATATGCGGATGGATACCCGTTGGCTTTAGGTGGTAAATCGGTTGTCGAGTTAATGGTAGATGGGTCGACACGAGAGCTGGCACCCGTGTTGGGGAAAGTGAATATGGATCAGATCATTGTGGATCTGACTGACATACAGGCTCCGGTTGATATTGGCATGCCGGTAGAATTGATCAGTTCCGATCCGAATTCTCCTTGTGCCCTGGAACAGTTGGCTCGCTGCGCCGGTTCGTCCTGTTATGAAATGCTTTGTCGGTTGTCGCCTCGCCTCCCACGCAGGTATCGGGAAGTAACGTGAACTTTGACAAGTGATATGGATGAGAGGCTATTCGGTGCCGGCTTGAATTGCGTTAGCTTGGGGTGAATGCTTTCTTTGAAGAATCAACGTTATGTCAAAATAAAAAAACACTACCGTATCATTCATCACTCATCTCGTCCGCCCTTTGTTTTTGTGCAATGATTCATCAAGCCGAAGTGAACAACGTACCTCCCTTACCACTGTTGATCACAGGTGTTGCTGGTGTTGCCGGTTTCAATGCACTGAACTACTTTTGTGGACAATATCCAGGCCAGATCGTCGGTATCCGGCAGGTTAATAATTGGCCATTATGTGGCCAAGGAATCGTGGCATGTAACGCGGAAGACCGGGATGGCCTGGCACAACTGTTTGATCAATACGAATTTGCGTCTGTCCTTAATTGTGCAGGAAACTGTGCGCTTAAATCATGTGAACTTGATCCACAACTTGCGCGACGGACCAATGTAGAAAGTGTCGAAAATTTGCTGCGAGTGATGGATTGTCGGACTACCCGTTTAGTTCATTTATCCATTGACTTGGTTTTCTCAGGCCAGGGGTCCGGGCGGTATACAGAAATGTCACAGACGGATCCCGTGACTGTTTACGGGAACACAATGGTGGAAGCAGAGCAGAGAATACTCGCAGAAAGTCAGAGTCACTGTATTTTGCGCATTTCTTTGCCGATGGGTATCAGCTTCAATGGACACGCAGGTGCTATCGATTGGATTCAATCGCGGTTTAAAAAGTCCAAGCCGGCGACGCTTTACTTTGATGAAATTCGCACCCCAACGTACACTGATTGTCTAAGCCGTTTGTGTGCCACTGTGTTGGCCAGCGATTTGCATGGAATTTATCATGCCGGGGGCCCTCGTTGTTTGAGCCTGTATCAGATTGCCCAGATCGTGAACCGTGTCGGTGGTTATACTCCAGATCATGTGATGGGCTGTCCGCGACAGGATGCGGGGCCGATGCCACCAAGGGCGGGAAATGTTTCACTGGACTCCAGTCGACTCACGAATGCACTTGGCTTTGCACCCTTCGATCCGTGGCCTTTGAATGAAGACTACCTACCTACCCATCGTGAGTGGCACCGTGAGAGATCGAAGGGTGAAGGGGGATCGCCTGACCTGCTGGCGTCTGTTTTGTATCGAAATCCACGCTGGAATGAATCGCAGGAAACGTTCTGAAAATGTGTTTGTTACGGCAGTGTGTATGGCTGGCGGTGTTGTTATAGAGGCTTGGACCGGGACCCATTCAGGCGAATGTGGATGACATTTGTCAAGCCTTAGGGGCAAGTTAAATATCCCCCCCCAAAAAAATAAAAGCCATAGAGAAATCCACAGGGAAAGTTGAAAATCTATTTTTGGTCAATGCAACAAGGACTGGTAAGGCGCCAAGAGGTCCTGGCACCTTCATCAGAAAATCGTGCCTGGTCCAATAGCGGCTTGTCTCAGGAAAAGTGCTTTACGTGCAAGATCGATATGTTCGAACGGATGGATATAAGCTTGAGGCGTTTTGTTTTGAAACGGTAGCAACCCCAGGGAAATCCACTCGTGGATAAGAAACGACCGGATGTCGGTGCCAGAGTAAAATCTTACGTGAAAGGATTTACGAATGATCGGGCGTCGACGAATTGGATTCTTTCGACGCCTGTGCACCTTGACTCACAAAACGATTGTAATACAAAAGGCCTACAATTGTTTTCGCGTCTTCTATCTGGCCGTGACGCACCATTTCGATGGCTTCGTGAAAAGTCACGACAACGTTTTCGATCTGTTCCCCTGGCTCGCGCGATGGATTGCCTGGGACGAGACCTTCGGCGAGGAATAAATACATGCGTTCGTCCAAAATCCCTGGAGACAAATAGAAAGTGTGCAGCAGACGAAAATGTTGAGTTTGGTATCCGGTCTCTTCTTTTAATTCACGACGGGCACAATCAACAGGATTTTCGTTAGGTTCGAGCGTGCCTGCCGGTAATTCGATCAACTCGCGGCCAACGCTCAATCGGTGATTGCGAATCAAGCAGATACGTCCGTCTCCTAAATCGGGCAAAATCGTCACCGCACCGGGATGCCTTATGATCTGACGTACCGCGTCGGTCATATCTCGTCTCGGTTCAGAAACCTGGACGACCTGAAAGCGTTTGGTTTTAAGAAGTAGTTGTTCTTGGTCAGGGTTCATCGTTGGTAATAGCTTGTAAATAACGGATTTGATGCATTGGTCAAAACGATACAGACAATTATATTTATGTTTTTGAAGCGAGGTGTTTACAATGCTGCCGTCTACCTTAATGCGGTGGCAATATCTTTGTTCCCAGGCAAATGGCGGACCTTCGTGGATCGGATTTCCAGAAAACTACGGGGCCAATGCTACATGATTGGGGTTCTAAAGTCTCGTCATTCTAGAGAATTTCCAAATGTTGATAAAGATTCCGTGGATTGATAAAATAGAAATAGAATTGTTTTTTTCATGGGTAGACAGTTCCCAGGAGATTCTCCTTTTTTCCACGGGTTATCTTCATCGTGTTTTTTGTATCAAGGACGTGACTTGTTATGTCTGAGCAGCCAGCCTGGAGTGTAAGTATTGGCCGTTGGTCGGGCATTTGTGTGCGCGTCCATTTGTTCTTTTTCTTGTTCGCCGCTTTTACTTTTTATTTAGGTTGGCAGGCAAATCGTGAATTCGGTGGTACCAGCTATACAGGGATGGCGATTTTAAGCCTGGTAATTCTGGCAGGTAGTGTGCTGTTACACGCCTTGGCACATTGTCACATGGCCCTACGTTTGGGGGTGAATGTTAATCAGATCTTATTAGGGCCAGTGGGGGAATTGTCCCCGATACGTCGTGTTGATAACTCAGCTCAAGAACTGGCAATTTCCAGTGCCGGACCTGTAGCTAATGCTTTCATTAGCTTGTGTTGTTTGCCCGGGTTGATGTTTGTCCTACGCGGAGACCATGCCCAGTGGATTGGTTTACTTCTCCCGTTCCAGCCGACTGGGGTATACGAAGGGATAATGTTAACTCGGTTGTTAAAGCTGGTTTTTTGGATCAATTGGTTGTTGTTTCTGAGCAATGTTATCCCAGCGTTTCCTTTAGATGGTGGCCGTATCTTACGTGCTGTACTTTTACTCTTAATTCCTGAGGTGAGAGTATCGGTGACCACGAGACGAGTGGCTCGTGTTGCCCAGGCGGTTGCATTTGGTATGGTCGTAGTGGCTTGCGTGTTTCGCGAATCAGAGCCAACGGGATCAACATCGACTTGGTTCGCGTTTGTTATTTTGGGGATATGTTTGTTTTTTGCTGCGCAACATGAGATAGATCAATCCGAAGAGGATGACGCCGAAGAAGATTTGGTTGCATACGATTTTTCACGGGATTTCCGCAGTCAAGACGAGGGGATCGAACCAACAGCCACCGTTCAGACCGGTATGATTACGCGTTGGCTTACAAAACGGCGGGAATTACGTGAACAAAGGCAATGTTACCAAGAAACAGACGATGAACGTCGTGTGGATGAAGTTTTGGCTCGTTTGCATGAAGGTGGTATGAGCAGTTTGTCTGCCGCCGACCGTCGCCTGTTAAGTAGAGTCAGCGAACGTTATCGAAATCGTATGGATCCATAGATGACGCGATTGTGGTTGAGGCGTCCATTTCCTGGCAGCGGACTTTGTGCCAGACCAGATTGTCCAAGTGTGATGTCTGGTTAGGTGCCAAGAATCATGACCGTGATATTGGCAAGCGACGATGTTCTTGTTGTGACCGGGAAATCAATCCTGTACGTCTTCTGGAACCCGGGAAGCATTTTTTAAAGAAGTGAGCCTGTCTTACCAAGCACATTATTCAACGAAACGAAGCTAGTTCCTTTTGGCTATTGGTAACGTCACGACTTTTGCGCTGCCGATTTTCGAGTTTAATTGACAGCCAGGCAATTGGTGTTCCCGCCGTACGTAAGCCAGAGCTAATGGTGCTGCCAGGCATGGAGAATGTGTTGCGGATGTTACGTGGCCGATGGTTTTCTGCTCCACTATGAGTTCCATGCCAGGTGAGGGGATTGCTTCGCTCTCGAATTGAAGACCGACCAGATTCCAGTTGACGTGTCCTAGTGCGTCAATACGTGCCACTGTTTCCTGTCCCAGATAACACCCTTTGGTAAAACAGATAGCCTGATGATCTCGGCCGATTTCTTGCGGGAAGTTTGTATCGCTGATGTCAATTCCATACTGTGGCCAGCCAGCTTCAATGCGGGCCATTGTCAGCGCTTGTTCACTACAGGGATGGGCGGATATTTTTCTAAATGTTGCTTCCAGTGTGCTTTGTGATGCACTGTCACAAACGAGTAGCAGTGAAGAAGTCGTGGTCATTTCGACACGATATAGTTCGACCGGAATACCAGCAAATTCGCTGGCCATGCATTGTAGCACGGAAGTGAAATCTTCCGTGAATAGCGGTTCAAAATGTGTGGCCCATTTTGTACCACTTAACAAGGTGACCGACCGTTGCTTGCTCTGGTCGTTCAATTGAACATCTTCACGAATCAGGTAACGATCAAGATGAGGTAGAATAGTGTCGGCTTGGCCCGACACGGTCGCGATGATTAGACGGTCTTCATGGCAAAATACGAACACGTGCGCCATGATTTTTCCTTGAACATTCGTGAGAAATGCTTCGCAACCGCGGCCAGGAATCAGGCCAACGATGTCGTTCGTACAAAAGTTATTCAGAAACGACATTCGGTCAGTTCCGGTTAACTCAATCAGGGTGTGTGGCAGGGCCAAATATCCGAGTCCATCCACCAATGAGTGATAGTCGTTGAGAACTGCTGATTCCGGTTCAATCTTCACGTTAACTGGCTCCGTTATATACAGAACTGAAACTGAAAAGAGGTGCAGAGGTAATGAAATAAATCATTCCATCCTGACCTGTCATTGCCAATAACTCGTAATCTCTTAATGGCTTGGGTGATGACTTGTCAGGCGGCGTGACGGTTTGTAATAAACCTCTTCTGACGAACAAGTAAAAACTCAGTGAATGTGCGGAGTGTTGTACCGTTCCGACAAGTCGAGCTTTACCTGTAAAGCCAACTTACATAATAATGCCCGGCAAACGAAAATGACGCCACCCCCCTGAGAAAATGTTATGCGAATTGCAATTATCAGCAGCATTGCACTTGTCGGTTTAGCTCTCGTGGTGACACAAACGGTACGCAGCCTGACCCGTGGGGTATCTAGTACTGAAAACCAATCTACGGCAGAACAGATTTTACTGCGGATGGTTGACGCATACCGTCACGCGAAGTCCTATTCGGATCGTGGTGTCATTCGTATTTCAGAGGCATCAGAAAATCAAACTCTCTATGACAGCGCTCCGTTTACTGTCCGATTTAACCGGTCAGGATGTCTTTGGTTACGAGCGTATCAAGTGCATTTGGTGAGCGACGGAGACAGGTTGCGCGCGAAATTTATGGACAAGGAGATACCGGAACTGTCTCGGCAAATTGTGGATCGTGTCGCTCCGGATAAAATGGAATTGTCGGTATTGAAAAGGGATGCATTTCTCTGGGATCATCTAGAAGGCGGAATCGGGGGTTTGCCTGTATCTTTACGCTTGCTGCTCGAAGATAATGCCTTGTCCGAGGTGTTCACAGACGATGTTCAGCTTAAACGTTTGCCGTCGCAGAAGATTGGTGACAAACAGTGCCATCTGATTCAAGCAGGTGCTGATGGAACCAATACAGTCGTGTTCTGGATCGACGTACGGACACACATTTTGAGGCGATTTGAATATCCGCAGATGGATGGGTTTTCGACCGTGGCCGATTTTAACGATGCAAGATTCCATGGTTCGTCTAATCGTCAGGATTATCGCTTGTCGCTATTGCCGGATGACAGGCCTGTCCAATACTTTGTCGTTCCGCCACAACCGTTGACGACTCATCTGTTGGGAAAAACCGTAAACCGGTTTGAATTTGTTGCCCTGAATGGTGATTTGATTTCTGCTGCGGACTTGCGTAACCGGACAACTGTTCTCGTTTGGTTTAATCGTCATCCGGCGTCTCAAGCCGCTCTTGCCGCAGTCCAGCGTGTTTATGATTGGTACCAGGACAATGACCAGGTTCAATTTTATGCCGTTTGGGCAGAGGGCTCTTCTTTGGAAAGCGACCAACTGCTGGGTATTCTCGACGAGTGGAAAATTGATCTGCCTGTAGTGCGGGATTTGGAAGCTTTTGGCAGAGATGTATTTCAAATTACTGGTGCACCGACGCTGGTGGGACTCGACACAGAAAATCGTGTGCAGTTGTTCGAAGTAGGTGTCCGGGAAGACCTGGAAACTTTTCTCTCTCATGGATTGAAGCAATTGTCCAATGGTGTCGATATTGCGGCCATTTTGGTACAGCAGCACGATGAGGAATCTCGACAATACCGTCACAATCTAATGGTTGCCAACACCGGAAATGAAGAAATACTTCACCAGGTACCTCAGCCAGATATCCGACCACGATCGGAACCGAGACACTGGAAACTAACGCCGCTGTGGAGTCTCACTCAGCTGGAGTCGCCTGGTAACATTACTGTTCTTGAAAAGAATCACCAAATTTCCTTTGCCGTGAATGACGGGTTGCGCAAAGTGGTTGAATTGGATATCGATGGAAGTATCCGGCAGAGTATTGAACTGAATCTTCCACGTGATGCGGAGGTGACTTATTTGCAACAGGCGAGTGATGCGGAGGGTCGCCGCTGGGTGGTGGGAGGTGCCAGTTTAGCGCGCAAGGTGTTTCTGTTTGACGAAGCGTGGCAGCCCGTGCTGCAATATCCAGCTGAAAACCAGTCGCATGACGGAATACAAGATGTCCAGTTGTTAGATCTCAACGGTGATGGAACACTGGAAATGTATGTTGGATTTTGGGGCTTGGCTGGCATTCATGCGGTAGATATTCATGGGGAACGAACGTGGCGTAACCAAGCGGTGCATTCTGTGCTGTCACTTGTTGCGACACGGCCCGATGTAGCAGGCCTCCGGCAGCTGCTGGTGGTCAGTGCAGATGGTGGTATTGTACCGGTAACGTTTGATGGTCGAGAGGGGGGCGAATTCAGGGTCGGTTCTCACGCGATTTACCATTTGCAGAGAGCGGTCGTGTCCCAGGATGGTAAGCCGACTTTTTGTGGCCTTGCCTTTACTGACGAAGAGACGCACCTGGCGTTGGGAATCAATGAGGATTGGCAGGAAACCTGGAGTTACCGGCTACCGAGTGGCATCCATCAGACAGCAGTGAGACGCTTGTCATCTGCACGACTGTTTGAGGAGACGTACTGGTTGTTTCCAGGATCGGACGGATCAGTACACATCGTAAGTGAGGATGGAAAATTTTACGACGTCTTTCAGCAAGGGGCCGCTATACGGGGGCTTGTTGCTACTCAGGCAGGGGACGATGCTCTGTTGATTGTGGCTTCCGAACAAGAAGTCGTCGGATACAAGGTTGATATGAATCGCTAATGCTCTGAGTCAGGGGTTGATCTAAAGGATGAACTTGCTCAGGTCTTCGTCTTCGGCCACTTCCTTGAGTCGGTCGGATACATAGGTGGCGTTGATCTCGACACGTCCCATCGTCATTTCCGGTGCTTCGAAACTGAGTTCTTCCAGTAACCGTTCCATGATTGTATACAGACGCCGCGCACCGATATTTTGTGAAGCCTGGTTTACCTGGAATGCAAATGATGCCAGTACTTCAATGGCGTCCTTGGTGAACTTCAGCTGGACAGATTCCGTTTCCAACAATGCAGTGTATTGTTTTGTCAGTGCATTTTTGGGTTCGGTCAGGATACGCACGAAATCTTCTTTGGTCAGATCCTTTAACTCAACCCGTATCGGGAATCGTCCTTGTAGCTCAGGCATCAATTCACTGGGACGCGTGCTGTGAAAAGCCCCTGCGGCGACAAACAAGACATGGTCAGTTTTGGCATATCCATAACGTGTTTGAATAGTAGTTCCTTCAACAATGGGCAACAAATCCCGCTGTACACCTTGGCGGGAAACATCGGCATTGTTGGAATTACTGGCCACTACCTTGTCAAGCTCGTCAATAAAGATAATACCTAGGTCTTGGGCTAGATCGATGGCAGCGGCATTGATTTTGTCAGCATCCAGCAATGATTCGCACTCCTGTTCAAATAATACTTCGCGGGCCTCAGTGACGGTCAATTCACGGTGTGATGTTTTGGCGGGCATGATTTTTTCAAACATACCCTGGATATCTACATCCATTTGTTCCATACCCATCCCACCTAACATGACAGGCGTTGATTTTTGTTCGATGGATAACTCAACGGTCCGTTGGTCCAATTCTCCAGTGCGCAGCATGGCACACATTTTTTCTCGAGTCCGTTCGTATTGTTCCGCACTGTTAGTACCGTCCACATTAACGTCCAAGCTGACGGGAGGCGGGCAAAGCAGATCGAGCAGTCGTTGTTCAACACGTTCTTCGGCCTGTGTTTCAACATTCTTACGTTCTTGCTGGCGGACGAGACCGATCGCATTTTCGACCAGTTCTCGGACCATGCTTTCTACATCTCGTCCGTAATACCCAACTTCGGTGTATTTTGTTGCTTCGACTTTGATGAATGGCGCACCGGTCAGTTTGGCCAATCGACGGGCGATCTCGGTTTTGCCGACCCCCGTGGGGCCAATCATCATGATGTTTTTGGGCGCAATCTCTTGCCGCAATTCTTCTGGCAATTGTCGCCGACGCCAACGATTGCGCACGGCGATTGCGACCGCCCGCTTTGCATCATCCTGTCCCACAATATGACGGTCGAGTTCCTCGACGATCTGGCGCGGTGTCAAATCAGATCGCTGCGAGTTGTCGGTTTTTGTCAAGTTGAGCACGCTAATTCCTCCACAACAATTTGGTCGTTGGTATAGACATCGATACCTGCAGCAATTTCCAGACTGCGACGTACAATGTCAGGGGCGGAAAGTTCAGAATGGGCGGCCAAGGCGCGAGCAGCAGCGACCGCATAGTGTCCGCCGGAACCAATTCCCAAAATTCCGTCGGTGGGTTGTATCACGTCGCCTGTTCCGCCTATTAGTAATGTATTTTTGTCGTCCAACACGATCATCAGTGCTTCCAGGCGACGTAGTACGCGGTCGGTACGCCACTGTTTCGCCAGTTCTGTAGCAGCCCTCGGTAGGTTTGCGGGAAAATCCTTGAGCTTTGCTTCGAACCGTTCCAGCAATGCAAAAGCGTCGGCACTAGCCCCTGCGAATCCGCATAGGACTCGCCCGTTTGCCAGTGTTCGTATTTTAACAGCATCGGACTTCATGATCGTTTGATTCAACGATACCTGACCGTCGCCGCCTAGGGCTACTGTTGTTCCTTTGCGTACCGTCAAAATGGTGGTTGATCGAAATTTCATCGGCATTTAAATCTTCTGGTGAATCGTTGTTTGGATGACAGGTCCCGACGCCAACTCCAGATTTTTGGGCAGAGACTGTAAAAGGTTATGTGATATCATTCCGACCGTCTCTGATGCAAGACACCAGCGGCCGGCCGGCCATGGTTTTGGCAGCTGTTTATCGCTCCCCTACGACATTGTGGCGAAAACAACGTCGAACCTCTAGGGGCCTCTGCATCTGGTGAGCTTGCCTGTTTTACGTTATGGTACTGGTATGTCCGATAGGTTTTCTATGGTACGAAGTTCCGAATTAATGTCAGCGGGTGACACGGCGCTACTTGTCGTTGACGTGCAGGACAAACTTATTGGGCACATTCCTGATCAAGAGACCATTGTTTGGAATATTGGCCGTCTGCTGGAGGGTGGGAAAATACTGGGTGTACCGGCTGCGGCGACAGAACAGTACCCAAAAGGCTTGGGCCCTACCGTTTCCTCATTGGCGAAGGAATTGGGAGAAATTCCTTCCAAGTTGAGTTTTAGTTGCGCTTCATGTGAGAAAATATTTGACCACTTTGCACAGTCTGGAATTGTCAAGCTGCTAGTTGTTGGTATTGAAGCACACGTTTGTGTGCAACAAACAGTTTTAGATATGTTAGCTTCTGGTTTTCGTGTATATCTGGCGGTCGATGCGGTCGGTTCACGGCATGCTGTTGACTATGACTTTGCCCTGCGGCGTATGGAATCTGCTGGTGCGACATTAACTACTACTGAATCTGCCTTGTTCGAATGGTGTGAAGTTGCCGGGACTACGGCATTCAAGAAGATTAGCGAACTCGTTCGCCAAGCCCCACCTAGTCATTAATCCCAATGTCAAAAAAGAATAGAACTCAATCAGTCCAGGATACCCGATTTACGGTCTCTCCAATTTCTGTTGGGTAAAGACACTTTTGGAACATTGGCGCATTGCTTTACGAAGTTACATTTTTTTATTTTACAGAAAACATCTGAAAACATTCCAATAGTTGCGAGATTTACAAACGATGACTACTTATGCACCCCTTAATCCTCCGATCCGTACCTTGATGGGGCCAGGTCCCAGTGATATCCACCCGCGCGTTTTAGAAGCGCTTGGAAAACCCACTGTTGGTCATCTAGATCCTTATTACCTGCAAGTGATGGATCAGTTGCAAACGATGCTCCGAAGTCTGTTTTGCACAAAGAATCAGATGACATTTGCGATCAGTGCGACGGGGTCTGCGGGAATGGAAGCGACGGTTGTAAATTTGGTGGAACCGGGCGATGCGATGGTGGTTGGTGTCAATGGTGTTTTTGGAACTCGGATGGCAGATGTAGCGACCCGTGCTGGGGCTCAAGTGACTACGGTCGAAAGGGCTTGGGGCGAAGTATTTACAACGGATGATCTGAAAGATGTGTTGGCCCAGAAAAAGCCCAAAGTCGTAGGCATTGTAATGGCGGAGACTTCTACAGGCGCCGCTCAACCGATTGAGGAAATTTCGCAATTGGTCCATGACGCAGGTGCACTACTGTTAGTGGATGCTGTGACTGCTCTAGGGGGTATGCCGGTCGCAATAGATGACTGGGGAATCGATGCGATTTATTCGGGTTCGCAAAAATGCTTAAGTTGTCCCCCGGGATTAGCTCCTGTTTCATTCAGTCAGCGTGCGGTAGAAGCTGTTTTGAACCGAAAATCAAAGGTTCAAAGTTGGTACTTGGACATTTCCATGTTGGCTTCTTATTGGGGGGAAGAAAGGGTGTATCATCACACCGCCCCGATCAACATGACCTATGGTTTGTACGAAGCTGTGCGGATCATTCTGGAGGAAGGCCTGGAAAACTGTTTTAGCCGTCATTTATTGAATCATCAGGCACTCAAAGCGGGATTGGCCGCACTGGGTATTGGTTATGCGGCACAAGAGGGGCATCAACTTCCGATGCTGAATGCGGTCCACGTACCCGAGGGCGTGGATGATGCAGCAGTACGCAAAGCTTTGCTAAACCGTTTTGGCATCGAAATTGGGGCCGGGTTAGGGGCTTTCAAGGGAAAAGTGTGGCGGATTGGACTCATGGGTTACGCCAGTCGACCAGAGAACGTGCTTTTGCTACTTGCCGCTTTGGAACAATTGTTAGCAGAACAGGATTATTCTTTTGAGCGGGGTGCGAGTATCGCCGGCGCCAATGAGTGTTATGAATCTGCGGGTGACATCTAGTCAAAGGGATGTCGTATTAACGATAGGTCAAGTGCACGATAAAAATAAAATGAACAATATCGGTGGTATAGTAAGGTTAGTTAGATAAATTCTACCGAGCGACTTGGGGTGGTGATTTGGCGTTGACACGGAACAGGTGAGTGCTACTTGCAATTTCCGTGCTAAAGGCTATTATTTCTCAGAATCCAGTGAAGTACTCAGTTGGCGCTGTTGGCCTTTGAAGACGAGTAGTCTATAGCTCTGAAGTTTGTCCCTTTGGCCGAATTAGAACACTGGATGCCAATTCAACATTCAGTGGATGAGCCGACGGTATCGTATAGCATCAAAAATCATATAGCATCAAAATTTACTTCCGGAACACTTCCGTCAAGATTCGATTTTTCGATGGGAACAATTCAGGCCTGGAAATAGCTTGTTTCTTGTTTGGGACAGAAGTCATTGTGAATACCTGCTGAGAGGTTTGTTTCGGGGATGTAATATATTTTCACTGCGTGGTGCCCTGGTGGCGATGTTGGGCATCAGGATACCGACCGGAGATTGGATGCTAGTACTGAGTCGAAAAATTGGTGAGAAGATCTGGATTGGTGAAGAGATTTCAGTCACCGTCGTGCGCATGTCTGGTGGCACGGTTCGCTTGGGTATCCAAGCACCGGAAGAGCTTCCAGTTGTCCGCGAAGAATTGAGGTCGCAATTCGAAGGTACAGGCCCCGTATCGCAAGAATTGGTGAACCACGTGGTAAAGCGTGACGAACGGACGCTTCCGCGGCAGTGACGGCTGTCTTTGACCTTCGAGCATCGTCTCAGTGATGTGAGTGCGTCACGAGATGTGAGTGCGTCACGAGATGTGGATGCGTCACGAGATGTGGATGCGTCACAGGATGTGAGTCCGTCACAGGGGGCTGTTTCTCTTGGCGTTGCAATGACCAGCTAGGTGGACCGCTTGGATTTTATTCAATGAACATACAGGTTGAAAAGTTGCCAGTCCATGTAAGCTTGTGGGCACCGTTAGGTCTGTTGGCATCTTGGACGTGTTCAGTCGGAATCCTACAAATCAGAAAAATGACGTGTGTGTCATTGGTGGCGTTCCAAGGCTTCTAGGACATGGTCTTTATTTCGTTGATTCTTGCGTTGGAATGTCGACAAGTCGACGTGAAATCTTGATCGTTTCAGGGTTCCGCAAGTCGATTTTAATGTTGGGATCCAGGTTCTCAAGGGGGCCGTGTGTGCGGGCGTAATCGACCAGACGTTTGATCTTGTCGTCTGTTGAGGCTTCCATACTCGCTTCTTCACCAGGAGCATTTCCCCAGATGATTTGATGATGTTGCAATGTGCGTAATACGTAAATGCCTGTGAAGTCATGCTTTACAACACTAGCAGTTTCGTTGAATACGATGGCGCTTAGTTTCAGATCTTGCCAGGCCGCCCCAAATGCTGCTGCAATTTTTGCAGCTCTGACAACACGTGAATCGCCCCACGGTTCCCCGGTAACACCTGCTGGCCAGGTTTTTCCACATTCGATGCGGGCAAAAGACCGGACCGCATCGACGACGACATCGACGGGTAGTAAATGTCCTTCCTCGTCCACTGGAAAGTGCCCTCCTTTCACTTTAACCATGCCGACTGGTTTTCGAAAAACGAGTTTGACTTTTACAGTTCCATCGGCATGCTTGCTGACATGGTCCACATGCCGAACCCAGGGATGGAGTTCGAACGCCTCGGCGATCCGTCTGGTAGCCTGTTCGTCCAGCAATGAAATTTCATCCAGACTTCCATCTTGCTTCACCTCTTGCAGAATGTCAGTTTGGATCCACTCCGGCTGACTTGTTACTTGGAACACAGGGGTAAAGCGAGGGTGAGATCGTACATGAGAGTTGTAGTTTTGCCATGCGATTTGCATCGCATAGCCAGCGACAACGACCAGTAACAGAAAGGTAAAGATGGTCCAGGAGCGGCTGGAAAAGAGGTGTGCCAATTTGGTGGCTTGTCTGCCTTTTTGATGGTTGGAATTTTTTGACATGGCGAATCCTCCTTGATTGGCCATTGACAGTGATTTCAGGGCGCAGCCCGGCGCAGACGCTTACCACACTTCAAGATCACGTTCCAATTCAATTCCCAATAGATCGATGACTCTTTGTCGCATTGTTTCCGTAAGTTTCAATACATCTTCCGAAGTCGCTCCAGGGTGAGCGATGACATAGTTTCCGTTACGATCACTAACTTCGGCCAGACCAACCTTGGTACCGCGCAGGCCAGCCTGATCGATCAAATCGGCAACGCGAACTCCTTGGGGGTTCTTGAAGATTCTACTTGCAAACTGGTCCACAGTTGGTTGTTTCGACTTGGCAATGATCCACAGTTTTTGCATTTGCTTGGTGAGGTCATGCGAGGCTTCTTTTTCCAACTGGAACTCGGCTGCCAAGATGACCAACTCATTCAAGCTGCTTTGTCCGTGTGAAAACTGGAGGTCGTCGCGCTGTCGACGAATAATTTCACCAGTCCGGGTCATGGTGGTGGCTGAGTGAGTCCACTGACCGACGTCGGCATGTTGACGTCCGGAATTACCGTGGAGAGCACCTCCGACGGTCCCCGGAATCCCGACCAAGGGTTCCAATCCTGCAAGGCCTTCGCGTACAGCGTTGGAAATCACATGTGCCAACGAAGCGCCACCGCCCGCTTGCAACACATTGTCCTTTACCACGATTTGACAAAATGCTGCTGCGCCTAAGTGAATCACGATACCCTGGATGCCCGCCTCACGTACCAACAGATTGGATCCACCCCCTAATAGCCGGATCGGTATCTCCTCGGTATGACAGCGTTTCACCAACATCGCCAACTCGTCCTGCGTAGTCGGCTCGGCAAAATATTGAGCCGTGCCTCCCATCCGCAACCAAGTATGGCGGGCCATGGGTTCATCTTCACGAATAATATGTTCTAATCCACTAAATAAACTCATCGTAGTCGCGATGATACGACCCTTATGGCTGTGCTGTCAATGTGAAGGCTCGCGGTGTTATCAAGAGGACCGGTTGACATCTCGGGTATAGAATATAGAGCATAGGGGAATGGGGTAGGTGAAGTTAAGGCCGAATTGTACCATTCAGTGCTCCCAGTAAGAAATAAATGCGGATCTTTCCACATTTTATGTTGCGTTATCTGGCCCATTTATCCTTCTTCGGTGACTTTTTGTGTCACCCTGCTATTTTTTTTATTTTGCCATTTTGAAACCAAGAACCATGCAAGCCGAAGTAATTTCTATTGGTGATGAACTGACAAGTGGCCAACGGTTGGATACCAATAGCCAATGGCTTAGCCAACAATTGGCTCAATTGGGGATTCGCGTGCTGTTCCATACTACCGTAGGCGATGACCTTAGTGCGAATGTTGATGTATTTCGCGCGGCAATGAAGCGGGCTGACATCATTGTTGCCACGGGTGGGTTAGGCCCGACCGCGGACGACCTGACACGACAGGCAATTGCCGACGCGGTTGAACTACCTTTGCAACTCGATGAACAGGTCTTGTTGCAGATTCAGGAACGTTTTGTGCAGCATGGAAGGACTATGCCTGCCCAGAATCGGACACAAGCCTTGTTCCCGGCAGGTAGTCAGGTCATCCCGAATCCCGAAGGAACTGCGCCGGGCATTGATATTTCATATGCTCGGCCTGGAAAGAGTCCGTCGCGGACATTTGCATTACCTGGTGTTCCGGCAGAAATGCAACAGATGTGGGCTGCTAGTGTAGAACCTGCCTTGTCTGAAAGCGGAAGGGGACGCCGCCGTGTCATTTGTCACCGTGCCATTAAATGTTTTGGTATCGGCGAGAGTCATTTGGAGGAAATGTTGCCGGATATTATTCGACGAGGCCGTGAACCTTCGGTGGGTATCACGGTTCACAAAGCGACGATTACGCTACGCATTACGGCGGAGGGTCCAACACGCCAAGAGGCATTGGCGACGATGGTTCCGACGGTGGCAATCATTCGAGAAAAACTAGGAAATCTGGTCTTTGGAGAAGAAGACGATGAAATGGAGCATGCTGTGTTCCGCCTGTTAAAGCAGCACTCATTGACTTTAGCTACGGCCGAGAGCGGCACCTTGGGTTTAGTCTCAGAGTGTTTGGGACGGCTACCTGGTGTCGCACAGATCTTTCGTGGAGGCATTACGGTTACTGCCGACTCGGCAGCGATCAGTGAGAACTTGTATACGCAAGCCGGCGTGGAAGCTTTGGCTGCGAAGGTCAGAGATGATTTCGGTGCCGATTTGGGTTTGGCAGTTGGCGCATTTCCACCACTAAAAGCTGGCGACGAAGTACCAGGCGAATTTTTTCTGGCCTTGGCTGATTCAGACCGTGTCCATTCGGTACAGCGCCGATTTGCAGGTCATTCAGATATTCGTCGTGAACGTAGTGCCAAACAGGCACTCGACTTGGTTCGATTGTGGGTGATCAACAACGGTACGTTATGAGTTGTCATGAATCATCGCATGAATCCAGCGTAGCTTTTCGGCTCTCCCAACCGACGTCAAATGGGACGGTTGCAAACTGGCTGTTTGGGGAACAAAACTCTTGCGCCTGGGTAGGCAGGTAATTCGTTTTACTTTTTGTCAGGGTCGTGGGAAGTGTCGCGATGGAATTTTCATTCGTTCATGTCGTTTACCCCACGCAGTAACTGGATCTCTGTGGACTTGATCATGTCTTTGACGCGGAGGCGATGTTCTGTCATGTGGTCTGCGACTAAATGATCCTTCAGAGCATCGACGCTTTCCCATTTTTCTATGAGCGTTATCGTATTAGGGTGGGGCGTGGCTGGTAGAGTAACATTAGGGTCGGCTAGATCAACCGTGGGTTCGTACTGAATACAACCCTGTTCTGCTCGCACGGCTGGCAAAACTTGTGAGAATACCTTTACAAAACGCTCCAAGCTGCCCTCTTTGATCTCGAAGCGAACAATGACATGTACCATTGGTTTTTCCTTGTTGCCGTAGCTAATATTGGTGACTTCAGCTTCAATATTTGGTACGTCAAGTGAGAATGATTTGTAATTGACAACTTCTAGTAGACATTGGATAACGAACAAAGGGGAAAATGTAAAGTACGTGAAGTATCTGGCGACACGACAAAAGTACCTGGCGACAACTGTACGTCGAGGGCCGCATGATCGATCTTGGCTTGGTTAGTGATCGCTCGAATACATTGAGGGTTGGTCGGACACGTTTTGACGAACTTGTTTGTGATGGTTAATTTTTTTGATCGGCTGAAAAATGCTGTTTGGAAAATCTCTTGATTTAGTTGACGAAGGCGAAGTTGTGGCCGTGCCATCACAGTCCAACGTGGAATCTACTGTCGTGCCACCTCCCAAGATGTCACCTTCTGGTCGATCGTTTACCATATTGGTATGGGTCTTATGTGGGCTTTTGATCTTGCTGGCCTTGCGGTATATGGTCCCCTATTACATTGAGGAGATGAATTACGCTGCGGCGCGAGGCAAACAGCGGGCCGAAGTTGAAGTGGCAGTGGACGGTTTGGCTGAACTAGGTTTGGATAGTTTATCGACAGCTTATCAACTGGTGTCCAAGCGTGTTGGTCCTAGTGTTGTTTATATTGATACGATTAAAACTTCAAACTCCGGATTACCCCGTGACGAATTTGGATTTTTGTTTGGACCCGGCGGATATCGACAGCAAAACCAGGGATCTGGAGTCATTATGGATTCGGCCGGATATATTCTCACCAATAATCATGTTATTGAGCGAGCTACCAATATTTCCGTAGAATTGAATGAAGGTCGGACAGTCAGCGCTGTGGTCATTGGCAACGACTTGTTAACAGATTTAGCATTAATAAAAATCGAAGCGTCTGGTTTGATTGCAGCCGAGTGGGGAAACAGTGATGCTCTCGAAGTGGGGGCCTTGGTATGGGCTGTTGGTAGTCCCTTTGGTTATGAACAGTCGATTACTGCAGGCATTCTCAGTGCTAAAAATCGACCAGGTTTGGGGCCGCATCAGCGATTTTTACAAACCGATGCAGCTGTGAATCCTGGTAATAGTGGTGGGCCGTTGGTGGACGCATTGGGGCATGTGATAGGTATCAATACAGCCATCCTGGGAGAGTCTTATCGAGGAATCAGTTTTGCCATTCCCAGCTCTATCGCCCGCAATGTGTATGAGGATCTGAAGAAAAATGGCATGGTACCTCGGGGGTGGTTAGGAGTTGCCATGGAACCTGCTGGTTCCGAACGTGCACTTGAGGCGGGGGTGACTGCTACCGAGGGGGCAGTCGTGATCAATGTGTTTTCAGGCTCGCCAGCCACTAAGGCTGGTATTCAACCAGGTGACGTTATCGTGCAATGGGGGGAAAATTCAGTCGACACGTGTGAAAAATTAAGCCTGCTCGTAGCCGAAACACCCATTGGATCACGAGTAGATGTTCGAATCCGGCGCGATAATGTCGACATCACCGTGAAGGTGGACGTGGTACTACGGCCAAGACAGGTGGAATAACTAGGATGGATTTGGTGATGTCGGTAACTGGTTTAGCTGTCTGCAAGAAGGAGCCCCATGAACATGTTGTCATCTTTAAGCTGATAGAGTGACGAGCTATCGTCCCTGATTTTTCGGTATTTCCCGGATTTGACTGCACAGACTGCAAGCTTGAGTAGCATGCATTGAAGGGACCGTTTCTTTCGTTGCCATCATTGCTGACGCACAACGCACTTGACTTGTATTGGGGCCATCTCATACCTTCCCGCGACACTTTGCTTTTTTACAGCAAGAGTCCACCCCTATGCTTGATCGGGTGTTACCCGTATTGCCTCCTCCAGCCGAGAATTTCAACTAATGCACTGGTTTTGTTTGCGTATTCCACTGCGTTTAACTTGCTTGTTGATCCTGACAACATTCTGTACAGGTTGCCGAATGATGGATTCGTGGAATCAGGGCGATGTGGTTGCCCAGTACGAGCAGATGCGTGCACAGCAAAGGTGGTGGGAACAGAATCGGCACAGGGCCGAATATGTAAGCGGTCGTGGCTGGTATCTTGCCGACACGGGGCAATATTATGACGGTTCCGGTCGCCCTGTTGCCGATGCAGCTGACCAAGTGCAACAAGTTGTATTTGAGACTAAAGAAGAAAAGGTGGAAACAGTTGATTCGAAAAAGAAAACGGAATTTGGTTTGAAATCACTGGTGTCCGGTAAAATGGTTCGCGAGTTGAAAGACGTAACTGGATATGGACCGGATCAGCAGGAAGCACGTCAGGCATTAGTGAAGGCGGACAATCTCTACCGTGAAGCGATTCAATTAGCCAGTTCGGAAAAAAAGAAAAGCCATAAAAGATACCTGGAGGCTGCTGAGAATTACGCGCAGGCAGCCCAAGCGTGGCCAGATTCTGCGATTGAAGAGGAAGCACTTTTTAAAGTGGCTGAATGTTACTTTTTTGCAGATGATTTACCAGAAGCCGAAGACCAATTTGGGAGATTGATCAAGAAATATCCCAATACGCGTTTTCTTGAGTTGATCGGTAGTCGTCGATTCAAGATTGCTGAATTTTGGCTCGCAAAAAATCGGGAGGAACAACGCCGGCGTCTGCAACCAAATTTCCATGACAAAACGCAACCAATGTTAGACTGTTTTGGCCATGCCGTTCGTTTGTATGATCGCATCCGCATTGATGATCCAGTAGGTGATTTGGCGGACGACGCTACCATGGCTGCTGCCAACGCTTTTTTTGAAAAAGGAAAATATTCCAAAGCAGATCAACTCTATACAGATTTACGAGAGGCGTTTCCAGACAGTGAGCATCAGTTTGAAGCACATTTGTTGGCCATTAAGTGCAAACTGATGATTTACCAAGGACCCGAGTATGACTCGTCGCCGTTGGATGATGCCGAGAAACTATACCAAAAGATAAGACGGCAATTCCCCCAGGAGTACCAAAAGCGTCATGCATTGTTAGACATAAGTGTTGCCAAAATCCGTGCAAAACAGGCCGAACAGGTGTGGTTCTTTGCGGAATATTTTGACCGCCGTGGTGAGACGAATGGGGCACAGCACTATTACAATCGAGTTGTCCGAGATTTTCCTGGAACCAGCATTGCAGAAAAATCGGATAAACGTTTAGCAGAACTGCAAACTGAACCGGAAGCACCTCCCTCGCGGCTCGCAACAGTGAAAGGGTTGTTTGAACGTCGCGACGAAGAAATCCCGCCACTTCGGTCAGAAACAGGAGGTTCGG
Organism: uncultured Pirellulaceae bacterium; assembly: GCA_964393615.1. Taxonomy (GTDB): domain Bacteria; phylum Planctomycetota; class Planctomycetia; order Pirellulales; family Pirellulaceae; genus CAYMUR01. The sequence continues at coordinate 35,004 of CAYMUR010000019.1, forward strand.
GCACCATACTACGCTAGAGTAAATGGGCGTGGTGACCGAGGCCTATCACCTGTATACCAACGATGTCAATGACTGATTCGTGCTAACTATTTGGCATGACGAATGCAAGTAACTCTGTCTCACCACGGAAGCCAGACTGTGCGGCAAATCTTCTCTTTGATTGGCGTGACTGTTGGTAGCGGTATGCTGATACTTTTGTCAGCAGGATGTGCCGGCTATCAGGTTGGTCCCCAAGCTCTTTTCCGGCCGGATATCTGCACAATTTACGTACCAGTCTTTGAATCGGATACGTTACGGCGTAATCTGGGAGAGTGGTTAACCGAAGCAGTTATTAAACAGATTGAACAGACAACTAGCTACAAGGTCGTTGGTCGATTACCAGCCGACAGTACGCTTTCTGGTCGCATTATGTTCGACGGCAAGCATCCTTTGACGGAGAACCGCCGAGACGAACCGAATGACATTGAGCATTCAATGGTTGTTCAGATGCAGTGGCATAACGCCCAAGGTGGCATTTTGGTAGAGCGTACTTTTGGCATTCCTATGTCCCTTGTTCATATTACCAATACAGGTGCGTTGGTCCCGCAAGCAGGCCAATCAATGGTTACAGCGCAGCAGGAATTGGTGCGGGATTTGGCCTTTCAAATTGTTGGCCAGCTCGAAAAGCCTTGGTAGTAGCTGTGTGATAACCATGCAGAATTACGAAGGGGTAAGGGCTTTCTACGCGTTTCTTTTCAGGTTGCGATGCCCTCTTTCAATGACGCGGTACCTTTATAGATTGACCTGGTATCGAAAGAACCGTGATATTCAATGCATCCATTAGGTGCTCGGCGCCTGCATGACACTGCTCTCATTTCGGGGGATATCTAATTTGCTCGACAAGTGTGGTTATCACCGACTTGGCCTGTTTTGTTCTAAATACACGGTACAAGAAACTTGTTAGGATAATCATTATGGATTCTGATAATCATATTTCCCGTGAACGAGCAACTTCGTGGACCATTCGGACTCGAGTATTGCAGATCGACAAACGTCCGTTATTGATGGGTATCGTGAACGTTACACCTGACAGCTTTTCCGACGGCGGTGATTTTTTTGACGTTACTCGGGCTGTTGAACATGGCACGACGCTCGTTCAACAAGGTGCCGATTTGTTGGATATTGGTGGCGAAAGCACGCGCCCCTATTCAAGTCCTGTGTCTTCCGATGAGGAACTGCGTCGGGTGGTGCCTGTCGTTGAACGTCTATGTGACGTGGTCAATGTGCCCCTTTCCATTGATACTTCCAAGCCGGAAGTTGCCAGGTACGCTTTGCAGGCGGGAGTCGAAATTGTCAACGACGTCACGGGTTTGGAAAATGAAGAGATGTTGCAAGTTGCTGTGGAATACGGGGCAGGTGTCTGTGTGATGCATATGCAAGGGTGTCCGCAAACCATGCAGGAGAATCCTGAATACCAGGATGTTGCCAGGGAAATTCGGGAATATTTGAGAAAACGTCGTGATGTCTTGGTGCGAGAAGGTGTAGAGCCTGAGAAAATTTGTCTTGATCCAGGCATCGGTTTTGGCAAAACGCATGAACATAACCTGACTTTACTTTCGAATTGTCAGCGGTTCCATGATCTTGGTTGTCCGATTCTTGTGGGGCATTCACGTAAGGGATTCATTGGAAAGGTTTTGGGCGACAAGCAGGCAGATCGAACGGCTGGGTCGATTGGCGTCGCCTTGTCACTGGCCCAACAACGTGTTCAAATCATTCGCGTGCATGATATCCAGCCTGTTCGCAGGGCATTGTTACTGTTTGAAGCAACTGGCGGCATCGCTTCTTAGAAAATATTACGACTGACGATTTCCATGTCCGATCCGGCCAATCCTTATTTAGCTCCACCTGTCGATTTTGTTGTTCAAGCACGCGACACGCCAAATGCGATGTTTAAACCCTTTTTGGTGATTGCCCTTGTCTTGCTGAGTATCGCCATGGGGTGTTGCAAACCCTGGCTGCCGAGCGATACGAACCTACCATCTCAGTTCGTTCTATTACATGTGATCTTGTCGTCACTGTTGGTTTTGTGGTGGTACGATCTTGATCAACGAGAGCTGGGCCATCGGCCCTCCTTTTTTTCCCGTTTGTTGATGTTGATTTGTCCCTTGTTCATGTTGCCATTTCACTTCTTAATGACTCGGGGGCCTCACTATTGGAAATGGATTGGTGGTGCCACTCTCTATTTTTTAGTGGTGAAACTACTGGAAATAGCGTCATCCACCATCAGTCAATGGTTGCTACAATGGCTGCATGCATGATCGCACCGCATGCCAGCGGTTGAGTGCTGGCGACATTGACTCCGCTGGCGAATTGCCTGATACTTTGCTCCCGTTTTCCAAAAAGAACTAGTAAGAAGCCATGAAGACAGTGGAACATACCGATCTGGGAAAGTACTGCCTGGATGTCGCCCAGCGCGCCAAAAAAGCTGCGGCATTATTGTCACAGGTAAGTGGTGCGCAAAAACAATACTGGCTTCACGAATCGGCCGTTTTATTACGGCAAAGGAGTTCGCAACTGCAACAGGCTAATGCGGAGGATCTGGCTGCAGCAACAGGTTTAGGGCTGACGGACGCCCAGGTTGATCGGTTGCGGTTAACCGATCCGCGTATTGAGGAATTGGCAGTGGGTCTTGAACAGGTTGCGAGCCTTCATGACCCGGTCGGAGAAGTCATCGAGTCAAGGATACGTCCTAACGGACTGGAAATATCTAAAATACGAGTCCCCTTGGGGGTGGTATTTTTTGTTTATGAATCTAGGCCTAATGTGACTGCAGATGCATCTGCTATTTGTGTGAAAAGCGGTAATGCTGTTATTTTGCGTGGTGGCAAGGAAGCGATGAATTCTAGTCGCGCGATTGTGGAGATTCTTGCAGAGGTGGCAGGTGAGTGTGATTTGCCGGTGGACGCAGTGCAATTAGTCAATACGCCAGATCGTGGAGCCGTTGGTCATTTCCTAAAGATGAGCGATTGGATCGATGTCACCATACCACGTGGTGGCGAAGGCTTGATTCGGCGGGTGTCTGAAGAAGCGGCGATGCCAGTGATTAAACATTTTGCGGGTAACTGCCATGTCTATGTGGATTGTCTGGCAGACTTGGAGATGGCGCAACAGATTCTGGTTAATTCCAAGTGTCAGCGATTCGGTGTTTGTAATGCGTGTGAATCTTTACTAGTCCACAGCGACGTGGCTGCGAAATTTCTGCCAAGGGTTGAGCAGTCGCTATCTGATTTTGAGGTAGAACTGCGTGGTGATCAACGCAGTTGCGAGTGGTTGAATAACGCGCTGTTGGCCGAAGAAGATGATTATACAGCAGAATACCTGGCCCCTATTTTGTCCGTGAAAGTGGTAGATACGTGTGATGAAGCGATTCGACATATCAATCATTACGGTTCAGGCCATACGGATGCGATTGTAACGGACGATCTGCGAGCCGCCCGCGAATTTGTAGCGCGTGTTGACAGTTCTGCCGTCATGGTCAATACCAGTACGCGTTTTAATGATGGAGGGCAATTTGGTTTGGGAGCGGAAATTGGGATCAGTACAGATAAATTTCATGCTCGTGGGCCGTGTGGCTTGAAAGAACTTACTAGTTATAAATACGTTGTTTATGGTACCGGTCAGCTGCGGGAATGACCCTGCCTACATAGATGTAGGCAGGGTGTTCATGTGACCGTGTCCATGTAACCGCTCACCGCAAAGGATTGAAACGTGGGCAAAGATATTCTCAGCCAAAGTGAAGTCGAAAGTCTTTTGGGTTCTTTAGAACTAGGTGACTTGGATGATTCGGTAAAAGGATTGCCGAACAAAGAGTCTCCGGTCGCTCATACTTTGGCACCTCAACCAACGTTCAATATTCCGACCAAGAAAGTTGTACCCTACGACTTTAAACGTCCAGAACGTGTTGGCAAAGAACAGATGCGCGCATTACAGTCGATGCACGAAGGGTTCGGTGGTAATTTTGGGGCTTCGCTGTCAGCCATGTTGAGGAGTATGGTCGAAGTCAAGTTAACGAATGTCGATCAACTGACATACAGCGAGTTTGTGTTTAGTCTGGAAAATCCAAGTTGTTTTAATCTGATCAGTGCAGAGCCGTTAGAAGGGAATCTGATTCTTGATATCAATCCCTCGATTCTCTATCCGATTATTGACCGTTTACTGGGTGGTGGTAAGGAAATTAGTCCGCCAACACGGCGCCCCCTGACCGAGATCGAACTACGCTTGGCAAGAAGAATTACTGATTTGTTTCTGCGAGAATTAACACAGACCTGGGCGAATGTCATTGAGCTTGATATGGCTGTGGTTCGTGTTGAGAGTAATCCGCAATTGGTGCAGGTTGTCCCACCTAACGAAGTGGTTGTGCTTATCAGTTTTGAGGTGAATTTGGGTGAGATAAGAGGCATGATTAATTTCTGTGTGCCTTTTAATAGCATTGAGCGAATTGGTAATAAGCTGACAGCCAACAGTTGGTTTAATTTTCACAACAAGAGCCCCATGGCCGGTACCCAGGAGAAGATCTCCGAGCGACTGCTGAAAGCAACGGCCGAAGTCGTTGTTAAACTTGCCAAATCGACGATTCGTACTTCCGATCTTATAGGGTTGCGCGTGGGGGATATTATTATGACCGACCAGGATTGCCATGGTGTTTTACCGGTCGTTGTAGAAGGTGTTGAGAAATTCAGTGCGCGACCTGGCGCGTTAAAAGGTCGCAAAGCATTTCAAGTAGATTCGGTGGATGACACACCGGTGCAGCCTGTATTATCAGGTGAAGCGAGACAAAATTTACCGACAGGCGGCCAGTCGACAACACCAACTAACCAATCGATGGAATCGGTGGCGAGTTCAACCTAGCCCGACCTCGTACCGCTGCCCACTGCCATGGTTGTCGGTAGGGACGGCAAGGGTTCTTCCAGGACTCCTTTTGCTGTTTGCCATACCAGAAAAGCTTCGACAACCATCCAAACTTGTAGCAGCATTGTAACAAAGCCGATAGTAAAAAGTAGGTATCTACCGTTAGGCCACCATCCCGTTTCAGGATTGAACAGTTGCCACCCTAACGCCCAGCCAGGCAGGATGATCATAATAACCATTGGTACGGCGGCGAACCAAATCGGTTTGTTTCGTCGCCAGAGATAAAATACGGTTACCATGAACGCCAGTCCTGCCAAAAGCTGATTGATGGCCCCAAACAGTGGCCACAGGATCAATCCTCCTGTTCCCATCGGTTTGGTCGTTGTCAGGACCATTACCGGATCACCGGCAGAAAGGGTATCACCTACCGAACAGATAACTTGTTCAACGGTACCTGTCACTTTACTTTTGATTTCAAAAGGTCCGTTGGCGGTCATTAACGTAGCAAGTGTGGTGTCCTTGTTAATGGGCATATCACGACCCGTATTGATACCTGATACTTTGGCAGTTTCTTTTGGGTCGCCTTGATAGGTTATAGGGAGATTGTTTCCAGGCGCCGGCACCATTGCCATTGCCGCACCTAATGTAACCGCTGCGAAGGTGGCAGCATATTTGCCCGTTAAGGGCGCGACCTTAAGAGTACTGGCCAGGTCTTGTACGACATAACGTTGTAGCCGCGTCGCGGTATCGAGGGTGGTCGCAGCAAAACTGGCCACCAGGACCGCTATAATTCCCACCGCTAGTTCCCGTGCGATTCCTAACGAATGGACAAAATTGGCGCCGCCGTCAACAAAGGCACCTACTTTTTGACCAAGTCCAAAACTGGCCCAAGAACCATCCTGATCGTACTTGGTGTGCCAAGCTTCCAACCCGGTCAGCAGATTACCACTCTCGTTGTCAGTCACTCCCATGCCGACCCCGGCACAACAGGCAAGGATAACGATGACTGCCAAGGCGCCTTCCAGCAGCATTGCACCGTATCCCACATACTGGGCATCGGTTTCTGAATCGACTTGCTTGCTGGACGTGCCCGAACTGACCAAGCAATGGAATCCGCTGACAGCTCCGCACGCAATCGTGATAAATAAAAATGGTATAATCGGGGGGGTGCCGGTTGGTGGCTTGTCAGCGATCATCGGAGCGCTGTTAACCAGATCGGCTTCTCCGGTGAGTGCTGCGACCAACAGGCCTCCTACCAGAAGTGCCAGGGCAACCAGTAACTGATGGCTATTGATGAAGTCTCGCGGCTGTAACAACGTCCATACCGGCAGCACGGAAGCGATGAAACAATAGGTCATCAAGACCAACGTCCAGACCACTATTGGATTGGATACGGATAGGGAAATTGGCAGGTAATAGACACCGACATAGATTGCCAGATAGAGTAACGCCAGGGCAATGAGCGAAGGAATTAGCAAGCCACTTCCCTTGCGATAAACCCAGAAACCGACGGCCACGGCGATGGGGATTTCGATCCATACAGAGAGCACCGACTCGGGGTAGAGTTTAAAGATGGTGGCAATTACCAGTCCAAATATTGCCAATACGACCGTTAATGCAAAAAATAAAATCAGCAGGAAGAGGATCCGGGCCCGTGGCGAAATGAGTCGTCCAGCGATCTCACCGACAGTCTGTCCTCGGTTGCGCAAGGAGATAACCAACGCGCTGAAATCGTGCACTGCCCCAATGAAAATCGATCCGAACACGACCCATAACAACGCCGGTAGCCATCCCCAAAAAACAGCGATGGCGGGACCCACGATCGGGCCTGTTCCTGCAATACTGGTAAAATGGTGGCCAAAAATTACTTCCTTACGGGTCGGTACAAAATCGATGTCATCTCTCAGTTGGTGACTGGGAACCGTTGCGCTGGCATCCAGCCCAAATACACTCCGTGCCAGCCAGCGACCGTACAAATGATAGGCCATAATAAAGCCAACGAACGATAGGACAGCGACAAACAATGTGAGCATGACATCCTCGCGACAGCTTGATAATTCAACACCTTAGAGTCAATTTGCTGTTTTTTAATACAACTCCAGAGGTATAGCAGAAAAAATGCCTGCGATCGTTCCGTGTCCTATGATAACACGTTATTCACCGAGCATAAATCGCATTCTCGCTGCGACAAAGTCTGTGGCGGAACCATGCTGGACGATTTTGCCTTAGTACCTATAATGTCTCCCAACTGCCTTTCGCATGTGGGTTGATGCGTTTCGATTGCGAGGGGGGGTTTCTGCCAGGTAGTGAAGGTGGGAGATGAGGATTGGGGACTGGTGTCTTCCAGGAATTATCTCGGAAGACAATGGTTCAGGTTTGTGTTTGGTGGGAGCGCATGAATTCATTCGGTCGCCGTGAGCCATATTGATGGTCGATGCAATCTCGGTAGCCAACAATCGGCTCCTCAAATTTAAAATAAGAAATACATGGATTAGGGGCTTTGGCCCCACCCTACTGCACAAGGAATACACAAGTGTCGGAAAAAGTTGTGATTATCGGTAGTGGACCAGCCGGTTGGTCGTCAGCCATTTATGCTTCGCGAGCTAACCTGGAACCGCTTCTATTTGAAGGAACTGCCAAGCCAGAAATGATCCCACTAGGCCAATTGGCGTTCACTACGGAAGTGGAGAATTTTGCAGGGTTCCCAGCCGGGAATATTCGTGCCTTTGTAGAGAGTTCTGTCGATGCGGATCGGCATTACAATTTGCCACCTGTTCCTACGGACCATGTTCGTGATGGCCAGCCACATTATGCGGTGCAGGGTGTAGAGTTGATGGAACTGATGAAACAGCAAGCATTGAACTTCGGTACACGTGTTGTGGGTGACGATATTGTAGCCGTAGATTTTAGTGAGCGACCTTTTCGGTTGACTGCTGGATCCGGCGAAATAGTTCTGGCCGAAACGGTGGTTGTTGCTACGGGGGCACGAGCCAATTATCTGGGTTTGCCATCCGAAGAGAAACTTAAGAACCGTGGCGTCAGCGCTTGTGCGGTATGTGATGGTGCCTTGCCCCGCTTTCGTAACAAACCTTTGGTGGTGGTAGGTGGTGGTGATTCGGCTATTGAAGAAGCTTCCTATTTGACGAAATTTGCATCGAAAGTGTATCTGGTGCACCGTCGTGACCAGTTGCGTGCGTCAAAAATAATGCAACAACGTGCGATGAACAACGA
>CAYMUR010000019.1:43131-44067 GCA_964393615.1 uncultured Pirellulaceae bacterium
AAATTGATGTGGTGTGGAATCATTTAGTAGACGAAGTCTTGGGCAACGAGCAGGACGGGGTCACGGCGGTGAAAATTCGAAATACGGTTGATGATACCACTCGTGAATTGCAGTCAGGTGGTATGTTTCTCGCGATTGGTCACACTCCGAACACCGAATTTTTACGAGGACAGTTGGAGATGAATGACAAAGGTTATATTCACTGGACCACGCCATTTCGGACATGTACTTCGGTAGAAGGTGTTTTTGCGGCAGGAGATGTCTCGGACGACTACTATCGACAAGCAATCACGTCGGCCGGTACAGGATGCATGGCCGCATTGGACGCGGAACGCTGGTTGGCGGAAGAGCAGGGGACGTAGGAGTGGATTGCTGATCCGCGGATATCCTGGTACGCAGCACGCTTGGTCACAGAGTAGGTCACTTTGCGATGTGGGAGCCGCTTTGATGGGGTACCATTCCATTCTTTTTCTGGCAACTTGTTTTGTTGTTAGGATTGTAGGCCTTGCTGTTCAGCCTGATCGGTGTCGTCAACGATTGGTCTTTTTGCCTTGCTACGGCTTATTGGTAAACCCGATTCTGTTTTGTTCCGCAGAGATTTGTCAAACGCTGTACGCTTCTCCACCGGACACTCATTCTGAGACAGCACGTTATTGGCCACAGTGGCGCGGTCCACTTTCAACTGGTGTGGCGATTGGTGCAGAACCACCTGTTGAATGGCAGGAAATGGCAGATGGTGGCGATCAGAATATTCGTTGGAAAACACCGGTTCCTGGCAAAGGACATTCCACGCCTGTGATTTGGGGTGATCGTGTTTTTTTGACAACGGCGATCCCGATAGGAACACCATTGGAACCGAAATATAGTCAGGCACCGGGAGCCCATGACAATGTGCCAGTAACTCACCGCCATCGTTTTGTAGTATTAGCTGTGAAT
>CAYMUR010000019.1:44077-53531 GCA_964393615.1 uncultured Pirellulaceae bacterium
GAATCGCAAGGATGGAAAAATTTGCTGGCAAAAAATCGTGCGGGAGCAGGTTCCGCATGAAGGTGGACACTACACAGCGAGCCAAGCGTCTGCGTCACCAGTGACAGATGGTGAATATTTGTTTGCATTTTTTGGTTCCGCTGGTCTGTATTGTCTCAACCTGGAGGGAGAAGTGGTCTGGGACCGTCATTTTGGTGAGATGCATACACGACACGGGCACGGAGAAGGCAGTTCACCAGCGTTACACGGTGACACGTTGGTCGTGAATTGGGACCATGAGAGAGGATCGTTTCTTGTTGCCCTGGACAAGCATACGGGAAAAGAACAATGGCGCGTGGCCCGTGATGAAGTGACTTCTTGGGCCACGCCGATTGTGGTGGAATATGACGATGTTATTCAAGTAGTGGCCAGTGGGTCGAAGCGTGTACGGGGTTATGACTTAGAAACAGGTAAAATGATCTGGTCCTGTGGTGGTTTGTCCCGCAATGTCGTGGCTTCACCGGTCGCCGCCCATGGCATGCTGTTTGCGGCCAGCAGCTACGATACACGGAATCTACTGGCCATACGACTTCGAGGATCGCATGGTGACGTGACGGCGTCCAACCAGGTTGCTTGGAGCACTCGTCGCTTGACGCCCTATGTGCCATCACCCTTGTTGTATGACAATATGCTCTATTTTCTGCGGCACTACCAAGGAATTCTCTCCCGTCTCGATGTGCGGACTGGACGGTCCATTGGCGGCCCTGTACGGTTGAATGGTATTCGTAATATTTATGCTTCTCCGGTCGCTGCCGATAACCGTGTCTACATTACGGGTTTGGACGGGACGACCGTTGTCCTTGCCCATGGTTCTCTGCCTCGCGTACTGGCGATCAATCGTTTACGTGAAAGTATTAGTGCGTCTGCCGCTTTGGTTGAATTCGAATTGTACCTGCGCGGCAGCCATTCGCTCTATTGTCTTGCGCGTGACGGAGGCGGATCGTGAGTTCAGACCTTACACCATCACGACGCCAATTCCTGACAGCCGCATTTCAAAATGATGGGTCTGAGATAGAGACTTCTGCTTCTGATGAAAGTGGCACACCTTCCTGTCTAATTCATATTGGACGCCGGGCCATGGCATGTCAGTTCGAGGTTATTATCAATCAGCAGGATCGGGCCGTGGCGACCGAAGCGGCTGTTGCCGCGTTGGACCTAGTCGACCAATTGGAAAGCCAGTTGTCAGTGTATCGTGATCAGAGTGAATTAAGTCAGCTCAACCGGCGAGCTGCCAGTCAAGCGGTGTCCGTGGAGCCAGGTTTGTATGATTTGTTGCAACGTTCTGTCGAGCTGTATGAGTCGACCGAAGGGGCTTTCGATATCACTTCCACTCCGCTTTCTAAATTGTGGGGTTTTTACCGTCGTGAGGGTCGTATGCCGTCCGCAGCCGATGTTACGGATTGTTTGAACATCGTTGGCAGTCAGTATGTCCGATTGCGGGGCCAGGATCACAGCGTACAGTTTTTGCATTCGTCCCTGGAAATTAACTTGAATGGCATTGGCAAAGGTTACACGCTTGACCGTTGTCGACGATTGCTGGTCGAGTCAGGCGCCAGCGATTTTATGTTACAAGGGGGACGTAGCAGTGTGGTTGCGGTTGGACAAAGGCGAGGTATCCAAGAGCAATTTCCTGGATGGAAAGTCGCTTTACGACATCCCCTGCGTCCCGGTGAGCGTATTTTTGAATTCGATTTACTGAACGCAAGTTTGGGAACATCGGGTTCAGCAACACAATCTTTTTTTTATCGTGGTCAGCGGTATGGCCATATTCTCGATCCCCGTAGCGGTTGGCCTGCTACGGGAGTGTTGTCCGCTACTGTTTTGGCACCCGAAGCGGCCATTGCGGATGCATTGTCCACAGCCTTTTATGTGATGGGAGCTAAGGCAGCGATCAATTTCTGTGAGACTCGGCCCGACTTGGCTGCGATTCTGATCGTTCCTGGGCCACGAGCCGGAAGTATCGAAGCGCACACCATTGGTTTACCGAAGGATCACCTGAGAATGTGTGCTCAAACATCGTTTCCGATTGTCCCACACGACCTAGTGTGAATACGCTGTAGGGTGGGTGAGAGTTTGTGCATGGACTACAATGTCAGATAAGCCAGGCAGCGAAAACGCATTTTCGGAACGAGGGTGCGATTGGCAAGGTTTCACGTTCCGATGGGAAGGCGTGTTGTTTCATAGAAATGCTTGACTGTTCGGGACAGGTTTGGCGACGTCGTAGCCAATGTTGTTTCTCCACCGAGGAAATATACCGCGTTCGTGATGTCAGATCCCGTTATGAAAACAGTTGACCTATTATTCGAAGAAACCCGCCTGACGGTAGAAGATGTTGCCGAACGGAGCCAGCTTGACGCAGAACGAGTCAAAGCGATCGCTCTGGGGCGTTGGACGCCAAGTCCTCAGGAACGATCTCGCATCGCGAAAGTGTTCAATGTCGCAGTTGACGACATCAGTTGGGGACACACACTTGATCCTCGCAATATTCGCTACCGACGGTTTGGCATGCAGGAAGATTTTTGAGTCCGTGCCATGCTTGTTTTGTTCTAAGGGTATCGAATTGGTGAAATGAAGACGATTTGTGCGTATTTTCTGAAAACCCTGACGCGCATGAAAAAACGGTTCCCGGAATGAACCGGAAACCGTCTTTTTTCAGTAATATCTTACCCGTCTAAAAGACGGTGAGATATTTCCTGTGTCCCAATGGACTAGCTGCAGCCACAGGTCGGTTCGGCGGCATCACAACCCGCGTCACAACCGATGTTACAGCAACCGATCGACGCCACACGTGCCAGGACGGAACGCACTTTGCCTAACAGGCGTGCTGCGCAACCACATGGATCACAGCAAGCCGCTTCACAGCCACAACTAGGCTCTTCTTCGCAACCACAAGTGGGCTCTTCTTCACAACCACAAGCTGGTTCTTCTTCGCAACCACAAGCTGGTTCTTCTTCACAACCACAAGCGGGTGCTTCTTCACAACACGAAATAATTTCACAACCGCAGCCAATATGACCACGCAACAGACCACCAAGCAGGCCACCTGCATTGGCAGTGTTGGCGCTCGCAATGCTGACCACGAGGGCCATCACGAGAGCCGCAAAAATCGATCGAGTCTTCATAAGGAGGAGCTCCTACAACCGGGAAACAAAAAACAGTTCAATACGCTACAACGTTCAGCTAATAGAGCGTACCTTCTGCAGTTCCACCGCGCCGCTTCCGGAGCGTCGGTGACGCGGCGCGAGGGTGACCAGCAGAGGCAAGTCCACTTGCTTCACTGCTCAGTATCGTCGACCTACACGTCCAGATTTAAAAAGACGGAATGTTTTCACGTGAACTTTGGTAATTTGTGGTTGAAGAACTGGGTTGTATCTATTGTGACGGTATTTGTCAGAATGGCTCTTTATCCACACACAGACTGGTAACACTGCAATTTTACTGATAATTGCGGTCGTACCAGTGAAATGGCTCGATGCGGGGCCTTCTGACTTGCCTGTACGACGATCATTGGTCCCGGTAAACTTCCTAGTGGTGTGTATTTTTGGTTATGGTATCACCCAAAAAACATCCTGCATTACCTTTCGGACGTTAGATTTATCGGCTGACGAAGCCAATGACCCTTGGCTTCATGGAGGGATGCACTGTAATTTGTAGACAGGTTGACAACCGTACCGATTTTCACGAAGCCAGTAACGACAGTAGGATTTGAGAGGATGGCCAAGAAAACGATTGCAGACATCAATGTCAATGGCCGGAAGGTTCTCATACGGGTTGACTTTAATGTACCCCTCGATGAGCAGGGTGAAATTGCAGACGATCGCCGGATTAAAATGGCGTTACCAACGGTACAATCAGTCATCGAACGTGGAGGTGCTGCAGTTCTCATGAGTCACTTGGGACGCCCAAGTGGTGAAGCAAGCGATTTACGGTTCAGTCTGCGTCCGGTAGCCAGGCGGTTGTCTGAATGTTTACAGATACCAGTGACATTTTCTAGCGATACCGTGGACGACGAATCACGCCGAAGGGTTGAAGCATTGAAGCCCGGTGATGTACTGGTTTTGGAAAATTTGCGGTTTCATCCAGGTGAGAAAAAAGGAGATCCGTTGTTTGCCCAAAAGCTGGCCGCAGGGATGGATGCCTATTGTAATGATGCATTTGGAACGTGTCACCGAGAAGACGCTTCGATGGTGGCCGTTCCCCAAGCATTATCGGGTAAGCCCAAGGTCGTTGGATTTTTGGTGGCCCGAGAAATTCAATATTTGTCTGAGACGATTGCTAACCCCCGCAGACCTCTGGTAGCCATTCTGGGCGGCGCCAAAGTTTCGGACAAAATCGGTGTTATCCGAAACCTGATTCGTTTTTGTGATCATGTATTGATTGGTGGTGCTATGGCCTATACTTTTGCACTAGCACGTGGAGCCCAAGTCGGAAAGAGTCTTGTCGAACCAGATAAGGTAGATTTGGCGCGTCAATTACTGGAGGTAGGCGGTGAGAAATTGAAACTACCTGTGGACACACATTGTGGCAATGATTTTCGAGCCGATTGTGATAAACAAGTGTTTGCTGCCGGAGAGATACCCCAGGGTTATCAAGGTCTCGATATTGGCCCACAGACCTCCAAAATATACAGCGATATTGTGGCCCAAGCTGGTACGATCATTTGGAATGGCCCCTTGGGTGTTTTTGAAATGCCACCTTTTGACGCCGGTACCAAATCCCTGGCCATTGCCATTGCTGCTGGTAACGCCATCAGTATTATTGGTGGAGGTGACAGTGCGGCTGCCATTTCACAACTTGGTTTTGCTGATCAGGTGACACATATTAGTACTGGTGGCGGTGCCAGTTTGGCCATGCTGGAAGGCCGTCGTTTTGTGGCCGTCGACTTACTGGATGACGTTTGATTGTCAGATAACCCAAGAGAGTTGTTGCCCATCATGCACCGCCGTGTTGCCCACCTCATCTTTTATCCGACGTTGGCTTGGAATTGGTTTTTGGCACGAATTCTTGGAGTTTGGAAATGGTCAAGTCGCGTTGATGACCATCTTATTTTGGGAGCCTTGCCATTTCCCTCTTTTGTGAAATATTTACACCAACAGGGAGTGCGGGCCGTTGTCAATATGTGTGAAGAATATGCTGGTCCGCAACGCGAGTATGAACATTATGGAATTTGCCAATTGCATGTCCCGACCATTGATTTTACCTCTCCGACAGCGAACTCTGTCGATGAGGCCGTGGAGTTCATGTCGGATCAAATCGACCGTGGTAATACCGTGTACGTACACTGTAAGGCAGGGCGTGGGCGTAGTGTTACGATTGTTCTTTGCTGGCTCATTCGGAGTCGCGGGTTCACGCCAGATGAAGCGCAAGCGTTTCTGCAGACGAAAAGGCCACAGGTCGTAAAGCATATCTATCAACGACAAGTCGTGCAGGAATTTTACCGGAATTCACTAGGTACAGAAAAAATCTGAACATCTTTTCAAACGTTGTATGCTGGCTCAGTGTTTTCTGAAGGTCCTGGTGGTGGACCACCGCTTTACACATTCTGTTCGTGTGATTCTGTCTTCTCGGCAAATCTTATTCTAACGCGTTGGCTTGAGAGATCATTGAGTTTGCTGCCTGAATCTGTCCTGTTTTTTGTAGTAACGTGGCATACGTTAGGAGCGTTTTTCGCAGCAGTGCCGAGTTCGTATTCTCATCGGACTGTTGCGTTTGCAAGACGAACTTAAAATATGGCTCGGCATCTTCATAATTCCCTTGTTTTCCCAATACCACTGCCAAACGAAAAAATGTACGAAGGGTGTCAGGATGGTGTTGTCCAAGAAATTGTGTCCTGGTCACGGCGATTTCACGCAATAAAATTTCGGCTGCAGGGAAATCGTCTTGTGCCAGATAACCGGCTGACAGACTTTCCATAGTGCGTAGTGACCTGAGGTCCTTACGTCCAAACTCTGTTGTATAAATTTTCAGGGCAAAATCATAATATTCGCAAGTTTGCTGAAAATCTTTCCTTGCAAAGTAGACGGCGCCAAGGTTGTACGCGGTGTTGGCTAACAGTACACGCATATTGTCTGGCTGCTGTTTGAGAATCTGAAAGGCACCAAGCAGCGTATGTTCTGCTGGGACCATGTCACCCAGTCGGTGATGCATCATGCCAAGTTCGTTGAGATGAAGTGCATAACGAAGATGCTCACTTCCCCAAATGACTTGACTGAGTCGAGTTGCTTCTTTCAGGTACTCTCTGGCGATATCATGCTTTCCCGCAACGAAATGGACTTGTGCAAGAGCGTCCAGTGTTGCGGCATAGTCGGGATGTTCTCGGCCCACGACCTGTTCTCGAATTTCAAGAGCCGATCGATAACGCCTTACTGCGGTAGCGTTGTTACCAGTGGTTTGATGTGCTAGGGCTTCCTGGCTGAGATAAGTAGCCACTGCCAGCGAATTGTTGCCCCAAAGTTGTTCTGCGAGAGATCTGGCTTGTTGCCACAAGTCGGATGCAGAAAGTGTCTGGGGCTGCTCGTGTGCCGCGGCTTCGAGCCGTTGAATCTTCTGCAGCAATACTTGCTGTTGTGGATTGAGATTTGCTTTCCATTCGGCATTTTTGCTGGCCATTCGTACGTTGGTTGACTGCCAGCTGTTTTCACCACATAGGTGCTCCACTAGCTCTCGCGTTCGTTGCCAATCCTGAAGAGACTGGGCCAGGTTTCCATGCGCCTCGTTGGTCTGTGCTTGTTCGATATAGGTGGCAAGCTGGTGAGGTGCAAAGTTACCGTCTGTTCTTGTTTCTTCAAAAGTAACGGGTTGGGCATCGTACAAGGGGAGGAGGTCTTTTGCGGTGGGGGCATGTTCGTTTTTCAGACTGGGTCCACCGGTCGACGTTTGGGTGACGATTGGATTGGGAGTATCTCTACTACAACTGCTGAGCATCAAGATGGTGGACAAGAAAACTAGACGCCACGGCATTGTAGACTGAACCTCCATGCGGCATTGGAAATTGTATCGTGTTTGATGATCGACCAAAAATCAGGTGATCGCAACAGTTCTTTTTGACAGATTATGGGTCGACGATAGCTGCAATGTGGTTTTGCTGGCAGCAAGGGTAGCGGAAAAAGCTGGGTCAGCGAATGCCGGTTTCACGCTGTCAAGCTGCTGCCGAGGCATGATATCACTCTTTTGGAGGATTCCTGTGTTGTTGATAGCGATTGCACGGATTGCCTAAAAGAATAATCTCTGACCTTGATATCCCCATTTCTTTGATTGCACATTTTCTTCCGCGACATTTCTCGTGGTAAAATTGCTGTGGTACGTCCTTCGCAGTGCCGTTTCTTAAAAAAAGTTGGAACGCATGCCGTCGAACGATTCCTGGCGGAATATGTCTCTGCATACTGATTGGGAGGTTGTAGGTCGTTTTTAGGAATGAAATCAGTGCATGGAAAGCTACATCTTATCGTGCTAACTCAGTAGAAAGGTGGTGGGCCGGCTAGGTTTTGATGTATCCTCAGGCCGATTGGAAAGTTGACGGCCTGACAGGGTGTCGATACACTGAGCGGAGTGGGATGTGTCGCTGATCTACCCAATTTGATGAGTTTTGTCCGTGACAACAGGTGGTAGACGCGGATGGACGAACGAATGGCCACGATTTACTTTAAGCGTTATCGTATGGAGCGGGACTTGACACAGCCGTTGGCTTGGTCCTGCACACTTCCGCCGGGTTACACGTTGGTGCCTTGGACTCTTGAATTGTTGCCGGACCATGCCCTCGCCAAATACTTTAGTTTTCGCACGGAACTCGATGCCAACGTTTTTCCATGTTTAAGGTCACGGGAGGGATGTTTAAATTTAATGGAGGAGATATCGCACAAAGATTGTTTTCTTCCGGAAGCGACTTGGCTGGTCCGTTACCAGTCGTCGTCCGGTGCCCCAGGCGAATATTGTGGTACGATTCAAGGTATTCGGGACAAGAAAGAATGCGGTGCTATTCAGAATCTTGGTATCACTCCAGATCATCGTGACCAGAATGTCGGTACCTGCCTGTTACAACAGTCTCTATGGGGTTTTCAGGAACTTGGGATCTGCCGGGCTACTTTGGAAGTTACCGCACGAAACCGGCGGGCGATTAGACTGTACGAACGTCTTGGATTTCGTACAGTTCAAACCGTGTACAAATCGGTCGAGATGAGTTACGTCTGAAAACTACTTGCGGTGGCTCGCCGATTTGAAATTCCAGAAAACGGAATGTGTGTAAATTAATATTTTGTGGCGTGTTGCACGTGTTTTGGATTAGAAAACCCACCGTGTAGGCTGATCCATTCGGCATTTAGATGGTCGTCGACAACAACGGCTCGTGATGCAGAGTGAGCTTCCTAAAATTGCCCTAAATGAATACATTATTTAGTAGTGTGGATCATAGGAATGTAGATGTGATTGTTTTTGAAACTCCTAGCCAATAGCCTTGGTACATCATGGCGCAAAGCATTTATACTCACAGTTTCGACAATGGTTTGGTTTTGTTAGCCGAGCCAATGGATTGGCTTGAATCGGCAGCTTTTTCAATTTTGTTACCCGCTGGTTGTGCGCGCGACCCTGAGGATAAGCTCGGATTGGAAAATTTGGTTTGTGAAATGGTACAGCGCGGTGCCGGTGACCGGTCGAGTCGGGAATTTGTAGAAGCGTTGGAGCACCTGGGCGTTGAGCGAGCGTCAGGGGTTTCCAGCATACATACCAGCTATGCTGCTGCAATGCCGGCTGAAAAGTTCGAAGAGGCTTTAGTAATTTACATTGATTTACTGAGGCGAGCGAAACTGCCAGGTGACCAGTTGGACGAGGCGTTACAGGTGTGCTTACAAGAGATAAGAGCAGTCGAAGATGATCCGGCACAAAAAGCAATGCAGCAACTTCGTCTGCAACATTTTGGTCAGCCATGGGGTAGAGCCAGTCAAGGCACTGCATCCACTCTAGCCAAAATGGGAATCGAAGACGTATCCTGGCAATATGATCGGACCTACCGTCCGGGTGGCGCGATTCTTAGTGTGGCGGGTAACATCGAATGGTCACATGTTCTAGCGACAGTCGATCGCTTACTGGGCGACTGGGGACCGGTGGACTCGGAACCTGTTGCAGAAGCTTTACTTCCAGAACGGTATGTCCATCTGCCTCACGATTCGAGCCAGACGCATGTTGCCGTAGCTTACGATAGCGTACCGTATGGACACGCTGATTATTATCAGGCACGAGGGGCGGTGGGAGTCCTCAGTGATGGTATGAGTTCCCGTTTGTTTACAGAGATTCGCGAGCGCCGTGGACTATGTTACACGGTTTTTGCAACGATGCATTCTACAAGAAAAAAAGGCGCTGTCATGTGCTATGCGGGTACAAGTACGGACCGTGCCCAAGAGACGCTTGATGTGATGCTGGCAGA